>DAHUXD010000034.1 GCA_027307335.1 Acidobacteriota bacterium
CCGAACGAACTCCTCACGCTGATCCACGATGGACTGCCCTTTCCAAGGCATCGGATCTGGCCTCCTGAAGCCAAATCCTCGTCCCGGAATGTGTCCACCATGTCTCCGAACACCCGTCCACTATGTCCCCGGTCCATAGACTCCCGGAGGGAGAGGGGAGAAGAGACGGGCGGAGAGAGTTACACTCTCCGACAGAGAGCCATGATCCCGGAAGTCTTCGAGTGCCCGCGGTGTGAGCGGCAGTTCGTGATCGACACGGTCCCCGATACGGGAAGCGAGGCGGTCCACTGCCCCCAGTGCAGCCGCTACCTCGGCGTGCGCGACATCGCGTTCGTCCTCCGCAGCGAGCTCGACGAGATGATCGAGCGGCTGACGTTCGAGAAGGACCGCCTCGAGAAGGACGAGGCGGTCTACAGCCTGACCGACTGCGATCCCGAGATGCGCTACTACGGGCGCGAGGTGACCCGCGTGATCTCGGTCCTGCGCACCGCGCTGAAGGACCTGCAGAGCCTTCGCCAGGACTACCGGGTAAAAACCACGTAGGGCGGGCCGTCCCCGCCCGGGCTACGCCGGTGTCTGCGCCTTCGCCGCCTCGACGAATCGTCTGAGCCGGCGGAGCGCCGTCTCCTTGCCGAGGAGCGCGACCACGTCGAAGAGGGGAGCGCCCACGGTCGTGCCGGTCAGGGCCAGGCGCGTCGGGTGGATGAGCTTTCCGGCGGACACTCCCTCGCCCTCGGCGGTCTTCCGGAGAGCCTCCTCCGTCGAGGCGGCGGTCCAGTCGGGGAGCGCCTCGAGCGATCGGGCGAGCGTCTCGAGCTGCCGCGGCGTCTCGGGCCTGACGTGCTTCTTCCAGCCGTCCGGATCGTAGTCGGCGGGGTCCTCCGCATAGGAGGACAGCGCGCGGCCCATTTCGATCGTCGTCCGCACGCGCGGCCGATGGAGCTCGATCGCGGCCAGCGCGACCTCGCGCGGGGGCAGCCCCTTCGCCGCGTGCGGGGTCGAGCGGGCGAGAAGCTCGTCCGCCGGCATCTTCGCGACGTACTGGGCGTTCATCCAGAGGAGCTTCTCGGGATCGAAGACCGACGGGGAGGCGCCGACCTTCTCGAGCGAGAACTCGCGCTCCATCTCCGCGCGAGTCAGGATCTCGCGGTCGCCCCCCGGAGCCCAGCCGAGGAGCGCGAGGAAATTGAAGAGGGCCTCCGGAAGGATGCCGGCGTCGCGCCACTCCTCGACGGCCGCCGCGCCGTGGCGCTTCGAGAGCTTCTTCCGGTCCGTGCCGAGGATCATCCCGAGGTGCGCGAAGCGGGGGATCGGCGCGCCGAGGGCGCGGAAGAGCGCGACGTGCTTGGGCGTGTTCGCGAGATGGTCGTCGCCGCGGATGACGTGGGTGATGCGCATCTCGGTGTCGTCCACGCACACGCTGAAGTGGTAGAGCGGATGGCCGTCGGAGCGCACCAGAACGAAGTCGTCGAGGGCCTCGGCCGGAAACTCGACCCGGCCGCGGATGAGGTCTTCGACGACGATCGTCTCCGAGGGCATCCTCAGGCGGACGACGTGCCGCTCGCCGGCCCGGGCGCGGCGGTCGCTCTCCTCGGGCGGGATGGCGCGCGCCGCTCCCGAGTACCGGTAGGCGCGGCCGGCGGCCTCGGCCTTCTTGCGCTCGGTCTCGAGCTCGACCGGTGTCTCGAAGGCGCGGTAGGCCTTCCCCTCCGCCAGCAGCCGCTCCGCCGCGGCGCGGTACAGGTCGTAGCGCCGGGACTGGTAGAAGGGTCCCTCGTCGAACTCGAGGCCGAGCCACTCCATCGCGGAGAGGATCTGGGCCGTCAGCTCCTCGCGGGAGCGTTCGACGTCCGTGTCCTCGATGCGCAGCAGGAAGGTGCCGCCGGTGTGGCGGGCGAAGAGCAGGTTGTACAGCGCGGTGCGCGCGCCGCCGACGTGGAGCGAGCCCGTCGGCGACGGGGCGAACCGCACGCGCGGCGTCGTCGGGTCTTTCAAGGCGCCGAATGCTAGCTTAGGAGCGACTTCTCTTTCCATCGACACGGAAGCGCACCATGAGGACCGACGCGGAACCCCCGATCCGGCGCCTTCGCGCCGACGCCGTGCTCGTCGCGGTGGCGGTCGTGTGGGGCACCGACTTCGTCATGGTCAAGAACCTGCTCGGCGCCGTGCCGGCGCTCCCGTTCCTGTTCTGGCGCTTCGCCCTGGCCGGCCTGTGCGGCCTCGTCCTCCTCCGCGCCGCGCGCCGGACGCCGCGCCTGTGGGCGGACGGGGCGCGGCTCGGCGTTCTCGCCGTGCTCGGGATGGCGCTGCAGATCCTGGGTCAGGTCCGCACGACGGCGTCGAATGCCTCCTTCCTGACCGGCCTCGCCTCGGTTCTCACCCCGCTGGCGGCGTTTCTCCTGACGCGGCGGTGGCCGACGCTCGAGAACGCCGCCGGCCTCGCGCTCGCCGGAGCGGGCTTCGTCCTGATGACGTTTCCCGCGGCCGGCGGTCCCGTCAACGCCGGCGACCTGATCGTGTTCGTCAGCGCGATCGTGTGGGCGTTCTACATCGTCGAGCTCGCGGAGCGCTCGCCGCGCCACGACGCCGCGTGGCTCTCCATGATCCAGATCGCCATGGTGGCGCTCGCCGCCGGCGGAGCGGCGCTCGTCGAGGGAGGGGTTCCGGCGCTCCGCGCGGGCATCGCGCCGATCCTCGAGCGGCCGGACTGGATCGGGCAGGGCGTCTTCCTCGCCGTGGTCGGCACGACGGGCACCTTTCTCTTCCAGACGTGGGCGCAGGGCCAGATGTCGGCGACGCACGCGGCGATCATCTTCACGCTCGAGCCGGTCGTGACGGCGCTGACGGCGGCGGCGTTTCTCGGCGAGCGCCTGGGCTCGCGCGGCTGGGCCGGCGGGTTCCTGGTGCTCGCCGGGATCGTCGTGTCGGAGCTGCGTCTCGTCAGGAGCCGGGCGGCTTCCTAGGGAGAGGGCGACGCGGCGACGTTCCCTCTCACGACGGTCGGGCCGCGCGGCGGCCCGCTCGGAGTCCGAGTCACTCCAGCGGGAACGTCAGCGAGTACGAGTACCGTCCCCGTCCGACCTCCATCAGGAGGCTCGTCTTGTTGAAGTCACGCTGGAGGACGTGGTCCACGTCCTCGGGGCCGCGCACGGCCGTGCCGTTGACGCCGAGGAGGTAGTCGCCCGACCGCAGTCCCGCCTGCGCCGCGAGGCTGTCGCGGTCGACCGAAACGATGCGGTAGCCATCGGAGGATTTCCGCACCGCAATGCCGATCTCCTCGCGCAGGATCTGCACGCCGATGCCGGGCGGCGGCGACTCTCCCTGGACCGTCACGGTCCGTTCGCCCTGCGGCTTGCCGCGGAGCACGAGCTTCATCGGCAGGCCCGGCCCGCGCGTCGACAGCATGGTCTCGAACGCCTCCTGCGAGTCGATCGGCGTGCCGTCGATCGACACGATCTGGTCGCCGTCGCGGATGCCGGCCCTGGCCGCGGGGGAGCCGGGATAGACGGCGCGCACCCGGAAGCCCCGCGGCCGGTTCTCCTCGCCCGTGACGAGCGTCCGGCCGCGCACCCCGATCCAGACCGCCCGGACTTCGCCGTAGCGCAGCAGGTCGTTGACGATGCGGTGCGCGCGATCGACCGGGATCGCAAACCCGATGCCCTGCGCGCCGCCGATGATCGCGGTCGCGACGCCCACCATCTCGCCGTCGACGTTGACGAGCGGGCCGCCCGAGTTGCCGGGATTGATCGAGGCGTCGGTCTGGATGAAGTCGGTGTACGTCTGGCCGTTCTCGCCCTTGACGCTCCGGCCCCTCGCCGAGACGACGCCGGCGGTGACGGTGTTCGAGAGGCCGAAGGGGTTCCCGATCGCGATGATGGTCTCGCCGATCATGAGGTCGGCCGACGAGCCCATCTTGATTGCGGGCAGCGGCCCGTCGGGCTTCCGGACCCGGAGCACGGCGAGATCGTTGTCGGAATCGGACCCGACGACCTCGCACTCGAGCTCGAGACCCGACTTCGTCATGGCCGTGATCTTCGAGGCGCCCGAGACGACGTGGTCGTTCGTGACGATGATGCCCTTCGGGTCGATGATGGCGCCCGAGCCGAGAGACTGGCTCTTGCGCTCGCGGGAACGGCCGTCGAAGCCGAAGAAGAAGTCGTCGAACACGGAGGGCCGCTGCCGCAGCGTCTGCTCCGCGGAGATGTTCACGACGGCGGGGGACACCTTCTCGACCACCTGCACGATCTCGGTGCGGCGGTTCGAGAGGGGCAGGGCCGCCGCCACGGCGGCCAGGAGCGCGCCTCCGGCGGTCATCCAGCGGGCTTTCACGATCGGGAGAACCATAACCCGCAGATGGCCCATTCCGAAAACGGCAAAATAAAAAGGAGAGGAAGCCCTCGCGACTTCCCCTCCCTCTCCGGTTGGGCCGCGCAGCGGCCCGCTCGGAGTCCGAGTCCCGAGCGTCAGCGGGTCTTCACGTCGATCGTGTCGGACTTCTTCTCGCCCGCGCCCGGGGTGATCTTGATCGTGCGGGGCTTGGCGTCCTCGCGCTTCGGCAGGTCGATCTTGAGCAGGCCGTCGGAGAAGTCCGCACGGATGTGCTCGCGGTCGACGTTGTTCGGCAGCGCGAAGCTGCGCACGAACTGGCCGTAGGACCGTTCCACCCGGTGGTAATTCTTGCCCTCGTCCTCCTTCTCGAACTTCCTCTCGCCGCGAAGGGTGAGCATGCCGTTCTCGCTCTGGATCTCGATCTGGTCTTCCTTGAAGCCCGGCAGCTCGGCCGTGATCACGATCCGGTCCTTCTCCTCGGCGATGTCGACCGGCGGCACCCAGGCCGCCATGCTCACCTCGTCGTCCCGGTCTCGGCCGAACGCGCGGTTCAGCCGGTCCTGGAGAGTGGCGAGCTCCCGATAGGGTTCCCAGCGAGTCAGGTTCATAGTTCCTCCTTCATGGATGGTTGGAATTGGGGGTCAATCACACCGTCACCGCGACGGGTTTCTTGCGTACGGTCAGAGTCTCTCCGTTCGTCGAGGCGTCGATCTCGGCCATGTCGCCGTCGCGGATCTCCCCGGAGAGCAGCTGCGCGGCGAGCGCGTCCGAGACCTGCTTCTGGATGAGGCGCTTCAGCGGCCGCGCCCCGAACGTCGGGTCGAAGCCGCGCGCCGCGAGCTGCTTCACCGCGGCGGGAGTCCACGTCAGCAGGATGCCTCGGCCGAGCACCGTCTTCGCCAGCGCCTCGAGCTGGATCTCGACGATCTGGCCGATCTCGTCGCGCGTCAGGCGATGGAACACGATGATGTCGTCGATCCGGTTGAAGAACTCGGGGCGGAAGTGGCGCCGGAGCGCCTCCTCGATCTTCGTCTTGACTTCCGACTCGTCGCGCGAGGACTCCTCGGCGATCCACTCGGACCCGAGGTTCGACGTCATGATGATGACCGTGTTCTTGAACGACACCACGCGGCCCTTGCCGTCCGTGAGCCGGCCGTCGTCGAGGACCTGCAGGAGGACGTTGAAGACGTCCGGGTGGGCCTTCTCGATCTCGTCGAACAACACGACCGCGTAGGGGCGGCGCCGCACGGCCTCCGTCAGCCGGCCCCCCTCCTCATAGCCGACGTAGCCGGGCGGGGCGCCGATCATGCGCGCGACCGCGTGCTTCTCCATGTACTCCGACATGTCGAGGCGGACCATCGCGTGCTCGTCGTCGAAGAGGAACTCGGCGAGCGCGCGGGCGAGCTCGGTCTTGCCCACGCCGGTCGGGCCGACGAAGAGGAAGGAGCCGAGGGGGCGCTTCGGGTCCGACAGGCCGGCGCGCGAGCGGCGGACCGCATCGGCGATCGCGGTGACCGCCTCGTTCTGGCCGATGACGCGCGCGTGCAGGCGGCCCTCCATCTGGAGGAGCTTCTGCGACTCGCTCTCGATCATCCGGCTGACGGGGATGCCCGTCCATTTCGAGACGACCGCCGCGATGTCCTCGTCGGTGACCTCCTCGCGGAGCATCGGCTGGCCCTTCTGGAGCTCGGAGAGCCTCGTGTTTTCGGCGGCGAGCTCCCTGTCGAGCTGGGGGAGCCGGCCGTAGCGGAGCTCCGCGACGCGCTGCAGCTCTCCCTGACGCTCGGCCTCGACCGCGTCCTGCTTGACCTTCTCGATCGCCCCCTTGATCTCGCGGACCTTCTGGATGACCTCCTTCTCGGCGGACCACTTCGCCTTCAGCCGGCTCGACTCCTCGCGGGCCTCCGAGAGCAGCCGCTCGATCTCCTCGAGGCGCGCCTTCGACTCCTTGGTCTTCTCCTTCTGGAGCGCGCGCTTCTCGATCTCGAGCGACACGATGCGCCGCTCGACCGCGTCGATCTCCACGGGCAGCGAGTCGATCTCGGTGCGCAGCCGCGCCGCGGCCTCGTCGACCAGGTCGATCGCCTTGTCGGGCAGGAACCGGTCGGAGATGTAGCGCTGGGACAGGCGCGCCGCCGCCACGAGGGCGGCGTCGGTGATGCGGACGCCGTGGTGGATCTCGTAGCGCTCCTGGAGGCCGCGCAGGATTGCGATCGTGTCGTCGACGGTCGGCTCCTCGACGTACACCGGCTGGAAACGCCGTTCGAGCGCGGCGTCCTTCTCGATGTGCTTCTGGTACTCGGAAAGCGTGGTCGCGCCGATCGCGCGGAGCTCGCCGCGGGCGAGCGCCGGCTTCAGCATGTTGGACGCGTCCATCGCGCCCTCGGCCGCGCCGGCGCCGACGAGCGTGTGCAGCTCGTCGATGAACAGGACGATCGTGCCCTGCGCCTCCTCGATCTCCTTCAGGACCGCCTTGAGCCGATCCTCGAACTCGCCGCGGTACTTGGCGCCGGCGATCATCGCGCCCAGGTCGAGAGACACGACGCGCTTGTTCTTCAGCCCCTCCGGCACGTCGCCCATGTGGATGCGGCGGGCGAGGCCCTCGACGATCGCCGTCTTGCCGACGCCGGGCTCGCCGATGAGCACGGGATTGTTCTTCGTGCGCCGGGAGAGGACCTGGACCACGCGGCGGATCTCCTCGTCGCGGCCGATGACCGGGTCGATCTTGCCGCGGCGCGCGAGATCCGTGAGGTCGCGGGTGTAGCGCTTCAGGGCCTGGTACTTGTCCTCCGGGTTCGGGTCGGTGATGCGCGAGGAGCCGCGCACCTCCTTCAGCGCCTTGAGGAGGTCGTCCTTCCGGACGCCGGCCTTCGAGAGCCGTCGCGCGGCGTCGCCGCCGGCCTCCGCGAGCGCGAGCAGGAAGTGCTCGGTCGAGACGTACTCGTCCCCGAACTCCTTGGCGACCTCGAACGCGCGGTCGAAGACCCGCGTGAGGTCGGGCGCTGTCGACGGATCGGCGGAGGCGCCGGAGACCTTCGGGCGGCGATCGAGCTCCGCCTCGAGCTGCGCGGCCAGCTGCTCGGGATTCGCGCCGAGCTTCTGGAGCACGGGCACGACCACGCCGTCGTCCTGGTGGAGCAGCGCCAGCAGGAGATGGTCGCCGGTGAGCTCCGCGTTGCCGCGGGCCCGCGCGTCGCGCTGGGCCTCCTGGAGGGCTTCCTGGGCCTTGATGGTCAGCTGATCGAACCTCATGTTCCCTTTCGTGGCCGGAGGCCGGCAGAAGCCAACTCCGGCAGGCGCTCAATCTAATATATGCGTGTATTCATGTCAAGTTTCAAATCTTATAACCATGAGCTATATGGGCTCAATATATGCTCAGCCTTTCTCCCGCGAATCCGTATGCAAATATCTTGCAGATCTATGATTTAGCGCGGATGGGGTCCGACACGCCCGCCTCCCGGAATCCCTTTTCTCTCAGGAAGCAGGATTCGCAGATGCCGCAGGGCTCGCCGGAGGGGCCCGGCTCGTAGCAGGAGCTCGTCAACGCGAAGTCGAGTCCGAGGGAGACGGCCTGGCGAACGATCTGTGCCTTGGTCATCGCCAGGAGGGGCGCCCGGATGCGGAACGCGGCGCGGCCCTCGACGCCGGCCTTCGTGGCGAGGTTGGCCGTGCGCTCGAAGGCCTCTAGGAACTCCGGCCGGCAGTCGGGATAGCCGGAGTAATCGAGGGCGTTTGCGCCGATGAAGATGTCCGATGCCCCGTTGACCTCGGCCCAGGCGAGAGCGTGCGCGAGGAACAGGGTGTTGCGGGCGGGAACGTAGGTCGTGGGAATCGCCTCCGCCGACGATCCGTGCGCCGGGACCGGGATCGAGGCGTCGGTCAGCGCGGAGGCGCCCCGGCCCGGGAAGTCGAGCCGCACGACCCGGTGCTCCCTCGCGCCGTAGCGCGCGGCGAGCGCGCGCGCCCGGTCGATCTCGACCGCGTGGCGCTGCCCGTAGTCGAAGGAGAGCGCGAGGACGTCGAAGCCCTCCGCGCGGGCGATCAGCAGACACGTCGCGGAGTCGAGGCCGCCGGAAAGGAGGAGGACGGCCTTCATCGCCCCGGCACGTCTCCCCAGAGCACCTTGTGGAGTTGTATGCCGAGACGGAGATTCCGGCCGCTGTCGCGCACCCACTCCGCGAGCGTCTCCGGCTTCAGGGACTGCCATGCCGGAGAGAAGGTGACGACGAGAGCGGCGTCGAGATCCCGATCCCGGACCATCGCGAGCGACCAGTCGAAGTCGCGACGGTCCGCGATCACGAACTTCAGCTCGTCGTGCGGCTGGAGGCGTTCCAGGTTCGCGGGCAGGTTCGCGCCGGCCATGCCGCTGCCCGGCGCCTTCACGTCGACGATCTTGACGACCCGCGGGTCCACGCGGTCGAGCGGGACGTGCCCGCCCGTCTCGAGCAGGACCGTCCGGTCCGCGGCGAGCAGCCGGCCGATCAACGGGTAGACGCCCTCCTGCTCGAGCGGCTCGCCGCCGGTGACCTCCACGAGCCGCGTGCCGAGGGCCAGCGCGCGAGCGGCGGCGTCGGCGACCGTCATCTCCGCGCCGCCGTGGAAGGCGTACTCCGTGTCGCACCAGACGCAGCGCAGGGAGCAGCCCGTCAGCCGCACGAACGCGCACGGGAAGCCGGCCCGGGTCGATTCGCCCTGGATGGACCGGAAGATCTCGGTCACCCGCAGCGTCGGTTCGCTCATTCCGTCGCCCGGATCCTTCCGTGCAGCATGTTCATCCCGCACGAGAACTCGTACTCGCCCACGTGCTGGGGCACGATCGTGATCGCGGTCCGCCGTCCGGTCGGGAGCGCGCGGCGGATGCCGAAGTCCGGCAGGACGATCTCGTCGGTGCAGGGACCGCTGTCGCGGCGGTCGAAGATCAGCGTGAGCGGCGAGCCGCGCCGCGCGACGATCAGGTCGGGCGAGTACCCGCCGTCGACGACGATCGTGATCCGCGACTCGGCCTCGACCGCGCTCCGCCGGCCGAAGAAGAACACGTACAGGAAGGCGAGCACGGCCGCGCCGGCGACGATCGCGGCCCAGCGGTCCGCGCTCACGGCAGCTCCCGCCGCGCGAGGCGCAGGCTGTTCGCGACCACCGAAACGGACGAAGCGGCCATCGCCGCGGACGCGATCATCGGCGAGAGCATCCACCCCGTCAGCGGATAGAACGCGCCCGCGGCGAGCGGGATCCCGAGCGCGTTGTACAGGAACGCGAAGAGCAGGTTCTGCCGGATCGTCGAGAGCGTGGCGCGGGAGAGCGCGATCGCGTCCGCCACGCCGCCGAGACTTCCGCCGACCAGCGTCACGTCGGAGGCCTCGATGGCGACGTCCGCGCCCGCGCCGACGGCGATCCCGAGGTCGGCCTGGGCGAGCGCGGGCGCGTCGTTGACGCCGTCGCCGACCATGGCCACGGCCTCGCCCCGCTCCTGGAGCTCCCGCACGCGGGCGGCCTTCTCGGGGGCGAGGACGCGGGCGAACACCTCGCCGATTCCCACCCGACCCGCGACCGCCCGCGCCGTCTCGGCCCGGTCGCCCGTCAGCATCGCGACGCGCAGGCCCATGCGGGAGAGCCGCGCCACGGCCGAAGCCGAGGTCGGCTTCTCGCGGTCGGCGACCGCGAGCACGCCGAGGAGCCGCCCCCCGGCCGCGACCAGCAGCGGCGTCTTGCCCTCCGCCGCGAAGCGGTCGAGCTCCTCGCGCACCGGCTGGACCGTCACGCCCTGTTCCTCGAGGAAGGCCTCGTTGCCGACGACGGCCGCGCGGCCGCCCACGCGGCCCGTGACGCCCAGGCCCGTTCGCGAGGCGAACTCGCCGGCGGGCGCGGCGGAGACGCCCTTCTCGCGCGCCGCCTCCACGATGGCGCGCGCGAGCGGGTGCGCCGACCCCTGCTCGAGCCCCGCCGCGACGCCGAGCAGCTCCTCGTCGGAGACGCCCGCGATGCGGACGCGGTCGGTCAGCCGCGGACGGCCCTCGGTGATCGTGCCCGTCTTGTCGAGGAGCACGAGCGTGACGCGACGCGCCTTCTCGATCGCGTCGGCGTTGCGGAACAGGATCCCGGCGCGCGCGCCGCGGTCCGTCGCGACGAGGATCGCGGTCGGCGTCGCGAGGCCGAGCGCGCACGGGCAGGCGATCACGAGCACGGAGGCGAGCGCGACCGTGGCGAGGAGGGCGCGCGGCTCGGGGCCCCAGACGTACCAGCCGACCCAGGCGACCACCGCGATCCCGAGGACGACCGGCACGAAGACTCCCGAGATCCGGTCCGCGAGCCTCTGGATCGCGGGCTTCGAGGCCTGCGCCTGCTCGACGAGGCGGGCGATCTGCGCGAGCGCCGTGCGGCTGCCCACGGCGGTCGCCTCCATCTCGAGCACGCCGTCGCCGTTGAGGGTGCCGCCGATGACGCGATCGTCCGGTCCCTTCTCGACCGGGAGCGACTCGCCGGTCACCATCGATTCGTCGACGGCCGAGCGGCCCGCCCGGACGACGCCGTCGACGGGAACGGCATCGCCCGGCTTGACGCGGAGGCGGTCGCCCGCGCGGACCTCGGCGAGCGGCACCTCGCGCTCCGCGCCGTTCTCGAGTCTTCGAGCCCTCTTGGGCGCGAGGTCGAGGAGCCGGCGGACCGCCGTCGAGGCCCGCCCGCGCGCCCGCGTCTCGAAGGTGCGGCCGAGGAGCACGAGGGTCAGGATCACTCCGACCGCCTCGTAGTAGACGTGCCCCATGCCGCCGGACGGCGCCTTCGCGAGCCGCCCGGGGAAGAAGGTCGTCGCCGCGGAGAGGAGGAGCGCCGCGGTCGTGCCGATCGCAATCAGGGTGTCCATGTTCGCGTTCCGGTGCCGGAGCGTGCGCACGGCGCCCGAGAGAAACGGCGCGCCGGCCCACAGATAGACCGGGAGGGTGAGGGCGAGCAGGACGAGATTGCGTCCCGGAAACATCGCGCCGGCCATCGAGAGGACGACGACCGGCGCGGTCAGCAGCGCCGCGCCGGTCGTCCGGCGGAGCAGGTCGCGCGCCTCGCGACGGGACCGCTCGTCGTCTTCCTCCAATCCCGTCGCGCCCGCCGCCCGCGCGTCGTAGCCGCTCGCGCGCACGGCGGCGATCAGCCGCTCCGCGTCGAGCCCCGCGCCCCGGACCTCGGCGCGCCCGGTTCCCAGGTTGACGGAGGCGTCCGCGACGCCCGGAACGCCGGCGAGCGCCCTCTCGATCGTCGTCACGCACGAGGCACAGTGCATGCCCTCGAGTGCGAGCGTCATGGCCTCCGCGTCCGGGTCGTGGGAAACCGGCGTCGCGGCCGGGGGCATCGAAGGCAGCGTGGGCAGGCGCATCCCCGCCGGCGGCGGGGGAGGGGCTCCCGGCGCGCCGAGGTACCGCCCCGGCTCCCGATCGAACGCCTGCGCGCAGCCCGGGGCGCAGAAGAAGAACTCGCGCCCGTCATGCTCGCGGCGCGCGCTCGCGGTCGCCGGATCGACCGTCATCCCGCAGACGGGATCGATCGTGAGCGTCCCGCTCGCGCCGTTGCCCGGAGGGCTCGTCAGCGGCCTCCCGTTCGGGGGACCCCGATCACGGCATCGACATAAACTTCCCGTCGCACTCGCATCGTCCGAGAGTCTATCCGCATGAGCGCGCCGGTTCGTTATCGCGCCGTGGTCGCGTACGTGGGCACGCGATTCCATGGATGGCAGCGACAGAAGAACGCCCCGCGCACGGTGCAGGCCGTGCTCGAGGCGGCCCTGCGGCCGCTCGCCCACAATGCCGCACACGTCGAGGGCGCGAGCCGCACCGACGCCGGCGTGCATGCGGACGGACAGGTGGTCCACTTCGAGCTGCCGCGCCGGCGCGAGCCGCGCGTCGTCCGCGACGCATGGAACGACCGGCTGCCCGACGACGTCCGCGTGCTGGCCGTCGACGAATCCGCGCCCGACTTTCACGCGCGCTACGGCGCGGCTGGCAAGGTCTACACGTATCGCTGGAGCCGCGCGGCGGTGATCCCCCCGGCGCGGTCCCCGTTCGTCGCGCCGCTGTCCCCGAAGGCCGAGGCGGCCCGCATGCGCGAGGCCGCCGGAGGGCTCGCCGGAAACCGCGACTTCCGCGTCTTCTCGGTCGCGGTGTCGGCCGGCGAGTCCACGGTGCGGCGCCTCGACGAGATCGCGATCGAGGAGGACGGCGACGAGCTCTCGGCGGTCTTCCGCGGCGAGGGCTTCCTGCGGGGCATGGTCCGCTCGATCTGCGGAGTGCTCGCGGACGCCTCTCGCGGGCGCGTCCCAGTGGACCGCGCGGCGCGGCTGCTCGAGTCGGGCGACCGCCGGCTCCTCTCGGCGAAGGCGCCGGCGCGGGGGCTGACGCTCACGAGCGTCTTCTATTGATCCGCCGCGACCGCCGACGCGCTCGATGGACGGGAGAGGGCCGGGAAAGACGTTCCCTCCCGTCCGTCGGGCATTCACAGCGGGCCCGTTCGGAGTCCGAGTCCCCCCGCGTTACACTCATGGTGTGATCGATCTGGACAGTCTGGCCGCGGGGGGCTCGCTGGAGAGGCAGCTCCTCGAGGAGATCGACCTCGCCCGCCTCCCGCGCCACGTGGCGATCATCATGGACGGCAATGGGCGTTGGGCGAAGCAGCGGGGGTCGCCTCGCGTCGAGGGCCACCGCGCGGGCATCGCCTCCGTCCGCGAGGCCGTCGAGACCTGCGCGCGGCTCGAGTTGGACGCGCTGACCCTCTACGCCTTCTCGGTGGAGAACTGGAAGCGGCCGCGCTTCGAGATCGTCACGCTGATGTCGCTCCTGAAGGAGTTCCTCGCCCGGGAGCTCGGCAACCTCCTGAAGAACGACATCCGGTTCCGCGTCGTGGGCCGGATGAACGAGCTCGACCCCTCCGTCCAGAAGGCGCTCGCGCAGGGGCTCGCCGCGACCTCCTCCTGCCGCGGCATGACGTTCAACATCGCGCTGAACTACGGCGGCCGCACCGAGATCGTGGACGCGTGCCGCTCGCTCGCGAACGACGTCGTCTCGGGGCGCCTGACGCCCGAGCAGATCGACGAGGAGACGCTCGGCTCCCGGCTCGGCACCGCCGGGCTTCCCGACCCCGACCTCCTCATCCGCACGAGCGGCGAGATGCGCGTGTCGAACTTCCTGCTCTGGCAGATCGCCTACAGCGAGATCTGGGTGACGCCGACGCTCTGGCCGGACTTCCGCAAGCGGCACCTGTTCGAGGCGATCCTCGACTTCCAGAAGCGCGAGCGGCGGTACGGCGGCGTGATCAACGAGGGCCGCCTCGCCGACGGAAAGGCCGAGGCGCAGGGATGACGCGAAGCCAGGCGTGAGCCTGAGCGTCGCGCCGTCCCGAGGACCGGGGATCCCTCTCGCCAACGAGATGAGGCCGAAGGAGCCGGACTCTTGCGCATAGGCACCCGGGAGCTCGCGGCCGCGGTCGCGATCCCGCTCGTCCTGGCGGCGCTCTTTCTCGCGCCGCCGGTCGTGTTCAACGTGCTCGTCGCGGCGGTCGCCCTCGGCGCCCTCTGGGAGTTCTACCGGATGGCGGAGAAGGCGGCGCACCCGGTCGCGAAGACGCTCGGGGTCGTCTACGGCGGCCTCGTGCTCGGCGACGCGGCGATCCTCTGGAGTCCGATCCGCTTCCTCACGCCGGCGGGATGGGTGGTGGACATCGCGGCGAAGGAGCGGCCGGGGGGCTGGTTCGGCCTCGCGCTGCTCGGGATCGGCCTGCTCGCGGTCGCGCCGCTCCTCGGCCGCGTGCCGCCGCCGCGGGCGCTCGCCGGCGCCGGCACGACGGCGTGGGGCGTTCTCTCGATCGCGCTGCCCGCGACCACGCTGTGCTACCTGCGGGCCCAGTCCGCGCGCAGCGTCCTCTTCCTCTTTCTCATCGTCTGGGCCTGCGACTCGGGCGCGTACTACTTCGGGCGGCGCTTCGGCCGTCACCGCCTCGCCCCGGTCGTCTCGCCGAAGAAGACCTGGGAGGGTTCGATCGCCGGCCTGGCCTGCGCGACGGTCTTCGGCGCGGCCGCGGGGGTGTGGTGGTTCGTCCCGGAGCTCGGCCCGTGGCGGGGAGCGCTCGCCGGGGCGCTCGCCTCGACCGCGGGACAGCTCGGGGATCTCGTCGAGTCGCTCTGGAAACGGGGGGCGGGCGTGAAGGACTCGGGTGTCTTCCTGCCCGGCCACGGAGGCTTCTACGACCGGGTCGACTCGCTGCTCTTCGCGGGCCCCGTCGTGGCGGCCTTCATCGCGTGGTCGTAGGGGCGGCCCTTGGGGCCGCCCGCGGGCGGGGACACCCGACCACCGGGGGACGACCCTCGGCCGTAGGGAACGCCGCGCGAAGCGCGGTGGTAACCCCCGCCCCTACGTCTTTGGCTCCTTATAATGGCCTTTTGCCCATGAGATCGCTCGCCATCCTCGGCTCGACCGGCTCGATCGGCCAGTCCTCCCTCGACGTCGTCGCGGCGATGCCGGACCGCTTCCGTGTCGTCACGCTGGCGGCCGGGCGCTCGATCGACCGGCTCGCCGAGCAGGCCGCCCGCTTCCGCCCGAGGCTGGTCGCGATCGACCGCGCCGAGGACGTCTCCCGGCTGGAGCGGCTGCTGCCCGCCGGCCTCGGCTGTCGCGTGGTCTCCGGACGCGAGGGCCTCGAGGAGGCGGCCTGCCACCCCGAGGCGGACACCGTCGTGGGCGGTCTGGTGGGCGCGCTCGGACTGCGCTCCGCCCATGCGGCTGTCCGCGCGGGCAAGCGGCTCGCGCTCGCGAACAAGGAGCCGCTCGTCGTCGCGGGCGAGCTCATCCTCGAGGAGGCGCGGCGCTCGGGCGCCGAGCTCGTGCCGGTCGACTCCGAGCACAGCGCGATTCACCAGGCGCTGCGCTCCGGACGTCCCGGCGAGGTCGCCCGCCTCGTGCTCACGGCCTCGGGCGGTCCGTTCCGCGAGCGCCGGCTCGACACCTTCGACGCGATCACGGTCGACGACGCGCTCGCCCACCCGACCTGGAAGATGGGGCCGAAGATCACGATCGACTCCGCCACGATGATGAACAAGGGCCTCGAGGTCATCGAGGCGCACTTCCTCTTCGGGTTGCCCGGCGAGAAGATCGACGCCGTCATCCATCCCCAGTCGCTCATCCACTCCTTCGTCGAGTTCGTCGACGGCTCGCTCGTCGCCCAGCTCGCGAAGAACGACATGAAGTTCCCGATCGTCTACGCGCTCTCGTATCCAGAGCGGCATCCGAACGAGTTCGGCCGACTCGACCTGGTCGCCCTGTCGCGGCTCGACTTCTTCGAGCTCGACCCGCGTCGCTATCCCGCGATCGGCCTGGCGCGGAAGGCCCTGGCGGCGGGCGGGACGATGCCGGCGGTCTTGAACGCCGCCAACGAGGTGGCCGTGGCGGCCTTCCTCGAGGGGAAGATTTCCTTCCCGGATATCGTTCACGTCGTCTCCGGAACGATGGACGCCGCCGGACGGACGACTGCTCCGCGAAGCCTGGAGGAGGCGGAAGAGGCCGACCGCACGGCCCGGGAGACGGCTGCCGCCCTCGTCCGACGGCGCGCGGCGCCGGTCGCCGCCCGGTAATCCGGTCCCCAAGGAGTCTTCTTGACGATTCTCAGCAACACCCTCGCACTGGTCGTCGTTCTCTCGGTCCTGGTCGTCGTCCACGAATTCGGACACTTCGCGGTCGCGAAGGCCTTCCGCTTTCCGGTCGAGGTCTTCTCGGTCGGATTCGGCAAGCGCCTGTTCGGCAAGAAGTGGCGCGGGACCGACTACCGCGTCTCCGCGATCCCGCTCGGGGGATACGTGCGCGTGATCGGGCTCGGCCCCGACGAGTCCACGATCGCGGAGGGCACGTCGAAGGAGGCGCCGCCGGTCGGCCGGCGCTGGCAGCGCGGGCTCGTCCTCCTCGCGGGCCCCGGCATGAATTTCGTGCTCGCGATCCTGCTGCACACGGCCGTCTTCATCGTGGGCGTGAAGGTCCCCGCGTACGAGCTCGCGCCGCCCGTCATCCGTATCGTCGAGCCGAGCTCGCCCGGCGCCGCCGCCGGGTTTCAGCCCGGGGACCGCGTCGTTTCGATCAACGGCACCGAGACGCCGCGCTGGCGCGACGTGCTGTTCATCTTCGGCATGAGCGCGCGCGAGAAGCTCGACGTCGAGGTGGATCGCGCCGGCAACGGCGTCTTCCTCCACGTCGTGCCGCGGCCCAACACGAAGTACGACCTCGGCTACGTCGGCCTCCTCCCGGACTTCGGCACGTCGGTGAAGCCGCGGATCGGCTCGGTGCTGCCGGGCTCGCCGGCCGAGAAGGCCGGGCTGAAGGCCGGCGACGTCATCGTCGCGGTGGCGGGGCGTCCGATCCAGGGCGCGCCGGACCAGATCTTCGCGAACTTCGTCGGCGCGGTGTCCTCGGCGGCGCCGGGGCCCTTCCCCGTCGAGTATCGCCGCGGCAGCCAGACGCTCACCGCGCTGGTCGCTCCGCGGAAGGACCCGGACGGCTCCTGGAAGGTGGGGGTCCAGGTCGGCGCGGACCTCCCCGAGGTGCTCGAGCGCTTCCCGCCGAAGCAGGCTCTCGTCGAGGGATGGCGGCGGGTCCGGACGGACTTCAACATGACGCTGTCGATCCTCGGGCGCCTCTTCCGCGGCCGCGCGAGCATGAAGTCGATGTCGGGACCGCTCGACATCGCCAAGTTCTCGGGCGAGGCGGCGCGCACCGGCGCGGTGCCGCTCGTCGCGCTGATGGCCGCGATCTCGCTCCAGCTCGGCATCTTCAACCTGCTGCCGATCCCGGTCCTCGACGGCGGGCACCTGTTCCTGCTCGGGCTCGAGAGCGCGGCGCGGCGCGACTTCTCCCTGCGGGTCAAGGAGCGGATCCTGCAGGTGGGGTTCGTCATGATCCTCGCGCTCCTCGCGGTCGTCCTGTACAACGACCTCGCGAAGAACCTGCCCTCGGGCTGGTGGCCCTTTAACCAGTAGAGACGGGATGCGGGATTCCGCATCCCGCATCTAGAATCGTCGGCGGAAATGCGCCGCTGACATGGCCGTGCTCGCGCTGTGGCTGACCTACGCGGCCGGCGCCGCCGGCGTCCTCTGGCTTTTCGGCCGCTACGGGGGCCGGATCTCGCGACGGATGGCGATCCTCCTCGCCGTGCTGCCGCTCGTCTTCACCGGGCGCGCCCTGCTCACGGGCGGGCTCTACGGACCCGCCGACCTCTACTACGGCGGCGTTCCCTGGACGAACCTGCCCGGGGCCGCCGCATTCTGGCCGCCGAGAAACGCGATCCTCTCGGATCTGGCGTTCGCGAATCTCCCGTGGCGGGCGGCGGTGCGGGAGGCGGTCGCCAACGGGCGGGCGCCGCTCTGGAACCGGTTCGTCCTCGGGGGCGGTCCCCTCCTCGGCGCGGCGCAGGCCGCCGTGTTCCATCCCTCGACGTGGCTCGGCCTGTGGCTGCCGCTCGCCCCTTCGTGGACCTTCTCGTGCGCGTTCACGCTGCTCCTCGCGCTCGCCTCGGCGTTCGTCTTCTTCCGGGACTTCGAGCTCGGCGAAACTGCGGCCGTCGTCGGCGCCGTGGGCTGGGGATTCTCGACGTACGTCGTCTTCTGGGACGGCTGGAGCGTCGGGACCTCGACGGCGACGTTTCCGCTCCTGCTGCTCGGGCTCCGCCGCCTCGCACGCGGTCCGCGGGGCAACGGCATCGCGTTGACGGCGGCGGCCCTCTGCCTCTCGATCTTCGGAGGCCATCCCGAGTCCGCCCTGCACGGAGCCGCCGCCGGCGCGGTGTACTTCCTCTGGGAGCTCCGCTCCGCGGGGCGCGCCGCCGCGGGGCGCGCCCTCGCGGGCGCCGGCGTGGCGGGCGTCCTGGCGCTCCTCCTCTCGGCGCCGCAGCTCCTGCCCCTTCTCGAGACGATCCCGCACTCGGCCGAGTACCGCCTGCGGCGCGAGGCGCTCGCCGCCGGCTCATCCCGGGCATCGGTCTCCGCCGCCGAGGCCGCGCGCCGCCTGCTCCCCGATCTCCTTCCCTTCGCCCACGGGATCTACGGGAGGAGCCGGGTCGATGCGGCCCGCGCGGACGGCTCCGGCATGCCGCTCGGCTACGCGGGGGCCGTCCTGTTTCCGCTCGCCGCGACCGCGCTCTTCGCCCGGCGCGCGCCTCGCGGCCGGGCGATCTTCCTCGTCTTCTTCGCCGCGGGCCTCCTGTACGGCGCGAGCGCGCCGATCCTGCTCGATGCGACGGCGCGCCTGCCGGGCTTCGCCCTCGCCCTGAACTACCGGCTCGTCTTCCTCGCGGGCTTCGGCCTCGCGGGGCTCGCCGCGTTCGGCGTCGGCGCCCTCGAGGAGCCCGGCGCGCCCCGGCGGCTCGCGCTCGCGGGCGCCGCGACGCTCGCGGTCGTCGTCGGCGCGTCGCTGCTCGCGCGCCCCGTGTTCGTGGAGCGCGGGCTCGCGACCGCGTTCGTGCGGCGGGAGCTCCTCGCCGAGGCGCTGCCCGTCCTGCTGCTCGCGATGGCGGCGGCGGCCGCCGCCCGGCGCCCCCGCGCGATCGCGCTCGCCGCGGTCGTGTCCCTGGTGGCGCAGCGATGGGCCGAGATGCAGGGGACGTACCCCACGCTGCCCGCGGCCGCGCTTTCGCCGCCGCTCCCGACCCTGCTGGCGGCGCCGTTCGGCGCCGGCGAACCGGCGCGCGTGGTCGGCGTCGGAGACGCGCTCCGGCCGAACGCCGGCGCGCTCTACGGACTGGAGGACGCGCGTGGCTACGAGTCGATCGTGCTCGCGCGCGTCGCCGACACGTATCCGCTCTGGTGCCGGCCGCAGGCGGCCTCGTTCAACCGCGTCGACGACCTCTCGAGGCCGTTCCTGAGGTTTCTCAACGTGCGCTACGCGGTGGCGGCTCCGGATGCACCCGTGCCCGCGGGGTGGGAGGAGCAGGCGCGGGGCCCGGAGCTCTCGCTCTTCGCCAACCCGCGCGCCCTCCCGCGCGCGTTCGTGCCGCGCACACTCCGGCCCGAGCCGACCTCGCTGCCGGCGGACCTCGCCGACTGGAGCGAGATCGTGTTCCTGAAGTCCGGCGGCGCCGTTTCCAACGGCTCAGCGGTCGTCGCCGCACGCGAGATCGGTCCGGACCTCGTCGTCGACGTGAACGCGACTTCCCGCGCCGTCGTCGCGACGTCCCTGCCGGACTGGCCCGGCTGGATCGTGGAGGCGCCCGGCGCAACGGTGCCCGTCGTCACGGTCAACCATGCCTTCGTCGGCTTCTGGGCGGAGCCGGGCCGCCGCGCGTATCGCCTGCGGTACCGCCCGCGCTCCTGGCCGCTCGGACTCGTCGCCTTCGCCGTCGGCCTCGTGGCCGCCGGGGCGGCGAGCACGTTTCCACGCGCGTCCGCGAGCCGTTCGCGCCGTCCTTGAGGCGACGCGCGCGCGGCGGCTCCCGTAAACCTGAGGATGGCCGAGCGCGTCGCGAGCGTCCTCTGCCTGGTCGCGGCGGCCACCGCGCTCTACTCGATCTGCCGCGGGCTCTGGTGCGGCCGGTTCGCGGCGGCGTTCGGCGCGGGCGCGTGGGTCCTTTCGGAGTCGATGCTGCGTCCGGCGGCGAGCGGCGCGGACGCGGTCGCGCCGCCCTCGCTCCTCGTCCCCTTCGCGGTCGCGGGCGTGTTCTCCCGGCAACGGCGCCGCTGGCCCTTCCTCGCGCTTGCCGCGGCCTGCCTCGCGTTCCGGTGGCGCTCCGCGGGCGGCCACACCGCCGCCGAGCTGGAGGCGATGGTGCTCGCGGTCCTCGCGGCGCTCGGCGCGCAGCGGCTCCGGGACGGCGAGGGCGGCCCCGCGTTCCTCGTGGGCGCCGCCGCGGCGCTCGTGCACGCGCTGTCCCGGAGCGGCTGGAGCGACACGGCCCGCCTCGTCGAGGCGGCGCCGGCCGCGGCCGCGCTCCTGTTCGTCGCCTTCGTCTCGCGCGAGTTCCGAGCGCGGGCCGGGCTCGTGACGCTCGTCGTGCTCCTCACGCTGCAGCGCGCGGCCGAGATCGGCACCCGCGACGCGGCCCGGGCGGCCGTCGTTACCGCGGCGAAGGCTCCTCCGCCGGTCCGTCCGCGGCGATCGCGAGCGCGAGCATCACGGGCACCGGCATGAGGACGCGCGCCGCCGACCACATGACCCAGAGGCGGGGATCCGCCGCCATGTGCAGGTAGGCGAAGAGCAGAAAGGCCACGAGCGCTCCCGCGGTGCCGATCGCCGTCCAGGACGCGCGAGAGGGCCTTCCCGAGACGACCACGACGACGAGTGGGATGAGGAACGGGAGACCGTGGGCGGCGCCGGCGAGGGCGGCCGCCAGAGCGGAGGCGACCCGCGGGAAGTGCTCGAGGTGGAGCGTCGCAAAGGGACCGTACTCCGAGTACTCGTGGAAGAGCCCGCGACTCGCGCCGAAGACGAACCAGGCGGCGAGCGCCAGCGAAGCCGGCCCGAGGAGGCGCGCGGTCGTCTCGAGCGCGGATCGGAAGGGTCCTCCGCGGAGCGCGACGAAGAGCCCCGCCGAGGCCATCGCGAACGGGAGCCCCTCGACCTTCGTCGTCGCCGCGCCCGCGAGAAGGAGCCCCGCGAGCCACTGGAGAGACGGGTCTCCCGCGTCGCTCCGCAGGAGCAGCGCCATCGCGAGCGTCTCGAAGAAGACCAGAGGCGTGTCGCCGTTGCCCGCCACGAACGCGCGGATCCCCACGATCGAGACCGCGGAGACGGCGAGCGCGGACGCGGCGGCCGATCGGCTCCGCGAGCCGCCGAGCGTCCCCGGCAGACCGACGGCGAGCGCCGCGACGAGGAGGGGAAACGTCGCGATCGCCCCCTCCCAGGAGAACCGTCCGGCCGCCATCGACGCGAAGGCGCCGAGATTGGTGACGAGCGGCGGATAGTACGGGTGGAGAAAGCCGTGAAATGGCTCCTTCAGGTAGGCGACATCGATCTCGCTCGCGGCGGCGAACCGCTGGGCCTTCGTTCCCCAGAAGTTGAAGAGGTCCGGCGAAGTCGCCGCGGCCAGATACGTCGCGAACGCGGCCGCCGCGATCGCCCCGGCGGAGACGAGCGCAGCGAGTCGTGACGCCAGTCCGGGCCGTGCGGCGGAGGGGAGCGCCGGGTCCGGCGCGAAGGCGGGCAGCTGGGAGAGCGCCCAGGCGAGGAGCGTCGCGGCGGCGGCGACGGCGGAGAGCGACCAGCGCCTGCCGACGAGCGCGAAGAGGGTCATCACGAACGACGTCAGGATCGCTCCGGCCGCTCCGGCGAGCACGACGCCGGCGGCGACCGGGAACCGCCGGAAGGACGCCCGGAGAAGGAGCGGCGCCCCGACGAGCGGCATCAGGAGCAGCGGAGCGATCCAGAACGCGGTCATCGCTTCTTCCGCTGCCAGACGGTTCCGGAAGGGGTCGTCAGCACGAGCTCGTCGTCCCCGGGGGTCGGGCGTCCGCCGACGACGATGCGGTACTCCGCGGTCGCCCAGGTCTCGGGCGGTGTGAAGGAGTCGAAGAAGGCGGAAGGCAAGACTCGCCGTCCGGGGAGCAGCGCGAGACCGAAGCGATAGAAGTGCGACTCGAACCCGGGATTTCGCGGCTCTCGGAGAACGACGACGGAGGCGCCGGCCGGGATTCGCGAGGCCGCGTCGCGGAGGAGAGAGTAGGCGGGCTCGAGGAAGGTCACGCCGTGGGTGAACGGCGTCGGCGGCGGCGCGAGGCCCGCGAACCAGGGCACGCCGCGGAGCGCGAGCGCCGCGAGCAGGGCGCCGCCCGCGAGGGCCGAAGCAGTACGGATGTCGAGACGGCGTCGAGGCAACGGGTCGGATTCTAAAGGGGCGGAGCGGTCAGCTCGGCTCGTGATCGCCTTCCCAGTGCTCGAGGAGCTCCTGTCCCACCGTCTTCGTGACGAAGATCTGCTTCAGGTAGTTGAGCGTCGTGACGGCGAGCGGGACGCCGGCCGCCGAGAAGGGGGCGCCGACGGCCGCGAGCGCGAGGTGGCGGGCCTTCTCCGCGCCCGAGAACTCGGGGTTCTTCCAGTCGAGGACGCTGCCGTAGTACTTGAACACCATGCGGTAGACGTCCGAGAGGAGCATTCGGAAGCCCATCTCGACGCCCCAGACGAAGCAGGCGCCCGTGCGGATCTTCTCGAGGAACTCGGGAACGGAGCGCGCCTCGGCGACGGTGTACACGCGCGCCAGCGGCGCGAGCGTGTGGGCGTCCGATCCGGCGACGAGCGAGACCGCTCCCCGCTTCTCCCGCACGACCGCCATGAGGTCCTCGACGAGGCGGTTGTGATGGGAGGTCATCGCGCCGTTCTTGACCTCGAAGATGTCGAACATCCGGAGCATCTCCTCGAAGTAGTGCCGCGGGGAGTTGCGCATCCGGTAGTTCTGGAACATGTGGTTGGCGGACGCGATGATCCGCTCCTCGCGCAGGTACTCGTGCAGGTCGTAAATGTTCTCCCGCCGGCGCTGGATCTCCGCGTGCTGCTTCTCGTCGATGTCGAAGACGTTGACGTGGATGCGCTGGCGGGTCTCGGGGAACCAGGTCTCGACTTCCTCCGAGATGAAGAAGTCGTCGAGGTCCGGGTTTCGGTCGAGGAGCGCGAGGCAGCCGTCGATCGAGTCGTGGTCGGTGATCGTCACGAAGTCCATGCCGCGCTCCTTGGCGAGGCGATAGACCTCCTCCGGACGGTTGTAGGAGTCGCGGGTGTTGGCGATGCGAAAGTACTTGAAGGTCGAGTAGACGGAGTGACAGTGCAGGTCCGCTTTGCGGAACCTCGGATCGTCGAACCAGGCCGGATGCTCGGCCTCGGCTTCGCGCTTGGTAGACACTCGGTTCACACCCTTCGGGGCTCCGCTCCGAGCGTTTCCCCGCGGCCCGGGGGCCGAGGCTCCAGAGTACCATCCCGTGTTAACTTGCACCCGTGGCACGGCTTGTCTTCCGGCTCCTGTATGGGACCCTCCTCGCCGCGGTCTTCGTCGGCGCCGTCTGGTTCGGCTTCCGGCGGGCCATCGTGGGCCGCTCGGTGACGGTGCCGGAGTTCGTCGGCCAGACGCCGGAGGCCGCGCAGAAGGCGGCGCGCGCCATGGGTCTCCGCGTCGAGGAGCAGACGGGCCGCGCGCGTTACGACGAGCGCATTCCGAGCGGTCGGGTCCTTCTGCAGGACCCCGAGGCCGGCTCGCTCGCGAAGCCGCTCCAGGCCGTGCGCGTGGTGCTGTCGCTCGGGCCGCGGGCGCTTCGGGTCCCGGAGCTCTTGGGGCTCGCCCCGCGTGCCGCGGCGGTGAAGCTCTCGCGCGAGTCGCTCGAGCTCGGCCCGGTCTCCTGGTACCGCGACCCGACCGCCCCCCAGGGCATCGTCGCGCAGGAGCCGGAGCCCGACGTCCCGGCCGTGAAGGGCGAGGCGGTGCGGGTGCTGACGAGCCGGGGCGGACCCGAGCTGCGGGTCCTGATGCCGGACTTCGTCGGCCAGGACGCGCAGGCGGTGCGCGAGCGCCTCGAGAAGTTCGGCTTTCGGGTCGGCAGCGCCCGCTTCGAGTCTTACGACGGCGTGCGGCCGAACACCGTGCTGAAGCAGTTCCCGCCGGCCGGTTATCCGCTGTCCACCCGCGAGGTCGTCTCGCTGACACTCTCGCGCTCTCCGGAAGGCGGAGCTCCCGCGCCCCGTTCATGAAGGTTCGAATCGCGCCGTCGCTCCTCGCGGCCGATTTCGCCCGCCTCGCCGACGCGCTCGCCGCCGCCGAAGCAGGGGGCGCGGACCTCGTGCACGTCGACGTCATGGACGGCCACTTCGTGCCGAACCTGACGATGGGTCCGCCGGTGGTCCGGGCGCTCCGGAAGGCGACGCGGCTGCCGCTCGACGTCCACCTGATGATCGAGCGGCCCGAGCGGAGCCTCTCCGAATACCTGGATGCGGGGGTCGAGTACGTCTCGGTGCACGTGGAATCGACGCCCCACCTGCAGCGTTGCCTCGACGCGATCCGCCGCGGCGGCGCTCGCGCGGGGGCCGCGATGAATCCCGGGACCCCCACCCTCGCGCTCGCGTCCTCCTGGCGCGACGTGGACTATGCCGTCGTGATGTCCGTCAATCCCGGCTGGGGCGGCCAGCCGTTTCTGGAGGGGTCGGTGGACAAGGTCCGGCGCCTGCGGCGCGAGGCGAAGGACGCCGACGCGCGGCTGACCATCGAGGTGGACGGCGGCGTGGGACCCGCGAACGCGGCGGCGCTCGTCGCGGCGGGCGCCGAGATCCTGGTGGCCGGCACCACCGTGTACGGCGAGCCGGATCCGGCCGCCGCCATCGGACGGCTCCGCGACGCCGCCGCGGCCCGGACCGAAGCGTCCGGCACGCGATGACGGCACGCCGGATCGGCGCGGTTCTCCTCGCCGCGCTCCTCGCCTCGGCGGCCGCGTGTCAGAGCTCGGGCGCCGGGAAGAAGCCCGACAAGATCACGCAGGAGCTGCTGACGCAGCCGAAGGAGGCGCTCTTCGAAAAGGGCAAGGCGCTCATCGCGAAGAAGAAGTACGACCAGGGCCGCAAGTACCTCAACTACGTGTTCGAGACCTATCCGAACGAGACCGTCGGGCGCGAGGCGCTGCTGCTCGTGGCCGACTCGTACTTCCAGCAGAAGTCGGCCGCCTCCTACACCGAGGCGCGCTACCGCTACCGGGACTATCTCAACCGATACCCCGGCGCGCCGAACCGCGACTACGCGCGCTACCAGTTCGCCTACTGCTACGACAAGGAGCACGAGACGCCGGACCGCGATCAGACGGCGACGCGCGAGGCGATCGAGCAGTACCGCGCCCTGATCCGGGAGTTCCCCGATTCGGGCTACTCGGGCGCGGCTCGCGAGCGGATCCGCCGGCTGACGGACCTCCTCGCCGAGCACGACTTCGGGGTGGGGTATTTCTACCTGCGAAAGGGCTCGACGGCCTCGGCCCTGTCACGGTTCGTCGAGGTCGAGCAGCGGTTTCCCGACTACGGCAGCCGGGACAAACTCTTCTTCTACCAGGCTCAGGCCCTGTCCCGGCTGGGCCGGACCGGCGAGGCCGCGTCCTATTACAACCGGGTCCTGGAGGAGTTCCCCCAGAGCGAATTCGCCAGGCGGGCCCGCAAGGAAATCGGAAAGAAAACCGGTGAAAAGCCGCCCGCGGCCTCGGTCGTGGTTGACACCAAGCCGCAAAGCCAGTAAATTTTAGGCTAGAAACCGCAAGCGTCCGTATTTTTTAAGGAGTCGCCATGCGTCTCCCCGCGCGCCTTTCCGGCCTCTTGCTCGTTCTGGGTACGTCGGGGGCCGTCCTCTTCGGTCAGGAGCTCTCCGGGGGAGGGCTCGCGACCAAGCCGCAGTCGATCACCCGGATCGAGGCAATCGCCCCGCAGACGACCGAGGCGGCGCCGCAGCCCCTCGGCTACGAGGACGAGGTCTCCTGCTTCGGCTACATCGGCCCCCTGCAGGACCAGTTCGTGGCCGAGGTGATCGGGGCGGAGAACGTGGCCGAGCAGACCGACTTCACGGATCACAACCTGCTCTACCTCGACGGCGGTTACGACCGCGGGATCAAGGTGGGCGATGAGTTCTGGCTGGTCACGCCGGGAGACGAGGTGTTCCACCCGATCACCGGGGCGAGCATGGGCCGGTTCTACCAGTATCGGGGACGCGCCAAGGTGGTGTGCATCGAGGGCCGCACGGCGACGGTCCGCGTGACTCTCGCCTGCACCGACATCCCCATGGGGTCTTTCCTCAAAGCGTACGAGCCCGTCCCGATTCCCCTCGGGCGGCGCCTTCCCTCGAACCAGATCTGCGACCCGGCGTCGGGCAAGCCTCACGGGCGGATCGTCATGACGCGGGACGGGATCTTCGCGATCGGCACCGGCACCGACGTCGTGATCGACCTGGGCATGGCCGAGGGGCTCCAGCCGGGCGACCAGCTCTCGATCTTTCGATATGCTTCGGGCTCCGACTACGGACTCCGGCCCCAGGGTTCCTACTGGATGTATTCGCCGCCGCCGCCGGGCGTGTCCATTCCGCGGACTTACCTCGGCGACCTGGCGATTCTCTACGTGGGCGATCGCTGGGCGGCCGCGCGCGTCATCGACTCGAGCCGGTTGATCGAGATCGGCGACCAGATCGAGGTGAAGTAGCCGAGGGCTCGGGTTCGACGAGAAAAAATTCGGAGAGGCGCGCCGCGCCTCTTCTTTTTTTTGGCGGCGGGAGCTGGCACGAAAAAGTTCGAATGCCCGCTCGTTCGCGAAAAAAGTCGGTGACGCGAATCCCTATCTCTGGTGCCTGCCCTTTGCTAAGATGCGCCCCTCTTCGATTCGCTTCCAGTATTTTGTGGGGGAGGGCATCGTGAATCTGGACGGGCAGCTCCAGGAAATCATCGACGAGCTTCTGGCGCACGGGATCTCTCTCGACCTCGCGAAGAAGGAGTTCGAGAAGAAGTACATCGTGGGCGCCGTGAAGCGGTCGTCGGGAAATCTCGGTCGCGCCGCGAGCTCTCTCGGCATTCATCGCAACACGCTGCGCAACAAAGTCGGCATCCTCAATATCCGACTTCCCCGCGAAAAGTTCCGCGTCTCTCCCGACATCACCAAGAAGAAGTGATCACGCCGCCGCACGCGGCGTGATCATCCCTAGGGCCCGCAGGCCCGAGGGATCCCTCTCTGCACAGCGCTGCGGCTCGAAAAGGGATCCCTCGCTCCACTCGGAATGACAGGACCCGCGCGCTCTCGCGCGCGATCATCCCGAGGGAACCCGTGTCTTCTGGGGGCCTGAGGAGGAGCGGGAAGAGGGGCTACCGGAGGCGGGATCCCTCGGCCCTGCGGGCCTCGGGATGACGGGCGGGGGCTTCGCTCCCGCCCGTCAGTTCTTGGGCTTCTCGCCCGGCGTTTCGTCGCCCTTGACGGCTTCCTTGAAGTTCTTCAGACCCTGTCCGATTCCCTTGCCGAGCTGGGGCAGCTTGTTGGCCCCGAAGATGATGATGACGATGAGCAGAATGACCAGAAGCTCGGGCAAACCCAATGAGCCGAACATCGTTTTCTCCTTCGCGGGTCCCTCAAAGCTTAACAGACTGCGGCCGTCGGGAATCTAAAACGGCCGTGAACTCCTGGTCGGCCGGGGCGTCCGTGAGGAGGCGGCGCACGAGCGCGAGCTCCGCCGGCAGATAGCGGCGGTAGGCGTCCCCTCTTCCGAGCACCACGGCCCGGGCGAAGGTGCCCGAGGCCTTCCAGGCCCTCTGCAGGAGTACCCGAGGAAGGCGGGCGGCGATGCCGGCCGGATCCACTCCGCGCGCCCGCGCGAACCGCGCCTCCGCGCGCTCGGCCGTCGCCCCGCTCATCCATGCGAGCGTCGTGCGTTCCCAGAGGAGCGACGCGAGGTCGTAGGTGTCCGGTCCGAGCCGCAGGTCCTGGAAGTCGATGATCGCGACGCGCTCGCCGGCGACGAACAGATTGTTGCCGTGGAAGTCGCGGTGGCAGAGCGCACGCGGGTGCGTGAGGACCTCGGCGACGAGCGCGTCGGCCCATTCGTCGTGCGCGGCCCGCTCGCCGGCCGAGAGTGGCCGGCCCCCGAGCATGTCGAAGATCGCCTCGCGCGAGAGATCGAGCTCGCGCCGGAACAGCGCCGCGTCGAACGGCGGATTGAGGCCGGGGTCCGGAAGTCCGGCGAGCGCGGCCGCCGCGTCGACCGCGCGGTCGAGCCATCGCTCTCGCTCGCCGGGATTCTCCGTCAGCCGCGCGGCGAGGTCGGTCGGGCCGAGGTCCTCGACGATCTGCGCGCCCTCTTCGTCGTCGGCGAGGAGCGCGGGCACGCGGACCACCGTCTCGAGCGCGGCGCGGGCCGCCACCCAGCGCCGGCGCGCGTCCGCCTCCTCGGGCGGATACAGAACGGCCACGGCCGTCCGGCCGTGGCCGAAATGCAGGCGAAAGTAGCGGCGGCGCCCGGCGTCGCCGGCCAGCGGCTCGATCGCCGAAGGCGCCTCGCCGCCGAGCCGGCGCGCGAGCGCGGAGAGGTCGGCCGCGTCGCGCGAAATCAGTTGAGTCCCGGCCCTAGCTGGTGCTCTTGGCCTGGGAGAGCTGCACCTTCTTGATGTGCACGGGCTGGTTCGGCCGGTCGTTCGCGCCGCGCGGGGCGTTCGCGATCTTGTCCGCCACGTCCATGCCCGAGATCACCTCGCCGAAGGCCGTGTACTGCCCGTCGAGGAAATTCGAGTCCTTCACGACGATGAAGAACTGCGACGACGCCGAGTTGGGATCGGAGGACCGCGCCATCGAGACGATGCCGCGCTTGTGCGGCGTGTCGTTGAACTCGGCCTTCAGCTTCGTGTCGCTGCCGCCCGTGCCGTACTGCGTCTGCGGCGTCTCGGGCTTCTTGGTGTTGGGGTCGCCGCCCTGGATCATGAAACCCGGAATCACGCGGTGGAAGAAGGTCCCGTCGTAGAAACCCTTCGCCGAGAGGTCCACGAAGTTCTCGACATGCTTGGGGGCCTTGTCGTAGAAGAACTTGATCTGGATGTCGCCCAGATCCGTCTGGAGCGTGGCGATCGTGTTGGCGTAATCGCGGGCCACTTTCTTATCCTTTCCCTTCGCCGTCTGCGCCGCCGCCGCGAGGGGCAGGACGCAGGCGAGCATCAATCCGATGACCGTGTGCTTTCTCACTTCGGCTCCTTTCCGAACCGGCGAACGATAGCAGACCGGGGTCCGGTCTCTCAAAGGGCGTTTTTCGCCCCGGAGATCACCCTTGAGAGACCTGACCCCACGGTAGGATTGCCGTGTGTACGCCTCCATCGCGCGCGCCGTCCTCGATGAGTCCCACCGGCAGCGCGCGGGAATGGAGGTCGAGCGCCTCCGGGAGCGCTACCCCGAGGCTTCCCGGGACGAGCTGGCCGACAAGGTCATCCGGCGGGCCGCCGTGCAGTGCGCCGCCGCGGGCGCGCTGCTCGCGGGACCGGCCGCGTTCTTCGGCGCGATGCCGTTCGGCGCCGACCTCGCGTACCAGGCCGTCTGGTTGAACCGCATGGTGCTCTCGCTCGCGGCGATCTACCGCGAAGACGACGCCCGCTCGCGGGCGGGGGGCGTTCTGGGCGGCGTCGCCGCGGGCCTCGGATCCGAGGTCCTCCGCCAGGGACTCGTCCGCGCGCTGCGCGGGGCGCTGCCGCGGCGCCCGGGCGTTCGCACCGCCGTCGGCGCGCTGGCCGGCGGCGCGCTCGGTTTCGCCGCGGCGATGGCCGTCGGCCGGTTCGCGCAGGACGCGTTCGGCGGGCGCCGCCGTCTTTTCGGCCGGCGATGAGCGGGCGCGCGCCCGACGTCCTCGTCGTCGGAGGAGGCCTGATCGGCTGCGCGCTCGCGGCGGAGCTCGCGGGCCGCGGCGTCGACGTCACCGTTCTCGACCGCGACGAGCCCGGCGCCGAAGCGTCCGGCGCGGCCGCCGGCATGCTGACGCCGCAATCGGAGGCGCAGGCCCGCGACGCGTTCTTCGATCTCGGGATCGAGAGTCGCGGGATGTATCCGAGGTGGATCGCCCGCCTCTCCGACGAGACCGGGATGGACACCGGCTACCGCTCCTGCGGGTTCCTGCAGTGCCGGTTCGCCGGCGAGACCGCCGGCGATTTCGAGTGGCAGCGCGCGCTCGGCCTCCGGGTCGTTGCGGAGAGCGGCGAGACTCTCGGCGCTCGCACCGGAGGACGCCTGTCTCCGCATGTGAACGGCGCGTTCTTCTTTCCCGACGAGGCCGTCGTGGACCCGCGGCTCCTGACGCGGGCCGCCTGGCTCTCGGCGCTCCGCCGCGGCGCGCGCGTGCGCACGCAGGTCGCCGTGCTCGGCTTCGTGATCGAGAAGGGAATCTGCCGCGGCGTCGAAACGTCGGAGGGGCGCGTCCCGGCAGGCGCCGTCGTGGACGCGGCGGGCGCGTGGGCGGCGTTCGAAGGGGCGCTTCCCCTGCGGCTGCCGATCGAACCCGTCCGAGGACAGATCGTCGCCCTTCGGCTTCCGGCGCCGCCGTTCGATGCGCTCGTCGCGGCGTCCGACGTGTACCTCGTGCCGAGGCCGGACGGCTCGGTGCTTCTCGGGGCGACGATGGAGCGCGTCGGCTTTCGCAAGGCCGTGACCGCGGACGCGGTCGCGCGACTGATCGGCGCCGCGGCGCGCCTGATGCCCTCCCTCGGGGACGCGGTGTTCGCGAGCGCCTGGTCGGGGCTGCGCCCGGCGACCCCCGACGCGTTGCCCGTCCTCGGGGCGAGCCCGGTGCCGGGCCTCTACTTCGCGGCGGGCCACCACCGCAATGGCATCCTGCTCGCGCCGGTGACGGCCACGATCGTCGCGGACCTGCTCACCGGCGGCCCGAAGCGCGACCTGTCCGCTTTCTCGATCGAGCGATTCGCGCCGGCGCTGCATCTCGCGTGACCCGTCGAAACGGCCGTCGATCCGCCGACTTCGGCTAGAATCGGCACACGGGGCCCGGTCCGCTCCCGCCCAGGGCATGGAGCGTGCATCCGGGACGGGGGAAGGGGAAGACAGCCAACATGAGAAGAGCGGTCTACTCCGGCATCCGTTGGGCGGCCGACACGCTGTGGAGCGTGGCGCGCGCGGTGGATCGCCGGTTTCCGGAGGGAACGGTCCAGCCGAAATGGGCGCCGGCGCCGCTCCTGAAGCAGCGCGAGAAGACCTTCCCGCCTCTCGGTTTCCCGCGCCAGACCGACTCGCTCTGTCCTCGTTGCGTGACCGAGGTCCGCTCCCAGATCCTCTCCGGAGAGGCCGACTGGAAGGTCTTGATCGAGGGCAAGCCGGGCGAGATCCCGGCGTCGATCGTGGAGGAGGACGGGCGCATCCTGATGAAGAAGGACTGTCCCCGCCACGGCCACTTCGAGGACGTCATGTCGACGGACCCGTCGTTCTTCCGCCGCCTCGAGTCCCTCTATCCCGGGCGGGATTTCGTGATCCCGAAGGACGGCCTGCACGAGCACGGAACCTCGTCCATCAAGTACGGCCGCGGCGCGGTTCTCACGATCGACCTGACCAACCGCTGCAACATGATGTGCGACCCGTGCTTCATGGACGCCAACCAGGTCGGGTACGTCCACGAGCTCGAGTGGGAAGACGTCCAGAAGCTCCTCGACGACGCGGCCTCGATCAAGCCCCGCCGGCAGCTCTCGGTGCAGTTCTCCGGCGGAGAGCCGACGCTTTCGCCGCACTTCTTGCCGGCCGTCCGCTACGCCCGCAAGCTCGGCTACTTCTCGGTGCAGTGCGCGACCAACGGCATCCGCTTCGCCCAGGACGAGGCGTTCGCCCGCGAGGCGGCCGAGGCCGGCCTCCGGTTCGCGTACCTTCAGTTCGACGGCGTCGGCAACGAGAAGAACCAGCACCGCAAGGTCGGCAACCTCTACGACGTCAAGCTCCGGGCGATCGAGAACCTGCACAAGCACGGCATCGACGTCACGCTGGTCGTGACCATCGTCAACGGCATCAACAACGACCAGGTCGGCGACATCATCCGGTTCGGCCTCGAGAACATCGACAAGGTGACGTGCGTCGCGTTCCAGCCGGTTTCCTTCACCGGCCGCGACGAGGACATCGACGACGAGACCCGGGCGCGCCAGCGGTACACGCTGTCGCACCTGGCCCACGACGTGAAGAACCAGGCGGGCATCGGCGAACCGATGCGCGACTGGTATCCGCTCTCGGCGGCCGGCCCATTCTCCGACCTGAAGGACCTGCTCGGGGGGCTCGAGGCCGACTTCGGCTCGTTCAAGTGCGGCTGTCACCCGAACTGCGGCATCGGCACGCTGATGCTCGTCGAGGAGAAGACGAAGAAGGCCGTGACCGTGCCGTCGGTGCTCGACGTCGACCGGCTCATGGCCGACATCAAGTCCGTCACCGACTCCTCCCGCGCGAAATTCTGGACGGCCGCGCAGGTCGGGCTGTCCGTCCTCCGCAACCTGCGGCCCGAGGGGATTCCAGCGGGCCTGACGCCCTGGAAAGTCGCCAAGGTCATGGATGGGCACACGGGCGGCAAGCTCGGATTCACGTCGAAGAAGCGCGACGACTGGCGCATCTTCTTCATCGGCGGGATGTGGTTCCAGGACCTCTTCAACTACGACTTCCGCCGGACGGAGATGTGCATCATCCCGTACGCGACGCAGATGGGGGAGATCTCCTTCTGCGCGTACAACACGGGCGTCGGCTGGCGGAAGATCATCGAGGAGATGTTCCAGACGGCGTCGCTCGCCGAGTGGTACAAGAAGAACGGCCGCCACGACGTGTACGCGCGGGGACGCAACGTGCCGCTGCCGGTCCTCCCGGGTCAGACGGTGCCGGCGATGCCGATGGCGCCGCGCCCCGCGGCCGCGGCCGCGAAGAGCCTGCTGCCGGTGTACGGCGGGAAATGACCCTCGCGCGCCGAGCGCGCGAGACTCCTCCGGCCCCGGTCAGCCCCTCCGGCCCCACCGCGGCGTGACCGCCGCCGCCGGCCCAGCGGGACGTGCGACCGGACGGTGGGAGGGCGCCGCGGGCCCCGCGGGACGATGCGAGGGCGCTCCCGGCCGCCCGCTCCGGGCAGAGCGTTCCCCCTTCTCCCGCCGGCGCGCCTCCTCGGCGGCCTGGTGCGCGATGCGCCGCTCGGCCTTCTCCTTCGCCCGGCGGCGCTCCTCGGCCTTGCGCGCGCGGATCGCCGCGATGCGCTCGGCGATCGGCACCTCGAAGCGCTCGGCGGGCGCCTTCGCGTAGTCGAACCCCGGCACCGTGATGCGCGGCAGGCCCCGCCCGATCGCGCGTTCGATCGCCGCGAGGTCCGTCGCCTCCTCGGGCGCGACGAACGTGAAGGCGTCGCCGGTCATTTCCGCGCGGGCGGTGCGCCCGACGCGGTGGATGTAGTCCTCCGGAACGTGGGGCACGTCGAAGTTGACGACGTGCGACAGCGCCTCGACGTCGATGCCGCGCGCCGCGATGTCGGTCGCGACGAGGACGCGGTAGCGCCCGTTCTTGAAGCCGGCGAGGGCCTCGGTCCGCTGCGCCTGGCTGCGGTTGCCGTGGATGCGCTCGCAGTCGACACCCTTCTTCGCGAGCGTCTCGGCGAGCCGGTTCGCCCGGTGCTTCGTGCGCGTGAAGACGAGGACGTTCTTGATGTCGCCGCGCTTCAGGAGCTCGAGGAGGAGCGGCGCCTTCAGGTTCTGCGCCACGGGGTAGACCGCCTGCGTGATGCCGACGGCCGGCGCCGCCTGGCGCTCGATGTTGACGGTGAACGGGTTCTTCAGCATCTCGCGCGACAGCTGCGCGATCGGCGGCGGCATCGTCGCCGAGAAGAAGAGGGTCTGGCGCCGGTGCGGGAGGTGCTTCAGGACGCGGCGGATGTCCGGCAGGAAGCCCATGTCGAGCATGCGATCCGCCTCGTCGAGGACGAGGACCTCGAGGTGCTCGAGCTTCGCGTACGGGAAGCGGAAGTGGTCCAGGAGCCGCCCGGGGGTCGCGATCATGACGTCGACGCCGGTGCGAAACGCGTGCTCCTGGGGCCCCATGGCGACGCCGCCGAACACGGCCGCGGACGAGAGCGCCGTGTGCACGGTCAGCTCGCGCGCGTGCTCGTCGATCTGGGCGGCGAGCTCCCGCGTGGGCGTGATGACGAGCGCGCGGGTCGTGCCGCGCTTCTTGCCCATCAGGTGATGCAGGATCGGCAGCAGGAACGCGGCCGTCTTGCCGCTGCCGGTCATGGCGCAGGCGAGCAGGTCGCGGCCGGCGAGCGCCGGCGGAATGGCGTCCGACTGGATGGGCGTCGGGCGCGTGAAGCCCATTTCCTTCACGCCGCGCAGGAGATCCGGGTGCAGCTCAAACTGGGAAAAAGACAAGGAGATCCTCCTCGAGAATTCCGGCTGAATTGTTCTTGGTGACGAGAACGGAGGATCGCCGGAAGGCCTGCGTTCGCGGCGCGGGCCGCTTCCATGGGCCCGCGGGACGCTGCAGCCTGTCACGGCGCGCCCGAAAACGCAAGGGCGCTAAGATCCCGACTGGTGCGCGGGTGTCTCGCGGTTCTTCTTCTGGCGTTCGTCGGCTGTGGCGGGCCGGCCGGTCGTTCCGCATCCGCGCCGTCGCCGACGCCCGGCCCCGCCGTCGAGCCGCCCGGACTCGGCGAGCTGATGACCTTCAACCAGATGCGCCACGCGAAGCTCTGGTTCGCGGGAGAGGCCGGAAACTGGAAGCTCGCCCGGTACGAGGTCGACGAGCTCGGGGAGGGGTTCGACGACGTCGTGCGCTACCACCCCACGCACAAGGATTCCCCCGTGCCGCTCGGCCCGTCGGTCGAGAAGATCATCCGCGAGCCGCTCGCGGAGGTCGGCCGTGCCGTCGCCGCGGGGGACCGCGCGCGCTTCGAGAAGGCGTTCGATGCGCTCACCGACGGGTGCAACCGCTGCCACCAGGCGACGAACTTCGGCTTCAACGTGGTGCAGCGGCCCTCGACGAACGCGTTTTCGAACCAGGCGTTCGCGCCGCCGGCGAACTCAGGAACCCCCGGACCAGACGCTCGATAGACGTCCGGAGGCGACGGCCGCCGTCCCGGACGGCGACGGCGCGTAGTGCGAGATGTCGTTGAAGAGCGACAGGCGCGCGTGCGACACGTCCTTGAAGTCGAGGATGTTGAGCGACGCCGGACTCTGGTCGAGGTGGTCGCGGTAACGGCGCAGGTCGAAGCCGAGGAGCGATCCGATCAGGAGGCGAATCGTCGCCTTGTGCGAGGCGAGCAGGACGTACTCGCCGGGATGCGCGCCGACGATCCCGAGAAGGGCCGGCAGGGCGCGCGCCGTCGCCGCGAGCCCCGTCTCGCCGCCGGGCGGCGCGAAGGAGAAGGGGTCGCCCACCCAGCGGGCGTATTCCTTCGGGTACTCCCGCTCGACGTCCGCCCGCGTCTTTCCCTCCCAGTGGCCGTGCGAGATCTCGCGCAGGCCGTCGACCGGCGTCACCGGCTTGCCGTGGGGCGCCGCGAGGATGCGCGCCGTCTCCATCGTGCGTCCGAGCGGGCTCGCGTAGAAGGCCGCGATCGGTTCGCCCGCGAGCCGCGCCGAGAGCCTGCGCAGCTGGTCGCGGCCGCCGTCGGACAGCGCGACGTCGGTCTCGCCGGCGAAGCGATCCTCCGCCGAGAGAACGGTCGACCCGTGCCGAACGAGGAAGACCCGAGTCGCCGTCATCCCTTCACCCGGATTCCTTTCTTCGGGAGGAGCTCGCGCAGCCGCTCCCGCTGATCCCCCTGCAGCTCGATCGAACCCGCGCCCGCAGCGCCGCCCGTGCCGCAGGCCTTCTTCAGGTCCCGGCACAGCGCGTCCAGGAACCCGCGGTTCTCGGGAAGCCCGTCGAGAACCGTGACGTGCTTGCCCGAGGCGCGGTTCTCGAGCCGGAGTTTCGCGGTGGGCCTCTCCGGAACGGGCGCGTCGTGCTTCGCCAGATTCCCGGAGCACCGGCAATCGTCCACGGGCCAGCCGCAGGTCGGGCAGAGACGTCCGCGATCGGTCGAATAGACGGCCCGGCCGCCGGCCATCAGCCCCCCTCCGAAGCGAAGAGGGCGAGCAGGTCCGCGCCGTAGGCCTCGAGCTTGGCGGGGCCGATGCCCGGGATCGCGGACAGGGCGTCGAGGGTCGCCGGACGCGCGGCCGCGAGCGCCACGAGCGTGCGGTCGTGGAACACGACGTACGCGGGCACGGCCCGGCGCGCCGCCTCCTTGCGCCGCCACTCCCGCAGGACCTCGACGCGGCGCGGATCCGCCGGCGGCGCGTCGCCCGGGACGCCCGACTTCGAGCCCCGCGCCCGCCGCGGCTTCGGCAGCGGCGGCTCGGGAACCGTCAGGGCGACGCGCGTCGCGCGCCCCGCCATCACGTCGCGTCCCGCGCGCGTCAGCGACAGCGTGCGATACGTGTCGCGGCTCGCCTCGAGGAGCCCGCCGCCCTGCGCCGCGTCGATCCAGTCGGCGACGACCCGGGGACCCTCGGCGGCGAGAATCCCCGTCGTCGAGAGCGCGGCGAGCGCGTCCGGCAGACCCTCGAGGTCCCCGGTGAGCATGGCCACGATCCGCCGCTTGCCCCAGCGCTCCCCGGCCCGGACGACGCCGGAGAGGATCTTGCGCAGACGGAGGAGATCGTCCTCCGAGAGCTCGCGACGCCTCGAGCAGTTGCCGCAGAAGCCGCACGGACCGCCGGCCCCGCGCTCCCCGAAGTAGCCGAGGATCGTCGCGCGATAGCATCCCGTCGAGTCGGCGTAGGCGATCACGCGCGCGAGCTTCTCCCGGTCGAGGTCGCGCCGGAGCTCCCGGGGATCGGACTCGGCCGGGTCCTCGGTCTGGTCGATCAGGAACTCGCGCGTGCGAACGTCCACGAAGTTCCACAGGAGGGTCGCTTCGGCCCGCCGTCCGTCCCGGCCGCCGCGGCCGATCTCCTGGTAATACGCCTCGAGAGAGCCGGGAATCTCGAAGTGGACGACGGCCTCGACGTCGGGACGGTCGATGCCCATGCCGAAGGCGTTGGTCGCGCAGACGACCGGCAGCGACCCGTCGGCGAACCGGTTCTGGACCTGCGTGCGGCGGGGCTCGTCCATCCCGCCGTGGTACGCGGCGGCGGGGACGTCCGCCTCGACGAGGGCCTCGGCCGCTCGCTCGGCGCTCTTCCGCGTCGCGGCGTAGACGAGGGCGCGGCGTCCGCGCACGAGGTCCGGGAGGAGCGCGCGCTTCTCGATCTCTCCGGAGACCCGCCGGACGTCGAGGAAGAGATTCGGGCGGTCGAAGCCGGCGACGAAGACCTCGGGCGTCTCCAGCCCGAGGAGCGCGACGATGTCGCGGCGGACTTCGGGCGTGGCCGTGGCGGTGAACGCGAGGATGGGAGGCCGTCCGGAGGAGCCGTCGGCGCGGCGGCAGCCCCGGGCCGCGTCGGCGAGCGCGCGGTAGTCGGGCCGGAAGTCGTGTCCCCACTCCGAGACGCAGTGCGCCTCGTCCACGGCGAATCGGGCGATCGGCGTCTCCGCGAGCAGCCGGCGGAAGGCGCCCGAGGCGAACCGCTCCGGGGCGACGTAGAGGAGGCGCAGGCGGCCCGCGCGCGCCGCGTCCTCCGCGTCTCGCCGTTGTGCGGGGGACGCGAGCGAGTGCAGCGCGGCCGCCGGGATCCCCTTTCGGCGGAGCTCGTCCACCTGGTCCTTCATGAGCGCGATGAGCGGCGAGACCACCAGCGTCGGCCCCTCCAGGAGGAGCGCTGGCAGCTGGTAGCCGATCGACTTTCCGGAGCCCGTCGGCATGACGGCGAGCAGGTCCCGACCGGCGAGCGCCGCCCTGACGATGTCCTCCTGACCCGGGCGAAAGTCCTCGTGCCCGAAGTGGCGTCGGAGCGCGGCGCGAGGATCCATGTCCTCATATTGTCGCAGACCGCTGGCAACCGACGGCCCAGTCGGTGTAGTCTCCGCGGTTCGCCATGACCGCCGCCGACCCGATCTCCCCGTCCGCCGTCCCGCCGGCCCGACGCGCCGACCGAAGGGGCATCGCCATCGTCGCGCACGTCGACCACGGCAAGACGACCCTGGTCGACGCTCTGCTCAAGCAGTGCGGCACGTTCCGGGCGGGGCAGCACGTCGAGGAGCTCGTCATGGACTCGGGCGAGCTCGAGAAGGAGCGCGGGATCACCATCCTGGCCAAGAACACGGCGGTGCACTACCGCGACGTCATCATCAACATCGTCGACACGCCCGGGCACCGGGACTTCGGCTCGGAGGTCGAGCGGATCCTCACGATGGTCGAGGGCGTGCTGCTCCTCGTCGACGCCTCGGAAGGGCCCCTGCCGCAGACGCGCTTCGTGCTCAAGAAGGCGCTCGAGGGGGGGAAGCGGCCGATCGTCCTGATCAACAAGATCGACCGTCCCGACGCGCGCACGCTCGAGGTCGAGGAGGAGATCCACGACCTCTTTCTCTCGCTCGCGACCGAGGAGCACCACCTCGAGTTCGAGGTGCTCTACGGCTCGGGGCGTCTCGGCTACGTCTCCCGGGATCCGAACGCGAAGTCGGGCGACCTGCGGCCGCTCCTCGACGCGATCCTCGAGCACATTCCGGCGCCCGCCGTCGGCGACGCCCCTTTCAAGATGATCGTCGCCAACATCGACTACTCCGACTACCTCGGGCGGCTGGCGGTCGGAAGGATCTTCTCGGGCACCGTGACCAAGGCGATCGAGCTCGCGGCCGTGCGGCCGGACGGATCGATCGTCGAGAAGGGTCGGGCCGGGAAGATCTACATGTTCGAGGGGATCACCCGGGTCGAAATGGCGGAGGCGTCCGCCGGTGACATCGTCGTCCTCTCGGGCTTCCCCGACATCGAGATCGGCCAGACCATCCTCGACCTCGCCGACCCGACGCCGCTCTCCGGCATCCGCGTCGACGAGCCGACGCTCTCGATGGAGTTCCGGATCAACGATTCGCCCATGTCCGGTCTCTCGGGAAAGTACGTCACCAGCCGCCACCTGCTCGAGCGCCTGGAGAAGGAGCTCGAAAAGAACGTCGGCCTCCGCATGGACCGGATGAGGGAAACGGACTCGTTTCTGGTGCTCGGCAGGGGCGAGCTGTCGCTCGCGATCCTCGCGGAAACGATGCGACGCGAAGGGTACGAGTTCTCGCTCGGCCGGCCTCAGGTCATCTTCCGACGGGGCGAGAACGGAGAGCTTCTCGAGCCCTACGAGGAGCTCGTCATCGACTGCGCCGAGGAGTTCACGGGCGCCGTGATCGCCTCCGTCGGAGAACGCAAGGGCGAGCTCAAGCACATGGGTCGGCACGGCGACCGCGTGCGCCTCGAGTTCACGATTCCGTCGCGGGGCCTGCTTGGCTTCCGGCTCGAGTTTCTGACCCTGACCAAGGGCACCGCCCTCATGAATCACCTCTTCGACCAATACGGTCCCCACCGCGGGCCGTTGCCGAACCGCCTCAAGGGCGCCATGATCGCCAAGGAGAACGGCGACGTGACGGGGTTCGCGCTCGATCGCCTGGCCGACCGCGGCATCTTCTTCGTCAAGCCGGGCGACAAGGTCTACGCCGGGCAGATCGTCGGGGAGCAGGTCAAGGACAGCGACATGGTCATTCAGCCGTGCGAGAAGAAGCACCTGACCAACATGCGGGCCTCCGGCTCGGACTTCGCGATCAAGCTCACGCCCGCGCGCGAGCTCAACATCGAGCAGGCGATCGAGTGGATCAACGACGACGAGCTCGTCGAAGTGGTTCCGGCCGCCATCCGCGTGCGCAAGCGCACGCTCGACCACAGCCAGCGAAAAGTGAAAGCGAAGACGGCCGGTTAGGTGGGGTCAGGTCTCTCAAAGAGCGACTTCGGCCTGGAAATCACCTTTGAGAGACCTGACCCCGTTGGCTACTGCAGGTTGAAGGTTTTCGTGATGAACACCGCCATCTGGCCGCGGGTGTTGGAGCTCGTCGGGCAGTAGTTGCCGCCGCCGCAGCCGCCGGTGATCTGCTCGTTCGCCAGCTGCTCGATCCAGTTCGCGAACGTCGACGGACAAGCGACGTCGCCGAAGATCCCCTGGCACGCCGGCGGCACGTACGAGGAGCCGTGTTCGCCCTTCATGAGGAAGACCGCCATCTGATCGCGGCGCACGGGGTTGGTCGGGCAGAAGTTCCCGCCGCCGCAGCCGCCGGTGATGCCCTCGTTGGCCATCGCCTCGATCCACGGCGCGAAGTTCGACGTGCAGGGCACGTCGCCGAACATGCCGGTGCAGGGCGGCGGCGTGAAGCAGAGGCCGTGCTCGGCCTTGAGGATGAAGACGGCCATCTGCTGGCGCAGCGTCGGCGCGTCCACGCCGTAGTTGCCGCCGCCGACGCCGACCGTGATGCCGTTCGAGACGAGCGTCGTGACGAAGGCGTAGAACTGCTGAGTTCCGGGCACGTCGAGGAAGTCGGCGACCCAGCCCTTCACGAGCGTCCCCGTCGTGCCGTCGGGCGTCACGACGACGACGTCGTTGACGGTGCCGGGCGAGAGCGCGGGCACGGTGATGTTCAGCGTGTGATCGTCGACGAAGGCCACCGGCGCCGCGATGCCGCCGATCGTGACCGTGGAAGGGTCCGCGAAATCGGTGCCGGAAACGGCGACGCCGCTGCCTCCCGAGGCGGGCCCCGAGGTGGGGTTGACGGAGAAGATGATCCGCTGCGCGAATTCCGACGTGTTGCCGTTCGGGTCGGTCGCCGTCGCCGTGATGCGCGCTCCGGCTTCGGTCACGACCGGAAGCGTCACGTCGAAGTCGAAGTGGCCGGCGCCGTCGGTCGAGATGGGCGCGGAGCCGAGGTAGGTCCTGCCTTGAAGGAACTCGCGCGGGAAGTTCGAGCAGGCCAGGTCCGCGTAGAAGTCCAGCACGAAGTCCGTGGACGGCGTGCTGTCGAACTTGCCGAGGATCTCGGTCCCGCCGGTCTCGGGTGCGAGGTGATTGACGGTCTTGATGATCGGGAAGTTCTGGCGAAGGTTCGGTCCGGTGTCCGCATCGCCGGCGTCGTTGGGGTCGGGGCTCGCGCTCGGGTCGCCGCACGACCCGCCGAGCGTGATGCCGAGCCTGCCGTTGCGGAACATCGAGTTGCCGACGATGGTCCAGGGCCCGGCGGTGCCCGTGATGCTGATGCCATGGGTCCCGCTGTAGGCGATGACGTTGCCCTCGCCGGGGCCCGTGCCTCCGATCGTGCCATTCGCGGGCCCCCAGGAATCCTGGACGTGGATCCCGCACTGTCCGTTGGGAAGCGGCAACGTGCCCGTGACATCCGTGCCGATCTTGTTGCCCTGGATCGTGATCCCGGTGACGCCGAGGCTCGAGCCGATCACGTCGATGCCGATGCCGGAACGGTTCGCCACGACGTTGTCGATGATCTTCGCGTTGGGCGCCACGCCGATACTGATGCCGTCGGCCCCGCCGTTCGACAACTCGACCGTTCCCGTGGCGTCCGTGCCGATCAGGTTGCCCTGGACCGTCACGTTGCTGGCGTTGAACGCTCCCGCCTCTCCCAGCTGGACGGCCCGGACCGTCCACGTGCCGATCACGTTCGCGGCTCCCGGCGCGCTGCCGCCGATCATGACGGTGTCGCCGACCTCCACGTCGATGGCGCGTTGGGCGGTTCCGATGCCGGCCGTCCCGGCGGCGTTCAGGCTCAGGTAGTTGCCCTGGATGATCGTCCCGCTCCCGTCGGCCTGCATCAGGTCTCCGCCCGTGGATGCCATGACGTTGCGCGCGGCGGGATCCGTCCCGCCGATGACGTTGCCGTTGGTGAAGCTGATCTGGATCCCGATGTTCGTTCCGACGACGGTGGAGCCGTCCGGATCGACGCCGATGAAGTTGCCGGTGATGACGTTGTTGCCGCTGCTGAGCAGGATCAGCGATCCGCCGGTGCCGGCGATCGACAATCCCCGGATCGTCGAACCGTCGCTTCCCGCCTGTAAGCCGATGCCCGGGTTCCCCGTTCCGGCGTCGATCTTGATCCGGATGACCGCGTCGTCCCCGACGGCGAGGGTGTTGGCGCTCGCTCCCGGCTGGGAGTAGCCGTCCAGGAAGACCGGACCGGTGATGGTGTCGAGGGTCGTCGAGAGCGCGATCGTGTGAACCCCCGACCCGGAGATGTTGAAGGCGATCGTGTCGAGTCCGGGGTTCGCGTTGGCGTCGAGGATCGCCTGCCGGAGCGATCCGGCGCCGCTGTCGTTCGTGTTCGTGACCGTGAAGGTCGCGGCGGTCGAGATCGTCGCGACGGCCAGGGCGACGAGGGGGAGCGCGAATCGGCGCATGGATCCTCCTGCTTATCGGAGTCCGAACGTTTTCGTCAGGAACACCGCCATCTGGCCGCGGGTGTTGGCGTTGCCGGGGCAGTAGTTGCCGCCGCCGCAGCCGCCCGTGATCTGCTCGTTCGAGAGCTGCTCGATCCAGTCGGCGAAGGTCGACGGGCACGCCACGTCTCCGAAGATCCCCTGACACGTCGGCGGCAAGTAGGAGGAGCCGTGCTCGCCCTTCATGAGGAACACCGCCATCTGGTCCCGCCGCACGGGGCTCGTCGGGCAGAAGTTGCCGCCGCCGCAGCCGCCGGTGATGCCCTCGTTGGCCATCGCCTCGATCCAGGGAGCGAAGTTCGAGGAGCAGGGGACGTCGCCGAACATGCCGGCGCACGGCGGAGGCGCGTAGCAGAGGCCGTGCTTGGCCTTGAGGATGAAGACGGCCATCTGCTGACGGAGGGTGGGGGCGTCGACGCCGAAGTTGCCGCCGCCGACGCCGACGGTGATGCCGTTGGAGACGAGCGTGGTGACGAAGGAGTAGAACTGCTGGCCGCCGGGCACGTCGAGGAAATCCGACACCCACCCCTTGACGAGCGTCCCCGTCGTGCCGTCGGGCGTCACCACGACCACGTCGTTGACCGTCCCGGGGGCAAGCACCGGAGACGTCGCGCTGAGCGTGTGATCGTCGATGAAGGCCGCGGCGGTGGAAATGCCGCCGATCGTCATCGTGGTCGGGGCAACGAAGTCGGTTCCGTGCACGTTGAAGACCGAGCCGCCGGAGGCGGGCCCGGAACTCACGTCCATGGAGAAGATGATGCGCTGCGAAAACCCGGACGTGTTGCCGCCGGGATCGGTCGCCGTCGCCGAGATCCTCACCCCGGGATCGGTTGCGACCGGCAGCGTGACGTCGATCGCGGCGTTGCCGGAGCCGTCGGTCGTGGCCGGTGTCGTCCCGATCCACGTCAGGCCCTCGAGGTACTCGCGGGGGAAGTTCGAGCACGCCGGGTTGGCGTAGAAGTCGAGATCGAACGTCGTCGAAGGCGTGCTGTTGAACTTTCCGACGATGCGGGTCGAGGCTCCGGTCGTGACGCTCTGGATGATCGGGAAGTTCTGGAGATTGTTGCTGCCTCCGTCCGCGTCGCCGGGATCGTTGGGGCTCGGCAGGTTCGTGGCCGTGTAGAGGTCGAGGCCGAGGTAGCCGTTGTCGTGGATCGAGTTGCCGCGCACGCGGGTCTGGGCGCCGTCGGTCTCGACGCCGTGCGCGCCGTTGTACGCGATGACGTTGCCCTCGTCGGGCCCGACGCCGCCGATCGTGCCTCCGTTGGCGCCGTGGTTCCAGATCCCGTGCAGGCCGTTGCCGAGCCGCGAAACACCGTCGGCGGCCACGCCGATGAGGTTTCCCTGGATGAGGACGTCCGCCTGGTAGAAGATGCCGCTCAAGCTGTTGCCGGAGATGACGTTGCCGGCGCCCGCGGCCGTGCCGCCGATCAGGGCGGGCATGTTCGAGTAGATGGCTTCCGCGTTGGGGATCGCGAGCATCCCCGTCGCGTCGGTGCCGACGAGGTTGCCCTGGATCACCGCCCCGGTCCCGCCGGCGACCTGGATCGCCCCCCCGAACACCCCCGCCGTGTTGCCCGAGACGAGGTTGCGGTCGGCCGGGGCCGTTCCGCCGACGACGTCGCCGGTGCCGCCGATCTCGATGGCGGTGCCGTTCGGCCGGGCGAGCGTGCCGGTCGGGTCCGTGCCCAGAAAATTTCCCCGGATGACGTCGCCGGCGGCGCTGACCGTTTGCACCGCCGTGGCCCAGCGGTTGATGACGAGACCCCGGATGGTGCTTGCCCCACCGGTGACGTTCAGGCCGAGCCCGCCGGCCACGCTGCCGTCGAGCTCGATCAGGAGGACGGCGTTGGTCGCGATGGGATCCGTGTTGAGGCTCGATCCCGGCTGGGTGTAGCCGTCGATGATGACGGAGTCGGTCAGGAACGGCAGCGGCGTGGCCGGCGTGATCGTATGGACGCCGGAGCCCGCGATGTTGAAGGCGATCGTGTCGAGGCCGGGATTGGCGTTGGCGTCGAGGATCGCCTGGCGCAGCGACCCGGCGCCCGAATCGTTGGTGTTCGTGACGGTGAAGGTCGCGGCCCCGCCGCAGGCCGCGGCGAGCACCGCTGCGAAAACGATCAGCGAGGCTTTCATGGAGATCTCCCCTCGATGAAAGACCGCGAGAAATCGGGGCGAGTCGGGCCAGATCGCCTAAGTCTCTGAGCCGAGGCGGCTTCCTGAATCGACCGACCCGCTTTTTGCTAGTCTCCTTCCGATCCGATGACACCCGAGGGCCCGGAGGCTCCCGAAAAGGGAGAGGTAACGCGGCTCCTGATCGCCTGGAACGCGGGCGATCGCGACGCGGTCGAGAGGCTGATGCCTCTCGTCTACGCCGAGCTGCGCCGGATCGCCGAGCGCCAGTTTCGCCGCGAGCGCGCCGGCCACACGCTCCAGCCGACCGCGGTCGTGCACGAGGCGTACTTCCGCCTGGTCGACCAGACCCGCGTGACGTGGAAGAACCGCGGGCATTTCTTCGCCATCGCGGCGCAGGCGATGCGTCGGATTCTCATCGACCATGCCCGGGCCCGCGAGGCGGACAAGCGCGGTGGCCGGGAAGATCGCGTGACGCTCGATCTGGGCATCGCGTCGCCGGAGCCGGCCGACGACGTCGACCTGCTGGCGCTCGACGAGGCCCTCGTGCGCTTGAGGGCGCTCGACGAACCGCAGGCGCGGATCGTCGAGCTGCGGTTCTTCGGCGGCCTCTCGATCGAGGAGACCGCCGAGGTCCTCGAGACGTCGCCATCTTCGATCAAGCGCGAGTTCCGGTCCGCCCGCGCGTGGCTCTTCCGGGAGCTCGGGCGGCCATGACGCCGGAGCGCTGGCGGGAGGTCAAGGACCTCTTCGACCGGGCGGTCGACCGGCCGGAATCGGAGCGCGCCGCCTTCCTCGACGTCGAGCGCCGCCGCGACGCCGAGCTGGCCGGGGAGGTCGCTCGTCTCCTCGACGCGCATGCGGCGGCCGGCGAGTTCCTCGAGCGTCCGGCGGTCGATCAGATCCGGCTGGCCGCCCCGGCGGCGGAGACCCCGGAGCGCATCGGGTCGTGGGAGATCGAGCGCGAGCTCGGCCACGGCGGGATGGGGACCGTTTACCTCGCGTCGCGCTCCGGCGACGGCTTCCGGCAGACGGTGGCGCTCAAGGTGGTGCGGCGCGGGATGGACACCGAGTTCGTCCTGCAGCGCTTCCGCGGCGAGCGGCGGATCCTCGCCGGACTCGACCATCCGGGCATCGCGCGTCTTCTCGATGGCGGTTCGACGGAGAGCGGCGCGCCCTACTTCGTCATGGAGTACATCGACGGGCGGCACCTGCTCGAGGAGGCGCGGGCGCGCGATCTCCCCGTGCGCGAGCGGCTCCGGCTCTTCCTCCGGGTGTGCGACGCCGTGGCGTACGCGCACCGGCACCTGGTCGTGCATCGGGACATCAAGCCGTCGAACGTGCTCGTAACGGCCGACGGAGTCCCGAAGCTCCTGGACTTCGGCCTCGCGAAGCTCCTGCGCCCGGACGGCGAGGGCGCCGACGGCCGGACGGAGACGGCGCTCCGGCTGCTGACTCCCGACTACGCGAGCCCGGAGCAGGTGCGCGGGGAGTCGGTGACCACGGCGACCGACATCTACTCGCTCGGCGTCGTTCTGTACGAGCTCCTGACGGGCCAGCGCCCGTACCGCGTCACGGGACGCTCGCCCGAGGCGATCGCGCGGGCCGTCTGCGAGGAGGAGCCGCCGCGGCCGAGCGCGGCCTCCGCGACGCTTCGAGGCGACCTCGACAACGTGGTTCTGATGGCGCTCCGCAAGGAGCCGGATCGCCGCTACGCCTCGGTCGAGCAGTTCGCGGAGGACATCCGCCGCCACCTCGACGGCCGGCCGGTCTCCGCGCGCAAGGACACGCTGCGCTATCGCGCCGGGAAGTTCGTGACGCGGCACAAGGCCTCGGTCGCCGCCACGGCCGCCGCGGCCCTGCTGCTCGCGGGAGCGACCGTCGCGGCGCTCCAGCAGGCGCGCGAGGCGCGGCGGGAGCGGGCCGCCGCCGAGCGGCACTTCAACGACATGCGCGCGCTCGCCGACTCGTTCCTGTTCGAGTTCCACGACGCGATCAAGGACCTCCCGGGCGCGACGCCGGCTCGCGAGCTCGTCGTGCGCCGCGCGCTCGAGTATCTGGAGAAGCTGTCCAGCGTGAAGGCGGACGACGTCGCCCTGCAGCGCGAGGTGGCGACCGCGTACGAGCGGGTCGCCAGGGTGCAGGGAGGACTGCTGGAGGCGCACCTCGGCGAGACCCGCGGCGCGCGCGACAGCCTGGCGAAGGCGCTCGCGATCCGGCGCGCGCTCGCCGCCGCCCCCCACCCCGACGTCGCGGACCAATCGGCACTCGCCGAGACGCGGCTGCAGCTCGCCGGCGTGCTCCTGACGGAGGGCGAGGTGGACGCAGCCGTGACCGAGGCGCGGGGCGCGGTCTCCACGCTGACCGCGCTCGCCGCCGCCGCGCCCTCGAACCGCGCCTTCGAGGTGGAGATGGCGCGCGCGCGGCGCACGCTCGGCCTCGCGCTGGCGCGGGCGGGCGACCGGCCGGCCGCGCTGGCGGAGCTCGAGGCGGCCGCCAGGACCTTCGAGGCGCTCGCCGCGGCCGATCCGGCGACGCCGGGCTACCGGCGCGAGCTCGCGATCACGCACCAGATGGTCGTCCACGCGCTCGGCGGCACGCGGGAACGCGAACGCGCCGCGGCGAGCTACGCGCGGGCGACCGCGCTGCAGGAGGAGCTCGTGCGCGCCGATCCCGGTAACTCCTCCCTCCAGCGGGAGCTCGCCTACACGCACATGGACATGGGGGGGTTCCTCGAGTGGAGCGGCGACGAGAAGACGGCGCTCGAGTGCTATGCCCGCGCGGTTCCCGTGGCCGAGGCGCTCGTGGCCTCGGATCCGCGCAACGCCGACGCGCGGCTTCTCCTCGCCGCGGCCTACAACAGCGTCGGCTATGGCCAGGCGACGACCGGCGACGCGGCCTCGGCGCTCGGAACCCTCGAGCGCTCCCGCCGGCTCTTCGAGGCGGTGGCCCGCGAGGATCCGGCGGACGTGCGCGCTCAGGTCGGGCTCGCGCGTCTCTACGAGAGCTTCGGCACGGCGGTCGAGGCGGGAGCCGGACCGCCGTCCCTCCGCGCCCAGAAGGCGCGCGAGTGGTACGCGAAGAGCCGCGCCGGCTACGTCATGCTGCGGGGACGGGGCCTGCTCGACGGGCAGACGACGACCGAGCTCGAATCGGTGTCGAAGAAGCTCGCGGCGCTCGGGCCGGGTTGACGGTTCAGGGCAACGAGAACGTCCTCGTGAGGAACACCGCCATCTGGCCGCGCGTCGCGGCGCTTCCCGGGCAGTAGTCGCCGCCGCCGCAGCCGCCGGTGATTCCCTCGGCGGCGAGCCGCTCGATCCAGTCGGCGAAGGGCGACGGGCACGCGACGTCGCCGAACGCCCCGGCGCACGCGGGCGGGACGTACGCGGCGCCGTGCTCGGCCTTCAGCAGGAACGCGGCCATCTGATCCCGGCGGACGGGGCTCGACGGGCAGTAGTCGCCGCCGCCGCAGCCGCCCGTGATCCCCTCGTGCGCCAGCGCCTCGATCCAAGCCGCGGCGAAGGCGTCCGCCGGAACGTCGGCGAAGACGGTGCCGCTCGCCGGCGGCGGCGTCCAGGCCGCGCCGTGCTCGGCGTGCAGCAGGAAGACGGCCATCTGCGCGCGGGTCACCGCGGAGCCGGGACAGTAGTCGCCGCCGCCGCAGCCGGCCGTGACGCCGGCGCGCACGAGGGACTCCACGAAATCATGGAACGGGTGCGCGGCGGGCACGTCGGTGAAATCGGCGAACCATGCGCGCGTCAGCCGGCCGAACGCGCCGTTCGACGGGTCGGTGACCACGACGTCGGAGAGCGTCCCGGGGGACAGCGCCGGCGTCGTGAAGGAGACCGTGCCGCCCGCGACCGAGACCGTCCCGGCCGGCTTGAGCCCCACGATGACCGTCGCATCACCGGGGAGGCCGGTTCCCGACAGCGATGCAGGCGTGCCGCCCGCGGCCGGTCCGGACGCCGGCGCGAGCGCCGACAGGTCGAGCGCCGGATCGGCGACGGCGACCCGTCCGAGCTGGTCCGTCTTGAACTCGGTGAACCAGAGGTCGTTCGAGGGGCCGGCCGCGATCCCGTAGGGGCCCGAATCCGCCGTCGGAATCAGGAACTCCACGACGCCGCCCGCCGTCGTCATCCGGCCGATCTTGTTGTTGTCGAACTCGGCGATCCAGAGATTGCCGTCGGGCCCGGCGGCGATCCCGAACACCCGCGTCGCGACCGGCAGCGGGAACTCGGTGATCGTGCCGTCCGGCGTCGTTCGCCCGACCTTGTGGCCGGAGTTCTCGGCGAACCAGAGATTGCCGTCCGCGCCGACGGCGATTCCTTCAGGGAACGAATTCGCCGTCGGGATGGGGAAGTCCGCGAACTCGCCGGCGGGGCTCATCCGGCCGATCCGGTTCTCGCCGTATTCGCCGAACCAGAGGTTCCCATCGGGGCCGGTCACGATGAATTGGGGCATGGCGCCCGCGGTCGGCACCGGCAGCTCGGTGATGCCGCCGGCGACGTCGATCCGCCCCAGCCGGTTGCCATTGCCCTCCGCGCACCAGATCGCGCCGTCGGGTCCGGCCGCGATGCCGAACGGCGTGGAGGACGGGTGGGGGAGAGGGAACTCGGTCATCGAGCCCTGCGTGTCGATGCGGCCGATCTTGTTGCCGCCGGTCTCGGTGAACCACAGCGCGCCGTCCGGCCCCGCGGCGATGCCCTGGAGCTGCGCGCTCGCCGTGGGCACGGGGAACTCGGTCACCCCGCCCGACGGCGTCATGCGGCCGACGCGGCCGAGGTCCTCGGCGAACCAGAGATTGCCGTCGGGGCCCGTCGTGATGCCCTGCGGCAGCGCCACGTCGCCGATCGGATACTCGGCGTCGATCTGCGGGGGAGGCGGGCCGCCGATGACGAACTGCCCGATCTGATTCGCGTCGAACTCCGTGAACCAGAGCTCCGAGTCGGGTCCGGTCGCGATGCCGTACGCGCCGCAGCCCGAAGTCGGGATGAGGAACTCGGTCAGGACCCCGTCCGTCGTGATGCGGCCGATCCGGTTGGCGTCGAACTCGGTGAACCAGAGATTCCCGTCCGGGCCGGAGGCGATGCGGAAGGCGCGGGTCGGCGTGGAGAGCGGAAACTCGGCGAGGCTGCCGTCGGGCGTGATGCGCCCGATCTTGTGGCCGGAGTTCTCGACGAACCAGAGATTGCCGTCGGCGCCGGCGACGATGCCCTCGGGCGAAGCGTTCGCGGTGGGGACGGGAAACTCGGCGAGAAGGCCGGCTGTGGTGAGCCGGCCGATCTTGTTCGTCGCGTACTCGGTGATCCAGAGATTGCCGTCCGGGCCCGACGCGATGAAGTGGGCCATGGAGTTGGCGACGGCCAGCGGAAACTCCGTGATCGTGCCGTCGGTCGTAATGCGGCCGACCTTGTTGCCCTGGCTCTCGGTGAACCACAGGGCGGCGTCCGGGCCCAGGGCGATGCCGTACGGACCGGAGGAGGCCGTGGGCACGGGGAACTCCGTGATCACGCCGGCCGTCGTGATGCGGCCGATCCGGTTGCCGGAGGTCTCGGTGAACCAGAGGTTGCCGTCGGGGCCCGCCACGATGTCCTGGGGATTGGAAGAGACGGTGGGAGTTGGAAACTCCGTCACGTCGCCGGAAGGCGTCATCCGTCCGATCCGGCCCGTCGACTCGACGAACCACAGGTTCCCGTCCGAACCGGAGGCAATCCCCTCGGGCAGGGCCGCGCTCCCGATCGGGAACTCGTTGACCTCCTGGCCCGCCGCGAAGGCGGCCGCGAGAGCCAGAACGAACGCGAGGGCGCTGCCCCGGGCCTTGTGGGCGAGAGACGACTTCATTGTGCGGAGAGACCGATTATAGGCGCGGCGACTCGAACTTTGCGCCGACGAGCTATCGCGTGACGCGGGTCACTGGAGATGGAACGTCTTCGTCAGGAACACCGCCATCTGGCCGCGGGTGTTGGCGTTCTGCGGGCAGTAGTTGCCGCCGCCGCAGCCGCCCGTGATCTGCTCGTTCGAGAGCTGCTCGATCCAATCGGCGAAGGTCGACGGACACGTCACGTCGCCGAAGATGCCCTGACACGGCGGGGGCACGTAGGCGGAGCCGTGCTCGCCCTTCAGGAGGAAGACGGCCATCTGGTCGCGCCGCACGGGGCTGGTCGGGCAGAAGTTGCCGCCGCCGCAGCCGCCCGTGATGCCCTCGTTGGCCATCGCCTCGATCCACGGGGCGAAGTTGGAGGAGCAGGGGACGTCGGCGAACATCCCGGCGCAGGGCGGCGGCGCGAAGCAGAGGCCGTGCTTGGCCTTGAGGATGAAGACGGCCATCTGCTGGCGCAGCGTCGGCGCGCTGACGCCGTAGTTGCCGCCGCCGACGCCCACCGTGATCCCGTTCGACACGAGAGTCGTGACGTAGTTGTAGAACTGCTGGCTGCCCGGCACGTCGAGAAAGTCCGAGACCCAGCCGAGCGCCAGCGTGCCCGTGGTGCCGTCCGGCGTCATGGCGACGACGTCGTTGACGGTGCCGGGGGCCAGCGCCGGCGAGGTCGTCGTCAGCGTGTGGTCGTTAACGAAAGTGGCCGGGCTCGCCACGCCGCCGAACGTCAGGCTCGTCGGGTCGATGAAGTCGGTACCGGAGACCGTGATCGGCGTGCCCCCGGCCGGCGGGCCCGACCGCACGTCCACCGAGAAGATGATGCGCTGCGAGAACTCGGAGGTGTTGCCGGAAGGGTCGGTCGCCGTCGCGGAGACGCGCACGCCCGGATCGGTGGCGAGGGACAGGGTCACATCGATCACAGCATGGCCGCCGCCGTCGGTCGTCACCTGGCTCGAGCCGAGGTAAGTCACCCCCTGCAGGAACTCGCGCGGGAAGTTCGAGCAGACACCGTCCCCGTAGAAGTCGAGGTCGAAGGTCGTCGCCGGCGTCGAGTCGAGCTTGCCGGTGATGTGGGTGCTCGCGCCGTTGGTCACTGACTGGATGATCGGGAAGTTCTGGAGCATGTTGGCGCCCGTGTCGGCGTCGAGCGGATCGTTCGGCGTCACCCCTCCACTGCCGTCGCCGGGCTGCCGGAGGTCGATACCCAGTCTCTGGTTGCCGAAGATGGAGTTGAGCCGGACGACGTTCTGGACGTTGCTCGCGTTGTTCTCGACCTCGACGCCACTGCCGCCGTTGAAGGGATCCGTGCCGTTGAATGCGATGAGGTTGTGCGTGTCGATCGAGCTACCGCCCACGGCGTTGCCGACGCCGCCGAGCAACACGCCGCTGAGCGAGTTCCCCAGGGGGTTCGCCCCAGTCGCGTCCGCGCCGATGATGTTCCCCTCGATCTGGTTTCCCGACGGGCCGGCGAAGGCGTCGACGCCGGCGCCGACATTGCCCGAGATGACGTTGCCGGGCCCCGTTCCTGGGATGAGCGTTCCGCCGCCGACGAGTACCCCCGTCGTGCCGTTGAGGTTCACGCCCTCGTTCTGATTGGGGATCGCGACGGTGCCCGTCAGGTCCGTTCCGATGTAGTTGCCCTCGAGGAAATGGTCGGAGCCGTTGAACTGAACGCCGCGATTGTTCCCGGAGATGACGTTGCGCGCATCGGCGGTCGAGCCTCCGACCGTGGCGCCGGATCCTCCACTGACGAATACGCCGCGGTCGCTGTTCCCCAGGGCGAGCGTACCGGTCACGTCCGTGCCGATGAAGTTTCCCTCGACGACGGTCCCCCCGCTCTGGACGTCGACGCCGACCCCGATGTTTCCGGAGATCAGGTTTCGCGTGTCGGGAGTGATGCCACCGATGGTGTTGCCGCCGCCGACGGCCACGACGCCGCCGTTGCCGTTCGGAAGCGCCGCGGTGCCCGACGAGTCGGTGCCGACGAAGTTTCCCTCGATCGTGTTGCCGGAAGACTGGACCTCGATGCCGTCGCTGGCGAACCGGTTCACGACCAGGCCGCGAATGGTGGAAGAACCGCCGGTGAGCACGAGGCCCTTGACCGAGCCGGCGTTCGTGCCGTCGAGCTCGATCAGGAGCACCGCGTTGTCGGGAAGCCCGGGACCGTTCGAATTCGGGGACGAACCGGACTGCGTGTAGCCGTCGATGGTCACGGAATCGGTGATCGCCGGCAGCGCCGAGGCCGGCGAGATGGTGTGGACGCCTCCGCCGGGGATCGCGAACGCGATCGTGTCCGAGCCTCCGTTGTTGTTCGCATCGGTGATCGCCTGGCGCAGCGATCCGGCGCCGCTGTCGGCGACGGTCGTGACGGTGTAGGTGTTGCCGAGGGCCACGGCCGCCGGTAGGGCGAGCGAGACGAGGGCCGTCCTGAGATTGTTCATCGGCCACCTGACCTTCCGATTTCGGTGAGGGAGCGTCGCTCGAGAGAGCGAAAACTCCCGGCCTTTCGCCCGGGTCTGTGGAGCAGGTCCGAACCGGCGAATCGCGATGCCACCGTTACGGCAGACTGAACGTCTTCGTGATGAACACCGCCATCTGACCGCGGTTGTTGGGATTCGAGGGACAGTAGAGTCCGCTGCCGCAGCCGGCGGCGATGTTCTCGTGGTACAGCTCCTCGATCCAGTTGGCGAACGTTCCGGGACAGGGTACGTCGGTGAAGACGCCCGTACAGGTCGGAGGAACGTAGGTCGAGCCGTGCTCGGCCTTGAGCAGGAAGACCGCCATCTGGTCGCGGCGCACCGGGTTCGTCGGACAGTAGTTGCCGCCGCCGCAGCCGCCGGTGATCCCCTCGGTGGCGAGCGCCTGGATCCAGTTCGCATAGGTGGACGGGCAGGCGACGTCGGCGAAGTAACCCGGCGTGCACGCCGGGGGCACGTAACAGAGGCCGTGCTTTCCCTTGAGCAGGAACACCGCCATCTGCTGTCGGGTCACGTTCGAGTCGGGACAGTAGTTGCCGCCGCCGCAGCCCACGGTGATCTCGTTCGAAACGAGCTTGGTGATGTAGTAGTAGAACTGGTTGCCGCCGACGTCGTTGAAGTCCGCGATCCACCCGTTGACGAGCGTCCCGCCCGTTCCGCTCGGGTTCGACACCACCGTGTCGTTCAGGGAACCCGCGGGGCGCGCCGGCATCGTGGCCGTGATGGTCGAATCGTTCACGAACATGACGCTGGTTGCCGGGACGCCGCCGACCGTGACGGTGGCGCCGCTCTCGAAGAGCATGCCGCTCAAGGTCGAGCTCGTGCCGCCCGCGGCCGGTCCCGAGGCCGGCGACTGCGAAAAGATGAGGCGCTGGGAGAACTCCGACGTGTTGCCGTTCGGATCCGTGGCCGTCGCCGTCACGATCTGACCGGGCTGGAGCACGACCGGCACGTCGTGCGAGAACGTGACGTTGCACGAGCCATCCGTTGTGACCTGGAACGTTCCCAGGTAGATCTGGCCCTGGACGTAGGCCTGCGGCACGTTGATGCAGGGCGCCGTCGCGTACAGGTCGATGTCGAACGTCGTCGAGGCCGTGCTGTTCAGGACTCCCTGGATGGTCGTCGTCGACGCGTTCGGCGTGACCGACGTGATGATCGGGAAGTTCTGGAGATTGTTCGGTCCGGCGTCCGCGTCACAGAGATCGTTCGGCGTGACGCCGCCGCTGCCGCCGGCGTAGAGGTCGATGCCGAGCGCGGCATTGCCGTACATGGAGTTGCCGCGGATCGCATTTCCCGTGCCCGCTCCGATCGCGATGGTGTAGGGAGAACCGTTGAAGGCGATGACGTTCCCCTCGCCGGGATTCGGGCCGCCGATGACCCAGTTGTTGCCTCCGATCGCCACGACACCCTGGACATTGCCGAGGTTGAGGGTTCCGGTCAGGTCGGTGCCGATGAAGTTGCCTTGAATGATCTCCCCGGAGCCTCCATCGCTGACGATCGCCTGAAGGGTACTCGCCGCGATGACGTTGCCGAGGACCGTCTGGCCCACATCCGGAATCGAGATGCCGTACTGGCTTCCGAGCGGCAGCATGCCGGTGACGTCCGTGCCGATGAAGTTGCCCTGAATCGTGGCGCCCGCAGTATTTCCGCCGACCGTGTAGCCGACGCCGATGCCCGCGCCGTGAGTGTTGCCGGAAATCACGTTGCGCTCCGCGGCCGTGGGCCCGCCGATCATCTGGCCGGTCCCCCTGCGGACGTAGACGTTGGCATAGTCGAACATGCCCGGCAGACCGACGGTTCCGGTCGCGTCGGTGCCGATCAGGTTCCCCTGGACGATCGTGTTGTTGCCGCCGTTGTCGCCGACGACGACGTGAGCCGCGTCGTTGGCCGAGAGGACGTTGCGGTCGGCCGGGTTCGTCCCGCCGACGATGACGCCCGCAGCCCCCTCGATCTCGACGCCGTACTGCTGCGCGCCCGGGCGCGTCGCGCCGGCGGGGTCCGTGCCGAGAAAGTTGCCGGCGATCACGGTCCCGCCGCCGCTCGAGTTGACGTAGATCCCGGCCTCGTTGCACCGGTTGATCGCGAGACCGCGGATCGTGACGTTGGTCGCGCCGACGGTGAGCCCGCTGTTGCCGAACCCGATGTTCTCGCCGTCGATCTCGATCCGGATCACGGCGTTCGTCCCCTGGCTCGGACCGTTCGTGTTCGCGGACGCTCCCGACTGCGAGTAGCCGTTGATCGTGACCGCGTCCGTGATCGTCGGCAGCGCCGTGGCCGGCGTGATCGTCTGGACACCGCTGCCCGTGATGTTGAAGACGATGGTGTCGGCGCCGGCGTTGCCGTTGGCGTCGAGGATCGCCTGGCGGAGCGACCCGGCGCCGCTGTCGGCGGTCGTCGTGACCGTGTACGTGTTGGCGAGCGCGGCCGTGGACACGAAGAGCGCGGCCAGGGTCGAGGCGGCTCGGACTCTCACGCGGGCCTCCTTGTAATGGTGGCGGGGAAGTCTATCCGAGTCGGTGGCTAGGGCGCGCCGATCCTCCCTCCCGGAGTCGCGGGGGGCGGCGGGATCGGAGGAGGTGGCGGTGGCGGGTAAGGCGGTGGCGGCGCGGAAAGGATTCCTTTTTCGACGAACACCGCCATCTGCCCCCGCGTGTTGTTCGCCTGAGGACAGTACATGGCCGGCCCGCAGCCGCCGGTGATGTCGAGGTTGTAGAGCTCTTCGATGAAATCCCCGAAGAGTGAAGGGCATTGCACGTCCTTGAAAATCCCCATGCAGGGCGGCGGCACGTACGTGCTTCCGAACCGCGTCTTCAGGATCAAGGGCGCGATCTGGGCACGGGTCACGTTGGCCGTGGGGCAGTACTTGCCGCCGCCGCAGCCGGCGGTGATGCCGTCGTTCGCTGCGGCCTCGACCCAGTCGGCGTACTGCGACGGGCACGGGACGTCCATGAAGAGACCCGTGCACGGCGGAGGCGTGTAGCACTGCCCCTTCTTCGCTTTCTCCAGGAAGACGGCGATCTGCTGGCGCGTGATCGAGAAATCGACGCCGTAGTTTCCGCCGCCGACGCCGGCCGTGATCCGGCCGCGAGCGAGGTCCGTGACGTAGTCGTGGAAGATGTGGGACGACGGCACGTCGAGGTAGTTCGATACGTAGGCGCCTTCGAGCGTGCCCGCGGTGCCGTCCGGAAACGTCGCCGTGATGTCGTTGACCGTTCCCGGGCTCAAGGGCGGGAACGTCCCGGTGAGATGGTTGAAGTCGGGGGCGAACAGGTCCGTGGCCGGCACGCCGCCGACCGTCAGCGTCGGCCCATCGGAGAAGTCGGAGCCGATGATCTCGAACGTCCCGCCGCCGGCGGCCGATCCCGAGTCGGGATTGATCGCGAGAAGAGGGGACTGAGAGAACTCGGACGTGCTTCCCTGAGCGCTCGTCGCCGTGGCGCTCACATGACCGAGGCCAGCGACCGAACCCGGGACCGTCACGTCGATGGCCGCGTATCCGGTGGGGTCCGTCGTGACCTGCGTCGTACCGAAATGGAGGCGGCCCTGGAGAATCGAGCCGGGCAGGCAGAAGCCGTTCGAGTAGAAGTCCACGGTGTAGGTGGAGTTGGGTTTGGAGTGCAGGACTCCGAGGACGTGGATGCCTCCGGCGGTCTGCACCGCCGAGGCGATGATCGGGTAGTTCTGGCCTCCGTTGGCGCCCGGGGCGACGTCGCCCGGGTCGTTGAGAGTCATCCCGATGGGTGCGAGATCGATTCCGAGACCGAAGAGGTTGGCATCGTTGAACATGGAATTGCCGCGAATCGTCACGCTCGTCGCGCTCGACTCCACGTTGACTCCGGCGGTGCCGCTGTCCGCGATCACGTTGCCTTCTCCCGGGCCGACGCCTCCGATCTGCGCGCCATCGGTCGCGACGTCGAGCGCCGCGTAGCCGTTTCCCAGAATCGCGTTGCCGAAGCCGAGTCCGATGCTGTTTCCCTGCACGACGACCTGGCTGCCGGTGACGAGGTTCAGCAGGATTCCGTTGTACGAGTTTCCGGCAATCATGTTGCCCGCGCCCTGACCGGGCCCGCCGATCGTCACGCTCGCCGCCGACGAAAAGCTGCTGACCGCGATACCGTTTCCGTTTCCGACCAAGACGGTGCCGGTCCGATCGGGACCAATCATGTTGCCCTGGATCTGCGCCCCGTCGCAGGTCTGGACGTCGATGCCGTCGGTGTAGTTGCCGGAGATCACGTTGCGGTCCGCCGGGTTCGGGCCGCCGATCATGATGTTGGTCGCGAAGACGCCGCGGATGCCGTCGTCATTGTCGGAGCCGGCCTGGCCGTCGTCGTTGGTTCCGATGAAGCAGCCGCCGATCGTCACTCCAGAGGCATTCAGAACATAGATACCGATATCGAAGCCGCTGATCACCAGGCCCCGGATCACGCAGTTGTTGCTCTGGACGTCGAGGCCCCTCCATTCGGGGTCGGTGTCCCGATCGCCGAGCAATTGAATGTTCAGCACCGCATCACTCACCTGCGGTTCGGTGTTCGGCGATGAGCCCGGCTGGGTGTACCCGTCGATCGTGACCTGATCCGTGATCGTCGGGAGATCCGTCAATGGATGGATCGTGCATGTGCCGAGCGGGCCGCAGCCGGGGTCGGAGGACGGTATGTTGAAGACGATCGTGTCGGCGCCGGGATTCGCGTTCGCATCGAGGATCGCCTGGCGAAGCGACCCGGGACCGTCGTTATTCGTGTTGCTGACGACGAAGGTGGCGGCGCTCAGAGGCAGGGCGGTCGAAAGTACGGCGATGCCGACGATCAGACGCATGAGGAGCCTCCCGATTTGGCGGAAAGCTTATATCCGCCTCGCGTAGGGCGCGGGGCTCCGAATTCGGGGAAGCGCCCTCCTCAGGGCAGCCGCAGCGCCTTGACCAGAAACACCGCCATCTGTCCGCGGGTGTTCGGGTTGGAGGGGCAGTAGAGCTGGGTGCCGCATCCGCTCGTCACCTGCTCGAGGAACAGCTGCTCGATCCAGTCGGCGAAGAGGGACGGGCAGACGACGTCGGTGAAGTACCCGGAACAGGGAGGAGGAAAGTAGGTGGGCCCGTGGACGGCCTTGAGCAGAAAAGGCGCCATCTGATCGCGACGCACCGTGTCGAGCGGGCAGAAGTTGCCGCCGCCGCAGCCGCTGGTGATTCCCTCCGTGAACATCGCCTCGATCCAGTCCGCGAAGGCCGAGGGGCACGGCACGTCGGCGAAGACACCCCCGGGCGTGCACGGCGGCGGGGTGTAGCAGATCCCGTGCTCGGCCTTCAGCACGAAGACCGCCATCGACTGCCGCCGGACGGAGTCGCCGATGCCGTAGAACCCGCCGCCGACGCCCGCGGTCACCTGGCTCGCCACCAGCTTGACCACGTCGTCGTGGAACTGGTTCTCCGGCGGCACGTCGAGAAAGTCCGCGATGTAGCCGTTGCGCAGCGTCCCCGAGACGCCGCCCGGATTCGTCACGACGACGTCGTGGGCGGTTCCGGCGTCGAACGCCGGCATGTTCGCCGTGATCATGTAGGGCGGCGTCACCACCACGTTCGAGGGCGCGACTCCGTCGACGGCAACCGTGGCGCCCGTTTCGAGGAGCTGTCCGTAAAGAGTCACCGAGCCGCCGCCGGCCGCGGGACCCGACCGCGGAATCGTCCTGAGCAGGATCGTCTGCGCGAACTCCGACGTGTTGCCCCCGGGATCCGTCGCGATCGCCGAGACTCCCTGGCCCGGCGCGAGCGGCGACGGGAGTTGGAAGTCGATCGTGACGACCCCCGACCCATCGGTCGTCGCCTGGACCGAGCCCACGAGCGCCTCGCCCTGGGGGGACACGACCGGGAACGAAACGCAGCTCGTGTCGGCGTAGATGTCGACGTCGAACGTCGTCGAGGGCGTGCTGTTCAGAAGGAAATGAGCGACGGTCGGCGGACCGTAGTCGATGCCCGTGACCACGGGGGCGTTCTGGCTCCCGTTCGGTCCGCTGTCGCCGTCGCCGGGGTCGGCCGCGTGCGGCGGATCGAAGCCGAGCGCGATGGCCACGGGCCGGTTGTCGTAGAAGCGGTTGCCGCGCGCCGAGACCTGGCCGAGCGAGCTCGTCATCATGAATCCGCCCGGATCGCCGAAGACACCGCCCCCGCCGTTGTGCGCGATGACGTTGCCCTCTCCGGGTCCCATGCCGCCGAGGACCCCGGTGGGAGGAACGACGACGTTCGAATCGATGGCGACCCCGGTGCCGAGATTGCCGAGATTTGCCGTCTCGGTGGGATTGGTTCCGACGAAGTTGCCCTGAAAGACAGAAAACCGGCCCGCGAAGCCCTCGGCGAGGCTGCCGCCGATCACGTTGCCTTCGTTCGCTCCCGTGCCTCCGATCTGGACGCCCTTCGGCGAGGGGCAGACGATCCCGTTGCCGTTGGTGATCGTGTAGGAGACGGTCTTGTCGGTGCCGATGAGGTTCCCCCTGACCGCTCCGGCCACGTTGTACTGCATGTAAACCCCGGCGCCATTGCCGGAAATCAGGTTGCGGTCCGCGGGGTCGGCGCTGCCGACGTTCACCGTGATCGGATTCTCGTTGCCGAGCGTGCCGAGGGCGAAGACTCCGAATTGCTGCGTCGACCCGTTGAGCGGAGTGCCCGCCGGCGACGTGCCGAGGAAATTGCCGGTGACGTCCAACGAACCGGTGGCGTAGATCGCGCCATCGGGACAGCGATTGATGACGAGGCCCTGAATGTGTCCGCCGTCGGCCTGATACGACCAGCACGGCGCCAGGGTGACGGCCGCGCCGTCGATCTCCACGTTCAGCACCGCATTGGTTCCCTGCGCGAGCGGCAGCGTGTTCGGCGACGAGCCCGGCTGGGTGTATCCGTCGACGGTGACCGGGTCGGTCGCGTTCGGGAGCCACGTCGTGAGCACGATCGTGTGCACGCCGGCGCCGGGGATGGCGAACGCGATGGTATCGGCGCCGGGATTCGCGTTGGCGTCGAGGATCGCCTGGCGCAGCGAGCCCGCGCCGCTGTCGCTCGTGTTGGTGACCGTGAACGTGGCGGCGGAGAGAGGCAGGGCGACCGACAGCACGGCGAGGCCGACGCTCAGGCGCATGATGATCCTCCCGATTTGGCGGGCAAGCTTATATCCGGCTCCGCGCCACGCGGGCGCGAATGCGACTACTGGAGGTGGAACGTCTTGGTGATGAACACCGCCATCTGTCCGCGGGTATTGTTCGAAGCCGGGCAGTAGTTGCCGCCGCCGCAGCCGCCGGTGATCGACTCGGCCGAGAGCTGCTCGATCCAGTTGGCGAACGTCGAGGGGCAGGGGACGTCGAGGAAGATCCCCTGGCAGGTCGGCGGCACGTACGAGGAGCCGTGCTCGCCCTTCAGGAGAAACACCGCCATCTGGTCGCGGCGCACAGGGTTGGTCGGGCAGAAGTTGCCGCCTCCGCATCCGCCGGTGATCCCCTCGTTGAACATCGCCTCGATCCATGGGGCGAAGTTCGACGAGCACGGGACGTCGGGGAAGATGCCGACGCACGGCGGGGGCGTGTAGCAGAGGCCGTGCTCGGCCTTCAGGATGAACACCGCCATCTGCTGACGCAGCGTCGGCGCGTCCACGCCGTAGTTGCCGCCGCCCACGCCGACGGTGATCTTGCTCGTCACGAGCGTCGTCACGTAGCCGTAGAACTGCTGGGAGGAGGGCACGTCGAGGAAGTTGGCGACGTAGCCGGCCTCCAGAGTTCCAGTCGCGCCGTCCGCGTCGGTCACCACCACGTCGTTGAGCGAACCCGGCGGCAGCGCGGGCGCGTTGGCCGTGAGGCTGTTGAAGCTGCCGACGTTGACGTTCGTCGCGGCGACGCCGCCGATCGTGACGGTCGCGCCGGAGATGAAGTCGGTGCCCGAGATCGTCACCGCCGCGCCGCCGGCGGGATCGCCCGAGGCGGGCAGGATCGAGAAGGGCATCCGCTGCGAGAACTCCGAGGTGTTGCCGGCCGGGTCCGTCGCAGTCCCGCTGACGCGCTCGCCCGGCTGAATCGTCCCCGCCACGTCGACCGAGAAGGAGCCCGTGCCGGATCCGTCGGTCGTGACCTGCCCCGAGCCGAGGTACGTCCGGCCCTGCAGGTAGTCGTGAGGGTGAGGGATGCAGGCGGGGTTCGAATAGAAGTCGAGATCGAAGGTCGTCGAGGGCGTCGAGTGGAGGACGCCGGTCACGTGGGTACCGCTCGAGGGCGCCAGCGCCGCCGCGGAGGAGACGATCGGAAAGTTCTGGTCGTTGTTCGGCCCCGTGTCCCCGTCGCCCGCGTCGTTGGGCGTGACGCCGTCGCCGCCGATGTTGAGGCTCAGATCGAGTCCGACGCCCCACCCGAGCGGGCCGAAGCCGTTGTCGTGAATCGAGTTGCCCCGAATCGCGATGTTGTTGATGTTCGTTCCCCCGTCGTTCACGACGCCGCCGCCGGGGTTGTACGCGACGACATTGCCTTCGCCGGGTCCGATGCCCCCGATGACCGCGCCGACCGCGGTTGCGCGAACGCCGTAGCTGCCGTTCGGAACCGGCAGCGTCCCGGTCGCGTCGGTGCCGACGAGGTTGCCCTGCACGGTGAAGGCGGTCCCGCTGCCGAACGCGCTGAGGAAGAGGCCGCGCGCCGTGTTGCCGGAGATGACGTTGCCGGCTCCGGCCGCGGACCCGCCGATCGTGAACGATCCGCCGAGCCCGTTGCTGGTCACGAGCATCCCGTCCGTTGAGTTCGGGACGGCGGCCGTTCCGGCGGCGTTGGTTCCGACCAGGTTTCCCTGGATGACGACGGTTCCGGTGTCTCCCTCCAGCGTCACCGCCACGCCGATGTTTCCGTTCCCCGAAACCACATTGCGGTCGGCGGGCAGGGTGCTGCCGATCGTGACGCCGTCGGTGTGATCGAAGTAGATCCCATTGCGGCTGTTCGGAAACGCCGCGTTGCCCGTCGCGTCGACGCCGATGAAGCATCCGATGACCGTCTGGCCGGTCGTCACGAACGCCGAGATTCCGTCCTGGAAGCCGCCCCCGATCACCAGGCCGCGGATCGTGTTCGTGTTTCCCACGAGAGTGAGTCCCTCGCCGCCCGGCACGTTGACGCCGGACAGCACGATCTTCAGCACCGCGTTCGTGCCCGTCGCCGCCGTGTTGACCGCGGCTCCTGGCTGCGTGTAGCCGTCGATCGTCACGGCGTCGGAGATCCCGGGAAGGCCGCCTCCCGACGTCGGCGCGATCGTGCAGACACCGCTTCCGTCGCAGTTCGGGTCGGAGCCGGGGATGTTGAAGTGGATCGCGTCGGCGCCGGGATTCGCGTTGGCGTCCAGAATCGCCTGACGGAGCGAGCCGGCGCCGCTGTCGTTCGTGTTGGTGACCGTGTAGGTGTTGGCGTGGGCGGTCGCGGCGCAAAGAAGGGCCACGAAACCGAAGGCAGGTCCGAGACGGATACGCATGGCGCGTTCCTCCTTCCTCCGAGTGGCGAGGAGTCTATCCCGCGTCAGGTGTACGGAGGGTGAAGCGACCCATTCCCCGAATCCGCCAGCGAGCCGTAGACCACTGCAGGTGGTCCAGGGAGCGAAGTTGGAGGAGCAGTGACTTCGATTGGAGCCGGAGCTACATCCGGGACCAGGTCGCGCGGTTCTGCGGTCCCTCCCAGACGGTCACCTCGGCGACGCGCGCCCAGCCGAGCGCGCCGGAGGCCTCGAGCCGCTCGGCGAAGAAGAGCGCGAGGTTCTCGGCGGTGGTGTTGCGGCCGCGGAACGCCGGATGATCGTTGATGTACTTGTAGTCGAATTCCTTCGCGATCGCCTCGAGGGCCTTCTTCGCGGGAACGAAGTCGACGGCGACGTCGTAGCGCTGGAGCTTCGGCGCCTCGAGCACGGCCTCGACCAGGTAGGAATGCCCGTGAAGCGGCTCCGGTCCGCCCTCGTAGTCGATCAGGTTGTGCGCGGCCTCGAAGCGGGCCGAGACCGTGACGCGGTATGTCATCCGAGCACGGTCGCTTCGCGCACGACGGACATGGCGGCCTGCTCGGCCGGCGGAATCGCGAGGAGGCTCTCGAGGACCTTCTTCGCGGTCGCCGTCTCGCCGGCCGCCTGGTCCATGTTGACCTCGAAGCGGAGCCGCATCGCGGCGCCGTCGGCCTCGAGCGACATCGCGCGGACCGCGGGGACCGCGTCGCGCCAGCCGTTCGCCAGCGCGTCGCTCGCGCGGCGGACGTGCTCGTCGGCATCGAGGCGCACCGCGTAGCGCGCGGCCTTCACGGCCTTCGAGAGCGACGGCTCGCCCGGAGCGAGAGCGCGCGCCTCCAGCACCTCGAGCCCCGCCGGCAGCTTCGCCGAGATCCGCGCGGCGGCGTCCCCGGGAAACGGCGCGGTGCCGTCGACGTCGAAGACCTCGTCGCGGCTCTCGAGGCCGAGGGCGAGCGCCGGGCCCATCGAGAGCTTCATGTGCGGGTTGAAGCCCTCCGAGTAGCGGGCGGGCAGGCCGGCCGCCCGGATGGCGCGCTCGAGAACGTCCATCGTGTTGCGATGCGAGAGGAATCGCGCATCGCCCGTCTTCGAGAAGGTGACGCGGTGGCGGAAGACGCGGTCGCCCTGGGCCGCCAGGCGCGAAGCGGAAGGCAGGTCCGGCATCGTCTTCTGCCGGTAGGCCGCGCCCTTGGCGACGTCGCGGTAGGCCGTCGGATGCGAGTCTTCCCCCTCTCCCTCCGGGAGCCGTCCACCGGAGGCAGACCCCCGGCCGTAGGCAACGCCGGCCGCCGAGGCCGGCGGTATTGGGCCGGGGTGAGGGGAGAGCTGAGCGCCGGGCATTCCCTTGGCCAGCACGGTGTCCTCCCCGTTGCCCGGCACGCCGCACGCGTAGCAGTGGCCCCACTTGCAGTCCTCGGTCCGCATCTCCTTCTTCGCCTTGATCAGCTCGATCTGGAGCCAGCGTTTCTTGATCGACACGTCGAGGACGTCCCACGGCAGGACCTCGTCGAGGTCGTAGGCCCGCAGGTACGTCTCCTTCGGAATGCCCTCCGTCTCGAACGCCTTCATCCACAGATCGTGGCGGAAGTGCTCGGTCCACCCGTCGAAGCGCACGCCCGACTTCCACGCGGTGTGGAGGATCCGGCCCGCGCGCCGGTCGCCGCGCGAGAGCACACACTCGATCTCGGCCTCCCGCGGCTCGTGCCACTTCATCTTCGCGCCGCGGATCGAACGGAAGCGGTCCTTCAGGTACGCGAGCTTCTTCTCCAGGGTCTCCACGCCGTCGAACGGCGCCCACTGGAACGGCGTCCACGACTTCGGCACGAAGGAGCCGACCGAGACGTTCACGTTCTTGCGCCCGTGCTTCCGTCCCTGCGCCAGGATGCCCGCGACCAGCGCGACGAGCTCGTCGAGGTCCTCCTTCGTCTCGGTCGGCAGGCCGATCATCGTGTACACCTTGATGAGGTCCCAGCCGCGCGCGAAGGCGACGTCGGCGGCCGCGATCATGTCGGCGTTGGTGAACGTCTTGTTGATGACGCGGCGCAGGCGATCCGAGCCCGTTTCCGGCGCGAACGTGAAGCCCGACTTGCGCACCTCCGACACCGCGTCCGCCAGGCCGACCGAGAAGGCCTCGGCGCGCAGCGACGGCAGCGAGATCGACACGCGCCGGTCCGAAAGCTGCGGCGCGAGGCACTTCACGAGCGGCTCGATCTGCGAGTAGTCCGCGGTCGAGAGCGACAGTAGCCCGACCTCGCTCCAGCCCGAGTCGGCGATGAACTTCTTCGTCATCTCCGCGACGTCGCCGGGGTCGAGCTCGCGCACGGGCCGGTACCAGTAGCCGGCCTGGCAGAAGCGGCAGCCCTGCGTGCAGCCGCGCATGACCTCGAGGCCGAGGCGGTCCTGCACGATCTCGACGGACGGCACCATCGGCTTCTCGGGGTAGTACTCGGGCTTGAGCACGGGGACCCAGGTGCGCTTCGCCCGCTCGGGGGCGCGCGAGTCGTTCCGCTCGATCGCGGCGATGCGGCCGTCCTCGCGGTACGTCACGTCGTAGAGCGAGGGAACGTAGATCCCGTCGAGTGCGGCGAGGTGGACGAGGAGCTCGCGGCGCGAGAGGCCGCGTGCGCGGCCGTCGCGGTATGCGTCGAGAAAGCGGGGGAGCGCCTCCTCGGCGTCGCCGACGAGGAACGCGTCGAAGAAGTCGGCGATCGGCTCGCAGTTCGCCGTGCACGGACCGCCGCCGAGGACGATCGGGTCCGTCTCGCGCCGGTCGCGCTGCCAGACGGGCAGCCCGGCGAGGTCGAGCATGTTGAGGATGTTCGAGTAGTTCAGCTCGGCCTGGAGCGAGAAGCCGAGGACGTCGAAGTCGGCGACGGGCGCGAACGACTCGGTCGAGAAGAGCGGGATCGCGAGCTCGCGCATCTTCGCCTCGAGATCCACCCACGGCGCGTACACGCGCTCGCAGGCGAAGTCCGCGCGCCGGTTGACGATCTCGTAGAGGATCTTCAGTCCCGTGTGGCTCATCCCGATCTCGTACGTATCGGGGAAGGCGAGCGCGAGGGTGACGGCGGCGCGCGAGAGGTCCTTGCGGACGACGTTGCGCTCGAGACCGACGTAGCGGCCGGGCTTCTCCACGTGCGGGAGGAGCGGGTCGAGACGGGGGCGGAGGGAGCCGTAGCGCATCGGGACCGCCGATTCTAGCGGAGGATCGCCTTCACCGGTCGCTCTCCGGCCGGGAAGCGAACCCTTGACCGGGGCCGCTCAGGCAACCCGAACGTCTTCGTCACGAGCACCGCCATCTGGCCTCGCGAGGACAGATGGCTACATCATGACGCCATGCTGTAGCATCTCGCTCATGAAGCGGACCCAGATCCAGCTGGACGAGCAGACCCACGCGGCGCTCCGGCGCCTGGCGTACGAACGGGGGACCTCGATGGCGTCGATCATTCGCGACACGCTCGCCCGGTCTCTCGGAACGAAAGCGGGCGGGAAGCCGAAGAGTGTTCGCCGATACCCCTTCGTCGGGGCCGGTCGATCCGACCAGAAGTCCCGGGGCCCGGTCTCCGAGCGCCATGACGAGGCTCTGGTCGAGGCGCTGGCTCCCAAGACCCGTCGGTGATCTTCCTCGACACGTCCGCGATCTACGCGCTGGCCGACCGCGGGGACCTCAGGCACGAGACCGCGCGGGAGCTCTTCGAGGCGGTGCTCGCGCGCGGCGAAACGCTGATCACGCACAACTACGTGCTCGTCGAATCGCTCGCCCTTCTGCAGCATCGGCTCGGTTCGGCGACGGCCGCCAGGTTCGCGGGGAGCGTCCCGGGTTTCGAGGTCGTCTGGGTGGATCCGCCGCTCCACTCGGAAGCGACTCGGCGGTGGACCCGTTCGTCGAGAAGGCGCGTCAGCTTCGTGGACGAGGTCAGCTTCCTCGTCATGCGATCGCGGGGAGTCCAGGTCGCCTTTGCCTTCGATCGCGACTTCGAGGATCGCGGATTCCGGTTGCTGGCGCGCTCGACCTAGAGGTACTTGAAGCCGCTCCCGGTGTTGAACAACACGATCCGTTCGTCCTCGCCGAGCAGCCTCTGCGCCAGCAGATTCTTCGCCGCCGCCCAGACCGCGCCGCCCTCCGGCGCAACGAAGAGGCCCTCGTTCGCGCCGATCTCGTCGCAGGCGCGGCGCATCTCGTCGTCGGTGACCGTCACCGCCGATCCGCCCGAGGCGCGCACGTCCTTCAGGATCAGGTAGTCCGCGAACGCCTTCGGCACGCGCAGGCCCGACGCGTAGGTGTGGGCGTTGGGGAACTTCTCCGAGACGTCCTTGCCCTCGGCGAAGGCCTTCGGGATCGGCGCGCAGCCCTCGGCCTGGATCGCGAACATGCGGGGCCGCTTCGCGTCAATCCAGCCGAGCTCCTCCATCTCGTCGAACGCCTTCCACATGCCGATCAGGCCGGTGCCGCCGCCCGTGGGATAGAGGACCGCATCGGGCAGCGTCCAGCCGAGGTCCTCCGCGAGCTCGTAGCCCATCGTCTTCTTGCCCTCGACGCGGAACGGCTCCTTGAGCGTCGAGACGTCGTGCCAGCCCTCCTTCGCCGCGTTTGCGGCGACCATCCGTCCGCAGTCGTCGATGAGGCCGTCGACGAGCGTGACCTTCGCGCCGTAGCGCTCGCACTCGACGCGGAAGACCGGCGGCGTGTCGGCCGGCATGAAGACGTGGCACTCCATGCCGGCCTTCGCCGCGTAGGCCGCCGCGGCGCCGCCGGCGTTGCCCGCCGTCGGCAGCGCGATCTTCGAATGGCCGAGCTCCTTCGCCTTCGACACGGCGGCCGAGAGGCCGCGCGCCTTGAACGAGCCCGTCGGATTGCCGGACTCGTCCTTGATCCACAGGTCGCGGAATCCGAACCGCGCGCCCAGACGGTCCGCGCGCAGGAGCGGCGTGCCGCCCTCGCCGAGTGTGACCACGTTCTCCTTCTCCTCGACGGGCATCAGCTCGTGCCAGCGCCAGATCGTGCGCGCGCGGCCCGCGACGGCATCGCGATCGAGCGCGTGCAGGTGATAACGCGGGAAGAGCGCGCCGCCGCACTGCGCGCACACGTTCATTTTCCGGTCGCGCTCGTACGTCGCGCCGCAGCGCGTGCAGACGAGATGCGCGAAGCGCGAGAACATGCGGCGAAGCTTATCTTCGGAGACGGCGAAGCGCGGGAAGGAGGCGCGCGGCGCGCGCGTGCGGACTCTCGAGGCGGGTTGAAAGGATAGCACCTTTCTGGCGTGGGAAAGATCCTTGATTATCCCGTGGGGAGAGCGATAATCGCCGCGGACATGGAACTCTCCGATCATCTCCGCGCGATGCTCAAGGAGCTCGGCCAGGCGATCAACGAATCGATCTCGGGCTCCGGCCGAGTCCACGACTCGATCCAGAAGATCCGCGACGAAGGCTACAACCTCTACATGGTCCTCGACGCGAAGGTCGGCGTGAACAAGCGCGAGAGCAAGAGCCGCTCGCGCCGCGCCACGCTTGCCGCCGTCGAGACCGACGAGGGCGCGGGGGAGACCGAGCGCGCCGCGTTCCGGATCAACCTCAAGGACCTGCGCTTCCTGAAGTCGCTCGGCATCGATCCCACCCGCAAGGTCCGCAACCGCAAGGCCCCGGCCGCGCGGAAGCCCTCGAAGTAGACGCGGCGTTCTCTCGCCGCGGATTACACTCGCCCGTCATGGGCGAGCGCGACCCCTTCGGACTCACTCCCTCGGCATGGGAGGCGTTCGCCGTCGAGGCGGGTTTGCCGCGCTACCGCGGGCGGCAGCTCTTCGACGCGATTCACCGGCGCGGCGTCACCGACTACGCCGCGATGAAGGAGCTGCCCGCCGCGCTGCGGGAGCGGCTCGCCGCCGAGATGCCGCTGCGGCTGCCGGAGGTGGTCCGCCGAGACGCGTCGGCCGACGGGAGCGTCAAGTTCGGGCTGCGTCTCGTCGACGGGGCGTTGATCGAGGCCGTGTTCATGCCAGGCGACGAGACGCGCTCGGCGGCCAACGAGTTCGAGGATGCGCGGGCCGCGTCCCACTCGAGGTCCGAAATCCGAAGTTCCCAATCGGGGTCGGGAGCGACCGTGCCGCGATTCACCATCTGCCTCTCCTCCCAGACCGGCTGCGCCGTCGACTGCGCCTTCTGCGTCACCGGTCGGCTGGGCGGCGGACGGAACCTCACGGCCGGCGAGATCCTCGCCCAGCTCCGCGCGGTCCTCGTCGAGACCCGCCACGGCCTCGACGGCATGCGCGTCGTCTTCATGGGCATGGGAGAGCCGTTCCTGAATCCCGAGGGCGTGATCCCCGCGCTCGAGATTCTGTTCGAGCTGGTCTCGCCGCGGCGCGTCACCGTCTCGACGTCCGGCATCACGCCCGCCGTCGCGACGTTCGCGGCGCTGCCGCAGCGGCCCAACCTCGCGGTTTCGCTGAACGCCGCCGATCCCGCGACCCGCGAGAGGCTGATGCCGATCACGAAGACCTATCCGCTCGACGGGCTCCTCGCCGCGATGCGTGCCTGGCCGCTCGAGCCGCGCCGGCGGATCCTCGTCGAGTACGTCCTGATCGCCGGCGTCAACGACCGCGAGGAGGACGCGCGCCGGCTCGTCCGACTCCTCCGCGGCCTCGAGGTCAAGGTCAACGTGATTCCGCTGAACGAGGACCCGACGTACCTGCCGGAGTGGAAGCGCCCGGCCGAGGACGTCATCGACCGCTTCGTCGCCCGCCTCGCCGAGGCGCACGTCACGGTCACGGTGCGCCGAAGCAAGGGCCCGGACGCCTCGGCGGCGTGCGGGCAGCTGAAGGGGAGAACCGTCGACCCGAGGAAGCGGACTCAGACCGGCAGGTAGGTCCCGAAGAACTCCTGCCACTTCTTCGCATAGGCGATCTTCGCCGCGGCGGCGGGCTCATCCGGGTGGTGGCAGTGGCCGGCGCCGGCGACGTTCCAGATCGCGCTGCGCGGCGGCAGGACCGCGGCGAGCTCGTGGTTGAAGCGGGGCGGCACCATGCGGTCCTCGTCCCCGTGGACGAGCAGGACGGCCGCGGTCACGCGGGTGGCCGAGCGGATCGGATCGACGGCGTCGAGCCCGCCGGCCTCTCCGGGCGGCACGCCGAGCGCCGCGCGGATCTCCGTCAACGCGCGGGCGATCGCCCAGTGGGCGGTCAGGCCGAGAAGCCAGCGCGGCAGGCGGGTGGCGCGCGAGAGGTAGTGCCGCGCCATCTCGCGCGGCCGCGCGAACGGCGACTCGAGCCAGATCGCGCGAACTCCGGACCGGTTCGCCGCGAACTCGAGCGCGACCGACGATCCCGCCGAGCAGGAGTGAATGCCGAGCCGCTCGGGGTCGATCCCGAAGCCGTCTCGCGCGGCGGCCACCGTCAGCGCGAGGTCCTCCTTCTCGAGGAAGCCGAGCGTGAAGAACGTGCCGCCGCTGCGGCCGTGGCCGCGCAGGTCGGGGATGAGGACGTTGTACCCGAGGCGCAGCGCGCGCAGCGCGTCGGACTCCCACTCGCTCGCGTCGCCGCCCTTGCCGTGGAGGAAGAGGATCGTCGGCCGCGTCTCGGGCTCTCCCGGCGAGGCGAACGTCGCCGCGAGCTCGACCGGCAGGCGCGCGCTGCCGCGATGTTTCACGTTCGCGACGACGGAGGCGCTCGACTCGAGCGCGGCGAGCAGGTCCTCGTGCCGCGCCGGGGCCGGGCCGAACCCGGTGGGCGAGGTGAGGCGCCGCGCGATGACGCGCGCGAGGAGGTACGACCCGCCGACGTAGGCCGCGGCGGCCGCGCCGCCCACGGCGGCGGTCCGGCGGGCGAGCCTGTTCATTTTGCGACCGGGCTACTCGATGCCCGCGGCCTCGCGCGCGGTCCGGCCGGCCTTGCCGAGGACGCCCACGACCTCGACCGGTCCGCGGACGTAGGACTGGCAGGCGAGGCGCACGCCGCGCCCCTTCCACCGCCGCCGCACGAGCGCGAGCGGCTTCGCGAACCACAGCGCGAGCGAGAAGTTCTCGGTCTTCGTCGGCGCGGAGAGGTTCTCGCCGCCGGAGACCGGGACGACGGCGCACGTGGCGCAGAGACCCTCGCCCCCGCACCACTTCCAGAGGCGGGCGTTCGCGTCGAGCGCGGCGTCCCAGAGGCGGTATCCCTCCCAGACGTCGATTTCTCTTCCGTTGATCACGCAGCGCACGCGGCGCCGTTCCGTCTTCGGATTCGCGGCCATCGCGCGGGATTATACGGTCAGCGCGCGGATCGTCACGGACACGACGGGTCGTCCGGCGGATCGGCGGCGCCGGCCTTCCGCCAGGCTGCGGCGTCGAAGACGAGGTGCACGCCGCCGACCGCGCCGCCGGGCGCAACGGGCACGGCCGTCATCGCGGGATCGTCGGGGGCCGGCGTCATGACCGCGACGCCTTTCCAGGAGAGGAGGAAGGCGTAGGCGGCGGGCGCGGCGACGTGCAGTCGGAAGCGTCCGTCGCAGTCCGTCGTCGCGGCCGGCCACCAGGGGATGTCCTCGCCGCGGGGGACGCCGCGGACGCCGACGCCGGCGACGGGCTTGCCGTCCGGGTCCGTCACGCGGCCCTCGATGGCCGCCGGCGGATTCTGCGCGATGCGCTTCGCCGCGGCGGTCGGCTTCGGCGGCGCCGCGCAGGCGGCGAGCGCGAACGAGGCCACGATGATCGCGACACCGTTCCTCACCGAATCACTATGTCATCATCGCTGCATGCCCGATCAAGAAGAGGTCCATCACTTCCAGGTCGACGCGGTCTGGTCCGGCGGCGCCGAGGGATCGGGCCAGGTCCAGCCGGCGACGGGCGGCGCGAAGCCGATCGCGATCGCGGGCGCGACCGTGCTCGGCGGCTGCGGCGGCCGCGCGAACCCGGAGGAGCTGCTCCTGTCGGCGCTCGCGGCGTGCTTCCTCAACACGTGGGCGATCTTCCTGAAGAAACTGCAGATCGCCTACGAAGACCCCGCCGTGCGCGCGTCGGCGGAGGTGGGGAAGGACCCCGCGGGCGGCTTCCACCTGCAGGGGGCGAAGGTCACCGCCCGCGTGCCGGCGGCGCTCCTCCAGGCCCAGCGTGCGCAGGTCGAGAAGACGCTCTCGCTCACCGAGAAGTACTGCATCATCTCGAAGGCGGTGCGCGCGGGGATGCCGCTCGAGGTCGTGATCGAGGAGGCCTGAGGGAGGCCTCGGTACCACGGGAGGTCGGAGATGGGACGAAACCGCCTCGCTCGATGGCTCGCCGCGGCGCTTCTCTTGCTTCCGACCGCCCGCCTGGTCGAGTCCGCGCCGAACGACCCGGAGGCGGCGGATTGCTCGTTCCGTCATCCCCAGCTGCCCGGGCTGTGTCGAGTGACCGTCGCCGTCGCGCGACATTCGACGCCGCAGCACGCATGCGATTCCGTCCTTCGCTGCATCAACGCCACCGTGTGCGGCGAAGCTCAGAGCTACTGCCCGAATCCCGGCGTGGCCAAGAACTGGAAACTGGCGTCGGCCACGGCCGCCCAACCGCGAGCGGACTGCGCTTTCAGCAACGGGGGATACAACGGCTGGTGCCGGCTCAGCGTCCCGCTGCCGAGTGGGGCGGCGCCTCGGCAGGCCTGCGAGGCCGTGGTGCCGTGCCTGAACGGCGCCTCCTGCGAGGGGTTCGTCAACTATTGCCAGGCCGACATCGTCTCGGGGTGGAAGGTGGCGGAGGCGAAGCCGGCGGCGGTCCAGGCGGCGCCGAAGCACTGAGGGCTGAGATGGGCGGGGGCAAGCCCCGCCCCTACGTGCCCGGAATCAGGACCACGACCGTCGCGCCGCTCCCGCCGCGCTCGGGCGGCGCGTCGAAGAAGTCGGCGACGTCGTCCCGTTTCGCCAGAAGGCGCCGGACCTCGGCGCGGCGGACCCCGATGCCCTTGCCGTGGATCAGGCGCACCTCGCGGTAGCCGGCCTCGCGCGCCAGAAGCAGGTATTCCTCGACGGCAGAGACGACGTCCTCGGGAAGGAAAGAGTGGAGGTCGAAGGAGTCCTCGAGGGGAACGCGTCTCAGGCGGGCGGCCTCTCCGTCGTCGCGCGCGTGACGCGCGCGGGCTCGACCGGCAGCATCTCGCCGCAGACGCAGGCCGCGCGGAAGCTGCCGTCCGCGGCCACCTCGCCCTTCGACGTTTCGAGCTTCCGGCCGTCGTTGATCGCGCGGTCCCGGGACCAGCGCCGCAGGGATCCCGACGGCCCGCCGGCCGTCTCGTCGAACTGGATCGTCACTTCGCAGCTGCATTTCGGGCATACGGTCCAGAGGTAGTTCACGGTGTCCTTCCCCGGCCCTGGCTGCGCATCTCGCGGTGCGCCCGCTTGCGCTCGTACATGACGCGGTCGGCCTGGGCGATGGCGACGTCGAGCGTCATGCGTTTCGAGTACGGATGGATGCCGACGGACGCCGCGAGGAACTTCAGGTACGGGCGGCCGCCCGGCTTGGGCGACTGCTTCACCTCGTCGATCTTCGCCGGCAGCATGTAGAAGCGTCGCCGCGCGAGCTCCTCGTCCATGCCCGGCAGGATCACGAGGAACTCGTCGCCGCCCCAACGGATCACGTGGTCGTTGCCGCGCACGAGCTTCTTGATGCCGGTCGCGACCGTCCAGATGGCCTTGTCGCCCTCCTCGTGCCCCTCCTCGTCGTTGATGCGCTTCAGGCCGTCGAGGTCGATGAGGACGATCGAGCCGCCGGTCTCGTCCGCCTCGAGCTCCGGCCGGATCTCGTCGAGGAAGAAGCGGTTGTGCGTCTCGGTGAGCGGGTCGAGCCAGGCCTTCCGCTGCGAGCGGCGCGAGTCGTCGGCGGTGCGCGCGTGCAGCGTCGCGAGGCGGCGCTCCGTGTCCTCCATCGCCCAGATGATCAGCCCGATGCCGAAGAGCATCTCGAGCAGGACGTCGAGGAAGCCCGCGTAGGCGAGCGGCCAGGGGGCGAGCCGCGAGGGCGCCGCGCGGCCGGTCCCGGTCGCAAGCATCAGCACGTAGACGAGATCCGTCACCGCGGAGAGGAGCGCCATCGCTCCGGCGCACTGCCGGCCGATGCCCGCGCGCGGGCTCTGGTAGATGAAGACCGCGGCGAGAAGCCATCCGACGCCGAGCAGGCCCATGTGGACGGCATGGAAGGAGGTCTCCCGTGGCACGAGATAACCGATGAGCAGCGAGAGCGGCACGCCACCGACGGCGGCGACGGCGATCGGCTTGGCGAGCGAGACGTCGCGGTCCATCCGGATCGTGGCCACGCACAGCGCGACGACGTAGAGGAAGCTCCAGTACTGATGGACCTCGAGGCGGTAGTCCCAGCCGAAGAGAGTCATCAGCAGGAGCGATCCGAGGGATCCGAGCTGGAACAGCCACGCGACCGCCGCCGCCTGCAGGACGCGGCTTCCCTTGCCGCGCGACAAATAGAGGAGGATCGCGGCGAGCAGAGCCGTGCCCACCGTCTGGACGGTCAGTCCGACGAAAGAGGGTTGCATGTTCACGTGAAGTGCTGTCCGGAAAGAAGGTTAGACAGGTTCTCCGCCGCCGTCAACCTGTCCCTCCCCCCGAAACGGTCCCCGCCACCTGTCCTTATTATGGTTAGGGTGCGTTCGCTCGGGCGCCGAGGCGGCGCAGGCGGTCGGGCTCGCCCTCGGGTCGGCAGGGACCGCCGCCCGCCGGGCAGGAGACCGGCGTCCTCTCGATCACGTTCTTGCCGCGCAGCGTGATGCCCCAGGCGCGGCCCGTCCCGGTCTCCGGGGCGAGCACGACGTCGATCGGCTTCTCGGCGCGCGTGCGGTCGATCGTGTAGAGCTCCTTCTCGATGCGGATGCGGTAGGGCGGAGCGCCGGCGAGATCGAAGGTGGTCTGGCCGCCCCGCGGGTCGATCCAGGTCGAAGCGAGCTCCTCGGAGGCGAGCTCGTCGTCGGCGTCCGGGAAGACCTTCGCGGCGCGGCCGTGGTAGCTGCCCGCCGGGCCGTAGATCTGGTCGAAGGGCGCGCCGAGTCCGGCGGCCTCGACCATCATCGGCACCGTGCCGTCGGCCCCGCCGAGGTGCACGACGAGTCGCGCCGACTTCTCGCCCGAGCGCGCGTCGAGCCGCACCGCCTTGCCCTGCGGCTCGCTCGCGGTCACCGGGAGCTCGAGGTCGCCCCCGGGCGCCGCGAAGCGAATGGAGAAGGAGCCGCGCGCGCGATCGGCGGAAATCCGGAGCGTCGGCTCGGGCCGGAGGCGCGAGAGGTCGAAGCGGGAGTAGAGCACCTCGAGCGCCGCGTTCGAGTAGAGGACCGCGTCGTACCAGGCCGGAATCGCGACGCCCGCGATCTCGCGCCCCGACAGCGCCGCATCGGGCTCGAGGGAGAAGCCCGCGAACGCGAACGCGTCCCGCACGGTGAACGCTCCCTGCGGCCCCGTCTCGGAGCGCTCCCGCACGAGCGCGGCGGGACGCCCCTCGCCGGAGGTCCTCCACTGCCAGGTCCACGCGCCGGCGGCGAAGCAGTCGGGCGCGTCCTGGCCGGCGGACTCGCGGATCGGGACGCGCTCGAGCCGGTCGCCCCTCAGCCGCCACACCGAGACGCAATCGCCGGAATCGGACGCCGCCTCGACGAGGAGGAGCGCGCCCGAGCTCCCGAGCGATCCCGCCGAGAGCGCGACGCGCACGACGTCGCTCTTCGGGGCGGGCGCCTTCGCGTCGGCGTGGCGCCCGGTCGCGTCCTTCACCGTCACGCGCACCACGCCGCGCCCCGGCGACGCCGTGACGGTCTCCTCGCGGCCGTCGCCGTCGAGATCGGCGGCGAGGCTCGGCGCCATCGGTGCCGCGAGCCGCAGCGTCGCGAGCGCCGCGGCGAGGAGCGGCGCGGCTACGGCTGTCCCTCCGCCTTCCGCACCGCGGCCTCGGCGGCTTCGAAGCCGATGCGCGAGTGGGTGCCGTCGCAGTACGGCTTGTTCGTCGAACCGCCGCAGCGGCACATCGAGACCGCCTTGCCCTCCTCGATCGTCCGCACGACCTGTCCCTGCGAGTCCGTGATCGTCGCGGGACCGGAGACCCGGTACGGCCCGTTCGGAATGCATTTGATCGACGCGTCGGCCATCGTGTCCTCCGCGTCTGATTGTAGCCGCGCCGGCCGCGTGCTACCCTTTCGGTCGAAGCCTCTTGCGCGCCTTCGAGAAAGCCCCCCCCGACGTCCAGGAGATCCTCAGCAAACCGATCAAGGACCTCGGCCTGAAGCTCGAGGGCTCGCCGATCGAGCGGCTCGTGCAGCAGCTCTACCGCGAGCTCGACCGAAAGGGCCTGACGCGCTTCCGCCCGCTCTGCTACCTCTCGGACGAGTGGGGTTGCCCGTCCGGCGAGCCGGTGATCGGCATCCCGTTCTATCTCGCCGATCCGAAGCTCGCGCGCCTCGAGAAGGAGATGAACGATCTCGAGGACCGGCGCGAGATCATGATGTACCTGCGGCACGAGGCGGGCCACGCCTTCAACTACGCCTACGCGCTCTACAAGACGCCGGAGTGGCGCGACCTCTTCGGGCCGTTCCGCCGCCCCTACCGGGACCAGTACCGGCCGGTCCCGTTCTCGCGCCGCTTCGTCCGGCACATCGCGGGGTGGTACGCGCAGAAGCATCCGGACGAGGACTTCGCCGAGACGTTCGCCGTGTGGCTGACGCCGCGCTCGCAGTGGCGCAAGCGCTATCGCGGCTGGGCCGCCATGGCGAAGCTGCGCTACGTCGACCGGATGGCCCGGAGGCTCCGCGCGGCCGAGCCGGTCCGGCCGCAGGGACACACGGACATCACCGTCGAGGAGATGGAGACGACGGTCGAGGACTTCTACAAGAAGGCGCTCGAGGAGCAGGGCCAGTCCGTCGCGCTCGCCCTCGACACCGACCTCGTGGACATCTTCCCCGTGTCCCGCCGCAAGAAGAAGGGGGCGCGGTCCGCCGCGGACCTCCTGAAGGAGAACCGCAAGGCGCTCATCGACAAGGTGACGTACTGGACGGGCGTGCAGCGGCCGCTCGTCCTCCGCCTCGTCGAGTCGATCGAGCGCCGTGTGAGTGAGCTCGGACTGCGCACGGAGGTGCGAAAGGAGGCGGACACCCTCACGGAGGTCGCGACCTACACGACCGCCCTGGCGATGAACTATCTCGCGCGCGGAAAATTCGGCAGAGAGGAGCGCGAATGAGCCGGGAGAAACTCAAGATCGCCGTCCTCTACGACGTGCTCGAGGACGAAGTCGCGGACGCGCCGCCGCCCGAGCCCGAGAAGCCGGCGAAGACGCGCGGCAAGGCGCCGCGGCGGGCGAAGAAGCGCGAGAAGCACGACCGCGAGGAGATCTTCGAGGCGCTGGCCAAGCTCGGCCACGAGCCCTTCTACCAGGTCGTGGACGGCCGGGACCAGTCGCTGATCGCGCTCGCCCGGGCCGAGGCGGATCTCTTCTTCAACTTGACCGAGAGCTACGCGGGCGACGACACGATGGACATGAACCTCGCCGCGTACCTCGACCTGCTCGGGAAGCCCTACACGGGCGCGGGCCCGCACGCGCTCTATCTCGCGCAGGACAAGGCGCTCGCGAAGAAGATCTTCGCGTTCCATGGCATCCGCACCCCGTTCTTCGCGACGTCGTACAAGGGCAAGCTCGACCACTCGCACGACATCGCCTTCCCGCTGATCGTCAAGCCCACGTCCGAGGACGGCTCGATCGGCATCGACTCGGGATCCGTGGTCGGCTCCGTCAAGGAGCTGATGGAGCGGATCCACTACATCCACGAGGAGTTCGACGCGCCCGCGCTGATCGAGGAGTACATCGAGGGCCGCGAGATCTACGCCGCCGTTCTCGGCAACGAGAGTCCCGAGGTCCTGCCGATGATCGAGCTCGACCTGTCGCGGCTGCCCGAGGGGGCGCCGAAGATCGCGGGCAAGGAAGTCAAGTGGGACAAGGAGACCGAGCACTACCGCGTCACGAAGTCGGCGCCCGCCGAGGGGCTCGACGACGACACCGTGAAGCGGCTGTCCGACACCGCGCTCGCGGTCTACCAGGCGCTGAAGCTCCGCGACTACGGCCGCATCGACATGCGCCTGACCCCGAAGGGCGAGGTCTACGTCATCGAGGCGAACCCGAACCCGTGGCTCGCATCCGGCGCGGAATTCGCGATGGCGGCGAAGAAGGCGGGGCGGAGCTACACGCAGCTGATCGGGGAGATCGTCGATCTGGCGAAGGCGCGGTACACGGTCGGATAGGATCTCCCGCGGAGGAGTCTCCGATGAAGAAGGTCGTCTCGCTCGCCGCTCTCGTCCTGGTCTCCGGCGTCCTCTTCGCCCTCGAGGTCGGCGGCGTCAAGCTGCCCGATACGGTCGCCGTCGAGGGCAAGACCCTGAAGTTGAACGGGGCGGGCATCCGCAAGAAGGCGATCTTCAAGGTCTACGTCGCGGCGCTTTACGTCGAGACGCCCTCGAAGGATGCGGCGAGCCTCGTCTCGTCGACGCAGGTCAAGAGCATGCGCCTCCACATGCTCCGCGACGTCGAGGGTCCCAAGATCAGCGGCGCGATCGTCGAAGGATTCGAGAACAACTCGAAGGACGCGCTGCCGCAGCTGAAGGCGCGCCTCGATCAGCTCGCGAAGATGATTCCCGACGTCAAGCAGGGCGACGAGATCGACCTGACTTGGGCGCCCGACAAGGGCACGCGGGTCGCTGTGCGCGGCACAACCACCGGAACGATCGAGGGCCGCGACTTCGCCGACGCGCTCTTCTCGGTCTGGCTGGGACCGAACCCCGTCCAGGGCGACCTGAAGCAGGCCCTCACGGGCGGCTAGGGCTCGGACTCTGAGCGGGCCGCGTCGCGGCCCAACCGGAGAGAGAGGGAACGTCGCTCCTCGAGCGTCTCCCATGGAGGCACGTTCGGGCTCGAGCGATCGCGAGGTCGGGTCGCGGACGATCGCGAATGTCAGCCGGGTTGGGGAAGTGGCTTTCCGGTCAGGCGCCGCATCGTCCTGTCGACGGTGACGCCGAGGAACAGGAGCTCCGTCCAGAACCACATCGCCGGCGACACGCGCTCGACGCCCCCCGCGAGCGTCGTGACGACCGCGGCCCGGATCGCCTCGGGAGGCTGCGGCGTGCAGAACGCCTCGAAGAAGATCGGATCGTAGAAGGCGTACACGTACCGGCGGAACCGCGCCCAGAGGCGATTCGCCTGCCGCGTGTAGCGGCGGAAGTCGGCCCCGTCGACCCGGCCGTGCCGGGAGAGCGCCCGGTCGATGGCCTGCGCGGCGCGCTCGCCCGTCGCCATCGCGAGGAAAACGCCGGACGAGAAGACCGGGTCGAGGAACGCCGCGGCGTCGCCGACGAGGACCCAGCCGTCCCCGGCGACGCGCGACGAGTTCGCCGAGTAGTCCGAGATCCCGTGGACCTTCGAGACCCGCCGGGCGCCCTCGAGAAGCGACAGCACTCGAGCGGAGCGGGCGAGCGTCGCGTCGTAGCGCGCCTCGAGACCGGAGCCGCTCTCGAACCGGACGACGTCCGGATCGAACACGCCGCCCACGCTGCACGTTCCGTCCGAGAACGGGATGATCCAGTACCAGACCCCCTTGTCGATCGGCAGCAGGATGTCGCCCGGCTGGCTTCCCGCGGGCCAGCGGATCCCTTCGTAGTGCGCGAAGAGCGCGGCGCGCTTCAACTTCGGGTCGAACTTCCGCAGGCCGAGCTTGCGCGAGAGAAACGCGCCCTGGCCGGACGCGTCCACGACGACTTTCGTCCGGATCTCTTCGGGGACGGCGGCGCCCGACCGCCGCGCGCGAACGCCGACAGCGCGCCCGCCTTCGAAGAGCACGTCCTCGACCGACGTCTCCTCACGGACCTCGGCGCCGCTCGAGACCGAGTGCCGGAGCAGCAGGTCGTCGAACTCGGCGCGCTTGACCTGGTACGCCATCGGGTGGTTCGGGTCGCGCGCTTCGGCGAAGACGACCGGGCGGGTCGTCCCGTTGTCCTCGTTCCAGAAGAACGCGCCGTACTTCTTCTGAAATCCGGCCGCTCGGACCTTCTCGTGCACGCCGAGCCGGTCGAGAATGGGAAGCGAGAAGGGCAGCATCGACTCGCCGACGTGAAAGCGCGGGAAGCGCTCGCGCTCGAGCACCAGCACGGAGCGTCCGGCGCGCGCGAGCGCCGTCGCGACCGTCGAACCGCCGGGCCCGCCCCCGACGACGACGGCGTCGTAGAATGCGGTCATGGGCGGATTCTAGCCCGCGGCTGCGATCGCGAAAGAACCGGACCGCCGCGTGCCGACGCCCGTTCTCGAATTCGACGAAGTCCGGAAGCGCTTCGCGCCGGACCGCCTCGTTCTCGACGGGCTTCGCCTCGAGGTGCTCCCCGGCGAGACGGTCGCGCTCGTCGGCCCGTCGGGCTGCGGCAAGACGACGGCGCTGAAGCTCGCCAACCGTCTTCTCGAGCCGGACGGCGGGGTGGTGCGGGTCTTCGGCCGGCCGGCGGCCGAGCAGGAGCCGGTCGCGCTGCGCCGCCGGATCGGCTTCGTGATCCAGGAGGGAGGCCTCTTTCCGCACTGGACGGTGCGCGAGAACGTCGAGGCGGTGCCGCGCCTCCTCGGCTGGACGCCGGAGCGGCGGCGCGAGCGCTCGGACGCGATGCTCGCGACGGTGGGGCTGCCGGCCGGGGCTTTCGCGCCGCGGCGTCCCGCGAGCCTCTCGGGCGGCGAGCGCCAGCGCGTCGGCGTCGCGCGCGCGCTCGCGGCGGCGCCGTCGCTGGTCCTGATGGACGAACCGTTCGGCGCGCTCGACCCCATCGCGCGCCGGGAGATGCAGAAGGAGTTTCTCGCGTGGAGGACGCGCTGGGACGCCGCCGTGCTCCTGGTGACGCACGACCTCGGCGAGGCGTTCCGTCTCGCCGATCGCGTCGCGGTCATGGCGTCGGGCCGCATCCGGCAGGTCGGCCCTCCCGACACGCTGCGGCGCGAGCCGGCGGACGCGTTCGTGCGCGAGTTCGTCTCGGAGTTCCTCGCGTGAGCGGCCTCTCCCGCTTCCTGTGGGAGCGTCGCGACGAGATCCTCGCGCTGACGGGAGAGCACCTCGTCCTCGTCGCGGTGTCCGCGGCGATCGCGACGGCGATCGGCGTGCCGCTCGGCGTGGCGCTCACGAGACGGCCCGGCCTCGCGCGCCCCGTCCTCGGGTTTGCGAACACCGTCCAGGCGATTCCGAGCCTCGCGCTCTTCGGATTCCTCATCCCGGTGCCGGTCCTCGGCGGCATCGGCGCGCGCACGGCGATCGTCGCGCTCGTCGTGTACTCGCTGCTGCCGATCCTCCGCAACACGCACGCCGGGATCCTCTCCGTCGAACCGGCGGTCGTCGAGGCGGCGGACGGCATCGGGATGACGCGCGGCGAGCGTCTCCGGCTGGTCGAGCTGCCGCTCGCCTTCCCGATCGTGCTCGCCGGCATCCGCGTCGCGGTGGTCGTGGGCGTCGGCCTGGCGACGATCGCGGCGGCGATCGGGGCGGGCGGCCTCGGCGTGCTGATCTACCGCGGCGTGGCCACCGCGGACCACCGCCTGATCCTCGCGGGCGCGCTGCCGGCCGCGGCGCTCGCGCTCGCGCTCGACTTTCTCCTCGGTCTCGTCGCGCGGCGCTGGGGGCCGCGTCGGTGAGCCGCCCCCTCGGCGCCCTCGCCGCGGCCGCGCTCCTCGCCGTCGCCGCGTGCCGCGCCCCGGGACCGCCGCCGATCCGCGTCGGCTCGAAGAATTTCACCGAGCAGGTCGTCCTCGGCGAGCTCGCGGCGGAGGCGCTCGAGGCGGAGGGACTGAGGGTCGAGCGGCGGCTCGATCTCGGCGGGACCTTCCTGTGCCAGCGCGCCCTCGTCGCGGGAGAGCTCGATCTCTATCCCGAGTACACGGGGACCGCGTTCGCGGCGATCCTGAAGGAGAAGCCGGTTTCGGACGCGGCAAAAGTGCGCGCGCGGGTGTCCGACGAGTACGCGCGGCGCTGGAAGCTCGTCTGGGCGCCGCCGCTCGGCTTCGAGAACACGTTCGCGCTCGCGATGCGTGGCGACGATGCGCGGCGTCTCGGCATCGCGAGGATCTCCGACCTCGCGGCGCATCCCGAGGTGCGGCCCGGCTTCGGGTACGAGTTCCTCGAGCGCGCCGACGGTTATCCCGGGCTCGCCGCGGCATACGGGCTCTCGTTCCGCTCCCGGCCGGCGCAGATGGACCTCGGGCTGCTGTATTCCGCGCTGGCGCAGGGGAAGGTGGACGTCGTCGCCGGCAACTCGACCGACGGTCCGATCGCGACGATGCATCTCGCCGTGCTCGAGGACGACCGGCACTACTTTCCGCCGTACGAGGCGGCGTTCGTCGTGCGCGAGCCGGTGTGGAGAGATGCCCGTGTGCGCCGCGCGCTCGAGCGGCTCTCGGGAGCGATCTCCGCCGCCGCGATGCGCGCGATGAACGCCGCGGTCGACGGCGGGGGCCGCCGGCCGGCGGACGTCGCCGCGGAGTTCCTCTCGCGCCGCGTGCCCTCCGTCACGGCCTCCGCGGCCCGGCCGTGAGGGGGAAAGCCGTGCCGTTCCGGCAAAAACCTGCTACCCTGATGGCCAAAGGACTCGCAGAAAAATGTCGGGCGCGTTGGAGCTTTTGACGCGGGCGGATTGGGTCGTCTTCGGCTCCGCCGTTCTGCTCCTGGTCCTTTTGATCGTTTCGTTCCGCTCCCGGTCGTATGTCTTCTGTCAGTACCTCAAGACGATGACGGGCATCGCGCTGCGTCCGACGGAGGTGCGGCGGGCGTTCAAGTCCGGCGGCCGCGAAGGCGTGCGCGAACTCTTCCTCGACCTCATCATCCGCGAGGACCTGAAGGGCGGCCCGGCCCCGATTCCGGACGCACAGTCGAAGCGGCCCGCGGGGTAGATTCGCTCAATTCTCGATCAAGCCGAACGTCGGCACCACGTCCCTTCCGAGCACGCTCCGCAGCACCGTCGCGTGCAGCACCTCGTCGGACATGATCTTCGCGGCGGAGGCGGACAGCGCGCGATCGTGGAAGCGGTCGACCACCGAGAGGTACGCCCGGGCGGCGCCCACCTCGAGCGTGAACGCGAGCTCAAGCACGTCCTTCTCGTTGGCGAGCGGCACGGAGAACACGTAGTCCTTCTTCGCGTCGATCGGCGCGCCGCCCTTGCGGCGCACCGCGTCGACGAGGACGTCGCGGTGGAGCTCGTGGCTTCCCTGGAACGCGATACCGACTTCCTTCGCCTTCTCGGAGAGCAGGCCGCTCCTCCCCGCGAGCCCGTAGGCCCAGATCGCCTGGTGCTCGAGCGCGAGCGCCGTGTTCATCAGGCCGATGTCGTCGATCTCCGTCTTGCCGGCGCCCGGAAGCGCGACGAGCGGGCGGCCGGCCGCGGCGAGGCCGAGCGCGAGCCCCGCGCGCGCCGCGGAGCGAAACAGGTCGCGTCGCTGCATGGGTCCTCCGTGAGCGAATCGTAGAACACACGGATGCCGGAACGAGAGCGGCGCTGCGATATCGTTCGCCGCGACGATGATCCCGTCGGAATCCGACGCCGCCCTGATGGCCCGGATCGAGGCGCGGGACGCGCGCGCCCTCGGCGAGCTCTACGACCGGCACGCGCCGCGCCTCCTCGGCCTCGCGCGCCGGATCCTCGGCGGCGGGGGGGAGGCGGAGGAGGTCGTCCAGGAGACGTTCCTCTTCGCATGGCGTTCGGCCGCCTCGTACGATGCCGGGCGCGGCGCGGTGCTCACCTGGCTCCTCATCGCGACCCGCAGCCGCGCGATCGACCGGCTCCGCGCGCGGGGAGCGGGGTCCCGGCCACCGCTGCGGCCGCTCGAGGACGCCGGGGACCCGCCGGCGACGGACGACGTCGAGGCTTCCTCGGCGGACCGCGAGTGGCGGGCGATCTGCCGCTCGGCCGTCGGGGAGCTCCCGGCCGAGCAGCGCGCCGTGCTCGAGCTCGCATACTTCGAAGGACTGACCCAGCAGGAGATCGCCGAGCGCACCGCGACGCCGCTCGGCACCGTGAAGACGCGGGCCCGTCTCGGACTCATGAAACTCCGGGAGCGCCTGCGGCCGTACAGGAGGAGTGGCACCGATGCCCCATAGCGAGCGGCACGAGGAGCTGGTCGCCCTGCTCGCGCTCGGCGCGCCGCTCGGCGCGGACGCCGCCGAGCTCGAGCGGCACCGGGCCGAGGGCTGCCCCGTCTGCGAGGCGCTCCTCGCGGAAGGCCGCGAGGCCGCGACGGCGCTCGGGGCCTCGGTCGATCCCGCGCCCCCGCCCGCGGAGCTCCGCGTGCGGATCCTCGGCGCGCTCGGCCCCCGCCGCGCGGCCCCTCCGCCGGCGACGCCCTGGCGCGTCTTCGCGGCGGCGGCGGCGCTCCTCCTCGCGGCCGTCGTCTTCGACGACGCGCGGCTTCGCCGGGACCGGGAGGAGCTCCGGAGCCGCTCGGCCGACCTCGCCGGCCGGCTGCACAACGCCGAGACGGCGCTCGCGGAGCGCACTCTGCGCGCGCGCGTGCTCGAGAGCGACGACATGCAGATGATGCGGCTCGGTGGTTCGGGGCCGCAGTCGGGCGCGCGCGGCATGGTGTACTGGAGCCCGAAGGCGCGCCGGGGAATCCTGATGGCCGGCCGCCTCGCGCCGCTCCCGCCCGACCGGCAGTACGAGCTCTGGGTCTTCCAGAACGGCAAGCCCGTCAACGCCGGCGTCTTCGACGCGGACGCGTCGGGACGCGCGGTCTTCGAGTCGGCGCCGTTTCCGGAGGCCGAGGCGCAGAACTTCGCCGTCACCGTCGAGCCGCGCGGCGGCATGCCGGCGCCGACCGGGCCGATCGTGCTCGTGGGCGCGCCCGCCTAGTGTTCCGCCGCGCCGCTTCGCTCCTCCTCGCCGCCGCGGCGGCGACGGCTCCGACCGCGGAGCCGGTCCGTCCCGCGGCCGGAGTGGCGCTCAACCTCCCCGACTCGGCCACGGCGGGGCAGCGCGCGGACGTCGTGGACGCGGTGCGCCGCACCGGCGCGACGTTCTTCGAGCTGCCGCTGTCCTGGTCGGCGGCGGAGCCCGCGCCGCGCCGCTACATGCTCGACCAGGTCGCCCGCACGGCCCGGCTGCTGCGCCAGTCCGGCGCGACCCTCCAGCTCGACCTCTTCCTCGTCACCGAGGCGGCGCGCGACGTGCCGGCCGATCTCTCCGGCATGGCGTTCGACGACCCGCGGCTCTCGCTGCGTTTCGGGCGTCTCCTCGACGCCCTCGCGCCCGTGCTCCTCGACTTCCAGACGCTCTCGCTCGGCGAGGCCGCCGACGCGTACTTCGCCGACCGGCCCGACGAGCTCTCCGCGTACCGGCGCCTCTTCGACGGCGCCGTGCAGTACCTGAAGAAGAAGGCCCCGCACCTGCTCGTCGGCGTCACCACGCTCGCGCCCACGGAGAGCCCGGCTCCCGAAATCGCCGCGCAGCTCCACCAGAGGAGCCCGCTGCTGCTCTACATCTACTGTCCGTTCGAGAGGGACAAGCCGTTTCAGCACCGTTCCCCCGCGTCGCTCGAGAAGGACTGGGCCGAGCTTCTGAAGGGATCCGCCGGGCGGCCGGTCGCGTTCCCGGTCGTCAGCTACTCCTCCGCGTCCGAGAACGGATCGAGCCCCGAGCGGCAGGCCGAATTCGTGACTCGAATGCGACGATTCCTCGCGCGCGCGGACGGCCGCCGGCTCCTCTTCGCGCGATGGGTGGACCTGCGCGACGCGGCGCCCGGCAAGGACGGCGCGGGACCGGGCGCGGTCGTGCCGCGCGAGAGGAACCGCGCGGCCTTCCTCGCGCACCGCGGACTCCAGGCGTTCTCGGGCGAACCGAAGCCTGCGTGGCGCGCGTGGGCGAAGGGACCCTGACGCCGCGCCTCCGGGGGAGGGCGTCCCGCGCCCGGGCGGTAAGATGCCGCGCCAGGGAGGACCCCATGGTCGACCGCCGGACGCTTTCGACGCTGTTCCTCGCCGCGATCGTCGCCGGAGGCTGCGCGTCGCAGAACCCCGCGCCGCCGGTTCCCGTCCAGGGCGGCGACGTGTCCCATCTCGCGGGCCACTGGGTCGGCGAGTACTCGAGCACCCAGACCGGGCGATCGGGCTCGATCGTCTTCGAGCTCAAGTCCGGCGACAAGGTGGCGCACGGCGACGTCCTCATGAAGCCGAAAGAGGGCGCGCCCACGGCGGACGATCCGATGCGCGGCGCGCCGCAGATGCTCAACATCAACTTCGTCGATGCGACGGGAGGCACGCTGCGCGGCACCATGGATCCCTATCGCGATCCGTCGTGCAACTGCGAGGTCGTGACGACGTTCGAGGGCCGCCGCTCCGGCGACACGATCGAGGGCACCTTCACGACGACGCCGCAGGGAAGCGAGGGCGCCGTCTCCACAGGCCGCTGGCGGATCTCGAAGCAGAAGTAGCCGCCGCCGATGTCGCCCGCGCCGCTGACCCTGGACCGGTTCATCCTCGAGGAGCAGAAGTCCTTTCCCGGGTCGACGGGCGAGCTCTCGCTCCTCCTGATGCGCCTCGGCGTCGCCGGGAAGCGCATCGCGAACGCGCTCGCTCGCGCCGGCCTGACGGGAGCGCTGGGGGTCGCCGGCTCGGAGAACGTGCAGGGCGAGGAGCAGAAGAAGCTCGACGTGCTCGCCAACGAGATCCTCCTCGAGACCTTCGACTACGGCGGTCTCGTCACGCTCGCGGCCTCCGAGGAGATGGAGGAGCCGTTCGTCTATCGCGGCAGCCTCGACCAGGGGCGCTACGCCGTCCTGTTCGACCCGATGGACGGCTCCTCGAACATCGACTGCAACGGCACGCTCGGCACGATCTTCTCGATCCGCCATCGCCGCGACGGCACCGTGCGCGACCTGCTCCGCTCCGGGCGCGAGCAGGTGGCCGCCGGGTACGTCCTGTTCGGTCCGGCCGTGATCCTCGTCTACACGTCCGGCGAGGGCGTGCACCTCTTCACGCTCGACCCGGCGATCGGCGAGTTCCTGCTGACGCGCCGCGACCTGAGGATGCCCGAGCGCGGGAAGGGCTACGCCGTCAACGAGGGCCGTTCCCACAGGTGGCCTCCGGCGGTGCGCGCGTTCGTCGAGCGGCTGAAGACTCCCGAGCCGGGTTCGGGGCGCGTGTACTCGACGCGCTACTCGGCCTCGATGGTCGCCGACGTCCACCGGTTCCTCCTCGAGGGCGGCATCTACCTCTATCCGGGCGACGGGAAGTCCGCGGACCGCGACGGCGGCGGGAAGCTGCGCGTCCTCTACGAGTGTCATCCGCTCGCGTTCGTCGTCGAGCACGCCGGCGGCCGCGCCTCGACGGGAACGGCGAAGGTCCTCGACGTTTCGCCCGAGACCCTGCATGAGCGGATGCCGCTCGCGATCGGCAGCCGCGCCGAGGTCGACCTCTTCGACCAGTTCGTCGCGCGGGGATGACGCCGGCCGCGCTCGCGATCGTCCTCGCGCTGCTCGTTCCGAAGCTCCCGTCCCCCACGGCGACGCCTCTCGCGCGGCCGGACGAAGACGGCGAGCGGGTCGAGCATGCCGTCCGTTTCGAGGCGCCCGCTCCCGAGATGCGCAAGCTCGACGCGGTCCTCGGCGCCTGGACCTTCGAGGAAACCTGGACCCATCCGGAGCGCTTCAAGCGAGGCGCGTACGAAGGGCTGCCGGGACCGGGCGGCCAGGGCACGCTGACGTTCCGGCGGGGGCCGGGCTCCTTCTCCATCGTCGGCGACGACGACGCCCACAACCCGATGGGCCGCGTGACGGCGCTCCTCGTCGTCGCCTGGGACCCGGCGCGGAAGGCGTACGACTACGCGGAGATCCACGGCGCCTTTCCGGGCGTACTGCACCTGACGGGACGGTTCGAGGGCGGCGATCTCGTGTTTCGCGGCGAGGACGCGCGCACGGGCGAGCACCGGTCGGTCCGCGCCGTCTGGAAGGAGCTCGGGCAGGACGCGTGGACGATCACGTGGAGCGAGGGCGAGCGAGGCCGGCTGGAGCCGGTGATGACGCGACGGCTGCGCCGCGCCGAGGCGCCCTCGCCCTCGCCGCGTCCCTCGCCCTCCTCGCCGCCGCGCCCCTAGACGTCGTCGCGCACGACTTCTGGATCGAGCCGGGCTCGTTCCGGCCGAGGGTCGGCGCGCCACTCCCGGTGCACCTCGTCGTCGGGCAGCGCTTCCGCGGCGACGCGCTGCCGAGGAACCCCGCGTTGATCGAGCGCTTCGTCCTCGTCTCGGGAGCGGGGGAGGTCCCCGTCGCCGGGAGGCCCGCGGACGAGCCCGCCGGCGTGGTCACGCCCGCGCAGGCCGGCCTTGCCTGGATCGCCTATCGGAGCCTCGAGAGCCCGCTCTCTCTCGACGCCGATCGGTTCGAGGAGTACCTGCGCGACGAGGGCCTCGAGTGGGTCATCGCGGATCGCGCGCGGCGCGGCGAGAGCGGCAGGCCGTCGCGCGAGCTCTTCTCGCGCGCGGCGAAGGCCCTCGTGAAGGCGGGCGGCGCCGGCTCCGCCGGGTTCGACCGGCCGCTCGGTCTCGCGCTCGAGCTCGTGCCGGAGAAGGACCCGTACGCGCTGCGGCGCGGCGAGGATCTGCCCGTGCGTCTCCTCTGGCAGGGACGGCCCCTCGCCGGCGCGCTCGTCTCCGCGCTGCCGTACGCGAGTCCCGAGGCGAAGAAGTCGCTGCGTTCCGACCGCGACGGGAGCGTGCGCTTCCGCGAGATCGGACCCGGCGTGTGGCTCGTGAAGGCCGTGCAGATGGTGCGCGTGGCGGACGATCCGAACGCGGACTGGCGGAGCGTGTGGGCGTCGCTGACGTTCGAGGTCCCGGGCGAATGACGCGTCGGCTTCTCGGGATCGCGCTCGCCCTGGCGGCAGCCGTCCCGGGCCGTGCCGTCGCCCACGAGCTCGGGACGGTCCGCGTCGTCGCGCGTTTCGAGAAGGGCGGCCGCTACGAGATCGACGCGATCGTCGACCGTCAGCACCTTCCGCCCGGGTTCGGCGCAGGCGCCGCGCTCGAGCCGCGCTTCGGAAAGATCGCCAACCTCACGCCCGAGCTGACGCACGCGATCGGCGGTCTGCTCGCGGCGGCGACCGGCGGGGTCCGCATCGCCTTCGACGGGCGCGCGGTGCCGTCCTCGGCCGCGCTGGTCGTGCCCGATGGCGGGCTCGCCGCGGCCGGAGCGGCGCCCGAGCTGGTCGTCCGGTTCTCGGGCACCGTGCCGCCGGGGGCGAGGACGTTCACGTGGTCGAACGCCGTTCGTCTCGGCTCCTACATGCTGACGATCAGGACCGCGGCGCCGGAACGCCGCGTCGCCGGTCAGGCCGAGGGAACCGAGGGCTGGCCGGCGAAAGAGAGCATCGACGGGCAGGACCAGGCCTCGCGGCAGTGGATCGAGGGCGGCGCGGAAAGCGTTCCCTTTCCGCTCGGCGCCGGTATCGCGCCGATGACGCGCGCCGAGGTCGTGCGGGGCTACCTGCGGCTCGGCTACTCCCACATCCTGCCGAAGGGCACGGACCACATCCTCTTCGTCTGCGGGATCTTCCTGCTCGCCGTGCGTCTCCGGCCGGTGCTGCTGCAGGTGTCGGCGTTCACGCTCGCGCACACGCTGACGCTGGCGCTGACGGTCTACGGCGTCGTCGCGCTGTCGCCGCGGATCGTCGAGCCGCTCATCGCGCTCTCGATCGTGTACGTCGCGGTCGAGAACGTGCTGGCGCCGGCGCTGACGCCCTGGCGCATCGCCCTCGTCTTCGCGTTCGGCCTCCTTCACGGCATGGGCTTCGCCGGGGTCCTCTCGGAGCTGGGTCTTCCGCGGTCCCAGTTCGTGCCGGCGCTTCTCTCGTTCAATGCCGGCGTCGAGCTGGGTCAGCTGTCGGTCATCGCGCTCCTCGCGCTGTTCCTGGCGCTGCCGTTCCGCGGGAAGCCGTGGTACCGGCGCCGCGTCGTCGTGCCGGGCTCGCTCGCGATCGCGGCGGTCGGCCTCGTGTGGTTCGTCGAGCGCGTCGTGGGATGAAACACGCGCCGATGAATCCTTCCGGCCGGCGCCGACCGTACCCCCTCCCAAAAGGAGGAGTCGCATGAACGGTCCCCGGCTTCGAAACGCCTCGACGCTCGCGCTCGCCGCGCTGCTGCTGACCCTGTCGACTTCGGCCGCCTCGGCCTCGAGTCACCGCGAGGCGCCCGGCATCTCCAACGACCCCCTGGCGGACAACACGGACGTCTACTTCTTCCGCGATCCCGCCGACCCGAGCCGCCTCGTCCTGATCTCGAACTGGGTGCCGCTCGAGGAGCCGGCCGGCGGTCCCAACTTCTTTCATTTCGGCGAGAACATCCGCTACGAGTTCAACGTGGACTCGAACGGCGACGCGCTCGAGGACGTCGTCTACCGCGTCGAGTTCACGCGCCACATCCGCAGCGGCAACACGTTCCTGCAGAACACCGGCCCCGTCGCGTCGCCGACCGACGCCAATCAGAACGTCTACTACACGTACACGGTCAAGAAGTGCGTCGGCCCGTCGCCCAACCAGCCGAGCTGCACGCTCCTCGGCAGCGACCTGCTCGAAGCGCCGAACAACGTCGGTCCGAAGTCGTTCCCGAACGGCTACGCCACGGGCTCCGGCATCCAGAGCCTCTCGTACCCGATCGACGACGACACGGTCGTCTTCGCCGGACCGCGCGCGGAGGGCTTCTACGTCGACCTCGGCATGATCTTCGACCTCGTGAACTTCCGGCCGGGGACGCTGCCGGGCAACCACGGCGGCGGCACGAACTCGACGGCCGGATACAACGTGCACTCGATCGCGCTCTCCGTCCCGATCGGCAAGCTGACCGCCAACGGCTCGGCGCCGACCGACCCGGCCGACCCGAACGCCGTCGTCGGCATGTGGTCCTCGACGTGGCGTCAGAACGCCGGCGGCTGGTACCAGGTCTCGCGCCTCGGCAACCCGCTCATCAACGAGGTCGTCGTTCCGCTCGGCATGAAGGATGTCTTCAACGCCACGTATCCGAAGGACGATCTCGCGAACTTCGGCACCTTCGTCCTGAATCCCGAGCTCCCGAGAATCCTGCACGCGCTCTTCGGCATCAATGTCCCGCCCACGCCGCGCAACGACCTGCTCATCCTCGTCCAGGGCGCGCCCGGACTGACCATGCGGCCGAACGAGGTCGTCTCCGACCAGCTCCGCCTCAACGTCGCCGTGCCGCCCACGCCGCCGGCGTCGGCCAACCGCCTCGGCGTCATCGCGGGCGACAACGCGGGCTATCCGAACGGGCGGCGCGTCGCGGACGACACCGTCGACATCGCGCTGCGCGTCGTCGCGGGCGTTCTCGTCGACGGCTTCAACGTCGCGCCGAACAACGCGCTCGGCGACGGCGTCGACGGCCCCGACGTTCCCTACCTCGCGAGCTTCCCGTATCTCGCGGCGCCCCACTCCGGCTTCGACCGCATCCACGCCAACGCGGCGCAGCTCCAGAACGGAAGATTCTCGGCGACGGTTTCGTGGACGGATCCGAACGGCGGCACCGGCAGCGGCACGCCGGTCGGCGTCGCGGGCAACACGCAGGGCTTCTGGTTCTTCTCGCCGGACAACATCGAGCTGACGGTGAAGGTCCTCGACGGCCGCGACTTGAACGGCCACTTCTGGGTCTTCTACGGCTCGCTGACGGACGTCGCGTTCACGCTGACGGTCACCGACAACACGACGGGCGCGACGAAGACGTACACCAACCCCCAGGGCACCAACGGCAGCGCCGCCGACACCGCGGCGTTCTGAGACCACCTTGGGGTCAGGTCTCTGAAAATGTGACTTTCAAGAATTTGGAACTCACACATTCAGAGACCTGACCCCGTTTCAGAATCTCAGCGAGAGGCAGCTCAGGCCACCGTCCATCTTCTGGAATTCGGACATGTCGAGGACGATCGTCTCGAGGCCGAGGCGTCGGACGTCGGCCTCGAACCTTGGGAAGCCCGCCGCGACCAGGAGCGCGTCGTTGACCCGCACGCAATTGGCGGCGTAGGTCTCGTCGGGCGCGACGACGAGGCGCTCGTAGCCGCGGAACGCCGGATGGCCGGCGAGCGCCTCCATCAGGACGAGCCGCTTGTCGTCGATCGCCGCGATCCCGCTCTTTAAGTGCAGGATGCCGGCGACGTTCCGCACGTCCACCTCGGCGCTCGTGTAGCCCCACGCCGCGAGGTGCCGCGCGAGCTGGCGCGCGCCCTCCGCGTTCGTGCGCGTGGAGATCCCGATGAAGAAGTGATCGCCCGCCTCGCAGACGTCGCCGCCGTCGACGGTGCCGGGCGGCTCGATCCGCGGCAGGCCGGGAAAGAAGCACCGGAGCGCCGGCTCGATCGCCGCGGCCTCGCCCAACCGCTCCGGCGCACCCGGTCGCGTCAGCACCGCGCCGCGGGGCGTGAGGATCGCCGTGTCCTCGACGAACGTCGCGTCGGGATACCGCGGGTCCGGCGACAGGTGCGTCACCAGCAGCCCGCAGCGCTCGAGCGCCTCGGAGTACCTGGCGTGCTCCTCGAGCGCCCTCGCGAAGTCCGGCACACCGAGATCGACGGTGGTCAGGCCCTCGGCGAAGTTGTCGGTGGGCGGACGGACGATGGCGCGCTGGAACACGGCGGCGTCGAGGCTAGCAGAGTGCCGAAGCCCTCGCGATCGTCCGGTGGAGGGCTGCGCGCCGGAGAGCGTTGACGACCCTCCCCGGGACCGAGGCGATCCCGGTCCGCGGCGTCGCCAGAATGGCGTGATGGAAGCTCGATGCGGGATTGGCGGCGAGCTCGGCCGCTTCGATCGCGAGCCACCGCGAAACGAGTTCGTTCAACGCTTCCTCCGGCATCGCAGAGCGCTGGATCTGCGGGAGGAGGATCGAGACGATCTGTCCGCCGTACGGCCGGAATTCGATCGTGTGGAACAGCCGGCAAATGGTGGGGACGATTGCGGACGAGCGCACGGCTTCCGTCGGGTCGTCCTTCTCGATGGGGGGCTCGAGGTCCCTGGTCCGGCGCCACTCCGGCGGAACCTCTCGATAAAGAGCCCGCCAGCGGGCGAGCCGCGCGGCCGACCATTCGGTGCGGGAGGGCCCGGTCCATTCCTCGAGGAACAGCTGGCCGCCGGGAGCGAGACAGGCGCGAACCTCCTCCATGAGCCGCTCGACCGCCGCGACGTGGTGCAGCGACTGGTGGAAGACGACCGCGTCGAAGCGCCGGCCACGGAGGGACAGAGTGTTCAAGTCGGCGACGTGGTAGCGGAGACCGGTGAGGCCTTCCTCGTCGGCCTGCCGGCGCGCGATTTCGATCGAGACGGTAGAGGCGTCGACCCCTTCCACCTCGCGCGCGATGCCGAGACGCCGCACCGCCCTCTCGACTCGACCCATCCCGCAGCCGAGGGAGAGCATCCGTTCGAACCGCGGTGAGCCCGCGCGCGCGTAGAGGTGATCGAGAGGCCACGTGGAAGGGGAGCCGGAGACGCGCTCGTTGATGGCCCTCCGGCAGAGCGGGTGCGCCATCCAGAACTCGGGGTCCTCCGAGTAATGGGGGTTCCGGTCCCAGAACGAGGCGACGCCGCAGGTCGCGCCTTCGGAAGGGGACCCGGCGTCGGATCTCACACGTTGAACTTGAACAGGATCACGTCGCCGTCCCGGACGACGTAGTCTTTGCCTTCCTGGCGCACGAGGCCCTTCTCCTTGGCGGCGTTCATCGTGCCGGCGGCGATCAGGTCGTCGTAGGAGATCGTCTCCGCCTTGATGAAGCCCTTCTCGAAATCCGAGTGGATGACGGCGGCGGCGGCCGGGGCCGTGTCGCCGGCGTGGATCGTCCACGCGCGGGTCTCCTTCTCGCCGGCGGTGAGGTACGTGCGCAGCCCGAGCAGGTGGTACGCCGCCCGGATGAGCGATGAGACTCCCGAATCGGAGACGCCGAGATGGCCGAGGTACTCGCGGGCCTCGTCGTCGGGCAGCTCGGCGAGCTCCGATTCGATCGCGGCGGACACGACGACGGCCTCCGTGCCGAGGTGGGTCTCCGCGAAGTGGCGCACCGCCTTCACGTGGGGCGACTCGTCCGCGTGCGCGAGCTCGCCCTCCGCGACGTTGCACGCGAAGAGCATCGGCTTCATCGTCAGGAGGAAGAAGCGGCGCGCGACGGCCTTCTCGTCGTCGGAGAGCGGCGCCGTGAACGCGCGCCGCCCGCCGTTCAGGTGTTCGAGGAGCTTCTCCGCCACCGCGAGCGACTCCTTCGCCTCCTTGTCGCCGCCCTTCGCGTTCTTCTCCAGCTTCTCCTTCTGCCGGGACAGCGCCTCGAGATCCGCGAGCACGAGCTCCGTCTGGATCGTCTCGATGTCGGCGACGGGGTCCAGGGCGCCGGCGACGTGCACCACGTCCCGGTCCTCGAAGCAGCGCACGACCTCGACGATCGCGTCGACCTCGCGGATGTGCTGGAGGAACTTGTTGCCGAGCCCCTCGCCCTGCGACGCGCCCTTGACGAGGCCCGCGATGTCGACGAACTCGATCGTCGCCGGGACGATGCGCTCGGACTTCGAGATCTTCGCGAGCGGCTCGAGGCGGGCGTCGGGCACGGTGACCACGCCGACGTTCGGCTCGATCGTGCAGAACGGGTAGTTCGCCGCCTCGGCCTTGCGCGTGCGCGTCAGGGCGTTGAAGAGGGTGGATTTCCCGACGTTGGGAAGACCGACGATACCGGCGCGGAGCATTGGGCGCGGGAGTATAAGCCAGACGCCGCGGCCGCGGCCGACGGCACGAGGCAGGCGGGTCCCATCTCGTACAATGCCGCCACCCTGAGCTCCTCCGAACCGACGAATCCCGGCTTCCTGCGCGCCGTCTCCCGCTGGGAGATCGTGGCCCTGTCCGTCAACGACGTCATCGGCAGCGGCGTCTACCTGATCCTCCCGGTCGCGGCGGTGGCGCTCCTCGGTCCCGCGAGCGTCTGGGCGATTCTCGGCGCCGGCCTCGCGGTGCTCCTCCTCGTCCTCTGCTTCGCGGAGGCGGCCAGCCTCTTCGACACGCCCGGCGGCGCGATCGTCTATACCCGAGCGGCCTTCGGCGACTTCGTCGGGTTCGAGGTCGGCTGGATGACCTGGATCGCGCGCGTCGCGTCGATCGCGAGCCTCTCGGTGTTTTTCGCGCGCGCGGTCGGCTACCTGTGGGACGGCGCGAACCACGGCGTCGGGCAGGCGCTGACGATCGTGCTGCCGCTCCTCGCGCTGACGTGGATCAACGTGCGCGGCATCAAGTCGGGCGCGATCACCGCCGTCGTGCTCTCGCTCGGCAAGACGGTTCCGCTGGTGCTCCTCGTCGTCGTGGGCGTCTTCGCGATCTCGTGGCGCCGCCTCTTCCCGGTGCCGATGCCGGAGAGCGGGAACTTCACGAAGGCCGCGCTCCTCGTGCTCTACGCGTACGCCGGTTTCGAGAACACGGCGGCGCCCGCGGGCGAGTTCAAGAACCCGAAGCGGGACGTGCCCTTCGCGCTCGTGACGCAGGTCCTCCTCGTGACCGCGATCTACACGCTGGTGCAGCTCGTCGCGATCGGGACGATTCCGGACCTCGGCCGCTCGCAGACGCCGCTCGCCGACGCGGGGCGGCTCCTGCTCGGCCCGTTCGGGGGATTCGTGCTGACGCTCGGCGCCGTGCTCTCCGTCCTCGGCACGAACAACAACACCGTCCTCGCCGGGCCGCGATACCTCTACGCGCTCGCCGAGACCGGGCGGCTCCCGCGCGTGTTCGCGCGGATCCATCCGCTCTACCGCACGCCGCACGTGGCGATTCTCTTCAACTCCGGCATGGCGCTGGGTCTGATCGTCATCGACGCGGCATCCAACGCCATTCATCCGGGAGCGCTCCGCGTCGCCGAGGAGCTCGCCGTGCTCTCGACGGTCGCGCGCCTGGCGACCTACATCGGAACGTGCCTGGCGGTGCCCGTGCTGCGCCGCAAGCTCCCGTCGACGCCGCGGACGATCCGGCTGCCGGGGGGCGCTCTCATCCCGATCGCGGCGCTGATCATCTGCCTCTTGTTCCTTTCGGCGGCCGAGACCAAGAATTTCGTCGCGGGCGCGATCGCGCTCGCGGCCGGCGCCGTCGTGTACGGCGCGCGCGGCGGCGCCGCCGCGGCCGCGTCACCGAGAAAGTGATCTGCGTCATGCCGGGCGGTCGGGTCTTCGACGCTCCGGACGCCGCGGCGCGTTGACTTCGGCGCTCCCCGGCGCTACCGTCCCCGGATCGCATCCAGAGGAGAGGTCATGGGCCGTGCGTTTGCGACCGCGGGAGTATTTTTCGTGTCTTCGGCCGTGCTGTGGGCGAGCGGTCCGCGGCCCGTGCCCGTCTCCGCGACGGCGCGGACGGTCGCGGTTTCGGCGCGCGTCCGCGACCTGCCGCCCGAGTTTCCCGCGCCCGACGAGATCCTCCCCGCGAACTGGGTCCGCTCGAACGAGCGCATTCCGCGGACCCCTCGCGCCGGCGCCGCCGCGCCCGAGGCGCAGCTCGACGGCGCGCTCCAGTCCGAGGCGCCGGAGGTCGGGATGCCCGGACCGATCCTGACGTTCGCGGGCCTCTCCGCGGACGACGACCAGGCCGCGTTCGGATCGCGCGTCGAGCCGCCCGACACCAACGCCGACGTCGGCCCGAGCCACGTCGTCGAGATCGTGAACTCGCTCTTCCGCGTCTACGACAAGACCGGCTCCGCGTTGACGGCGGCCACGAAGCTGTCCACCCTGTTCGCGCCCGTCGGCGCGCCGTGCGGCGGCCGCAACGACGGCGACCCCATCGTGCTCTACGACACGATGGCCGACCGCTGGCTGATCAGCCAGTTCTGCCTGCCGAACGGCCTCAATCCTCCGTACCATCAGCTGATCGCCGTCTCGCAGACAGGCGATCCGACCGGCTCTTACTTCCTGTACGACTTCCTCATGCCGAACCTCCTGAACGATTACCCGCACTTCGGCGTGTGGCCGGACGGGTACTACATGTCCGACAACCAGTTCACGCCCGGCGGAAGCTCCTACGCGGGCGCCGGCCTCTACGCCTTCGACCGCTCGAAGATGCTCGTCGGCGACGCGACCGCGGCCTACATCTACTTCAACTACGGTCCGATCGATCCGTCCGCCGGCGGGATGCTGCCGACGCACATGAACGGCCTGACGCCGCCCCCGGCCGGGACTCCCAACTTCTTCATGGAGTGGCGCGCCGACGAGTTCGGCGATCCGTTCGACGCCGTCCGGATCTACGAGTTCCACGCGGACTTCGGCGATCCCGGGAGTTCGACGCTCACCGTGCGGCCCGACCTCGCCGTCGCCTCCTTCGACGCGCGGTCGCCCGCCACGCGCAACGCGATCGAGCAGCCCGCTCCCGCGACGAGCGGGCAGTACGTGGATGCGATCGCGGACCGGATGATGTACCGGATCGGCTACCGGACGCTCGCGGCCGGCGTCGAGTCGTTCGTCCTCAACTGGACGGTCAACGTCAGCGGCGTCAACCCGACCGGCGCGTCGACCTACCAGGCGGGCGTGCGCTTCGAGGAGCTGCGGCGCGACGCCGGCACCGGGGACTTCACGATCCAGAACCAGGTCACGTACGCGCCGGGATCGGGCGACGGCGCGAACGGACGGAACCTCTGGATGGGCTCGACGGCGCAGGATCACCAGGGCAACAGCGCCGTCGGCTTCTCGGCGTCGAGCACGAGCCTCGTGCCGTCGATCCTCTGGGCGGGCCGGCTCGCCGGGGACCCGGCGAACGCGCTCTCGCAGGGTGAGGCGACGATGTTCGCGGGGGCGGGAGTTCAGCAGGACGCGGCCGCGCGCTGGGGCGACTACAGTGCGATGTCGATCGATCCGTCCGACGACTGCACGTTCTGGTACGCGCAGGAGTACTACGCGAACAACGGAATGTTCGACTGGGCGACGCGGGTCGGCAGCTTCAAGTTCCCGGGTTGCACCGCGGCGGCGAAGGGCACGCTCACGGGGACCGTGACCCTCTGCGGCGGCGGAGCGCTGGCGGGCGCCGTCGTGACGGTCCCGGGCGGCTACCTGCGCGCGACCGACGCGTCGGGCGTCTACTCGATGGACCTGCCGCCCGGCGACTACACGGTGACGATTTCGTTTCCGGGGTTCACGCCGTTTTCGAGCCCCGTCACGATCGTCGACGGCTCGCCGACCACGCTCGACGCGTGCCTCACGGGCGCCATCGTTCTCTCGGCCGGCGACGCGACCCTCCAGACGGAGAGCTGCCAGCCGCCGAACGGCCGCTCCGATCCCGGCGAGACGGTCACCTGGACCTTCTGCATCCAGAATGCGGGCGGGGCGAGCACCGGCAACCTCGTCGGCACCCTGCAGAACTCGGGCGGCGTGACCGGGGCCTCCAGCCCGCAGGATTACGGCTCGATCGCGGGCCTCGGCGGCTCCGTCTGCCGGGACTTCACGTTCACCGTCGACCCCGCCACGGCCTGCGGGACGCCGGTCGCCGCCGTGCTCGCGCTCCAGGACGGCGCGACGAACATGGGCACGCTGGAGTTCGATCTGCCGACGGGCATCGGGAACGGACTCCTCGCGCAGAATTTCGACGGCGCCGTCCCGCCGGCCCTGCCGTCGGGCTGGTCCGCGACGAACGCGCAGGGAGCCTCGCCGACGTGGGCGACGAGCGCGACCTCCGCCGACACGGCGCCGAACGACGCCTTCGTGGACGACCCGGGCTCCGTCGCGGACAAGCGGCTCGACTCGCCCGCGCTCGCGATCACGACGTCGGCGGCGCAGCTGACGTTCCGCAATTCGTACAACCTGGAGAGCGGCTTCGACGGCGGCGTGCTCGAGATCTCGATCGCGGGCGGCGCGTTCCAGGACGTCGTGGCGGCGGGCGGGACCTTCGTCTCCGGCGGCTATGCGGGCTCGCTCGACGGCTCGGGCGGCAATCCCCTCGGCGGCCGCTCGGCGTGGACGGGCAATTCCGGCGGCTACCTCACGACAACCGTGGCTCTCCCCGCGTCGGCGGCCGGCCAGAGCGTCGTCCTTCGCTGGAGGATGGGGTCGGACAACGCGGTGTCGGGCACCGGCTGGCGAATCGACTCCGTCTCGGTGGTCGACGGGCACATCTGCTGCTCGCCGATTCCCGTCTCGCTCCAGGTCGACGCACACGCCGCGGCGGCGCCGGCGGCACCCGCCGCGCTGGCGGTCAACGGCGTCCTCGAGCCCGGCGAAATCGTGGCGGTCGAGCCCGGCTACTTCAACGGGAAGGCGACCGCGCTGGCGCTGACCGGCACCGCCTCGAACTTCACCGGGCCGTCCGGAGCGACGTACACGCTGTCGCAGTCCGCGGCGGACTACGGCTCGATCGCCGCGAACGGCTCGGCGAACTGCCACGACGCGACCGGCAACTGTTACGCGATGGGCGTCGACAACCCGGCCCCGCGGCCCGCGGCGCACTGGGATGCGACCTTCCTCGAGCAGCTGTCGACCGGATCGGCGAAGACCTGGACGCTCCACATCGGCGACAGCTTCGCCGACGTGGCGAGCGCCAACCTCTTCTACGCGTCCATCGAGAACATCTTCCACAACGGGATCACCGGGGGCTGCGGCGGCGGCGGCTACTGTCCGACGAATCCCGTCACGCGCGCGCAGATGGCGGTCTTCATCCTGAAAGCCGAGCACGGCTCGACGTACGCGCCGCCGCCCTGCGCCGGCGTCTTCGCCGACGTCGCGTGTCCCGGCGACTTCGCCGTCGACTGGATCGAACGCCTCTACGCGGAAGGCATCACCGGGGGCTGCGGCGGCAACGACTACTGTCCGGCGAGCCCGGTCACGCGCGCGCAGATGGCCGTGTTCCTCCTGAAGGGGCAGCACGGCTCCGCGTACGTGCCGCCGGCGTGCGCCGGTCTCTTCGCCGACGTCCCGTGCCCGGCGGGCTTCGCCGTAAACTGGATCGAGCAGCTCTCGAACGAGGCGATCACGGGCGGCTGCGGCGGCGGCGACTACTGTCCGGATGCCGCGGTGACGCGAGGGCAGATGGCGGTGTTCCTGACGAAGACGTTCGGGCTCCTCCTCTACGGTCCCTAGCCGACAGGCGTACCCTCATCGGGTGACGCTTCTCGGAGTCCTCGCGCTCGCCGGCGGGATCGCCGCCGGCGACTGCCGCGCGCCGCGCCTCTCGGCGGCCCTCTCGCCGGCAACTGTCCGGCAGGGCGGCATCGTCGTGGCGACGCTGACGAGCGACGCGCCGCTCGACGAGGCGCGCGTCTCCGTGGGCGACGACGCGGCCGGGATTCCGATGGAGCCGGTTCCCGGCGGCCGCCGCTGGCGCGCGCTCGTCGGCGTCGACTTCGAGGGACCGGCGGGGAAGCGCGCGTTGCGGTTCGAGGGCCGGGTGGCCTGCGGCGAGAAGGGGACCGCGGCGCGCGCGCTCGTCGTGCGCTCGGGCAAGTTCAAGGTCGAGAGGCTGCGCGTCGCTCCCGAATACGTCGAGCCGCCCGAGAGCGAGAAGGAGCGGATCGAGTCGGACCGGGAGAAGGTCGCGCTGGTCTGGAAGAGCTTCGATCCCGAGAGGCGATGGAGCGGCCCGTTCCTCCTGCCCGTAGACGCGCCCGTCCGACGCGAGAGCTTCGGCTCGCGACGGGTCTTAAACGGCGAGCCCCGCTCCGCGCATTCGGGGCTCGACCTCGCGGCCGCGAGCGGGCAGCCGGTGCGCGCACCGGCGCCGGCGCGCGTCGCGCTCGCCGAGGATCTCTACTTCTCCGGCGGCACCGTGATCCTCGACCACGGCGAGCGGCTCTTCACGTCGTACTTCCATCTCTCGCGGATCGACGTCAAGGTGGGGCAGATCCTCGAGGCGGGTGAGGCCTTCGCCGCGGTCGGCGCGACCGGACGAGCCACGGGACCGCACCTCCACTGGAGCGCGAAGATCGCGGGCGCGCGCATCAACCCCCTCGGCCTCTTGGAGTTACCGAAGTGGCCGCTCAACCCGACTCTTTTGAATCTGACCAGTCAGTCACAATAACTGTCCTTTCCATAACAAAACAAATGGCTTAGAGTGATGCATCTATGGCGCGTCGCAGGGAAAAATTGCCGCCGGACCGGTCGAAGGCGCTCGTCGCGATGACGGTCAACGGCGAGCGCGTCGAGGCGCCCTTCGAGCCGCACAAGACGATGCTCGAGGTGCTCCGCGAGGATCTCGCGCTCACCGGCACGAAGCACGGCTGCGAGCTCGGCGAGTGCGGCACGTGCGCCGTGCTCCTCGACGGGAAGCCCGTGCTCTCCTGTCTCGTCCTCGGCCTCGAGTGCGAGGGCCGCAGCGTCGAGACGGTCGAGGGCATGGCCGGACCGGAGGGGCTCCATCCCCTGCAGAAGGCGTTCGCCGATCTCGGCGCCGCGCAGTGCGGCTACTGCACTCCCGGGTTCCTCCTGACCGCGAAGGCGCTGCTCGAGGAGAACCCGAGGCCGACCCTGCCCGAGATCCGCCAGGCGCTGGCCGGCAATCTCTGCCGCTGCACGGGCTACGTGAAGATCTTCGAGGCGGTCGAGCTCGCGGCGGCCTGGTTGCGCGGCGAGGCGGCCGAGCCGCGGAAGGAGTCGCTGTACGGATACGACTTCGACGAATCCGGGCTGCTTCCGTCCCATCCCGGCCCGGTAGGGGCGGTCCTTGCGGCCGCCCGCGAGGCCGCGGTCGACGAGGGCGGGGACAAGCCCCGCCCCTACAGAGCCAAAGCACGATGAGCTCTCGCCGTCCCACCCGCATCGTCGGCCGTCCGTTCACCCGGGTCGACGGCGCCGCGAAGGTCACGGGGCAGACGAAGTTCGCCGACGACCTGGCGCTTCCGCGGATGCTGCACTGCAAGCTCCTCCGGGCGAAGGTCGCCCACGCCCGGATCCTCGCGATCGACGTCTCGAAGGCCCTCGCGGCGCCGGGCGTCGTCGCGGTCGCGACCGGCAGGGACCTGCCGGTGCCGTTCGGCATCCTGCCGGTGTCGCAGGACGAGCACGCGCTCTGCCCGGACCGCGTGCGCTACGTCGGCGATCCGGTCGCGGCGATCGCGGCCACGAGCGAGGACGCCGCGTTCGACGCCCTCGACCTCGTCCGGGTCGAGTACGAGCCGCTCCCTCCGGTCGGCACGATCGAGGAGGGCCTCGCGCCGGCGGCCGTGCCGATCCACGACCACGGAGACCAGGGCAACATCCACAAGCTCGTCGCGATGCAGTTCGGCGACGTCGACGAGGGCTTCGCCCGCGCCGACCGCGTCTACGACAACACTTACTTCTACGAGGGCAACACCCACCTCGCGCTCGAGCAGCACGCTTCGGTCGCCGACTTCGGTCCCGACGGGAAGCTGACGCTCTGGTCGTCGACGCAGACGCCGCACTACGTGCACCGCGCGCTCGCGAAGGTCCTCGGGATGCCGGCCTCGCGCATCCGCGTCATCGCGACGCCGAACGGCGGCGGCTTCGGCGGCAAGTCGGACGTCTTCAACCACGAGATCGTCGTCGCGCACTTATCGCGCGTCACCGGCCGCCCCGTGAAGATCTGCCTGACGCGCGAGGAGGTCTTCTACTGCCACCGCGGCCGGCACCCGACCCTGATGCGCGTGAGAACCGGCGTGAAGAAGGACGGCGCGATCACCGCGCTCCACTTCCAGACGGCGCTCGACGGCGGCGGCTATGGCTCCTACGGCGTCGCGTCCACGTACTACACGGGCGCGCTGCAGACGGTGACGTACCGGGTCCCGACGTACCGGTTCGAAGGCGCGCGCGTCTTCACGAACAAGCCGCCCTGCGGCCCCAAGCGCGGCCACGGCACCCCGCAGCCGCGCTTCGCGCTCGAGGCCGAGCTCGACCGCATCGCTTGCGACCTCGGCCTCGACCCGGCCGCGATCCGGCGCGAGCACCTGCAGCCCGCGAACTCCCTGACCGCGAACTACCTGCGCGTCGGCTCGATGGGCCTCGGCGCCTGCATCGACAAGGTCGTCGCCGCCTCCGGCTGGAAGAAGCGGCGCGGGAAGCTCCCGTTCGGCCGCGGCCTCGGCATCGCGTGCTCGTCCTACCTGACCGGCGCCGGGCTCCCGATCTACTGGAACCAGATGCCGCAGTCGGGCGTGCAGCTGAAGGTCGACCGCGGCGGCGGCGTGACGGTCTTCTGCGGCTCGACCGAGATCGGCCAGGGCTCCGACACGATCCTCGCCGCGATCGTCGCCGAGATCCTCGGCATCGATCCGCTCGACATCCGCCTCGTCACGGGGGACACCGATCTGACGCCGGTCGATCTCGGCTCGTACTCGTCGCGCGTGACGCTGATGACCGGCAACGCCGCGATCCAGGCCGCCGAGCGCGCGCGGGAGCTGATCGCGGGCGCCGTCGCGAAGAAGCTGGAGCTCCCGCCCGAGCGGATCGGCTTCGCCGAGGGCCGCGTCTTCGACGTGGAGAACCCGGAGAAGGGGATGACGTTCCCGGAGGCCGCCGTCGCCGGCGAGTCGCTCCACGGGACGCTCGGCACGGTCGGCCACTACAGGCCGCCGCCGTCCGCGGGCCGCTATCGCGGCGCCGGGGTCGGCCCGTCGCCCGCGTACTCGTACTCGGCCGCGGTCGTCGAGGTCGAGGTCGATCCGGAGACGGGCATCTACGCCGTCCCGAAGATCTGGATCGCGCACGACGTCGGCAAGTGCATCAACGCCGCGCTCGTGATGGGCCAGGTCGAGGGCTCGGTCTACATGGGCCTCGGCGAGGCGATGATGGAGGAGATGGCGTACCGCACCGACGCCAACCGGAACGTCGTCCACAAGTTTCCCTCGGTGCTCGAGTACAAGAGCCCGACGACGCTCGAGATGCCCGAGGTCGAGACGTTCCTCGTCGAGGACCCCGATCCGAACGGGCCGTACGGCGCGAAGGAGGTCGGGCAGGGCCCGCTCCTGCCGATCCCGCCGGCCGTGGCGAACGCGGTGTACGACGCGGTCGGCGTGCGCGTGGACGAGGTCCCGGTGACGCCGGAGAAGGTGCGGAGGGCGCTGAAGGCGAAGGCGCAGGGCAAGCCGGCGCGCGTCGGCCCCGAGCGCTTCCCGGCGGTGCCGTATCCGGAGCCGATCCACGTGCGCACGCCCGAGGAGGGCGGCGACGGCAAGGCGGAGGACGCGCCGGTCACCGCGGCGGGAGGGGTGCGGTGAAGCCATGATGCGTCTTCCGCGCTTCCGCTACTTCGCGCCGACCAGCGTGAAGGAGGCGCTCCGGATCAGGGCCGGCGAGGGCGAGTCGGCCGCGTTCGTCGCCGGCGGCACCGACCTCTACCCGAACATGAAGCGCCGGCAGCAGACGCCGAAGACGGTCATCGGCCTCTCGCGCATCCCGAGCCTCGCCCGGCTCCGCGCCGGGGCCGACGGGCTCCGGATCGGCTCCGCGGTGCCGCTGTCGGAGATCGAGAACCACCGGAAGGCGCGCCGCCTCTTTCCCGCGCTGGTCCACGCGGTGTCCGAGATCTCGACGCCGCCTCTCCGGAACATGGGCACGCTCGGCGGCAACGTCCTGCTCGACACGCGCTGCAACTACTACGACCAGAACTACGAGTGGCGGCAGGCGATCGACTTCTGCATGAAGAAGGACGGCACGGTCTGCTGGGTGGCGCCGGGCTCGCCCAAGTGCCTCGCGGTCCAGTCGGCCGACTCGGTGCCGATCCTGATCGCCCTGCGCGCCCGGGCGGTCCTCGCTTCGCCGGGGGGGGAGCGGGAGATACCCCTGGAGGAGCTCTACGCCAACGACGGCATCCGGTACCTGACGAAGCGGCCGGACGAGCTCCTGACGGAGATCCGCATCCCGCCGCCCGACGGCTGGACGGCGTCCTACCGGAAGCTGCGCCGCCGCGGCGCCTTCGACTTTCCGGTCCTCGCCGTGGGCGCGGCCGTCCGGCGCGAGGGGGACCGGGTGGCGGAGTCCCGCATTTTGCTCGGGGCCGTCGCGTCGGCTCCGGTGCGGGCGTCCCGGGCCGAGGCCGTGCTCGCGGGCCGGCCGCTCGACGGCGCCTCGATCCGGGAGGCCTCCGAGGCGGCCGCCGTGGTCTCCCGCCCGATGGACAACACGGACTTCTCGTTCTTGTGGCGCAAGGAGATGACCGGACAGTGGGTCGGAATGGCACTGGGCGACCTCTCCCGGGGCGGGTGATCCCCTCCGCCGGCCCGGTCCCCCGGGGCCTCGGCCCGACCCGGCGGCGCGGCGTTCCCGATGCTTAAGAATTCCTAAGGGTGCGGTTGCGGGAGCGCTCCTCGCGCTGTATACTGCGCGCCTTCTCGTAAATCGCTCGCCTTCCCTGCACGTTTTCCGCGCTGGCTGAAGTCCGACGAATCGCTACGGGAAGTCGGGTTCGCCGAGCGGCGCGTCGGGTCCGAAGTGGTGACGCCGGTTTTAGGACTCTGTTTCGATGAAACTTTACGTTGGTAACCTCCCCTACAACACCAGTGAGGACGACCTCCGCTCGCTCTTCTCGACCTATGGCGCGGTTTCGTCGGTGGCGATCATCACCGACCGCGACACGGGCCGTTCGAAGGGATTCGGGTTCGTCGAATTCGGCAACGACGACGAGGCGCGCAGTGCGATCTCGGCGCTCTCCGGCCAGGAGTACGGCGGAAGGGCGCTCACGGTCAACGAGGCGCGTCCCAAGACCCAGAGCGGCGGCGGCGGGGGGCGGGGCCGCTACTAGCGCCCGCTTCGACCTTCGCACTCCACGGGGGGCTTCGGCCCCCCTTTTCTTTTTCCCTCGATAGACTCCGCCGCAGTGGGAGATCCAGACGCCGTCCGCGTCGAGCGGTGGCCCCGCGGCGACGGCGCGCCGACCGAGAAGCGGATGATGCGCGCGCTCGAGCTCGAGGGCTTCGACGTGCTCGTCTACACCTACCGTCCCGGCACCGTCTTCCCGGAGCACGAACATCCGCGGCCGAAGTGCGACGCGGTGCTCGAGGGCGTGCTGCGCGTGACCGTGGACGGCAACGCGTTCGATCTCGGCGCTGGCGACCGCATCTACCTGCCGGCGGGCACGCGGCACGCCGCGGAAGTGGTGGGACAGGAGACCGTCGTCTCGCTCGACGGAACGCTGTGGTGAGGAGAAGGAGGCCGACATGGCGCTCGACGCGTCTTCACGGGAATCGCTGATCCGCCGCTACGAGGAGGGGCCGCGCCGGCTCCGCGCGGCGTGGGAAAAGGTGCCGGAGCCCGCGCGGCAGTGGCGGCCGGGTCCGGGGAAGTGGTCGGCGCACGAGGTCGTGTGCCACACGGCGGATTCGGAGGCGAACGCCTACGTGCGCATCCGCTTCCTCGCCTCGGATCCCGCTCCGACGATCTTCGGCTACGACCAGGACCGCTGGGCGCAGAAGCTCGACTACCACGCGGCGTCGCCCGAGCTCGCGCTGAAGACGACGGAGGCCGTGCGCGCGAACACCGCCGACCTGCTGCGCCGCCTGCCCGATTCCGCCTGGGCGAACACCGGCACCCACACCGAGTCGGGCAAGTACTCGGGCGAGGACTGGCTCCGCATCTATGCCGAGCACCTCGAGAAACACACCCGCCAGATCGAGCGGAACCTGGAGGCGTGGAAGGCGCGGAAGGCGTAGGCGCGCCCCTAGGCCAGTAGCTCCTTCCCGACCCGCTCCACCTCGTCGAGGAGCGCCAGGAGGTCCGACTCGGTCGTCCGGAAGTTGGTGATCGAGACGCGGAGCGTCGTCCGGCCCTTGAGGATCGTCGGCGCGAGGAAGAAGGAGCCGTCGCCGACGAGGCGGTGGATGATCTTCCGGTTGACGCGGTCGAGGTCGGCATCGCTCATCGCGCGACCCTCCGGGCGCCAGCGGAAATTCGCGATCGAAAGCACCGGCTCGGCGAGGCGCTCGAAGTCCTTCCGCCGGTCGACCTCGTCCGCGAGGAAGCGCGCGAGGCGGATGTCGTTCTCGATCTGCGCCGCGTACGCCTTGCGGCCGTGCGTCTTGATCCCCATCCAGACCTTCAGCGCCTTGAACCCGCGCGACAGCTCGACGCCCCGCTCCGCGAACCACGCGGGTCCCGGAAACGGGCTCTCGGGGTCCGAGGCGAGGTACTCCGGGAACTTCCGGAACGTCGCGGCGAGGCGCCCCGGGTCGCGGACGAACGTCGCGCCGACCTCGTAGGGTGCGTAGAGCCATTTGTGCGGGTCGGTCGCGAGCGAGTCCGCTCGCTCGATGCCGGCGAACAGCGGCCTCAACGACGGCACCATCGACGCGAGCGCGCCGTACGCGCCGTCGGCGTGGAACCACAGCGCCTCGCTCCGGCAGAAGTCCGCGATCTCGCCGAGCGGGTCGATCGCGCCGGTGTTGACCGTGCCGGCGTTGCCGACGACGATCGCGGGAGAGAAGCCCGCGGCGCGGTCCGCGGCGACCGCTCGGGCGAGCGCGGCCGTGTCCATCCGGAAGTCGCGGCCGGTCGGGATCTTCCGCAGCTGCGCCGTCCCGATGCCGAGGAGGTCGACGGCCTTGTCGACGCAGTGGTGGACCTGGTCGGAGGCGTAGACGGTCAGGCGCGGGCGATCCGGTCCCGCGAGGCCCTCCTCGCGCACGTTGCCCGGCGTCATCGCGCGGCGCGCGGCGGCGAGCGCGGTGAAGTTCGCCATCGACCCGCCCGAGACGAGGATCCCCTCGGCCTCCGCCGGATAGCCGATCATCCCGGCGATCCAGCGCAGCACGCTCGCCTCGACGTGGATCGCGGCGTGGTCGCCGCCCCAGCAGTTCGGATTCATGGCCGCGGCGAGCCAGTCGGCCATCGCGCCGACCGGGTCCGCGGTCGCGTTGATGAACCCGTAGAAGCGCGGGTGCGAGTTTCCCATCGGGAACGGGAGAACGTGCTCGCGCACGAACGCGAGCACCTCTTCGAAGGGCCGGCCGTCCTCCGGCAGGGGCTCACGGAAGAGGGCCGCGTCGGCGCCGACCTTGCCGAAGACGGGCCGCTCGAGGAGCCGCTCGCGGTGCGAAGCCACGGCGTCGGCGGTCAGCGCGCCGAGGCGCCGCAGCTCCTCCGGCGGGAGGTCGAATCGCGGCTTCGTCAAGACGCGCCGCGCGGCGTCAGCGGACCTTGATCTGCGACGCGTTGCCGGTCGGCGTCTCGACGACGACGCCGCATCCGAACCGCGCGCCGGCGTTGCCGGTCGGCTGCGTCTTCAGGTCGTCCTCCTTGTCGTGGAAGATCACGGCCTTGCCGACGACGGAGTTCGGCCCCGGCAGGACCGTCAGCATGTTCGACGTCATCGTCATCCTGCCCTTGCCGTCCGCGCCGATCTCGATGTTGCCGAAGTCGCCGTTGTGGTGCTTCGCGTCGTCCGGCGCCCCGTGCGGGTTGCCGGCCGCGTTGAAGTGGCCGCCGGCCGACGTCGCGTCGGCCGCCGAGCAGTCGCCCTTCTCGTGGATGTGGAACCCGTGCTTCCCGGGAGTCGCATTCTGGATCGTGGCCTCGACGCGGGTCTCGCCCGAGGGGAGCTGCGTGAAGATGACCTTGCCGCTGACGGTCGAGCCGCTCTTCGGCTCGATGATCGCCAGGGCCGTGGGGTCGGGTTTGGAGCTCGCGCACGCCCAGGCGCCCAGGAGCGCGGCGGACAGTCCGAGGGCGGCGCGGGTCGATCTGTGCATCGTCCGATCCTCCTATTCTTAAGGCGGTCATAATAACCGCGGCGCTCTTCTATGATTCCGCCCGTGCCGCCGATCGAGGTCTCGCGCCCGCTCCTGCTGGGTCTCCTGGCAGTCGGCGCCATCGTCGCCGTCACGGCGCCCCAGCCGACTTCCTCGTTTGCCGCCGGTTTCGCGGCCGGCGCGGGATCGGTCTTCATCGTCTCCTTCATGAAGACGCGGCGGGGGGAGCCCGGTCCGGAAGACCGCGGCGGAGACGGCGCGTGAAGGTCTTCGTCGTCGAGGACGAGCAGCGGATCGCGCAGTTCCTGAAGAAGGGGCTGACCGAAAAGGGCTACGCCGTCGACGCGGCCGTCGACTCGGACACCGCGCTCGAGCGCATCGTGGCGACGTCCCCCGACCTCGTCATCCTCGATCTGCTCCTGCCCGGGTCCCGCGACGGCATCGAGCTCTGCCGCGAGCTGCGCGCCCGCGGCGTGCGCTCGAAGGTCCTCATGCTGACGGCCCGCGAGACCATCGAGAACAAGATCGAGGGCCTAGACGCCGGCGCCGACGACTACCTCGTCAAGCCGTTCTCGTTCCGCGAGCTGCTCGCGCGCATCCGCGCGCTGCTGCGCCGCGTCGAGGCGGTCGAGCCCGGCCCGCTCGTCTTCCCCGACCTCTCGTACGAGCCCGAGTCGCGCGAGGTCGTGCGCGGCGACGAGACGGTGCGCCTGACCGTGCGCGAGGGCGCGCTGTTCGAGCTGCTGCTGCGGCGCCGCGGCAAGGTCGTCTCCCGCTCGGAGATCCAGGCGCGGATCTGGGAGGACTCGTTCGACCTCTCGACCAACATCATCGACGTCTACATCAACGCCCTTCGCAAGAAGATCGACGGCGGCGACCGCGGCCGCCTGATCGAGACGGTCCGCGGCGTCGGCTATCGCGTCCGGGACACGGGCGCGGCGGAAGGCTGACGGTTCCGTGGCGCTCTTCTCCCGTTCCCGTCCGGCCGCTCCCGAGCCGGCGCCGGCCGATCCGGGATCGCTCGCGAAGCTGAAGGAACGCCTCGCGCAGACCGAGAGCCAGCCGCTCCTGCGCATTCCGTCGGAGGACCTGACGGGCGAGGCGCGGGCCGTCGCGGAGAGCCTGAACCGCCGGCTCGACGCGCTCGCGGCCTCCGAGAAGGAACAGCAGCAGTTCATCGCCGACGTCTCGCACGAGCTCCGCACGCCGCTGACGGTGCTGCGCGGCTCGCTCGAGGTGGCGCTCGAGGAGGAACGGCCGGCCGAGGAGTACCGCGAGGCGATCGGCAACGCGCTGCTCGAGGTGCGGCACCTGACCCGCATCTCGCAGAACCTGCTCTTCCTGACGCGCGGCGAGAGCGGCCGCGTGACGCTCTCGTTCGCCAACCTCGACCTCGGCCGCTTCACGTCGGACACGGTCCGCGACCTCGCGCCGGCCGCCGCCGACCGGCAGATGCGGCTCGACGCCGCCGTGCCGGCGAAGCCCGTCTACGTGTTCGCCGACGCGGGCCGGCTGCAGCAGGTGCTGCACAACCTGATCGAGAACGCGCTCCAGTACAGCGAGCCGGGCGGGCGCGTGCACGTGCGCGTCGGCTCCGCGCCGGGCGAGGCGATCGTGGCGGTCTCCGACACGGGGATCGGGATCCCCGAGGACGACCTGCCGTACGTCTTCGAGCGCTTCTTCCGGAGCAAGGCGTCGCGGCGCACGAATCCGGGCGGATCGGGGCTCGGCCTGTCGATCGTGCGGTGGATCGTCGAGGCGCACAAGGGGCGCGTGACCGCCGAGAGCGTCCTGGGGAAGGGCTCGACGTTCACCGTGCGGCTGCCCGTCGTGTGACGAGCGACGCGGCGTTCCTCGCCGCGATCCCTTAGAATTCGCCCTTCATGCGTCCCGCGTACGTCCTGTCCGCCGTCCGCACGCCGATCGGGAAGTTCGGCGGCGTCTTCGCCGCGATGTCCGCGGCGGAGCTGGGGGGTGTTGCCGCGCGGGCGGCGCTCGAGCGCTCCGGGCTGGCCGGCGGCGCGGTGAGCGAGACGATCTTCGGCCATGCCCGGCAGGCGGGCGGCGGCCCGAACACGGCGCGCCAGGTCTCGCGGCGGGCCGGCCTGCCGGACGCGGTGCCCGCGTTCACGGTCAACAAGGCGTGCGCGTCTTCATTGAAAGCCATTGCGCTCGGGGCGCTGACGATCGGCGCGGGCGAGAACGAGGTCGTGCTCGCGGGCGGCACCGAGTGCATGTCGGCGACGCCCTACCTCCTGACGCGCGTCCGGTTCGGCCTGCGCATGGGCAACGGCGAGGTCGTCGACGGGATGTACCGGGACGGCTTCCTCTGCCCGCTGTGCGGTCAGCTGATGGGCGAGACGGCCGAGACGCTCGCGCGGGAGTACGGCATTTCTCGGGCGGACCAGGACGCCTTCGCCGCCGAGTCGCAGCGGCGCGCCGCGGAAGCCTCGAAGGCGGACCGATTCGCCGCCGAGATCGTTCCGGTCCGGGTCGCCGGGAAGAAGGGCGACGTCGAGGTCACGGCGGACGAGCACCCGCGGCCGGACACGACCGCCGAGACGCTCGGCAGGCTTCCGCCCGTCTTCGACCCGAAGGGCAGCGTCCACGCCGGGAACTCGTCCGGGATCACCGACGGGGCGGCCGCGCTCGTGCTCGGCACCGAGGAGGCGGCGCGCCGCGCGGGCGTCGAGCCGCTCGCGCGCGTCGCGGCGTGGACGTCGGCCGGCGTCGATCCGGCGCGCATGGGCATCGGGCCGGTACCGGCGGTCCGCGCGCTCCTCGCGAAGACGGGCCTCTCGCTCGACCAGATCGATCTGATCGAGCTCAACGAGGCGTTCGCCTCGCAGGTCCTCGCGTGCGCGCGCGACCTCCCGTTCGACCCGTCCCGCGTCAACGTCAACGGCGGCGCGATCGCGCTCGGGCACCCGATCGGGGCGACCGGCGCTCGCATCTCCACGACCCTCCTCCACGAGATGAAGCGCCGCGGCGCGCGGCGCGGCATCGCGACGCTCTGCGTCTCCGGCGGCATGGGCATGGCCGTCCTCTTCGAACGGGGGTCAGGTCTCTGAAAATGTGAGTTTGGCGCGAACACGATTTCCGGAGCCCTTATTTTCGAGCCCCGTCCGAGCCGCGATCGTTCGTGGAGGGCTTTCGTCTGAGCGCTCAAGCCCGCGCGGGACGGGCCGCGCGTGTAAAGTCACACATTCAGAGACCTGACCCCATGAAGATTGCCGTTACGCTGGATCGCGACGCGGATGTCTCCGAGACGAGCGACTACGTGCGCTCGCTCCTCGCCGCCGGCGTGCCGCGGGAATCGATCACGGTTCTCACGCCGCTAGCGCCCGAGGCGGGCGCCTTCGACGCGCTCCTCATCGGCGGCGGCGGCGACGTGGACCCGGGTCGGTATGGCCGCGTCCGCATCGACAACGGCACCGTCGAGGTGGACCCGGAGCGCGACGCGCTCGACTTCCGCCTGTTGGAGGACGCGCGGCGCGCGGGCGTCCCCGTGTTCGGGATCTGCCGCGGGCTGCAGGTCGTCAACGTCGCCTTCGGCGGCACGCTCGTGCAGGACATTCCGAGCGTGCGGCCGTCCACGGTCGTTCACCAGCGCGCGCGCGACGAGAAGACGCGCCGCGATCACGCGGTCGAGGTGACCCCGGGGACCCTGCTCGCCGCGATCGCGGGACCCGGGGCGCCGAGCGTCAACAGCCGCCATCACCAGGCGATCGAGGACGCCGGCCGCGGGCTCACGGTGACGGCGGTCGCGCCGGACGGTCTGGCCGAGGCCATCGAGGCGACCGGCGATCCCTGGCTCCTCGGCGTCCAGTGGCACCCGGAGAACCTGCTCGGCGATCCGGTTTCCGAGCGTCTCTTCGCCGAGTTCCTGCGAGCCGCGCGGGACCGTGTCGACGCCCGCGGAGGGCGTTCGAGGGAATAGGCTTGGCGTCGGATCGTTTTCATCCCGGATTCCGCATCCGACATGAAGGAGCTTTGCGAATGAAATCCCGCTGGGTCGTCACCCTCTTCCTCCTGGCGCTCGCGGCGCCGCTGTCGGCGCAGCCGCGCGTTCACGTCGAGAAGCTCGCCGACGGCGTCTGGGCCGGCGCGCCCGACAAGGGCGCCAACGTCGGATGGTTCGTGCTCGGGGACGGCGTGATCGCCGTGGACGCCGGGGCGGACGCCGCGACCGGCGAGGCCATCCTGAAGGCGATCGCGGAGTCGACCGGCGGCAAGCCCGTGAGGGCCGTCGTCATCACGCACGCGCACGGCGATCACGCCGGCGGCGCGCGCGCGTTCGCCGCCGCCGGGGCGCGGATCATCTGCCAGGAGTCGATTGCGGGACAGCTCCTCGCCCTGGTCCTGCAGTCGAAGGGCGGCGCCGACGATCCGCTGACCGCGAAGCCGAACGCCAAGCCGGTCGTCGAGGCGATCTCCGAGCGCTCGATCATGGTGGACGGCATCCACGACGCGCAGGTCTTCTTCCTCGGCGCGGCGCACAGCAAGGGCGACATGGTCGTCTACCTCGTCAACGACAAGATCCTCTTCATCGGCGACCTGGCCGCGAACGGCCGCATGCCGTTCATGCAGTCGCCGGACGTGGACCCGGACGGCTGGGAGCGCGCGCTCGCGGCGCTGTCCCACGTCCCGGTCGACAAGATGGTCCCGGGTCACGGCCAGATCGGCCCGACCTCGGGACTTCTCGAGTCGGCCGCCTACGTGCACGCGGTGAACCAGCTTGCGCACAAGTTCGTCGCGGCCGGAATGAACGACGAGCTCGTCGGCATCCAGGTCCACGCGCCCGAGAACCAGATCAAGGGGCTCGAGACCTCGGAGGAGCACGTGCTGAACGTCAAGGCGGCCGTGCGGGTCGAGCGCGAGAAGGTGGCGAAGAAGGCCGCGACGCCCGCTCCGACTCCCGCGACGCCCGCGAAGAAGTGAGCGATCGGGGCGACGTCGGGCTCTCGCGGTCGTCCGACGGCGCCCGCGCGGACGTCGCCCTCGCGATCCGGCCCGTCAACGTCCTCGGCGCCGCCGATCTCCTGCGGCTCGCCGGGTGCGTGCGCGAGGCCGCGCCGCCCGCCCGTGTGATCGTCCTGCGCGGACTGCCGCGCGCCTTCTCGGCCGGCGTCGACGTCGCGGAGCACGCGCCGGAACCCGCGGCGATCGAGACCATGCTCGGCGCGATGCGGGCGGCCCTGTCGGCCCTCGTCGAGGCGCCCGCGGTGACCGTCGCGGCGGTCTCGGGCGCCTGCCTCGGCGGCGGCGCCGAGATCGCCGCCGCCTGCGACGTGGTGCTCGTCGCGGAAGACGCGCGGGTCGCGTTTCCGGAGATCGGCCTCGCGTGCTTCCCGCCGGGCGCGTGCGCGCTCCTGCCGCTCCGGATCGGCGAGGCCCGGGCGGCCGAGTGGATCCTCACGGGCCGTCGCGTCTCGGGACGGGAGGCGGCGGAGGCCGGCTTCGCCGCGCGCGCGGTGCCGCCCGCGAGGCTCGAC
>DAHUXD010000035.1 GCA_027307335.1 Acidobacteriota bacterium
CCGAACGAACTCCTCACGCTGATCCACGATGGACTGCCCTTTCCAAGGCATCGGATCTGGCCTCCTGAAGCCAAATCCTCGTCCCGGAATGTGTCCACCATGTCTCCGAACACCCGTCCACTATGTCCCCGGTCCATAGACCTCTCCCCCAGGGGGAGAGGGGGGCTTTCAAGGTATGGGGGTCGGCTCGGGCGCCGGTGGCGCCTCTTCCGTCGGCATCTTCCCGTGCTTCGTCGCCTTCGCCTTCGTCTCGAGCGTCACCATGAAATCCGACGCCTGATCGAGACGCCGGTAGAGGTACGGGAAATCGATGTCGTAGTAGACGCGATCGCCCTTGCCGAGGTACCCCCACTTGGTCCCGTTCGAGCCGGCGGCGACGACGTTGCCCTCCTTGTCGAAGACGACGACGGCGACTCCGACTTCCTCGTCCGTCTCGCTGTTGTTGTCGATCCGGACGCGCACCTTCGCGCTCGACTTCCGGATGGGCGTCCCCTTCAGCGTGCTGCCGAGGTCGAACCGGACCTGGCCGACCACGACCTCCTCCGTCGTCAGATCGATGTTCTGGATGCCGCCGACGGGCTGCCACGGAAACTTCTTCGTCGCGACCTGCGCCGACGCCGGAGCGGCGAGCGCGGCCGCGCACAGGACCGCCAGGGAGACTTCTCGAATCCGCATTCCCACCTCCATGAACGAATCACTCCGCGCGGACAAGCTCCGCGCGGATTCTTTCGCAGTGTAGCAGGCGGGAGCGGTCGAGCCTACGGCTTTTGAGCCAGGCGCGACTTGCGGAATCCGTACGAGAAATAAATCACGAGCCCGAGAACGAGCCACACGACGAAGCGGATCCACGTCTCGATGGGGAGGCCGCCGGACCGCACGAGCCTGCCGTTCTCGATCATGGGGATTCCCACGATCAGGTAGAGGCAGATCAGGATGCCGAGGATCGGCGTCAGCGGCACGAGCGGCGTGCGGAACGAGCGCTTGCGGTCGGGATCCGTGCGCCGCAGCACCATGATCCCGATGCACACGAGGATGAACGCGAAGAGCGTCCCGATGTTCGTCAGCTCGATGAAGACGTCGAGGTTCGCGAACGCCGAGAGCCCGGCGACGACGACTCCGATCCAGATCGTGTTGATGTAGGGCGTCTTGTACTTCGGGTGGATCTTCGCGAACGCGGGCGGAAGCAGACCGTCCCGGGCCATCGAGAAGAAGATCCGGGCCTGGCCGTACTGGAAGACGAGCAGCACGGCGGTCGTCGCGACCACCGCGCCGAAGGCCACGATCCCGGCGGCCCAGTTGATCCCGATCAGCGAAAACGCCTTGGCGAGCGGCTCGTCGGACCCGCGGATGGCGTCGAGGGACACCATCCCCGTCAACACGAGCGAGGCCGCGACGTAGAGCACCGTGCAGATCGCGAGCGAGCCGATCATGCCGATCGGCATGTCCTTCTGCGGATTCTTGCACTCCTCGGCCGCGGTCGAGACGGCGTCGAAGCCGATGTACGCGAAGAAGATGAGCGCCGCGCCGGTCCCGATGCCGGTCCACCCGTTCGGGGCGAATGGGTGCCAGTGGGCGGGCTTGACGTACGTCGCGCCGACGACGATAAAGAACAGGAGGATCACGAGCTTCACGAAGACCATCGCGGTGTTGAAGCGCGCGGACTCCTTGATGCCGATGACGAGCAGCCAGGTCAGGAGCAGCGTGATCGCCGCGGCCGGGATGTTCAGGACGATCGGGATTCCCGCCACGTGGGGGGCGGCGTCCATGAAACCGGGAGTCTTCAGCGCCGTCGTGAGATCGGTGGACATCCACGGGGGGACCGTGACGCCGAGGCCCCTCAGCAGCTCCACGAAGTAGCCCGACCAGGTCACCGCGACGGCGACGTTGCCCATCGCGTACTCGATGATCAGGTCCCAGCCGATGATCCACGCGACGAACTCGCCGAGCGTCGCGTACGAGTACGTGTAGGCGCTGCCCGCGATCGGCACGATCGACGCGAACTCCGCGTAGCAGAGCGCGCAGAACCCGCAGCCGACCGCGGTGATCAGAATCGAGACGACGAGCGCCGGTCCCGCGCCCTCGTGGTGGGCTCCGCCCGCCGCCGCCGTCCCGATGGTCGCGAAGATCCCGGCGCCGACGATGGCGCCGATGCCGAGCGCGATCAGCTGGAGGGGCCCGAGGGCCCGCTTCATCTGATGCTCCGGCTCCTCGGCGTCGGCGAGGATCAGGTCGAGGGACTTCTTCCGGAGCAGCTGGCTCATGCGAAAGTGCGGCGGAGGATATCAGACGGCCGCGGGCGAGGCGTCCCGCAGGCGCCGTGCGGCGAGAAGGAGGCCCAGGACTCCGGCGGCGCCGAGGCCGAGGCCCTCCCTCAGGCCGCGCGGCGCGTAGGCGAACTCGACCCGGTGGGTCCCCGCGCCGACCCTAACCGCGCGGAACGCCCCGTCGGCGCGGAGCACCTCCGCCGCCGCGCCGTCGACCGTCGCGCGCCAGCCCGCCTCCCACGAGTCGAGCAGGACGAGGTACGCCGTGTCGGGGGAGCGCGCCTCGATGACCAACCGGGTCGGCGTCCGGAAGAGGAGCTTCGCGCTCGCGTCCGCGTCGGACCAGCGCGGCGATGGCGAGCGCGGCTCCCCCTCCTCGAGGACGACCGTGCGGCGCGGATCGATCCCCGGCGAGAGCGCGGCGGCGACGGCCTTCTCCGGCGCGACGACCACCGACGCGGGCACGACGAACGCGCGCGGCAGCGGCTCGACGGTCTCGATGCGCGGCGGCGCGAGCTCGTTGGCCCGCCCGTCGGCCCCCAGCGAGGACAGGACCACCGCGCCCGCCGCGCCGAGCGCGAATGAGCGCCGGTTCGGCCACAGGACGAGCTCCTCCGTCCGCGCGAGGCTCGGGCCGGCGCCGCCCACGGCCTCGAGACCGAAGCGCATTCCGGCGGCGCCCTTCAGGGAGTCCGCCTTCCGGAGGACCCGGACGCGTTCGGCGTCGGAAAGGCGCGTCACGTCGAGCGGCATGGCGAGGGAGAAGAATCTCTTCGGAAACCCGGACGCGTCGCGGCCGAGCTTCTCGGAAAGCGGCGCGACCACATCGGGCACGACCGCGTACACCGCCGGATCGGCGGTCGGCGCCGAGGCGAGGGCGTGCGGAACGAGGTCGACGGCGAGGCCCGCGAGGGCGACGGAGGCGAGGACCGCGGGGCGGCGGACACGGGCGAGCGCCACCCCGAGCGCGATGCCGGCGGCGAGCGCGATGCCGAGCGACCACGAGAAGAGGAAGCGCTCGGGCACCCGGAAGGATCGCAGGAGCGGCCACCCCGAGACGAGCCGGTACGGCCCCCGCGATCCGAACGCGAAGGCGAGACCGAGCGCCCCGCCCGCGAGGCAGCCGGCCAGGATCGCGCGCGAAGCGCCGCCGGCCCGTGTCGCCACGAGGACGACCGCCGCCAGGAAGAACAGCGCCGGGACGAGGCCCGGGTAGGCGGCGGCCTCGGGCCAGCGGCCGGGCCGCTCCGTGGGAAGGAAGACCATGTCGACCGAGCGGCCTCTCGAGAGCACGCGCGGATCGCCGCCGACGCCGAGCGAGCCCTGGCCCCGCGAGGTGTCCGGCAGCAGCGCCGCCGTCGGCGCGACCGACGGGGCGCCGAGCGCGAGGGCGAGGACCGCGGCGAGCAGGACGTCCCGGACCGCGCGGCGGCGGTCCGGCGCCGTCGCAACGAGCGCGACGCCGACGCCGGCGACGATCGGCGCGGCGGCGAGCAGCACGTGCGGCCGCGCGGCGGCGAGCGCGAGGCCGCCCGCGATCGCCGTCCAGAGCACGCCCGAACGCCGCGCGCCGCGGCCGATGCGCGCCACGCCGTAGAGGACGAGCGGGACGAGCGCGGAGACGGCGACGGCGTTGGACCACAGCGCGGTCTGGACCATCCGCGACGACAGCATCCAGGCGGCGCCGCCGAAGAGTCCCGCGGGCGCGCTCCCGGTCAGTTCCCGGACGAGCAGGAAGACCGCGATTCCGGCGAGCCAGTAGTGGAAGAGCGAGAACGCGTCGGAGAGGCGATGGACCGGCGCTCCCGTCAGCAGGAGCGGCGCGGTCAGGGGGTAGAAGAGGGGCGCCTCCTGGTGGAAGAGCGGCGGATGCCCGCAGTACTCGCCGTCCAGCCAGAAGGGGGAGGTCCCGGCCAGGAGGGCCTTCTGCGTCGCCTCCCAGACCGGGAGGTGCTCGTAGTAGAGGTCGAGGTGGAAGAAGGACCGCCGGCCCGTGACGACCGGGAAGAACGCCAGGAGGACGAGGGCGAGGAGCACCGCCGCGGCCGCGAGCGTCTCCGAACGTCGGCGCCGCAGGGCGGGAGAGTTCATCCGGCCGAAACGCCGAGGAGGCGCGGCGGAAGCTCGGACAGGCTCGCGATGCGGTCGGCGACGTGCCCGTGCTCTCTCCGCCGGTCGAGCAGCACGGCGCGCAGCCCGGCCGCCCGCGCCCCGTCGTAGTCGTCGCGGAGCGAGTCGCCCACGTGGAGCGCCTCGCCCGCCGCGACGCCGAGCCTTTGGCAGGTCCGGCGAAAGATCTCCGCGCCCGGCTTGCCGGTCTCCTCGATCGCCGACACGGAGACCGTGCGGAAGTAGCGCGCGAGGCCGCGCCGCTCGAGCAGGCGCGGCAGCTGGGAATCCCAGTTCGACACGATGGCGAGCGGCAGCTCCCCCGCGGTCAGGGCATCGAGCGTCGGCAGCACGTCGGGATACACCGCCCAGGACGACGGCTCGCCGAAATGCCGGGCGAGATTCGCGAACGCATCCTCGGAGAGCGGACCGCCGTCGAGCAGCCCGCGAACCCGGGTGAGGAAGCCCCGCCAGAAGGCGGGTTCCCCGCTCACCCCGCCGTAGCGGTCGCCCGGCTTCTCGCGCTGGACCTCGATCCAGGTCGCCGTCAGCGCGTCGCGCAGCTCGGCCGGCGTGAACCGCGCGCCGTCGTCCGCGAAGATGCGAGCGTATACCTCCTCGACCGGCGGATCCGGATAGAGGAGGGTCGCGCCCGCGTCGAAGAGGACCGCCCGGATGACTCGCGGCGAGGGAACGCCGCGTCGGCGGCCGGGCCGAGCGCGGCGAGGGCCGGATGCCGAAGGAGATTCGCCGTTCAGCAGTGGAGCGCGTTCTCCCGCATCACGCCGTCGAGCGCGCGGTTCAGCGCGTCGCAGCAGCGCCGGGCCGCGGCGAGCGCCCGCTCGCGCTTCTCCGGCGCGTCGGCCATCCTCGCGAGCGCGTCGCGCTCGACCTGGCGGTGCCACACGTCGGCCTCCTCGTGCACCGAGAAGAAGCGGGTCGCGTCCTCGTCCACGATCCCGTAGAACGCCGCGAGTCCCTCGCGCTTCGTCTTCGAGACCTCGGGGATCTGCGACTCGTAGGCGTACAGCGCGGCGAGACCCTCCTCGACGGAGCCCTCGCGCGTCGCGCGGCGGAACTCCGCGATCGTCGCGGCGACCTCCGGCGTTCGCGGCGCGGACGCGAGGTCCTCCGGCGCGGCGCCGAGGGCCGCGGCGAAGCGGCGCCACAGGGCCGGGTGATTCTCGCCGCCGCGCTCCTCCTCGATCAGGTTCTCGAGGAGCTCCTGCCGGAGCGCCGCATCGTCCGTCCCGGAGTGCACGCCGGAGACGTACGTCGGGAACGCCGCGACGTGGGGGTAGTAGGAGATCGCGTATTCGCGGAGGTTCTCCTTCGTCAGGCGGCCCTGCGACCACAGCTGGTAGAAGGGATGCTTCAACAGGTGCTTCTCGGCGATCACCGCGTCCAGGGCGACGAGAAATTCTTCGCGAGTCATTTCCACCCTCCGAAAATCCGGCGGATCGCCGGTGAGCAAAATGTATCAGCATCCCCGGCCGGTTTTCGAGGCATGGGATCGCTCACGGCATCACCTGTCCGCCGTCGATCACGATCGCCTGCCCGGTCATCGAGGGCGCGTCGTCCGAGGCGAGGTAGGCGGCGAGGCCGGCGATCTCGCCGGGATCGAGCACGCGGCCGAGCGGCGCCATCCGGCCCGCCAGCTCGCGCCCCTTCTCCTCGCCGGCGATCCGGCGGAAGCCCTCCCGGGCCATCTCCGTCTCGACCCACCCGGGACAGATGGCGTTGACCGTGATCTTCCGCGGCGCGAGCTCGAGCGCGAGGGCGCGCGTCAAGCCGATGACGCCGTGCTTGGAGGCGCAGTAGGCGCTGAAGCCGGGCACCCCGAAGCGCCCGAGCACCGAGGAGAGATTGATGACGCGGCCGCCCTCGGGCAGGAACGGCGAGGCCTCGCGGGTGACGCGGAAGACCGCCGTCAGGTTCGTCGCGACGATCGCGTCCCAGCGCGCGTCGTCCGGATCGTCGAGCGGCGTCGGGCCTCCGAGGCCCGCGTTGTTGACGAGAACGTCGAGTCTTCCCCACCGCGAGACGGCGGTCGCGATCGCCAGCGCGATCGAGCCGCGGTCGGTGACGTCGCAGGACGCGGCCATGACCTCCGCCCCCGAGGACCGCAGCTCCTCGGCGTGCCGCTCGCACGCGGCGCGGTCGCGCGCGGCGAGGACGACGCGGGCGCCCTCTTCGGCGAACCGGCGTGCGATCGCCTCCCCGATGCCGCGGGAGGCTCCGGTGACGAAGCCGACCTTGCCGGAGAGCCGCGCGGTCACCGTCGGACCGGCTCTACGAGCGGACCGGCAGCGACGCGCCGGAGCCGGACGGCCGGCGCGCGCCGGCGACCTCGGGCGGCAGCGGGAAGTGCACGTCTTCCTCGACCGTGAGCACTTCCTCGACCTCGACGCGGCGGCCGGCGCGGAGCACGCGCACGATCTCGTTGACGAGGAACTCGGGCGCCGAGGCCCCGGAAGTGATGCCGAGCGTCTCGACGCCCTCGAGCCAGGCCGGATCGATCTCCGACACGTCGTCGACGAGGTATGCCCGAGCGCCCGCGAGCACGGCCTCCTCGACCAGGCGGTTCGAGTTCGACGAGTTGCGGGAGCCCACGACGAGGATGAGCGTCGCGCGCTTCGCGAGCGCGCGCACGGCCACCTGCCGGTTCTGGGTCGCGTAGCAGATGTCGTCCTTCGTCGGGACGTGGATCCCCGGGAAGCGGCGCTTCAGCGCCTCGACGATCGGGCGCGTGTCCTCCATCGACAGCGTCGTCTGCGTGATGAACGCGACCCGCTCGGGGTCGCGCACCGCGACCGATTCCGCGTCGGCCACCGACGAGACGAGCCGGATCTGCGACGCCGCCTCCCCCATCGTGCCCTCGACCTCCTCGTGGCCCGCGTGTCCGACAAGCAGGATCTCGTAGCCCATCTTCGCGAAGCGGACCGCCTCGAGGTGGACCTTCGTGACGAGCGGACACGTGGCGTCGATGACGCGCAGCTTCCGCGCGGCCGCATCCGCCCGCACCTGGGGCGAGACGCCGTGCGCCGAGAAGACCGCGGTGGCGCCGTCGGGAACCTCGCCGAGCTCCTGGACGAAGCGCACGCCCCGTGCCTCGAAGTCGCGCACGACGTGCCGGTTGTGGACGATCTCGCGGCGGACGTAAACCGGGCCCTCGAAGCAGTCGAGCGCCAGGTCGACGATCTCGATCGCCCGGACGACCCCGGCGCAGAAGCCGCGCGGCGCCGCGAGCAGGATCGTCCGGAGCGCGAGGGGAGCGTCTTCGGGAATCATCGGAGGGGGAATTCTATCGCCGGCCGGACTCCCCCCGGGCGGGGGGCTCCGTCGCGGCCGGAGCGGACCGGCGCGCCTCGCGGCGGTAGAGCGCGCGGTCCAGGCCGCACGTCGAACACCACCTTTCCCCGCGCTCCACGGGACGGATGCAGCCTTCGTTCGCGCACCTTTCGCGGCGAGGGGACGCCGCGTCGCCGGATGGGCCGAGCACGGCGAGGGCCAACCGGCGAAAAAGACCGACGCGCCCGTTCAGGTCTCGGGAGCACTCCTCGGCCGATCGCCTCATCGTCTCTCTCCCTTCCCCGGGGTCGCCGGCAGCAGATAGGTCAGGATCTGGCGCTCGCAACGTTCGCGGTACGCGGGGAAGCTCGCCTCGAGGTCCCGCTCCGCCAGCCACTGCATCATCAGTCCGTCGAAGATCGCGCGGATGGTCGACCCCGCCTCGCGCGGGTCGCGCACCGCGAAGACGCCCTTGCGCATGCCGTCCTCGACGATGCCGCCGTCGATCGCGCGACAGCCCGCGTAGAACCGCTCGTTGACTTCGCGAAACGCTTCCCGGCGCGCCGCGAGACCGCAGAAGTCGACGAACGCGCGGAAGAACGCGCGATTCTTGGACGGCGACGGGAAGATCAGCGCGACGAGCGCGCGGATGCGCTCGATCGGGTCGGTCTCGGCCGCGACCGCCTCGCGCATGCGCGCGTGGATCGAATCGATCAGCCAGGAGAAGAGCTCGCGGAAGAGCTCCTCCTTCGAGTCGAAGTAGTAGAGCGTCACGCCCTTCGACACGCCCGCGCGGCGCGCGATGTCGTCGAGGGTGACCTCGGAGAAGCCTTTCTCCGCGACCTCGCGGAAGGCGGACTTCAAGAGCACCAGCCGGCGCTCGGACTCGGTCGCATGCGACGTCCTGACCATGGGAGGCAATCTAACCGACCGGTCAGTCAGTGTCAAGGGGTGCCCGTATCCATCGGGCAGCGGCCCGTTTAGACTCGCGTTTCCATGCGGATCGAGCTGCTGCACTTCGCCTCGTTTCGGGATGCCATCGGACGCGACCGGGAGACCCGCGAGATCGCCGACGGGACCCGCGTGCGCGAGCTGTGGGCGTCGCTGTCCCGCGAGGTCCCCCTCTTCGGGCGCTTTCCCTCGCCGCCGCCGGCCGCCGTCAACCGCGAGTACGTGCCGTCCGAGACCGTGCTCCGCGACGGCGACGAGGTGGCCTTCCTGCCGCCGGTCGCGGGAGGCTGAGCATGGACCATCGAAGCGCGAACCCCTCTCCCTCCGGGAGAGGGGCAGGGGTGAGGGGGTTGGTTGAGCCATGCCCTACCTGACCGACGCGCCGATCGACGTCGCGGCGCTCCTCGCCGAGGCGCGCTCCGGAGACGGCGCGCTCTGCCTCTTCGTCGGCGTGGTCCGGGACCACAACGAGGGGCGGCCGACCGTCGCGATTCAGTACGAGGCGTACGGGCCGATGGCCGAGTCCGAGATGGGACGGATCGCGGACGCGTTGCTTCGCGAGTTCCCCGACGCGCGCGTGCGGATGAAACATCGGGTCGGCCGGCTCTCCGTCGGCGAACCGTCCGTCGCCATCGCCGCCGTCGCGCCGCACCGCGCCGAGGCGTTCGCCGCGTGCCGCGCGGCGATCGACCGCGTGAAGGCGACCGTCCCGATCTGGAAGAAGGAGTTCCATCCCGACGGGTCGAGCGGCTGGGTCGACCCGACGCGCCACGCGGAGGCCGGAGACCGGCGCTAGCCGAGTCGGATCGGCGCGGGCGTTCCGCGCCCTACTTCCCGACCGGCCGCGCCTCCACGGGCCGGAAGGAGTCGTTGCCGGGTCCGAAGTGCTCGACGAGGTACGCGACCAGCGCCGCGCGCTCTTCCTCGGGGACGGCCGCGCCCCAGCCGGCCATCTTGTTGACCTCCGCCGTCCACTGCTTCTCGGTCAGGCGCTGCTGGCGGACCATGTCCGCCGAGTGGCAGTGCAGGCACGCCTGGTCGGCGAGGGCCTTCATCGGCCCCTCGGGAAACGCGCCGAGCTCGGCGCCGAGCGCCGGCAGCGGCTTCTCGTCGATCACGTTCGGCGCCGGTCCGGCGAGGATCAGCGCGCCGAGCGCGAGACCGAGCGCACCCGCGACGCGGCGCGCGCCCTTCACTCGCCCACCTCGATGTCGACCGACTGCCAGCCGTTGTGCAGGTAGCCGCTCTGGTTCCAGACCGGGTCCTTCGGCTGCACGCTCCCCCGGCTGTCGGTCGCGCGGGCGAGGAGCGTCGCCCTTCCCGGCTTCCTCGGCGTGTACGCGAACGACCAGAGGCGCCAGGCGTACGGATCGTGGTCGCGCCCGAGCGTCGCGGGCGCCCACGTCGCGCCGCCGTCGTCGGAGAGCTCGACCTTCGCGACGTCCGGCGATCCCGAGAACGCGACGCCGCGGAGCGTGGCGGCGTGGCCGACGCGGGCGCTCTTGGGCGCCTCGGTGATCGTCGACTTGACGGAGAGCTCGGTGAGCGAGTGCATCTCTTCCGGTTTGAATGCGATCCCCGGCTCTCCCGGGGCGTTCGGCCAGCGATAGGCCACGTCCATGTAGAAACCGGTCTGCGGCGCCGCCTGCGGGCTGATCCGGCCGAGCCACTTCATCCAGTGGTCGCCGGCCCAGCCCGGCACGACGAGCCGCGCCGGGGCGCCGTGGAGCGGCGGCAGCGGCTCTCCGTTCATCTCGAACGCGATGATCCCGTCCTCGCGGACCTTCTCGAGCTCGAGGCTGCGGTGAAACGGCGGCACCTTCTCGGGCGGCGCGTCGGCGCCGAAGGTGTGCAGGTGCTTCGCTCCGGCCTTCAGGCCCGCGCGCTCGAGCACGTCCTTGACGCGCACTCCGGTCCACTTCGCGTTGCCGACGGCGCCGTAGCGCCACTGCACGCCGGGAACGACGGGGCGCTGGAACGCGCGGCCGTTGCCCGCGCACTGGAGCACGCAGGTCGCCGACGCGCGCGGCAGCGCCTTCAGGTCCGCGAGCGAGAGCGCGAGCGGCTTCTCGACTTCGCCCTCGACCTTCAGCACCCACGTCGCGGGGTCGGGCATCGTGGGATTCCAGTGGTGCCGCACGTAGAAGAGGTCGTTCGGCGTCAGGTAGCTCCGGCCGAGCAGGTCGAGCGGCGTCTCCGCGTCGAGCGGGTAGCCGTTCATCTGGAGCATGCGAGGCCGGGGCGGCGTTGCCCCGATGGCGGCGCCGGCGAGACCGGCGGCCGTCGTCGCGAGAAACGCGCGCCGGCTCAGGCCGAAACGGCTCCTCGGCGGCTCGGGCCGGACCATGGCCCCGAGTCTACATCCGGCGGATTCCTGATAGGATCGCGCGCTCGAAAGCAGTTCAGGAGGCCCGCATGAGCACCCCCACGAAGACCCGCGACTGGACGAGCCCGTCCTACGACACGGAGATCGTCCACTACCGCGCGGCGGACGGCATCGCCGTCATCGAGATGGACGATCCGCCCGCGAACACCTACACCTACGCGCTGAACCGGCAGCTCGACGACGCGATCCTGAAGGCGCGTTTCGACGACGACGTCCACGTCATCGTCCTGCGCGGCAAGGGCGACCGCTTCTTCTCGGCCGGCGCGAACATCGGGATGCTCAACGCGGTCACGCCGGGGTTCAAGTACTTCTTCTGCCTCCACGCGAACGAGACGCTCCTGCGCCTCGAGCACACGCCGAAGCTGGTCATCGCCGCGCTGAACGGCCACACCGTCGGCGGCGGCATGGAGATCGCGATGGCGGCCGACCTGCGCATCGCGCGCAAGGACGCGGGCAAGATCGGCCTGCCCGAGGTGACGCTCGGCGTGCTCCCCGGCACCGGCGGCACGACCCGCCTGGCGAAGATGGTCGGCAAGTCGAAGGCCATCGAGCTGATGGTCACCGGCAACACGTTCTCGTTCGAGGAGGCCCTCGACCTCGGCCTCGTCAACCAGGTCATCGACGCCACGCCCGAGGACTGGTGGCAGCAGGTGATGGACTACGCGCGCCAGTTCGTGCCGCCGCACAAGGCCTCGAAGGCCGTCGGCCGCATCAAGCGCTCGGTGCAGTCGGGCTGGGACCTCCCGCTCGAGTCGGCGCTCGCGGTCGAGCGCGAGCTCCAGCAGCTGCTCTTCCAGAGCGAGGACGCGAAGGAAGGCATCGCGGCGAACCAGGAGAAGCGCGTCCCGAAGTTCAAGGGTAAGTAAAGCGGGGTCTGACCCCCGCAGGGGGTCTGACCCCGGCGTCCTTACTTACAAAGCGATGACCAGCTTCAAGACCGACCTCTTCATCGACGGCGCGTTCGTCCCCTCCGCCTCGGGCCGGCGCTTCGCGACCGTCAACCCCGCGACCGGCGAGACCATCGCCGAGGTCGCCGAGGCCGGCACGGACGACCTCGACCGCGCGGTCGCCGCCGCGCGCCGGGCGATCGACGGCGGCCCCTGGGCCGCGATGAAGCCGCGCCAGCGCGGCCGCATCCTCCAGTGCGCCGCGGAGCTCCTGGTCGGCGCCGCCGAGGAGTTCGGCCGCGTCGAGACGCTCGACAACGGCAAGCCCATCTTCGAGTCCGCCAAGATCGACATGCCGGCGGCCGCGGAGTGCCTGTCCTACTTCGGCGAGTACGCCGACAAGCTCTACGGCGACACGTTCCCCGCGCGCCCCGACGCGATGCTGATGACGGTGCGCGAGCCGATCGGCGTCGTCGGCGCGATCACGCCCTGGAACTTCCCGCTCCTCCAGGCGATGTGGAAGATCGCGCCGGCGCTCGCGCTCGGCAACGCCGTCGTGCTGAAGCCGGCGTCGGTCACGCCGCTGACCGCTCTCATGTTCGCCGAGCTCCTCGCCGAGGCGGGCCTGCCGCCGGGCGCCTTCCACGTCGTGCCGGGTCCCGGCCCCGTCGTCGGCAAGGCGATGGCCGAACACCCCGGCATCGACAAGATCTCGTTCACCGGCGAGACCGAGACGGGCAAGTCGATCCTCCGCGCCGCCGCCGGAACCGTCAAGCGGGTCTCGATGGAGCTCGGCGGCAAGTCGCCGAACGTCGTCTTCGCCGACGCGGACCTCGACGCCGCCGCGAAGGGAGCGATCAACGCGATCTTCTACGGCAAGGGCGAGCTGTGCTCGGCGGGCTCGCGCCTCCTCGTCGAGGCGTCGATCCACGACGCGCTGCTCGAGAAGGTCGCGGAGCGCGCGAAGAAGATGGCGCCGGGCGATCCGCTCGACCCCAAGACGCGCCTCGGCTCGCTCGTCTCGGAGAAGCAGCGCCAGAACGTCGCGCGCTACGTCGAGAGCGGGAAGAAGGAAGGCGCGAGGCTCGTCGCGGGCGGCAACCCCGTCTCGATCGGCGGCAAGGGCGCGTTCTTCGAGGCGACGGTCTTCGACGGCGTGACGCCGCAGATGACGATCGCGCGCGAGGAGATCTTCGGCCCCGTCCTCGCGACGCTCACGTTCCAGAACGAGGCGGAGGCCGTGGCGATCGGGAACTCGACGATCTACGGCCTCGCGGCCGCGGTGTGGTCGAAGGACATCAAGAAGGCGCTGCGCACGGCAAGAGCCCTCAAGGCGGGCACCGTCTGGGTCAACGCGTACAACTACTACGACCCGGGGCTGCCGTTCGGCGGCTACAAGGAGTCCGGCTTCGGCCGCGAGCGCGGGCACTACGCGCTCGAGGAGTACACGCAGGTGAAGTCGATCTGGATCGACCTCACCTGAGAGTGGGGTCTGACCCCCGAAGGGGGTCTGACCCCTGCCTGGTTGGGAGGTGAATTTCGTGCTCCACCTGGCCCTCGCGTCCGTCCTGGCCCTTCCCGCCGCCTCCGCCTCGCCCCGCCTCTCGGTCAAGCAGGCCTTCGCCGCGCAGCAGACGATCCGCAGCTTCCGCGACGCAGCGATCTCGCCGGACGGCGAGCGCGCGGCGTGGACGGTCCGGGCCGCCGCCCCCGACGGAACGGAGACGCTCGGCGAGATCTCGGTGCGCGGCGTCGACGGCGGCGCGGCCCATCGGGTGACGGCGGCGCAGGACGGCCAGCCGCACCGGGAGTGGGGAGCGGCCTTCTCCCCCGACTCGCGCACGATCGCGTTCCTCTCGGACGCCGGCTCGCCGGGGCAGCAGGAGATCTATCTCGCGCCCGCCGCGGGCGGCGCGGCGCGCCGGCTGACGCAGGTCAAGGGACAGCTCGACCACCTGCTGTGGTCGGCGGACGGCCGCGCGGTCGCCTTCCTGTTCGTCGAGAACTCGGCGCAGGAGACCGGGGCGCTCGTCGCGTACAAGCCGGATGCCGGCGTCGTGGCGGAGAAGGTCGAGGAGAGGCGGATCGCGGTCGCCGACGCCGCGACGGGCCGCGTCCGGATCGTCTCCCCGGCGGATCTCTACGTCTACGACTACGACTGGTCCGCCGACGGGAGCGCCTTCGCCGCCGAGGCGGCGAAGGGCTCGGGCACCAACAACTACTGGATCGCCGAGCTCTATCGGATCGACGCGCACAGCGGCGAGACCCGCTCGATCTGGAAGCCGGCGCTCCAGATCGCCTGTCCGCGCTTCTCCCCCGACGGCCGCTCGATCGCGGTGATCCACGGGATCATGAGCGACGAGGGCTCGACCGGCGGCGACGTGTGGCTCGTGCCGGCCGGCGGCGGCGACGCGCGCGACCTCACCCCCGGCATGGCTCTGTCGGCGCGCGCGCTCTTCTTCCGGAGCGGCGACGAGATCCTGTTCACGGGACACCTCGAGGGCGGCGAGGGCGTGGCCACGGTGAACCCGCGCGACGGCAAGGTCGCGAGCCAGTGGGCGGGCGCGGAGGGAATCGAGCACTTCGCGCCGGCGCGAGAGGGCGAGAACTCCGCGGTGATCCTCTCCTCGTTCGAGCGCGCGCCCGAGGCGTGCGCGGGCGAGCTCGGCGAATGGAAGGCCCTGTCCTCCGTCAATGCCGGGGCGAAGAGACTCTGGGGTCCGGCGAAGAGCCTGCGGTGGGACAGCGACGGCCGGTCGGTCCAGGGCTGGCTGCTCTACCCGCTCGACTTCGATGCCGCGAAGCGATACCCGATGATCACGGTCGTGCACGGCGGACCCTCCGGGGCGCAGAGCGTCTCCTGGCCCTCGCGCTGGAACGCGATCCTTCCGTCTCAGGGCTACTTCGTGTTCCTCCCGAATCCGCGAGGCAGCTACGGCTTCGGGGAGGCGTTCGTGCAGGGCAACGTCAAGGACTTCGGCGGCGGCGACCTGCGCGACATCATGAGCGGCGTCGACGCGGCGCTGAAGACGGCGCCGATCGACCCGCAGCGGCTCGGCATCGGCGGCTGGAGCTACGGCGGCTACATGGCGATGTGGGCCGTGACGCAGACGCACCGCTTCGCCGCGGCCGTGGCGGGCGCCGGCATCGTCAGCTGGCAGAGCTACTACGGGCAGAACCGGATCGACACGTGGATGCTGCCCTTCTTCGGCGCCTCCGTGTACGACGACCCGAAGGTGTACGCGAAGTCTTCGCCCATCGAGTTCATCAAGAACGTGAAGACGCCGACGCTCGTGCTCCACGGCGACCGCGACTCGGAAGTGCCGACGCCGCAGGGTTACGAGTTCTGGCACGCGTTGAAGTCGCTCGGCGTGCCGAGCCAACTCGTGATCTACCCGGGCGAGGGCCACGGCATCCGCCGCGCCGACCACCGTCTCGACATCCAGGAACGGACGGTGGCCTGGTTCGACGAGTACCTGAAATGACCGAGAGCGGCTTCGACCCCCGGCTGCTCGCCGGCCGCGCGATCCTCGTGACGGGCGGCGGGTCCGGCCTCGGCCTCGCGATGGCCTCGACGTTCGCCGCGCACGGCGCGAAGGTCGCGATCGCCGGGCGGCGGCGCGACCGCCTCGAGGCCGCCGCGAAGGAGATCGCCGCGTCCGCGCGCGAAGGCGGCGAGGCCGCGCCCTTCCCCGCCGACATCCGCGAGCCGGAGCAGGCCGCGGGGCTCGTCGCCGCGGCCGCCGAGCGCTTCGGCGGCCTCGACGGACTCGTCAACAACGCCGCCGGCAACTTCCTCGCGTTCTCCGAGACCGTGACGCCGAACGGATTCGACGCCGTGGTGAAGACCGTGCTCCACGGGACCGTCCACTGCACGCTCGCCTTCGGGCGTCAGCTCATGGAGCGGAAGGCGCCGGGCGCCGTCGTCTCGATCGTCACGACGTATGCGTGGACGGGCACCGCCTACGCGCTTCCGTCCGCGTGCGCGAAGGCGGGCGTGCTCGCGATGACGCGCTCGCTCGCGGTCGAGTGGGGGCACGCGGGCATCCGGCTGAACGCGATCGCGCCCGGCCCGATCCCGACCGAGGGCGCCTTCTCGCGTCTGATGCCGACGCCCGAGACGCAGCGCGCCGCGCTCGCCCGCATCCCGCTCGGCCGTTTCGGCGAGACGCGCGAGATCGCGAACCTCGCGGCGTTCCTGCTGTCGGACCTCTGCCCGTACCAGACCGGCGACTGCGTCACGATGGACGGCGGCGAGTGGCTCGCCGGCGCCGGCGAGTTCAGCGACTATCGCAGGGTGCCGCGCGAGAAGCTCAAGGCCGGCTTCGACGCGCTCAGGCCGAAGAAGGGCTAGGACAAGGAGACGGCGCATGCCGAAGTTCCTCATCGAGGTGCCGCACGAGGCGGAGACGGTCGCGTGCGCGCGCGTCGTCGACGTCTTCCTGAAGAGCGGATCCCATTTCCTGAGCAACGCCGACTGGGGGTGCCGGGACAAGGACCACAAGGCGTGGCTGATCGTGGACGTCGGCAACAAGGACGAGGCGCGCCGCATCGTGCCTCCCGCGTTCCGGGATCAGGCGAAGATCATCGGTCTCAACAGGTTTTCCATGGAAGAGATCCAGGACATTCTCGATCGCCACCGGTCCTGACAGGCCCGACGACGGCCTCGACGCGGGTCGAGAGCGTTGGCTCGCCGGTTGCAGCGTCCTTTCTCGCTCTTCTCACGATGGGCCCTCTCCGGCCGGCGACGCTCGTCGTGACAAGTGAAACCGGCGTCACCCGCGAATCATCGAATTCCGAAAAGGAGACCGACATGGTGACCGTGGCCCTGTACGTCCGACTCGATGCGAAACCCGGCAAGGAGAAGGAGGTCGAGGCCTTCCTGAAGGGAGGGCTGGCGATCGTCCGGGAGGAGCCGGCGACGACGGCGTGGTTCGCGATCCGGATGGGGCCCTCGACATTCGGCATCTTCGACGCGTTCGCGGACGAGGCCGGGCGGCAGGCCCATCTGTCCGGACGCGTCGCGGCGGCCCTGATGGCGAAGGCGGCGGACCTCCTCGCGAAGCCGCCGCAGATCGAGAAGATCGACGTGCTCGCGGCGAAGCTGCCGGGATAGCGAACGCCGCGGCTAGATCACTCCCCTCACTCCGGACCTCGCCCGGAGGGAGAGGGAGGAGGGATGTTCGTGCAGTGTTCGGACAGGATCCGGCCGGAGCCGCCGGCGAACGCGACGACGACGCTGCAGCGCTGGTCGTCCGTGAACGGCTTCCCGTCGAAGACGCCCGCGCCCGTCCAGTGCGTGCTGACGACGACGGTCGAGTCGTGGCGATACGCCTTCACGTCGTCGCGACGGCTGCGGTCGAGCCGGTAGTCCGGCGAAGCGAGCAGGGTCCGGACCGACGCGAGGTCCCACACGCCGCCCTTCGAGGTGAAGTAGACGTACTCCGGGGCGAGCAGCTTTCCGACCGCGGCCGCGTCCTTGCGCATCCAGGCGTCGTCGGCGCGGGCAATGAGCTTCAGGGCCTCCTTCTCGAGCATGCCTCCGGCCGGCGGCGGCGCCGCGGCCGGACGCGCGCAGGCGATCGCGGCGAGGAGCGCCGCGGCCGTCCACGGGGCCGAGCCTCGAGGGGCGCTCACCCTTCCTTCCGGATGAGCTTCCAGAGGGCGGCGCGGTCGGCGGCCAGCAGCTGCCCGACGCGGGCGTGGTCGACCTCCGTGACGATGATCTGTCCCACCTCGGTGTTGACGTGCGCGAAGAGGCCGTGGGACTTCATCTTCGACGCCTGGTACTGGTTGTCCTCGGTCGGCGTGACGTAGTGGACCGAGTCCGCCTTGTAGCGGTGGATCAGCCACAGGTGCACGAGCGTCATCAGGCGCTTCTTGCGCAGCGTCTCCTCGAACGTGTTCTGGTCGCGCACGGAGAGGATGTGCCGGCCGCGGCGGTCCTGGATCGGCGCGAAGACGACGTTGGCGAACTTGTCGTGGCCGTCGGAGCCGATCGTCAGCTCGAGGAGCTCCGAGCCGGCGCGCTGCGGCAGCAGCTTCACGCCGAGCTTGTACGGGAGGTTGTAGTGCTCGCCCCACATCGCGAGCCACTCCTCGAGCAGCTTCTTCGGCACCTCGGTCTGGATCAGGTGCTGGTGCTGCGTCGAGCCCTTGCCCATCGCCTTCGTCGTCGCGGTGCGGCCGGAGGACGCGAGGAGCGCGGCGTCGACCCGCGGGCCGCCGACGAGCGTCTGAGGGGTCTTGTAGGGCGACTCGACGAGCCGGATCTTCCGCTGCAGGCGGGCGAGCGCCATCATGCCGTCCTGCTTCAGCGCGGTCGCGAACTCCTCGGCCGCGACGCCGTCGATCTGGTGGCCGCCGTAGGTGATGAAGTTGAAGACGAAGCCCATCTTCCCGAGCTCGGCCGGGAAGCGCTTCATGTCCTCGTCGCTCATCCCGGTCGAGTCCCAGTTGAAGGACGGCGAGAGGTTGTACGCGAGCATCTTGTCGGGGAACACGGCGTGGATCGCGTCGGCGAACTGCTTCGCGTCGGCGAGGTCGGCCGTCTTCGTCTCCATCCACAGGAGGTCGGCGAAGGGCGCCGCCGCGAGCGACTTCGCGATCGCGAACGGGATGCCGCCGCGGATCTGGTAGTAGCCCTCGGGCGTCTTCGCGTGCTCGCAGTCCCAGATGATCTGGATCCCGAGCGCGCGCGCCTTCTCCTTGGCGACCCACAGCGACGCGGTCTTCGCGAACTCGCGCCACTGCGCGACCGGCATCTCGAGCGACTCGCCCTCGCTCGCGCGGAACTCGAGGACCTCGGCGACGGCCTCGCCGTAGGTTTCGAGCCCCGCGTCGTCCTCCCAGACGTCGAGGAGCTTCGACGCGACCTCGTCGAACGCCTTCTCGACCAGGCCCTCGTCCTTCCGGCACGCCTCCGCGCCCCTGGCGATCTCCTTCCCGAGGCCCTTCTTGTCGAGCCAGGCGTCGGCCGCGCGGTACTCCTCGTCCGAGAGCCTGTAGAGCAGGTGCCCGTTCAGCGCCGCGACGCCCGCATCGTAGAAGCGCTTCGTCAGCGCGAGGAAGGCCGCCTTGTACGACGGCAGGCTCACGTTGGTCGCGCCGAGGATGAACGGCTGGTCGCGCTCGTCGCCGCGGCCCTCGAGCAGGTTCGCCGCCTCCGCGTCGGTCCGCGCGACGATGATCCCCGGCACGCGCATCACGTCGAGCTGGAAACGCGCCGCGTTCAGGCGCTTGATCTGCTCGTCCTCGGGCACGAGAACCTTGCCGCCCTGGTGCCCGCACTTCTTCGTGCCCGGCCGCTGGTCCTCGATGTGGTATCCCGGAACGCCCGCCTCGACGAAACGTCGGATCAGGTTGCGGACGTGCGGATCGCCGCCGTGACCCGTGTCGGCGTCCGCGATGATGAACGGCCGGAAGTCGGCGGGCGGCGTCGCCGCGCGCTGCTTGTCGGTCATGTGCAGGCGCAGGTAGTGCTGGTTGCGGTCCGCGGTCAGGAGCGCGCGCACGAGCACCGCCGCCTCGTCCGGCACCTGCGAGAGCGGATAGCTGGCGAGATCGGGACCCGGGTCCTCGGTCGTCGAGCCGCGCGCCGAGGTCGCCCAGCCGCCGAGGTAGATCCCCTCGATCCCCATGCGCTTGATGACGACGGCCTGGCCCGGCGAGTAGGGACCGAACGTCGTGATGCTCTCCCTCTTCCGGAACAGCTCGCGGAGGCGCGCGTAGAAGGCCTCGGCCGCCTCGCGGGCGACCGTGTAGTCGTGGCCGATCGTGCCGCGCTGCTCGACCACCTGTCGAGCCGTGTACAGGCGCGTGATGCCCGAAAAGCGCGGGCCCTCGAACCACTTCCGGGTTTCGGAGACTTCCAGCTCGAAGGGGGTCATGTCCCTGCTCCTGTCGATTCGATTTTCAGCACCCGAGGCGGCGGCCCCGCCGCCGGAGTCAAACGGCGAACGCTTCCGCGAGGAACTGCTCGAGCTCGCGCTTGTGGACGCCCGCGTTGCCGGTCGCGGGCGACGGCGAGGCCGCGCGGCCGACGTAGCGGAGCATCCGGTTCGGTCCGAGGAAGCCGGCGGACCGCTCGCGCACGAACGACCACGCGCCCATGTTCTTCGGCTCCTCCTGCACCCAGACCGCGTCCGAGAGGCGCGGGTACCCCGCCGCGATCTCCGACAGCCGCGCCTCCGGGAACGGATAGAGCTGCTCGACGCGCACGAGCGCCGTACGGCGGTCGCCGCGCTTCTCGCGCTCCGCGCGCAGGTCGTAGTACACCTTCCCCGAACCGAAGAGCACGCGCTCGACCGCGCCGCGGTCGGAGACCTCCGGGTCGTCGAGCACCGCGCGGAAGCCGCCCCTCGTCAGGGCGTCGAGCGGCGAGGCGGCGGCGGGGAGACGCAGCAGGCTCTTCGGCGAGAACAGGATGAGAGGCTTCGCCTGCGGCTGGCGCATCTGGCGCCGGAGGAGGTGGAAGTACTGCGCGGGCGTCGTGGCGTTGACGACCTGGACGTTGCCGTCGGCCGCGAGCTGCAGGTACCGCTCGATGCGCGCGCTCGAGTGCTCGGGGCCCTGCCCCTCGGACCCGTGCGGCAGCAGCATCCCCATGCGCGTCGTCTGCCGCCACTTGTCCTCCGCGGACGCGACGAACTGATCGACGATCACCTGGGCGCCGTTGGCAAAGTCGCCGAACTGCGCCTCCCAGAGGACGAGCGCCTCGGGCCACTCGACGCTGTACCCGTACTCGAAGCCGAGCACGGCGAACTCCGAGAGCGGGCTGTCCGAGACCTCGAACGGCGCCTGCTTCGGATCGAGCGTCGCGAGCGGCCCCCACGCCTCGCCCGTCACGCTGTCGTAGAGGAGCGCGTGCCGGTGCGAGAACGTGCCGCGCGCGGAGTCCTGCCCGCTGACGCGGATGGGCGTTCCCTCGAGGAGCAGCGAGCCGAACGCGAGCGCCTCGGCCGTGCCCCAGTCGAGCGGGAGCGCGCCCTCGGCCATCTTCCCGCGGCGCGCGAGCTGCTGGACCATCTTCGGATTGAGGTGGAAGCCGGACGGCACGGTCGTGAGGACGCGCCCGATGCGGGAGAGCGTCTCGCGCGGCACGCCGGTCTCGAGCTCGACGACGCCGGTGTCGGAGCCGGAGGGCGCCGGCGCGGCCGGTCGCGGGCGCTGCGCCGCCTTCTTCGCCGCCTCGAGCGCCGCCTCGTACTCGGCGAGCTGCCGCGCCTCGAGCTCCCGGACCTCCCCTTCCGTCAGCACGCCCTCGCGCACGAGCCGGCGGGCGTACAGCGCGCGGACCCCCGGGTGCGCCTCGATCGCGCGGTACATCACGGGCTGCGTGTACGTCGGCTCGTCGCCCTCGTTGTGACCGTGGCGGCGGAAACCGATCAGGTCGATGACGACGTCCTTGTGGAACTTCTGCCGGTAGTCGAGCGCGATCTCGAGGACGCGGCAGGCCGCCTCGGGATCGTCCGCGTTGACGTGGAAGATCGGGACCTGGTTGATCTTCGCGACGTCGGTCGAGTACTCGGACGAGCGGCCCTTCGAGGGCGGCGTCGTGAAGCCGATCTGGTTGTTGACGACGACGTGGATCGTGCCGCCCGTCCGGTAGCCGGGCAGCTGGGCGAGATTCAGCACCTCCGCGACCATGCCCTGTCCGGCGAACGCCGCGTCGCCGTGAAGGAGCACCGGCAGGACGCGCTTCCACGCCGTGGGCCCGTGGCCGGCGGTGCGCTCCTGCTTCGCGCGCGCGACGCCCTCGACGACGGCGTCGACCGCCTCGAGGTGCGACGGGTTCGACTCGACCTGCACCGCGACGTCGCGGCCCGACTCGGAGCGGCGCACCGTCTTCGCGCCCTGGTGGTACTTCACGTCGCCCTCGTCCGCCGGAAAGTCCGGGTGAACGACGCCCTCGAACCCGCTGAAAATCCGCTCGGCCGAGTTGCCGACGACGTTCGCGAGGATGTTCAGGCGGCCGCGGTGCGACATGCCGATCACGACCTCGTCGATCGCGCGCGCGGCGGCGCCCTCGACGAGCCGGTCGAGGAGCGGGATCGTCGTGTCGACGCCCTCGACGGAGTAGCGGCGCTGGCCCAGGAACTTCGTGCCGAGGAAGCGCTCGAACTCCTCGGCGGCGATGAGCTTGACGAGCAGCGCCTTGCGGAGCTCTGCCGGCAGCGGCGGGTCGCCGGCGGTCGCCGCCGCGATGCGCTCCCGCACCCAGTACTTCTCGTCGGGGCTCGAGATGTGGCGGTACTCGGTGCCGATCTTGCCGCAGTAGACGCGCCGCATCACCGCGACGATCTCGCGCAGCGGCAGCCGGTCGCCGCCCTTGAGTCCCCCGGTCCAGAACTCGCGGTCGAGGTCCCAGATCGTCAGGCCGTGCGTCTCGAGGTCGAGCTCCGGGTGGTGCGCGATCGACCGCGAGCGCAGCGGATCGATGTCGGCGATCAGGTGGCCGCGCACGCGGTACGCGTTGATGAGCTCGAGGACGCGCGCCTGCTTCGCGATCTCGTCGGTGTGGCCGTCGGCGAGGAGCGGCGGGTTGCGGTCCGGCTCCCAGCGGAAGGGCCGGAACGGGATCGCGAGGTCCGCGAACACGCCCTCGTAGAACCCGTGCTTGCCGAGGAGGAGCTCCTCGACGCGCGCGAGGAACGCGCCCGACTCCGCGCCCTGGATGATGCGGTGATCGTAGGTCGAGGTGAACGTCACCACCTTCGAGATGGCCAGGCGGGACAGCGTCGCCGGCGCCATCGCGGAGAACTCGGCCGGGTACTCGATCGCGCCGGTCGCGATGATCGCGCCCTGCCCGGCCATCAGCCGGGGCACCGACGCCGTCGTGCCGAGCGTGCCCGGGTTCGTCAGCGAGATCGTCGTGCCCTCGAAGTCGGACAGCTTGATCTTGCCGGTGCGCGCGCGCGTGACGACGTCGTCGGCCGCGGCGGCGAACCCGGCGAACGTCATCGCCTCGACGCCTTTGACGTTCGGGACGAGGAGCGTGCGGCTGCCGTCGCCCTTCGTCACGTCGACGGCGAGCCCGAAGTTCACGCGGTCGCGGCGCACGCGAGCGGGCTCGGGGCCGGACGCATCGAAGGCGTCGTTCATCCCGGGGAACGCCTTCAGCGCCTGGATGATCGCCCAGGAGATCAGGTGCGTGAACGAGACCTTCGGCTGCCCGGTCGCGGCGCGGTAGTCGTTCATCAGCCGCCGGTTCTCGTCCACGAGCTTGACCGGCACCTGCCGCTGCGTCGTCGCGGTCGGAACCTCGAGGCTCGCCGCCATGTTCTCGGCGATGCGGAGCGCCCCGCCGCGGATGGGGATGCGCTCTCCCTCGATCGGAGCCGCCGCATGGGCCGGCGCCGGAGCGTGGGCCGGAACGGAGGTCATCGGGCGCGCGGGCTCGGGCGGGGCGGCCGGAGCCGGAGCGGGCTCGCCGAAGCGCTCACGGAAGTAGCGGCGCCACTCGTCATCGACCGACGAAGGATTCGTCCGGAACCGGGACAGAAGCTCGGCGACGTAGCTGGCGTTGGCGCCGAACTCGGAAGCGAGCTCCTCCGAGATGTCGGGTTCGGGCATGCGGATGGCCATGAGGGAGGCGATTCTATCTCCCGGCTTTGAGCTTCGCGGCGTTCCCTCGCCGCGGGCAAATTGTCTTCGAAGCCGGCCCCTCGGTTTCCTCGGCGCCGGCTTCGACGCGGCGTTCTCTCGCCGCGGGCGCTGATAGCATTCTTCACACGAACGAAAGGAAACGATTGAGCGGATTACGGCGGCTCGGGGCCGCCACGGGCCTCGTGCTGGCGGCTCTCGGTCTCCCGGCTCTCGACCGGGGACCGCTGCCCTCCGAGAGTCTGCGCACGGCGAGCGATTTGCGCGATCGCGTCGCGGAGGGGTCGAAGGCGGCCGACTGGGTCCGGGAGATCACGGACCGCGCCGGGCCGCGCCTCGCGGGCTCTCCCGGCGACCGCGCCGCCGTCGCCGTGACGCTCGAGATGCTCAGGAGCCTCGGTTTCTCGAACGTCCGCGCGGAGAAGGTCACGGTCCCGGTCTGGAGCCGCGTCTCCGAGAGCGGCGAGGTGACGGCGCCGGTGTCGCTGCGGCTCGCCCTGACGGCGCTCGGCGGCAGCATCGCGACGCCGGCGGACGGACTCGAGGCCGAGGTCGTCCGCGTGCCGTCGTTCGACGAGCTCGAGAAGCGGCGCGACGCGGTCCGCGGAAGGATCGTTTTCTACGACGTGCCGACCGAGCGGACGCGGGACGGCTCCGGGTACGGAAAGGCCGTCGTGTACCGCTCCGACGGGGCGTCGCGGGCGGCGGCCCTTGGCGCCGTCGGCGTGCTCGTCCGCTCGATCGGCACCGACGACAACCGGCTTCCCCACACGGGCGACCTCTCCTACAAGGACGGCGCGCCCAGGATCCCCGCCGCCGCCGTGTCGATCCCCGACGCCGACCTCCTCGCGCACCTCCTCGCAAGCGCCGTACCGGTGCGCGTCCGCTTCGCGCTCGACTGCGGCCGGCGCCCCGACGCGGAGTCGGCCAACGTGATCGGCGAGATCCCCGGACGCGAGCGGCCCGAGGAGATCGTCGTCCTCGGCGCGCACCTCGACTCCTGGGACCTCGGCCGCGGCGCGATCGACGACGGCGCGGGCTGCGGCATCGTCATCGAGGCGGCGCGGCAGGTCGCCGCCCTGCGCGAGCGGCCGCGACGGACCCTGCGCGTCGTCCTCTACGCCAACGAGGAGAACGGGCTCGCCGGCGGCAAGGCCTACGCGGCCGCGCACGTCAACGAGCTGGCGCGCCACGCCGCGGCGCTCGAGGCGGACAGCGGGACGGGCCGCCCGATTGGCATCAGCTGGAACGCCGGCCCCGCGGCCGAGCCGCTCTTCGCGCAGATCGCCGCGCTCCTCGCCGCCCTCGATGCCGGCGGGCTCGAGGCGGGCGGCGAGGGCGGCGCGGACATCTCGCCGCTCGTCCTCGGCGGCGTGCCCGTCGTCGGGCTCCTCCAGGACCACACGACCTACTTCGACTTCCACCACACCGCCAACGACACGTTCGACAAGATCGTCCCGAAGGACCTCGACCGCGCCACGGCCGCGGCGGCCGTCGCCGCGTGGTGCCTCGCCGAGGCGCCCTCGCTGCCCGCGCGCGTGCCGCCGGACAAGCGCAAGCTCCCATGGTGAGGGGGTGAGGCGCCTCCTCGCCGCGGCGGCGGCGCTCGCGGCCGCCGTGCTCCCGCTCCGAGCCGCGGAGCTCGATCCGACCGCGGCGGACCGCTTCGCGAAGCTCGCGCTCGCCTGCGTCGATCGCGAGTTCCCGAACGAGCCCGAGATGGTCTTGGAGAGCGCCGACGACGTGCGCGCGCCGAAGGCGGACCACCCCGCGTTCTACGGCTGCTACGACTGGCACTCGTCGGTGCAAGGCCACTGGCTGCTCGCGCGGCTGCTGCGCGTCGCGCCCGGAATGCCGTCGGCGACGCGCGCGAAGGAGGCGCTCGACGCCCACCTCTCCGACGCGGCGATCGCGGCCGAGACGCGCTACGTCGAGAAGACGTCCTCGCGGACCTTCGAGCGGCCCTACGGCTGGGCGTGGACGCTCCGCCTCGCGGCCGAGCTGCAGGCCGGCGGCGACCCGCAGTCGAAGGCGTGGCGCGAGCGGATCCGGCCGCTCGAGTCGGCGGTCGTCGCGCGCTTCCAGGAATACCTGCCGAAGCTGACGCACCCGATCCGGAGCGGCGTCCACCCCGACACGGCCTTCGCGCTCGCCCAGGCGCTCGACTACGCACGCGCGACGGAGCAGCACGACTTCGAGAAGCTGATCCTCTCCCGTGCGAGCTACTACTACGGCCAGGACCGCGCCTGCCCGCTCGCCTACGAACCCTCCGGCGAGGACTTCCTCTCGCCGTGCCTCGCCGAGGCGGACCTGATGCGGCGCGTCATGACGCCCAAGGAGTACGGGCGGTGGCTGAAGCGCTTCCTCCCGCAGCTCTCGCGGAGCAAGACGTCTCCACTGACGCCGGCGAGCGTCACGGATCCCACGGACCCGAAACTCGTCCACCTCGACGGCCTGAACTTATCGCGCGCGTGGATGCTCCGCGGCATCGCGTCGGCACTGCTGCCGTCCGACGGGCGGCGCGCGGTGCTGCTGAAATCGGCGGCGGCGCACGAGACGGCCGGCCTCGCGCGCGTCTCCGCCGGCGACTACGCCGGCGAGCACTGGCTGGCGAGCTTCGCGGTGTACCTGCTGACGGAGCCCTAGAACCGGCCGCTCAAGGCGTGAACGCCGCGGTATCCGACCCGCCGCACTCGCTGCCGGCGGGATTGGTGTAGGTCTTCTGCTTTCCTGTCGCGTCCTCGGTCACCGTCAGCGTGTACTGGAGGTTCGTCAGACCGCCGTAGAAGAACCAGTAGCTGCCGTTCAAGGCCGTGCCGTCGAGCATCTTCACGAGGACCTCGGGGTTGTTCGGATTGCCGGTGATCGCGGGGAGTGAGAAGTAGCCCCAGAGGTCGACGCCGGCCGACGCGACGGCGCTCGCGAACACGCCACCCCGGAAAAGGAGAGCCCGAGTCGCTCGGCTCATTGTCGTCGTCAAGGTTTGTACGGGTCTCAGCCGGAATTCGCCAGATCCAAATGCACCCAAACGAGGATGACCCGTGTTCCAGCGAGAGCGATGCGCGACAGAACGACCGAGGCCCTACGCCCCCTGCTTGACCCTCTCCCGCACCGCCTGCACTTCGGGGTGCTGGAAGCCGAGGAGCTCGGCGATGCGGCGGGCGAGCTGGTTCTCGACCGCGGTCATCTGGCCGTCCGCGTACACGACGCCCCAGATCACCTCGAGGAGGCGCAGGCGCTGGGCCCGTGTGAACTTTTCGCCCACGAGCTTCGTGAACTGGTACAGATCGACACTCTCGCGCCGCTCCTCCTCGGCGAGACGCACGACTTCGTCGACGTCCTCGGCCGGGACGCCGAGGTCCTCGCGGACCGCGCGCAGGATGCGCTCGCGCTCCTCGGGCGCGAACACGTCGTCGGCGTGCGCGATCTCGAGCAGCAGCGCACAGGCCGCGATCGCGACGGGATCGGGGCGGTGGGGTGCCTCGGGCGCGGAAAGCTTCGACAGGAAGAACCGGCGGATTTCTTGGACGCCCATCGGGACAGTCTAGTTTATGGATCCGGCGTGGCCCGGGTACCGTATTTTCCGAAACCTTTCCAGACCCACGAGCGTATGGGTAAGCGAGGATGAAAATGACACGGCGCGACCTGGAAACCCTTCTGCTGACGCTCGAGTCCACACCCGCTCTCCTCGTCCACGCGGCGGCCTCGTTCTCCCCGCGCCAGGCGCGCGTGCGTCCGTGTCGCGGCGGCTTCTCGTTCGTCGAGAACGTGTGGCACCTCGCCGACCTCGAGCGGGAGGGATACGGCGCACGCATCGCGCGCATCCTCGGCGAGGAGAATCCCGGCCTCGAGAACTTCGACGGCGAGCAGGTCGCGCGGGACCGCAACTACCAGGACAAGGACGTCGCCCGCGGCATCGCCGCCTTCAAGCGCGCGCGCGCCGCGAACCTCGACCGCCTGCGCCGCGTCGCGGGTGCACAGTGGGAGCGCCCGGCATCGCAGGAGGGCGTCGGCCGCGTCACGCTCGCCGACATCCCGCGCATGATGGCCGAGCACGACCGCTCGCACGGCGACGAGATCGCGGACCTGCTCGGGCTCGTCCGCGGCGAGCCGCGGAGCGACAGACCGCACGGCAAGTCGGCGGTCGCGTGAGCCCGGTCGACTGAAGCGCGCCCCTCACCCCCGGCCCCTCTCCCGGAGGGAGAGGGGAGACCGAAGTCAGGCGGCGGCTCTCCTCCCCTTCAGCCACTCCCTCGTCGCCGCGATGATGCCCGGCAGGATCGACAGGAACACGACCGCGATGATGACGATCTCGATGTGCTCCTTGACCCCGGGGATCTGGCCGAGGAAGTAGCCGATCAGCGTCATCGACAGAACCCACAGCGCGCCGCCGAAGACGTTGAACGAGAGGAACCGCCGGTAGGGCATGTTGCCCAGGCCGGCGACGATCGGCGCGAACGTCCGCACGACCGGCATGAATCGCGCGAGCACGATCGTCTTGCCCCCGTGCTTCTCGTAGAAGTCGTGGGCCCGCTTCAGGTGCTTCGGGTTGAAGAGCAGCGACTTCGGCCGGCGGAACAGCGCGGGTCCCGTCTTCCTCCCGAACCAGTACCCGACCGTGTCGCCGAGGATCGCGGCGGCGATCAGGATCAGGTTCAGGTGCACGATGTTCAGCCGGCCGATCGCCGCGAACACACCCGCGGTGACGAGCAGAGAGTCGCCCGGGAGAAAGAAGCCGACGAGCAGGCCCGTCTCCGCGAAGATGATGATCGTCATCGCGGTGATCCCGCCGACGCGGACGAGCGTCTCAACGTCGGTCAGCTGATGGAAGATGTGCTTGAACCACTCCATGCGGCGGCGGAAGGATGGTAGCAGGCTTCGCGGTAGGATCTGCGCCCATGCCGGAATACACCGACGAGCACGCGAGATCGGGCATCGACGCGGCGCTGCCCGCGCTCGAGACGTGGCCCAACCAGTATCCGGACTACGAGATCACGGTCGAGATCCCGGAGTACAACGCGATCTGTCCGAAGACGGGGCTGCCGGACTTCGGGCACCTGACGATCCGCTACGTGCCGGACCGGCTGTGTCTCGAGCTGAAGTCGCTCAAGCTCTACGTCGTCGCGTACCGGAACGTCGGCATCTTCTACGAGAACGCCGTCAACCGGATCCTGGAGGACTGCGTCGCCGCGTGCCGGCCGAAGCGCATGTCGATCACGGGCACGTTCTCCTCGCGCGGCGGGATCTCCTCGACGATCGAGGCGCGGTACCCGCGCTGACTTCTTGTTCTCTCTCTCCCTCCGGGAGAGGGCCGGGGTGAGGGGCTTTACTGTGCGAGGTCTTCTTAGACCCTCGCGCCGCGGAACTCCTCGACCAGGGCCTCGCGGATCATGCGCGCCACCGGTCCGGGCTTTCCGCCGCCGACGGGCCGTCCCTCGATCTCGACGAGCGAGTAGGTCCACATCGTCGTCGACGCGAGGAAGACCTCCTGCGCCGAGAACATCTCCTCGACGCGGAACGCGCGCTCCTCGATCGCGAGGCCGATCTTCCTCGCGGCGTCGATCGCGGCGCCGCGCGTCACTCCCGGGAGGATGCGCGGTCCGTTCGGCGCCGTCCGCAGCACGCCCTTCGAGACGAGGAACAGGTTCGCCTTCGTCGCCTCGAGCGCGAAGCCGTCGCGGACGAGGATCGCGTCGATCGCCCTCGCCTCGCGCGCCTTCTGCGCGGCGAGCACGTTCGGCAGGAGCATCACGCTCTTGATGTCGCAGCGGCCCCAGCGCTCGTCGGTCAGCAGGATCGCGCGGCCGCCCTCGGGCGGCGGCGGCGGGTCGACGCGGCGCGCGAAGGCGAACACCGTCGGCGTCGTGCCCGCGGGCGGAAACGCGTGGTAGCGCGGCGCGGCGCCGCGGGAGACCTGCGCATACACGAACGCGTCGGCGTCGGCGAGGCCGTTCGCCTCGAGGAGCTTCTCCCCTGCCGGTCCGAAGAAGTCGGGTGTCGCGGCGATCCGGATGGCCTCGAGCCCCTCGCGCATGCGCGTCAGGTGCTCGGCGAGGCGATAGGGCCGGCCGCGGTCGTAGCGGACGACCTCGTAGATCGCGTCGGCGAAGAGGAAGCCGCGGTCGAGCGGCGAGATGCCCGCCTCGGCCTCGGGCACGAACCGGCCGTTCAAGTAGACGGTGGACATGGCGCGGAATGTAGCAGAGGAGGACGCGCCTACCGCGAGCGGCCCTTCGCGAATTCGGCGACGCCCTTCGCGAGGTCCGCGTCTCCGGCGAGGCGCCGGTACGCGTCCTCCGCCGCCGGGAGCCTCCCGGAGAGCGCCTCGCGCCGCGGCGCGCGGAGCAGTTCCCGCGCGGCGGCGAGCGCGGCCGGCGCGGTCGCGAGGAGGCGCGCGGCGAGGCGCTCCGTCTCCGCGTCGAGCCTCGCGG
>DAHUXD010000039.1 GCA_027307335.1 Acidobacteriota bacterium
GCGGCCGCACCCGGTGTCGGGGGGAAAAGGCGATAGGCCCGATGATGGAGGTCGGTCGAATTGGCGTTGGACGGCGGCCTAACACGCGGGTGCAGCGGACTCGTTCGTCGCCTTCGGCTCCTCACTCGCCGCTGACCCGCCACCCGTTAGGCCGCGTGATCAAGGCAGTGGCGTGCGCAGCGATGCTGCTGTTGGTTGTCTCCGTCGGCGCAGCTGGTGAGCGACCCGCCGCCGCCGAGCGGCAGCGCGCAAACCCGACAGACGGCCAGGTGTACCTCTGGATCAGACCAGGCACGTTCGCGATGGGCTGTTCGCAAGGCGACGCTGAGTGCCACCCGGAGGAGAAACCAGCGCACCCTGTGACGATCAGCAATGGATTCTGGATCGGTCAGACTGTCGTGACCGTGGATGCGTGGAAGCGCTATCGCAGGACTATCGGAGCGGCAGCGCTGCCCACCGCCGATCCGTACGGCCGAGTCGACCTGAATGAGGCCGGCGCCGGCGACATTCCAGCTGTGTTGATGAACTGGTCTCAAGCGCATGACTATTGCGCCTGGGCTGGGGGTCAACTACCTACCGAAGCGCAGTGGGAATACGCAGCGCGCGCAGGTGACACTCGTGCGCACTCAGGCGATCTCGATGGTATGGCCTGGTACGGCGATAACAGCGGCCTGCATCACATCGACACGGCCGCCCTCATGGCCAAGGTTGGCGACGGCGACGCATTCGATAAGGCGCTGTTCCAGAACGGTAACGCTCCTCATCGGGTTCGCGAAAAGCGACCTAACGCATGGGGCTTATACGATCTGTTTGGAAGTGTTAGCCAGTGGCTAGCAGATTGGTTCGATCGGACATATTACGGGCGGAGCCAGGAGTCCGACCCATCGGGCCCGGCCGCATCCGAGCCCGACTTTCCGCAGCGGGTCATTCGTGGCAACTCATGGGACGGCCCGCTCGACGATACGCGTGTATCCAGACGCGGCCGCATACCCCCGGCTGATCGATATAGCGCCGTGGGGTTTCGCTGCGTGCTCCCCAGATGACCGGTCTAAGCGTCGCGGCCTAACATGCGGGTGCAGCGGACTCGCTCGTCGGCTTCGCCTCCTCGCTCGCCGCTGACGCGCCACCCGTTAGGCGCGTCGGAAGCATTATGGCTGTAGTCGCGAGGTTCCGCGACCTGGCAGAGGCTGAGGTGGCGAGCGCCACGCTGGAAGCTGCTGGCATCGTGAACAGCCTCGCCGACACCTACTACCTCGGCCTCGTGTGGACTGCGTCCACGGCACTTCGTTGGATACGCCTCAACGTACGGGACGTCGATCTCGAGGAGGCGCGTGACCTGCTGGCGCTCACAGCCGACACGGACTGGCCGGTGGAACCGGAACAAGCCAATGCCGAGAAGTGCGTCGCATGCGGATCGGTAGATCTGACCCTCAAGAGTGGCCCCCGCAAGACGATGGCGCTGATGCTCATCACGTACATTCCGCTCTGGTTTTGGCGGTCAAGGGTCGAGTGCAGAGGTTGCGGCGCCTCGTGGCGGGTCCCGCTTCGGTTCAGGCCTGATCTTCTCATCGTGTGGCTTACCGCTGCTCTCATCGTCTGGTTCTTGCTCGCTCTGACGTTAATGATTTCCGGCTTTGTCATTTATGGCCGGCGCCGCGCCTAACATGCGGGTGCAGCGGACTCGCTCTTCGCCTTCGGCTCATCGCTCGCCGCTGACCCGCTACCCGTTAGGCGCTTGTCCATGAATGACGAGGGCTCTGGCAGGGACTTGGCTGAGAGTGACGATCCAGTAGTCGTGTATAGGACGGCCTTCCTGCACGAGGCAGACCTAGTGGCAGAGGCAATGGACCGGGCACAGATACCGCATTTCCGGCGTATCGCGGCGATGGGTGGCTGGTCTGTCGCCATGCCTGCGAACCCAGCGCCAGGGCTCCTTCCTGGCAGCTTCTTCGCGATTGCCGTGCCGGGCAAATGGGTCGCTCGAGCGGAGAGCTTCGTCGCGAGCCTGCCGGTGTCGCGGGAGCCTCAGGCGAGTCATCGGATGCCCGGCATCAGGGAGATGTTCCGGGGTTGGACGTGGATCTTCGTGCTGGCGATCCTTCTCGTGCTGATACTGGGCGTCATTCGAATGTTCATCGTGATGTGACGGACAGCAAGATGTACAGCGCGCCTAACACGCGGATGCAGCGGACTTGCTCTTCGCCTTCGGCTCATCGCTCGCCGCTGACCCGCTACCCGTTAGGCAGCGCATCGCGAGGTCGGCGGGAGGGGCCGTGAGCGGCGTTGAGGTTAGGCCCTCGCCGATCGAAGGCTTAGGGGTTTTCGCAACCCGCTCGTTGCATGCCTGGGAGCGCATCCGGCGCGTAAACATCGTACGAGAGATCACAGCCGACGCCCCGCTTCGCGAGGATGCGGGAGAGCGGCCCGATCACCTCGACTACCCGGACGATAAGGTTGTCCTCTATGGCCTCCCCGACCGGCACATCAACCACAGCTGTGACCCGAGCGCATACCTACTACACGATCGAGACGAGGTATTCGTGGTGGCTCGCAGAGACATCGCGGCCGGTGAGGAGATTACGTGCGATTACTCGATCAACATCACTGGGGGCAGCAGCTGGCCGTGCAGATGCGGAAGCCCGCGGTGTCGCGGCATCGTCATCGGTGACTTCTTCCAACTGCCGGAAGAGCGTCAGCGCGAGTATCAGCCGCTCCTTGCAGAATGGTTTGTGCGGAAGCATCGGGAGCGGCTTGCCGCGGCGGCCCTGCTGAGGCAGGGTGGCCATTCGGGAGGCGCTGCCTGACATGCGCGTGCAGCGGACTCGTTCGTCGCCTTCGGCTCCTCACTCGCCGCTGACCGGCTTCCCGTTAGGCGCCGGGAGGGGCCGGATCGGCTTGATTCTCGTGTCCCTTTTGGCCGGCGTTGCGATTCGAACCGCGTGGGCGCAAGACTCGAAGGTGAAAGACCTCGCTACCCTTGAGCCAGATCTGAAAGTGGCCATAGCGGCGCGCGAGAAAGCCAACTTGCAAGGGGACACCGCTCAAATTGAGGCGCTGATGGCTGCGGAGTACGTCCAAACCGATATCGGCGGCCGAGTGCAGAGCCGGTCCGAATGGCTTGCGAGCTACTTCAAGCCCCTAGCCGAAATGATCCGGGCCGGGGAGTTTCGGTGGACGGTCTGGGAAGAGACAGAAGTCCAGGCGCGCTCTTTTGGGGACACCGTCGTCGTGGTTGGAAACCTGAAGCTCGAGGCGGTGGGCGCTTCGTTCGTGCCCGGTCGTGACTGGGTCAAGTCACCTGGGTCTCGCCTTGGCCCGGCAACACTGAGTTTTACGCGGGTCTGGATCAAGCGAGATGGGAAGTGGCTGCTGGCAGCGATTCACAACGCTGTGCCGCCGCCTCCTCCCGTGGTCAAGTAGCCTGGCGCCTAACACGCGGATGCAGCGGACTCGCTCTTCGCCTTCGCCTCCTCGCTCGCCGCTGACCCGCTACCCGTTACAGCATGAGCCCTACGGTCTTTCGAGAAGGCGGCATCAGAGTCTTTTTCTTCTCACGCGAAGAGAGCCGGATGCGTCCATGTCCAGTTGGCTCAGGGAGAAGCGAAGTTCTGGATGGAGCCTCGGATCGAACTCCAGGCGAACTACGGGCTGCCGGAGCACGAGATTGCTAGAATTCGAGAGGTTTTAGAGAGACGACAGGATGAAATCCGAAGAGCTTGGCGCGCGCATTTCCCAGGTTGAAGTTGCGAACATCTCGAAGCAGGGCTTCTGGCTCCTCCTTGGCGACAGGGAGCTATTTCTGTCGTTCAAGGATTTTCCTTGGTTTGAGAGCGCGCCGGTTGCCAAGATCCTCAAGGTCGAGTGGCCTCAGGCAGACCATCTCTACTGGCCGGATCTCGATGTTGATCTCTCGGTTGAGTCCATCGAGCATCCCGATCGCTTCCCGCTGGTGTCCGTCGCCCGCGCCTAACACGCGCGTGCAGCGGACTCGCTCGTCGCCTTCGGCTCATCGCTCGCCGCTGACGCGCCGCCCGTTAGGCACGCCAGATCAGCCATGAGAGCCGAGACGATCGGGATGTTGGGCGGGATCATCGGATCGGTGTTGGGTCTTCTTGGCGGAATCGTCGGCACGTACTTCAGCATCAAGAACACACGGGGGCCTCGAGAGCGCGCATTCGCGATCAAAGCATCGATCCTCGCATGGGTGTTTCTGGCGGCCTTTCTCGGCGCACTCCTGCTCCTGCCGCCTACCCAACGGTTCTGGCCGTGGCTGCCCTACGTTGTCGTTCTGCCGCTAGGCATTCGGTCTTGGAATCGCAGGCAGTCCAAGATCCGGAAGGAAGAGTCTGGCGAGCATGCCTAACACGCGGGCGCAGCGGACTCGCTCGTCGCCTTCGGCTCATCGCTCGCCGACTGACCCGCTACCCGTTAGGGCTTGATTCCGCCACGGCAACGCACAACCGATTCACTCTCGCGAAGCACAGGAGCGACGTGATGCTGACTATCAAGCGACTTGCCATGCTCGCGCTCGTAGCGTCTGCCGCTGCCTTAATTGGCGGCATCTGTCAGGCACAGGAACCAGCGCGAGTCTATCGCGTAGGCGCGCTCTTCAACCGGATGCCCGGCCCAGATTTCGAGATGTTGAAGAAGGGCCTTGCGAGCCTTGGCTATCTCGAGGGCACCAACATCGTCTTTGAAAGCCGATTCGCCGAGGGACAACTGGACCGCCTTCCTGGCTTTGCCGCAGAACTTGTTGCCCTAAACGTCGATCTGATCGCCACCTACGGAGGTCCTCCAACTGACGCAGCCCGAAAAGCGAGCACGACGATTCCTATCGTTGCGGCGCTTGTCGCTGATCCTGTAGCTATCGGCGCCGCGGCAACGCTCGCGCGCCCCGGCGGAAACGTCACCGGAGTCACCAACCATGATCCCGAGCGGGCGACACGACAGTTGGCAATCCTTAAGGAGGTGTTTCCAAAACTGGCCCGCGTCGCGTTTCTGAGCGATGCGGACATCCCAGGTGCAGACGCCAACGGGTTCGCTCCACTCGATCGCGACAACAACGCTGCGGCGGCGGCAATGAACATCAAAGCTCAAACCCTCAAGCTGCGCGGGCCGACGCCGGACTTGGCCGCGGCTCTTGATTCCGTCGTCGCAGAAAAGGCTGACGTGCTGGTGGTTATGGAGGTTCCCGTCGCCATCCTCAATCGAGGACGCATCGCCGAACTTGCAACAGCTCGCCACATTCCCACCATGTTTTGGGGCGGCGTCTCGGACCCGAGCGTCTTGATGTCATTTGGCACAACCATTGCCGATACGTATCCGAGGCTGCCGCTGGTTGTTGACAAGGTGCTCAAGGGGGCGAAGCCAGCCGACACGCCTTTCGAGGTGATCACTCGACGGGAGTTCGTCGTCAATCTCGAGGTGGCACGCGCACTCGGCGTGACGATCCCACCAGGACTACTGAAGCGCGCTGATCGGGTGATCGAATAGCGGAGCATCAGGCAGGAAACGCTCTCCACGGTGCAACCTGACCCATGCGCGTGCAGCGGACTCGCTCATCGCCTTCGGCTCTTCGCGAGCCGCCGACGCGCCACGCGTTAGGCCGCTCAACAAACGATGAAGACTGAGACTCGACCGGCTGCAGTGATCGCGGGTGCCCTCGGCGGCTACGTCGTCGGGGCGCTGGTCGGCTACTATCTCTTCTCAGGCCGAGGGGGGGAGTTGTTTGCAGCATTGGTAGCGCTACTCGTCGCTGGCCCGACTGGCGCGGTGATTGCGGGCGTGCTTGGCCTCACGTACAAGTGGCCCGGCAAGCCACCGCCTGACAGCCGATAATTGGAGAGCGGCCTAACATGCGCGTGCAGCGGACTCGCTCATCGCCTTCGGCTCTTCGCGAGCCGCTGACGCGCCACGCGCTAGGCGGGCGAGGGCGCCGTGGGGCGCAAGGAGTGAACGCGTGAGACATCTGATTCTGTCGCTATGTCTATTGTCGATGATCTCGGCTGGGGGTGCCGGAGACACGGCTGTCGCGCAAACCACCGACGCCACAGCATCAAAGGTTGAGCAGGAAATCAAGACACTTCAAGGACGAGTCGTAGAAGCGATTCTGAAAGGCGATACGAGCGTCATGGAGGAGTACTACGCTGACGATTACACCGCAATCCACGGGGATGGCAAGCTGACCACGAAAAGCCAGGAGATCGCCAATTTCAAGTCGGGCGTCACCAAGTATGACTCGATCACGGTTCGCGAGGGAAAGATACGAATCTACGGCGACACTGCGGTCGTGAACGCCTTGGCTTCTGTCAAGACCATCGTCAACGGACGGCCGTACAGCGGTGACGTCCGCAATACTCGGGTCTGGGTGAAACTGTACGGCAACTGGAGACTCGTTGCCTTCCAGACAACTCGAGTAGAGCCATAAGGCAGGAAGCCGGTGCGCACCTCCTGGTTTGAATTGAGGCGTGGCCGAAGTGCAGGATGGTCGTTGCGATGGTTAGGCTTCAGAGCCGCCAAAGGGCTCGGCGCAGCACCTCAGGCCCGGCGCCGCCTAACACGCGGGTGCAGCGGACTCGCTCGTCGCCTTCCGCTCCTCGCTCGCCGCTGACGCGCCACCCGTTAGGCGACGCTTTCGGCGCGGAGGACCCGCACCAATGAATAGATGGGCCGGCTCTCGGTCGTGGCTCGTTGTCGCATGGATAGCTGGCACTCTGCTTTCTGGCCCTGCCGTGGTGGCCGCGGTGTGGCTACTGGCTGCTACTGGCTTTGTTGTCCTACCCGACAGCGCACCGCGTTTCGCGGGCCCTCGGGGCAGAGAGCAAGATGTCACCGAAGTCCTGGCGATGTCAGAACAAACCGGCGGTACGCTTGGCATGTTCCGTCAGACGATTGCGCCCAAGAGCGGACCACCCACACACATTCACCAGTCCGAGGACGAGTTTTTCTACGTCGTCAGTGGAGACTTCAGAGTGAAGTTGGGTGACCGAATCGCAAACGCACCGCCGCGGTCCGTCATCTTTGTTCCCCGCGGAACCGCGCACACATTCGAGAATGTCGGGACGGAGCCGGGCGTGTTGTTAGTTGGCGTGACGCCAGGTGGGTTTGAAGGGATGTTCAAGGAGAGACAGGGCGTGGATTCAGAGAAGAACCGGGCGCTGATGGAGGCCCACAAAATGGTGGTCGTGGGGCCGCCGCTCAAATGACTGATGTCCCACGTCGTCTGCGAGCGTCGCCTAACAGGCGGGTGCAGCGGACTCGCGCTTCCGCTTCGCTACGGCGCTCGCCGCTGATCCGCTACCCGTCAGGCGGCCGGAGCACGATCCAATTTCACGTAGCCCCGGCCGGCATGTGAGCCAAGCCGGCCGGGGCGAAGCAGCGCGCGGAGGTCAGCCGTGAGGACCGATTGCCCGCTCGTTGATGCCGTGCCGCGAGCGGTCGAGGTCGAGACCAAAGAGCCAGGCGGCCGACCGCGAGATCGACGAGTTCATGACCGGCCCACGCTCGCGCCCAGGGCGACGAGAAGCTCGTCCAGTTGCTCGAACGTCTCGACCATCGCGTCGGCCGCCCCGGTGCCGGCCGCGTCGAGAGCTTCCTTCGAGGGATAGAGCTCGTGCATGACCAGCAACGTCTTGCCACCTTTTTCCTCGAAGGTCACCGTGGTGACGGAACCCTCGTCACTTTCCTCATTGGTCCAGACGAGGCGCGAGTGCGGTGTGACTTCCTTGTACGTGCCGAAGAACGCCGCCTGCGAGTCCCCGTGCGCGAACACCAGACGGTACTTGCCCCCGACACGGACATCCAGTTCGCAGGAAAGCAGGGACATTCCCATCGACTTGGGCACCCACCACTGCCTGAACAGCTCGGGCTTGGTCCACGTCGCGAACACGAGGCGCGCCGGGGCGTTGAAGGTGCGCGTGACGACGAGCTCACGCCCGGACTTCCGTTCCACGGTCGTGCGGTTCTTCATCGGTGTGGCCTCACTCTCTCTTCTTGCGTCCATCGACCTTCTCCTTCCGTTTCAATTCCTCGACAACCTTGTCCAACTCGTCGAAGCGTGCGTCCCAGAGCCGGCGGTACCTCTCGAGCCATGCCGTCTCTTCCTCCAATCGGCGCGGGCCGAGCCTGCAGGTCCGCACGCGCCCGAGCTTCTCCGTGGTGACGAATCCGGACTGCTCCAGGACGCCGACGTGCTTCCTCATGCCCGTGAGGGTCATGTGGAACTTCTCGGCGAGGTCCGTGATCGAGGCGTCGGAACGTCCAAGCTGCTCCAGAACGCCGCGTCGGGTGACATCCGAGAGCGCGGCGAACGAGGCATCCAGGTGGGCTTGCATATACTGAACCATCTGGTTCAGTATAGTGCGCGCGGAGGCGGCATGCAAGGGGAGCCCGGCGGGCCGCGTTTTCGACGGCGGTCGTCCCCCAGAGTGCGCTTCTCTTCTCGGGGACAGCCGACGTGCGGGCGGCGGCCCGGCGCCCGAAGTCGAAGATCCATCTCAAGATGGGAACCGGTGAGATGATCGAGGGTGTCTCAAGGCTGAGCACGCGGATGAGCGGCGGTGGCGAAAGCCTCGACCCAGTCAGGATTCATCGCTCGCCGCTGACGCGCTACCTGTCAGGCGCCCGGTGTCATTTGGAGCATCCCGAACAGTGACACTGATCTCATCGCGGATGACGTTCTTCTCGAAACGACTGTTTCCGGTACTGTGGTTTGGGTTCCTGGCGCTCTTCGTGATCACCGCGGTCGCGGCGTCTGGTGGTCGAGGGCTCCAGCCGGCCTTCCTGATCATGCCACTGGTCATGGCGGTCATTGGGTTCATCGTGATGAAGAAACTGGTGTTTGACCTGGCGGACGAAGTATGGGACGACGGGACCGAGCTGGTGGTCAAGAGCAGGGGACAGATCGAGCGGATCCCCCTCTCGAACATCATGAACGTCAGCTACATGAATCTGAGCAACCCTCCTCGTGTGACCCTGACCCTCCGCAATCCCGGGCTGTTGGGCAAGGAAGTCACGTTTTCGCCGCCGGTCCGCTGGATTCCGTTCGCGCGGAGCCCTATTGTTGATCAGCTCGTCGAGCGGATCGATGCAGCGCGATCGCGGTAGCTTGGAATGGGCGCGCGGGTGCAGCGGAGTCGCTCTTCGCCTTCCGCTCTTCGCCCGGCGCCGACCCGCTACCCGTTGGGCGGCAGCGAATGGATGTTTGAGCCACCTGAAGGAGAACGATAGTGACCGACGCACCTGTTTCCCCGGATCGGAATGCGATTACCGCAATCGTCTCTGGCATGGAGGCCGCGTGGAACTCCGGGGACGGGAACAAGTTTGGAGAGCCTTTCGCGGCCGATGCGGACTTCGTGACGATTCGCGCCGAACATCTCCGCGGCCGTGAGGCGATCTCGAGCGGCCACGTGGCCATCTTTCGCACCATCTACGCCGGCAGCGTCAATCAATTCACGATCGAGTCCCTGCGCTTCCTGAGGCCGGATGTGGCCCTGGTGCATGCAGACGCCGTACTCAAAGCGCCGGCCGGCCCGCTGGCTGGCAGGCATACGGCAAAGTTCTCGGCGGTTTTGACGCGGGAAGCGGGAGGCTGGCAGATCGTCTCCTTCCATAACACCCTGACGCCGGCCGCCCCTGGGTCTGCCGCCTAACATGCGCGTGCCGCGGAGTCGCTCTTCGCCTTCGGCTCGTCGCTCTCCGCCGACCCGCTACTCGTTGGCCGGCTCCAAGTGGCGGCGGCTCGCAGTAGCCGCAGCGCTCGATGGTGCAAGAAGAGGGAGGGTTGATGACTCGTATTCTGCTGCTCGGCTACGACCCGCAGGCGGTGGATTTCTCCGACCCGGCTTTGCCACCAGGGATGACCGCCGAGAAGGTTCATGCCGGCATTGAGGTCGCGCTGAAGCAGTTCGCTTCACGCGGCTGGGAGGCCGATCTTTGCTACATCCGGCCGGATGAGACCGCCGCGCCGAGCGTGGAGCGTCAGCTCGCCTCGACGAGGTATGACTGTGTCGTCATAGGCGCTGGCGTCCGCCTTCCGCCACGGCGACTCGCAATATTTGAAGCCGTCATCAACGCGGTCCATAAGGCGGCTCCCGGTGCGGCGATCGCCTTCAATACCCGACCCGACGACAGCGCCGACGCAGCCGCCCGATCGTTGCCGCCCGGAGCCGGGCGGTAATGTCCGGTGCCCCGAGGCGACCACCAACTACCGCCGCCTGACATGCGCGTGCAGCGGCCTCGCGCGTCGCCTTCGGCTCATCGCTCGCCGCTGACCCGCCGCGGCGGAGGCGAGGCGAGGCGGATAGCGTGTGCTTCCGCGCTTGACGTCATAACGTCACAACGCTACGATTCGCGGGATGAGTGACGCCAAACGAGCAACCGTCTATTTCGAGCCTGAGATTCATCGGGCCCTGAGGCTCAAGGCAGCGGCGTCCGACAGGTCCATCTCGGACATGGTCAATGACGCGGTGAAATTGACCCTGGCAGAGGACGCCGAGGACCTCGAGGCGTTCGAGGCACGGAAGCGGGAGCCCAATCTCGATTTCGAGAAGTTCGTGAAGGCTCTCAGGCGGCGTGGCAAGTTATAGGGTTCTCATCAAGCCGTCCGCGGCCCAGGAGATCGAGGCCGTTGACCAGAAGAGAGACCGGAAACGTATCGTGGCGAGAATTCTCGCTCTGGCCGGCGAACCTCGGCCGCCGGGGTGCGAGAAGCTTGCGGGAGAGGACAACCGGTACCGCGTCCGGGTCGGCCGATTTCGAGTCGTCTACTCCATCGCCGACGACGAGCTCCTCGTTTTCGTGGTACGCGTTGCTCACCGGAAAGACGTTTATCGATAGGCCGCCCGCCACGCGCGTGCCGCGGACTCGCTCATCCCCGTCGGCTCTTCGCGAGTCGCCGACGCGCCACCCGTCAGGCGGCGCGTGTCCAGGGCGCCCGCGGACGGGGGACTAGAGTGGCCACATTGACACCGGAGCAATCCCGCAGCGTCAAGGCTGAGTTCGCCCGGCGCAAGAGGATGACAGCGGTCGGCTTGCTCATCGTGAGCCTGCCGCTCTACGGCGTCATCTTCGGCATTCGCGGGACATCCGTACTGGGCATCGGTGTCACCGGCTGGTTGATCATCTGGGTGGCTGTCGCCACCATCGTCAGCGTGTGGTTTCTGCGAATCTGGCGCTGCCCGGCGTGCGGCGCGTCGCTGGGGCAGCCGCCGTCCGTGGGCGCCTGTCGAAAATGCGGGGTCGCGTTCCAGTGAAAGCGCCGCATGAGACGCGAATGCGGCGGACTCGTTCATCGCCTTCGGCGGTTCGCCTTCCGTTCTTGTGTTTTGCAGTCACCGACTTCATGGAGGACCGATGAGCGAGATCACCGCGGAGGAACTGGCGCATCTTCGTGACCCGGGGCGCGACCCGGTGGTGACCGACGGCGACAAGTACAAGGTCGTTCTCGAGAACGATCGAGTGAGGGTCCTCGAATACCGCGACTCTCCCGGCCAGCGCACGTCACCGCACTACCACCCGGACTACGTGCTGTGTTCGCTCAGCGCGTTCCGGCGCAAGTTCGTGCTGCCGGGCGGGCAGGAGGCAGTGCGCGAAGTGTCCCGGGGGCAGGTCGCATGGGGCAAGGCTCAATCGCACATCGGCGAGAACGTCGGATCCACCGAGACGCACGTGCTGGTCATCGAACTCAAGTGATCGCACCGGCACGGGTCGTCCCGGTGCGAAGCGGTCACCACGATGTCCGGCCGGTTGACATGCGCTCGGGTTCGGCTCCTCGCGAGCCGCGGCCGCGCCATCCGTTTGGCGGCGGAAGCCGGCGGATGTGGTTTGGAGGCTGGGCCCTCGTGGCGTTGGCATTGGCCTTCTGCAGCTCCGGGACCCGCGCCGCCGCCGGGACGCCGGCGACGGCACGGCCGGACTCGAGCTTCGGCCGGAGCCTGAGTCTCGCCGTGTCGTTGGGAAGCGCCTTGAGGGCGGGGGACGCGGCGGTGACCGCGAACTTCGCGCTGACGAACACGGGGTCCGCGGTCTTCCACGGGTGCTTCGGGCAGTCGTGGGGCGTCAGCGTGATCGTGGGAGGGCACTACGCCGGCTACGACGTCGGCGTCGACCATCCCCGGTGCGAAGAGAAGTTGACGCTGCTGTCGGGCCAGACGATCGTGTGGTCGAAGAAGGTGCCGCTCAACGAGCTGCGGGAGGGCACGGCGAAAGTGACGGGGTGGGTGAAGGTCATCGATCCGGCCACGTGCGCTCAACGCAGCGGTTGCCGCGAGGTCTCGGTCGCGTCTCCGCTGATGTCGCTGCCGGTCGGGGCGAGATAGATCGCGCCGCCGCCCGACGGGCGCGCGCGGCGGGCTCGCTGCATGCCGCCGGATCCCCGCCGACCCGCCGCTCGTCCGTCGCGCCGTCCTCCGCCAGAATCCCGGATGCGCTGTCGAATCGGGGCGGATCCGTTCGTCGCACGGGTGAGCGGGCGCCCGGGCGCGCCGCCCACGAGGGAGACCGAGATGAAATACCTGATTTCCGTGATCGACGACGGGACCGGCCGGGCCACCCCGACGGAGGAGGCCGACATCGACGCGTTCAACGACCGGCTCCGAGCCGGGGGTCACTGGGTCTTCGCCGGCGGCCTCGGGTCGCCGGAGCCGGCCACCGTCGTCGACAACCGGCGCGGGAAGGCGGTGATCACCGACGGGCCCTTCCTGGAGTCGAAGGAGTACCTCGCCGGTCTCTGGATCGTCGAGGCGCCCGATCTCGACGTGGCGCTCGAGCTCGCCGCCGCCGGGTCGAAGGCCTGCCATCGGAAGATCGAGGTGCGGCCGTTTCTGGGAGCGGCGTGATCGAGGCCGAGGAGGCGGTCGCGCGGGCTCACCGCGAGGAGTGGGCGCGAGTGGTCGCCGCGGTGGCCCGGCGCTTCGGCAGCCTCGACATCGCCGAGGAGGCGGCGGCCGAGGCTTTTGCGGCCGCCGTCGCGAGGTGGCCGGCCGACGGCGTCCCCCCCAATCCCGGCGCATGGCTGACCACCACCGCCCACCACAAGGCCATCGACTGGATCCGGCGCGAGAACAAGCGCGACGACAAGCAGAAGAAGGCGCAGATGTCCTACGACGACGACTCGCCCGAGCCCATCGACGCCATCGAAGACGAGCGGCTCCGGCTGATCTTCACCTGCTGCCACCCGGCGCTCTCGATGGAGGCCCGCGTGGCGCTGACCCTGCGCATGGTCGGCGGCCTGACCGTGCCCGAGATCGCCCGCGCCTTCCTGGTGCAGGAGACCACGATGGGGCAGCGGATCAGCCGCGCGAAGGCGAAGATCCGGCTCGCTCGCATTCCCTATCGGACGCCGTCGGCGGAGGAGCTCCCGGGGCGGATCTCGGGAGTGCTCGCCGTCCTCTTCCTCGTCTTCAACGAGGGCTACCTGTCGACCGGTCCCGACCGCGATCCCATCCGTCCCGGCCTGACCGCCGAGGCGATCCGGCTCGTTCGCCTCATCCGCACCCTCATGCCGGAAGACGGCGAGGTGGCCGGGCTGCTGGCGCTGATGCTCCTGACCGAGGCGCGCCGGACGGCCCGGGTTTCGGGAAGCGGCGAGCTGGTCCCGCTCGCCGAGCAGGACCGCGGCGCCTGGAATGCGGCGCTGCTCGCCGAGGGCCATCGGCTGGTGCGAGAGCGCCGGGCCTCCGGCGAGGCGCCGGGCCGCTACCAGATCCTCGCGGCGATCAACGCCGTGCACACCTCGGCCCGGGATGTCCGGGACACCGACTGGGCGCAGGTTGTCGCCCTCTACGACCGGCTCGTCCGCCTCGACCCTTCGCCGGTCGTCGCCCTCAACCGGGCCATCGCGGTCGCCGAGCTCGAGGGCCCCGCGGTGGGGCTCGCGGCCGTCGACCGGCTCGAGGACCACCTGTCCGGTTACCACGCCTACCACGCCACTCGCGCCGAGCTGCTCCGCCGGCTCGACGCGAATCGCGAGGCGCGCGCGGCCTACGACCGGGCCATCGAGCTCGCGGGCAACGTCGCCGAGACCGCCTACCTGAGGCGCCGCCGCGACCAGCTGGAGTAGTCGACGCGGAGCGAGTCCGTCTGCTTGCGGCCCGGTTGGCGGTAGTCTCTCCGAATGCGCCCGCTTCGGTATTCGATCAACGTCACGCTGGACGGGTGCTGCGATCATCGCGTCATGATCGCGGACGAGGAGATCCATCGTCACGTGGCCGAGAGCATCGACCGGGCCGATGCCCTCCTCTTCGGACGGGTGACGTTCGAGATGATGGAGGCGGGGTGGCGGTGGCCGGCGGGGGCGAGGCCCGATGGGGTGGCGCCCTGGATGGAGCCCTTCGCCCGCACGATCGACGCGAAGAAGAAGTACGTGGTGTCGAGCACTCGGGAACGGGTCGACTGGAACGCGGAGCTCGTGCGCGGGAATCTGGCGGAGGCCGTGGAACGGCTGAAGCGGGAGCCGGGGAGGGGGCTGCTCACGGGAGGCGTGACGCTCCCGCTGGCGCTGACGGAGCTGGGGCTGATCGACGAGTACGAGTTCGTCGTGCAGCCCCGGCTGGCGGGGCACGGGCCGACCCTGTTCGCCGGGCTGTCGAAGCGCGTCGACCTGAAGCTCGTGGGCCGGATGGAGTTCGGCTCGGGAGCGGTCGCGATGCGGTACGAGCCGCGGAGGTAGGAGGACGCCGTGAAGAGAGTCACCGGAATCGGAGGAGTCTTCTTTCACGCGAAGGATCCGGCCGCGCTCGGCGCCTGGTACAAGAAGCATCTCGGCATCGACGTCCAGGGCTGGGGCGGGGCCGCGTTCCGCTGGACGGACGCGGAGGGCAAGCCGGTCCGGGGGACGACGGCCTGGCTGATCGCGCCCGCCGGCTCCGACCAGTTCGCGCCGAGCCGGTCGCCCTTCATGATCGATTACCGAGTCGACGACCTCGGCGCGCTTCTCGAGGCGCTTCGCGCCGAAGGCTGCGAGGTGCTCGAGAAAACCGAAGAGTCCGAGTACGGGAAGTTCGGGTGGGTCATGGATCCGGAGGGCAACAAGATCGAGCTGTGGCAGCCGCCGCCGGGCCAGTGAGTTCCATGCCCGAGGTGGCGGCCGAAACGCTGGAGTCGGACTACCTCGTCGTCGGCGCCGGGACCGCCGGAATGGCGTTCACCGACGCGCTGCTCGCGCACTCCGACGCGACCGTCACGATCGTCGATCGCCGCCACGCCCCCGGCGGACACTGGGTCGACGCCTATCCTTACGTCCGTCTCCATCAGCCGTCCGCGTTCTATGGAGTGAACTCGGTGCCGCTCGGGCGGGACGCCCGCGACGTGGCCGGGACCAACGCGGGCTACTACGAGCTCGCCGGCGCGGACGAGATCCGCGACTACTTCGCGAAGGTGATGCACGGGCGCTTCCTGCCCACCGGCCGCGTCCGGTACTTCCCGAGCAGCGAGTATGTCGGCGAGGGCCGCTTCGTCTCGCGGCTCGCGAACGTCTCGCGGACCGTGCGCGCGCGGAAGGTCGTCGACGCGCGGTACGTCGAGGGCGAGATTCCCGCGACCTCGCCGCCTCCGTTCGAGGTGGCCGCCGGCGTGCGCTGTGTGGCCGCCGGCGGGATCGCCCGAGTGGAGGACCGCCCGGAGCGGTTCGTCGTCATCGGCGCGGGCAAGACCGCGCTCGACGCGTGCGTCTGGCTCCTCGAGCAGGGCGTTCCCGCATCGGCGATCCGCTGGATCAAGGCGCGCGAGGCCCGGTGGGTGAACCGGCGTTTTCAGCAGCCGCACGCGCTGCTGCCCGACTTCTATGGCGGCGCGGCGATGCAGATCGAGGCGATGGCCCAGGCGGCGTCGACCCGGGATCTCTTCGACCGTCTCGAGGCGGAGGAGTACTTCCTGCGCGTCGATCCCGCCGTCGCGCCGACGATGTTTCGCGGGGCCGTGATCAGCGAGGGCGAGCTGCGGCTCCTCCGTCGCATCGAGGACGTCGTCCGCCTCGGGCACGTGCGCCGGATCGAGCGCGACGAGATCGTGCTCGACGGAGGCCGCGTGCCGACGAGCGATCGAACCGTGCACGTCCACTGCGCGGCGAGAGGCCTGTCGCGCCCGCCCCTTCGTCCGATCTTCGAGCCCGGACGCGTGACCGTTCAGCCCTTCCAGTGGGGCTTCGTCTCCTTTCAGTTCGCGCTGCTGGGCTTCCTCGAGGCCACGATCGAGAGCGACGCGGAGAAGAATCGTCTCTGCCAGCCGATCGCGTACTGGGACGTGGACACGGACTACCTGACGGCGTTCCGGGCGACGCTCGTCAACCAGCAGGCGTGGGCCGCGCACCCGGCGATCGCGAGCTGGGCGAGGAGCACACGTCTCAATCCGATGACCGGCGTCGAGCTCCTCCGCGACGACCCGTCCGTCGCCGACTCGCGCGAACGAATCCGGCGCTTCGCGGCCGGGGCCGTGAGCAATCTCGCGAGGCTCGTCGAGGAGGGCGGCCCCGGACCGGGGCGCGACGGTTCCCGCGAGGCCTGACCTCGGCAGGCGCTCGTCGTGCGCTTTCGAGGACAGGGCGGAATCCTCCCTTCGCGAGCAAGCCTCCTGTCTGGAGTATTTGTGGGAGCTCGGGTTTGGCACCCGCATTGCGATGGAAAGGGCGCGACCCGCGGCGGAGCTCGCGGGCAGGAGGTCGCAAAATGAAGAGAGCGCTTCGCAGGACGGCGTTGCCAGCCCTCGTCGTCGCGGCGGCCGGGATGTTCGCGTTCGCGTCGCCGGCGAAGGCCGGCGTGGGCTTCGGGTTCTATGGCCCGGGCGTCTCGGTCTCGATCGGCGTCCCCGGACCGTTCTATCCTGGTTATGTCGTGCCCGCTCCCCGCGCGGTCTTCTATCGCCCGTATTACGGCTACGGTTTCTGGGCGCCCGCGGGCTTCGGTTACGCGGCGCCGTACTGGGTGCCGGTGCGGCCGTACCACTCGCGCTGGATCGTGTCGCCCTACGGGCGCTACGCGCGGGGATACGGACGCGCGTACGGACACGGACGCCATTGGTGAGCGCGCGTCGGTCCTGAAATCTCGCTTCGCCCCCGACGTCTCGAGGCCGGAGCGTTAGGCTTCGCGGCGATGGGCCGCGTGAAGAGCGAGGGTGGGCGACGACGGGCGCTCTGGCGCTGCGCGAAATGTGGCCGGCGCTTCGCGAACCGCAACCAGTCCCACTTCTGCCGGTCTCGCCGGCCGCTCCGGAACCACTTCGAGGGCAAACCGAGCGCCGTCCGGAGACTCTTCGAGCAGGTGCGGGCGGCGGTGGAATCCTGCGGCCCCGTGACGGTCTTGTCGGAGAAGACCCGGATCGCCTTTCACGTCCGGATGTCGTTCATGGCGATCATGGTTCAGCGGTCGGGGCTCCGAGGTCACTTCGTCTTCGCGTCGGTCCACGAGCACTCGCGCTTTGCCCGGGTGGACACCATCTCCCCGCGGAATCACGTCCACCACTTTCGCCTAGCGGGGCCGGGCGACGTCGATGCCACGTTCATCGCGTGGGTGGCCGAGGCGTATTCCGTGGGGAGGCAGGAGCACCTCTCGAGCCGCGTCGACGCCCGCGGGCCGGGGAAGACTCCCGGAGGCTGAAGATCGGGCGGCGAGGCGCTAAGCTCTGCGCGTGGGCGACGCGCCGCCGGACACCCCCTCGATCGAGTCCGCCGCTCCGCAGTTCCTCGTCGAGAGGCTCGACGTCTCGCTGGCGTTCTACGAGGACCGGCTCGGCTTCTCCCGCGACTTCGTCTACGAGGGCTTCTACGCCGGCGTGTCCCGCGGTCGAGCGCTCCTCCATCTGAAGTGCGCGCCGAAGCTCGCCGCGGAGCGCGCGCATCGACGGGCGGGCGACCATCTCGACGCGTATCTCCAGGTCTCCGGGATCGACCGGCTGCACTCGGAGCTCGTCGCTCGCGGCGCCTCCATCGCCAGGCCCCTCGAGCGGCAACCCTGGGGCACGCGCGATTTCCACGTCGTGGATCCCGACGGCTACATCCTGTGTTTCTCCGAGCGCGAATGAAGGATCCGAGGGCTCGGGCGGCGAGCGAGGAGGCGGGAGTGAAAGGGACCGAGCGATTCGAGGCCGTCGTGCTCGAGGGACACAAGGGTCTGGCCTTCGAGCTGCCGTTCAGCCCGTCCGCGCGATGGGGCATCGAGGAAGAGCGCCTCTGGCCGGGGCGCCGCGGGTACCGCGTGAAGGGGTCGGTGAATCGCGTGCGGTTCGAGAGCGTCGTCGTGCCGCGGTCGCGGCGCTTCTTCGTGCTCGTCTCGGAAGAGATGAAACGAGCCGGTCGTCTGCGAGCGGGCTCCGCTGTGAAGGTCTCGATCGGAGCGGCGTCGCGCTCGCGCGGCGAGCGCCGCCCCGAAGCCCTCTCCCGGCGGTAGAGGGTGGGGTGAGGGGCGACCGGGGGGAGGATTTCCATGACTGACCAGGCCGAGCGAATCCGCCGTGCCGTCATCGATGCCGGTCTGAGCGCCTACGAGGACGCGGGCGTCCGGGGCCTTTGCGAGGAGGGACGCTGGGAGGCAGCGGTGGACGCGATGCGATCGCTCGACCTCTCCGCGGACAGGGAGGGCGACCGCGGCGAGATCCACGAGCTCGCGCGATACGAGATCCGGCCGGAGGCGCTGGAGCAGTGTCTCGCCGCGATCCACGAGTTCGTCGCGTACGTGCGCGCGAGCGAGCCGGGCGCGCTGCGCTACGAGGTGTGGCAGGAGGCCGAGCGCCCGACCCGCTTCGTCCACATCTTCGTCTGGAGGGACGAGGAGGCGAACCGGATCCACGGAGAGTCCGCCGCGGTGAAGAAGTTCGCGGGCATCCTGTACCCGAACTGTCTCGCGCCCGTCGAGTTTCGCGTCTACCGGCAGATCGATGCGGCCTGACGCGACGGCGTTCTTGCCGAAAGCGGCGCTGGGCCTCCTCCTGCTCGCTTCCGGATGCGTCTCGGTCGCGAGACTCACGACGCTCTCGGATCCCGGCTGTCAGCAGAGGCTCACGACGGCGCTCGCCTCCGTGCTGCAGGGCCAGGGCGAAGCGCCCGAGGAGGCGCAGCGCCTCGCCGGGTCGGCCGTGGAAGCGCTGCGGACCGTCGAGCTCGGCCCGCGGCCGTTTCTCGTGGCGGCTCCGTCGGGCGTCGACTACTCCTTCTTCGTCGAACGGAAGGGCGCGTCGTGTCTCCTCCGGCTCTATGGACGCCAGAAGGGGTTCGTCTCGTACACGAACGACCTCACCTACATCGCGACCGAACCTCTCGCGCCGTGCGAGTGCGCGGAATGAAAGAGCCGGCGACGCTCGAAGCGGCGCGAGCCGCGACGTTCCGGTGCTAACCTTCCGGCTCCGAGGAACGCCCATGCCCCGTCAGATCGTCGCGACGCCGAACGCCGCCCAATCTCCCGCGACGTACAGCCAGGCCGTGAAGGCCGCCGGGCTCGTCTTCGTCTCGGGCACCGCGCCGGCCGATCCGGCGACCGGCGCCCTCAAGGGCGCGACGATCCAGGAGCAGACGCGTCAGTGCCTGACCAACGTCGCGGCGATCCTCGAGGCGGCGGGGAGCTCGATGGACAAGATCGTCAGCGCGACGGTCGTGCTCGCGGACGAGGACGACTTCGCCGGCATGAACGAGGAGTGGCTGCGCTGGTTTCCGTCGAATCCTCCGGCGCGTCAGGGCGCGAAGCTTCCGGCCCGGATCCCCGGACTGAAGGTCTCGATCGCCGTGATCGCCGAGGCCTGACGCGCGCTGGGACGAGCGCTTGAAACCGGAGATTCCTCCCGCCGTTCCGGAGATGCCGGTCGGCGACCTCGCCGCCGCGACGAGCTATTACCGCGACCGGCTGGGATTCGTCCTCGACTGGGGCGGCGAGGAGCTCGGCCTCGCGGGAATCTCGAACGGGCCGTGTCGGATCTTTCTCGCGAGCGTCGGGTATCGCGCGAGTTACGGCAACGCCGGCCCCTCCCTGATCTGGCTCAATCTGGGAAGCCGGGAGGAGGTGGACGAGCTCCATCGCGCCTGGAGCGCCGCCGGCGCGCGCATCGTCTCCGCTCCGGAGTCGAAGCCGTGGGGCCTCCACGAGTTCACCGCGGCCGACCTCGATGGCAACCTGCTGCGCGTCTTTCACGACTTCGCGACGCCGGAGCGGGAGCGGCGAGAAGGCCGATGAAGGAGAGCGCCAGAGGATGCGGAGGCGCATGACCCCGATCGGCCGCGTCGTCGAGATCGTGCGCTATCCGGTCAAGTCGATGGCCGGAATCCCGGCGGAGTCGGCCACCCTCGGGTGGCACGGACTCGAGGGCGACCGCCGGTTCGCGTTTCGCCGCGCGGGCGAGGACGGCGGCTTCCCGTGGCTCAGCGCGAGCCGCCTGCCGGAGCTGCTCCTCTATCGGCCCGAGGGGCTCGACGAGAGCGAGGGCGAGCCGGTCCCGACGCACGTGCGCACGCCCTCCGGCTCGCGGGTCGCGCTGCGGAGCCCCGAGCTCGCGGCCGAGATCGGCGCGCGCTTCGGCGGCGGCGTCGAGCTGATGCGGCTCCGCCACGGCGTCTTCGACGAGGCGACGGTCTCGGTGATCGCCCTCGCGACGATCGAGGGCATCGCCCGCGAGGCGGGCCGCGAGCTCGACCGCCGGCGCTTCCGCGCCAACGTCGTCGTGGACACGGAGGGCGGCGAACCGTTCTTGGAGGACGCGTGGGTCGGCGGGACGCTCGTGTTCGGCGACGGCGATTCGCGGCCCTCCGTCGGCGTCACCATGCGCGATCCGCGCTGCGTGATGATCAATCTCGATCCCGAGACCGCGGAGAAGGACGCGCGGGTCATGAAGGCGGTCGCACGGATCCACGGAAACGACGCGGGCGTGTACGGGACGGTCGTCGGCCGCGGGACGATCCGCGTCGGCGATCGCGTGCGTCTCGCGGGACCCGCCGAAGCCGGCGGCTGATCGGAACGAGGGAGGCGGGGAGCCATGGCCAAGGGTTACTGGGTCGTGACGTATCGCTCGGTCTCGGATCCCGACGCGCTCGCGCGCTACGGCGGTCCCGCCGTGAAGCGGATCGCCGAGAGCGGAGGGCGCATCCTGGCCCGGGGGATGCCCGTGAGGGTGTACGAGTTCGCCGAGGAGCAGCGCTGCGTCGTGGTCGAGTTCGACAGCGTCGACGCCGCGATCGCCGCGTTCGAGGATCCCGAGTACCGGAAGATCGCCGCGATTCTCGAGGGCGGCGTCGAACGGGAAGTCCGGATCGTGGAGGGGACGTGAGGCGGAGCGCGGCGCGAGGGCGATGATGGCGATCGTGCCGACGGTCCGTTGCCGCAGCATGCGGCGGGCGCTCGCGTTCTACACGGGCGTCCTCGACTTCGAGCGCGTGGGGGGAGATGGCCGGCCGGACGACCCCTCGTTCGCCGTCCTCGCGCGCGAGGGTCATCGGCTCTTCCTGTCGAGTCACGCGGGCGACGGCGAATTCGGACAGGCGATCGTGGTCGAGACCGGCGACGTCGATGGGCTCTTTCGCACTCTGTGCGGCCGCGGGCTGAATCCCCCGGACCGCCCCGAGTCGCCGGTGCACCGGGGGCCGGTCGACCAGACGTGGGGCACGCGCGAGTTCTACGTCGACGATCCCGACGGCAACACGCTGCGCTTCGCGCAGCGGCTCCAGGAGCACCGCGCGACGGGCGGTGCGCGCCCGTGAATGCGTCCACGAACGAGGCCGATCGCCAGGGAAGGGTGGTCCCGCCGCCGCTGCTGGTTCTCGTCTGCCTCGGCGGCGGGTGGGTGGCGCACCGCCTTCGGCCCGTGCGCTTCCTGCCGGATCTCGGCGCCGTGGGTCCCGTCGCCGGCGCCGCCCTGGTCCTGCTCGGCCTCGTCGTCGGCGTCGCCGGCGTCCGCGAGTTCCACCGCCATCGCACCCCGACGAGCCCCTTCCGGCCGACGACCGCTCTCGTCACGAGCGGAGTGTTTCGCTTCACGCGCAACCCGATGTACCTCGGCTTCGTACTCCTGACCGTGGGCGTGGCGGTCGCCTTCAACTCCGTGGCCCTTCTCGTCTCGGCCCTGCTCCTGGCGGTGCTGCTCGACGCCGCCGTCATCCGGCCCGAGGAGCGCTTCCTCACGCGGCGGTACGGGTCCGACTTCGAGGCCTACCTCCGCGCCACGCGCCGCTGGATCTAGGAGACCGATGCCGATCGTGCGCCTCGATCACGTCCAGCTTGCGATGCCGAAAGGCGGCGAAGAGCGGGCGCGCGGGTTCTACGCGGGACTCCTGCGGATCCCCGAGGTGGCGAAGCCCGCGGCGCTCGCCGGTCGCGGCGGCGCGTGGTTCGAGAGCGGCGACCTGAAGGTCCATCTCGGCGTCGACCCGGAGTTTCGCGCGGCGCGCAAGGCCCATCCCGCGTTCCTCGTGCGCGGGCTCCCCGAGCTCGTGGCGCGGCTGCGGGCGGCCGCCGTCGAGGTCGTGGAGGACGACGCGCCGGAGCCCGGCGCGCGCGTCTACGTCGCGGATCCGTTCGGCAACCGGCTCGAGCTGGTCGCCGACGAGGGCTGAATCGAAGCGAGAATCGAGAGGAGGAGCGATGCGACTCATCTTCCTGGGACTCGTGGCGCTCGCCGCCGTGGCGGCTGCGGGGCCGGACGCGCCGGTTCCGGTCGAGAAGGAGCCCCACCACAAGACGGCGTTCCAGAACGACTACGTGCAGGCGTTCCGCGTGACGATCGAGCCGGGCCAGGCGACGCTCGTGCACATCCACGCGCACGACGACGGCGCCGTGCGCCTGAGGGACTCGACGTTCGCCTCCGACGTCCAGGGTCAGCCGCCCGGAAAGCCCGAGGAGGCGCATCCCGGCGGCGTCTCGGCGCGCAACAACGAGCCCACACCCCTGATTCACCGCGTGCGCAACGTCGGCGCCACACAGTTCGACGTGATCGACGTCCAGGTCCTGAGCCGTCCGCCGGGCGCGGCGAGCGAGGCGATCGCGACGCCGGCCGCGGAGAACGCCAGGATGCGCGTCTACCGCTGGGACCTCGCGCCGGGCGCGACCTCGCCGACCCACACCCACAAGCGGCCCTACCTCATCATCGCGGCGACCGACACCCATCTGCGCATGACCTCGCCGGACGGCCGGTCGATGGAGCACCCGATCCAGGCGGGCGACATGCACTGGGTCGACACGGAGGTGACCCATTCGCTCGGCAATACCGGCGGGGAGAAGGCCGTGATGGTGGAGTTCGAGCTCAAGTAGCGCGAAGGGACGGCGCATGAACAACGACGACGCCGGATCCGCGTGCGCCGGGTCGGCGGCCGGGTTCGAGGACGCGGGGCTCGTCCGGTGCTTCCGGGAGGACGCGTGAAGTCCGCGCGGCCCGTCGCGGCGGGGCCCGGGAGGAAGACCTTCCCGCCGCGGGTACTCGACGCGCTGGCGGTCGAGAAGATGATCGGCATCCGCTCCGGGAGGATCCATCGATACACCGGGGTCTGGGCCGTCGTCGTGCGCGGGCGCGTCTACGTCCGTTCCTGGAACGACAAGGAGACGGGCTGGTACCGCGCGTTCCTCGAGGAGCCTCGCGGCGAGATCCGAGTGGGCGAGCGCGTGGTCCGCGTGCGGGCGAGGACGGTCCGCGGCGCACGCAGGATCGAGGCGATCGAGCGCGCGTACGCCGAGAAGTACGACACCACGGCGTCCCTGAAGTGGGTGCGCGGCTTCCGCGCGCCGCGACGCCGCGCCACGACGACCGAGTTCGTCCCGGCGTAGGATCCGCGGTCCCGGATACACTCGCGCACGATGGCGACGCTCCGACTCGGCCACGCGAAGACGATCGTGGACCGCGCGCTCGCGGAGGCCCGGCAGCGGCGCCTCGCACCGGTCGCCGTGGCCGTGCTCGACCCCGGCGGGCGTCTCGTCGCGTTCCAGCGCGAGGACGGCGCGGGATTCTCGCGGTTCGACATCGCGAACGGCAAGGCATGGGGCGCTCTCGGCATGGGCTTCGGCACGCGCGAGCTCGCGGAGCGCGCGGCGAAGGCGCCGGGGTTCTACTCGGCGCTCGCCGCGCTGAGCGAGGGGCGCATGGTGCCCTCGCCGGGAGGGGTGCTGATCGTGGGCTCCGACGGGGAGGTCGCGGGCGCCGTCGGCATCTCGGGCGACACGGGCGACAACGACGAGGCCTGCGCGGTCGCGGCGATCGAGGCGGCCGGCTTCTCCGCCGCGCCGGGCCGGCGGGAGCCGTAGAGCCCCCGCGCCGCGGCCCCATGCGTCTCTTCCCGCTTCCCTGAGCGCCGCCGTGGTTTTCGCGATCGCCGCCGCGCTCCTCGCCGGCGCGGCGCTCCTCGTCATCGCGCGTTCGACCGACTGGCTCGCCGCGTTCGGCGCGGGCGCGGCGGGGGAGCGGCGGCACCGGGTGCGCCGCTCGTCGCGCTGGCGCGAGGGCCGCTTCCACAACGTGGACCCGACGCGCACGATCCTGCACGGAGGCCTGCCGACGATGCTGCACCTGCAGCTGCGCGGCAAGCAGATCCGCTATCCGCGGCGGCCGATCCCGGTCGAGGCCCGGCGGACGGACGACTATGAGAGCCCTCCGGCCTCGGGGCTGCGCGCGACCTGGGTCGGGCACGCGACGGTCCTCGTCGAGATCGCCGGACGGCGCGTGCTGACCGACCCGGTATGGAGCGAGCGCGTCTCGCCGTCGACGCTCGTGGGGCCGCGGCGCTTCTTCGCGCCGCCGATCGCGCTCGACGCGCTGCCGCCCATCGACGCGGTCGTGATCTCTCACGATCACTACGACCACCTCGACATGACGACCGTGCGGGCGCTCGCGCGCCGCGGCACGATGTTCCTCGTGCCGCTCGGCGTCGGCGCGCACCTCGAGCGCTGGGGCATCCCCGCCGCGCAGACGCGCGAGCTCGACTGGGGCGAGACGGTCCGGCTCGATCCGGTGACCTTCACGATCGCGCCGTCGCGGCACTTTTCGGGGCGCGGGCTCCACAACCGGGACACGACCCTGTGGTCCTCGTGGGTCATCGCGTCCGACCGGAGCCGCGTCTACTGCTGCGGCGACTCCGGGTACTTCGGCGGGTTTCGGGACATCGGCCGCGACCTCGGTCCGTTCGACCTGACGCTGATCAGCGCGGGCGCGTACAGCCCGATCTGGCCGCTCATCCACATGACGCCGGAGGAGGTCGTGCAGGCGCACGTCGACCTGCGCGGCCGGCTCCTCGTGCCCATCCACTGGGGCACGTTCAATCTGGCCTTCCACGACTGGAACGAGCCGGCGGTCCGCGCCTCCGCGGCGGCCTCGGCGCGCGGGGTGCCGATCCTGTTGCCGCGGCCCGGCGGAATGGTCGAGCCGGCGCGCGCGGGGAGCCTCGCGGCGGACGATTGGTGGCGGATGCGATGAAGAGACGACCGGCTTAGGATGGGACCGTGATTCCGATTGCGACCCGCTCGGCGGTCCCGACCTTCCTCGTCCCGAACGTCGCGCGGTCGGCTCGGTGGTACGCGGAGCAGCTCGGCTTCGAAGTCGCGGGGACGTTCCCGAAGCAGGAGCCCTGGGCGTACGCGAGCGTCCAGCGCGGCGGCGCCGAGATCATGCTGCTCGCGCTGGCCGGCTACGAGAAGCCGGACCTGCGGGCGAGGCGGCCGGAGGGACTCTGGGACGCCTACGTGCGGGCGAGCGGCGTCGCCCGTTTCTGGGAGACGGTGCGCGAGCGCCCCTTCGTCCAGATGCCGCTCCGGCAGCAGCCGTACGGCGACTGGGAGTTCGAGATGCGCGATCCGGACGGGTACGTCGTGGTCTTCGGCGGCGATCGATGAGGGACCGAGCGCATCGTCGCTCCGCGACTCGAACCTTCCGGAGCCGGCGCGGAGAGCGCCCGCCGCCGCGGGCCGCGTGAGTCGAAAGGGGGAACCATGCGCATCGTGGTCGTCGGGGGCACGGGAACCATCGGGAAGGCCATCGTCGCGGCGCTGTCGCGCGAGCACGAGGTGCTCGTCGCGAGCCGAAGCTCGAAGGTCCGCGTGGACATCGCCGATCCCGACTCGATTCGCTCGATGTACCGGGGGATCGGAAAGCTCGACGCGGTCGTCAGCGCCTCCGGCGACGCCCGATTCCAACCGCTCGAGCAGCTCGGCGACGCCGACTTCGAATTCTCGCTGCGGCACAAGCTCATGGGCCAGGTGAATCTCGTGCGGTACGGCCTGGAGTCGGTGCGCGACCGCGGCTCCTTCACGCTGACGAGCGGCGTGCTCGCGCGCCGGCCGATGCCGGGCAGCGCCGCGGTCAGCCTGGTCAATGCGGGCCTCGAGGGATTCGCGCGCGCGGCCGCGCTCGAGGCGCCGCGGGGGATCCGCGTCAATGTCGTCAGCCCGCCGTGGATCACCGAGACGCTCCGGGCGCTCGGCATGGACCCCTCGCACGGCATGACGGCGGAGGCCGCGTCCGGCCTCTACGTCCGGAGCGTCACCGGCACCGAGTCGGGCGCGACGATCGAGTAGGGGGTCAGGTCTCTCAAAGAGCGTCTCGGAGAGGAAAGATCACCTTTGAGGGATCTGACCCCATAATCGGCCGATGAAGCCGGAGCCGGCCCCGCTCGATCTCGCCGCCGCGATCCGGGACGCGTGGAGGACGAACCACCGCGCCACGGTGCTCCTCGTCGAGAGCGTGCCTCCGGCCGCATGGGCGGCGCCGGCGCCGGGGCTCCCGAGGAAGTCGATCCGGACCATCGCCGCCCATCTGCACAACAGCCGCTGCGGATGGCTCCGGACGCTCGGCGCGCCGCACGGGATCCGAGTGCCCGAGCGGGTCGACAAGCGCTCCGTCACGCCGAAGCGGCTCGCCGCCGCGCTCGATCGGAGCGGCCGCGCCATGGAGGAGCTCCTCGCGCTCGGCGCGCGCCGCGGCGGCCGGATCCCGCCGACGAAGGCCTACGTCTGGCGCAACCTCCCGCTCGACATCCCGCACGTGCTCGCCTACTTCGTGGCCCACGAGGGTCATCATCGCGGTCAGATCCTCGTGCTCGCGCGGCAGCTCGGGCGCCCGCTTCCCGATGCGGCGGCGGACGGCGTCTGGCACTTCACGCGTCTGTCGAAGGCGGAGCGCTGACGCCGTGTCGCGACTGCGCGTCTACTCCTTCTCCGTCTCGCTCGACGGCTTCTCGGCCGGGCCGCGCCAGGACCTCGAGCATCCGCTCGGCGTGGGGGGCGAGCGGCTCTTCGACTGGTTCTTCCGGACGCGGACCTTCCAGAAGATGCACGGCGGCGAGGGCGGAGAGGAAAACGCCGACGACGCCATCGCCGCGCGGGGGTTCGCGCCGTTCGGCGCCTGGATCCTCGGCCGGAACATGTTCGGCCCGGTGCGCGGCCCGTGGCCCGACGAGAGCTGGAAAGGCTGGTGGGGCGACGAGCCGCCGTACCAAGTGCCGGTCTTCGTGCTGACGCATCACGCGCGCGCGCCTCTCGCGATGAAGGGCGGCACCGTCTTCCACTTCGTCACCGGCGGCATCGAGGAGGCGTTCGCGAGGGCGAGGGAGGCGGCGGGGGACCTCGACGTGCGCCTCGGCGGCGGCGCCTCGACGATCCGGCAGTATCTCCGCGCTCGCCTCGTCGACGAGCTTCATCTCGTGCTGTCGCCGGTGCTGCTCGGCGAAGGCGAGCCCCTGTTCCGCGACCTCGACCTGCCCGCGCTCGGCTACGAGTGCGTGGAGCACCTTCCGGGCGCGCGCGCCGCGGCGCACGTGGTGCTGCGCCGGAAGACGGGCGCCTGAGTCTCGGCGGGGAATGAGCGCTCCCGATCCGGCTCCGCCGATCGACTACGCGGTGTTCGCCGCTTCGGACGCCGGTCCGATGGCGCGGCTCCTCGGCGACGTGTTCAGCCGGCGCGATCCCCCCGCCGTCGCCGCCGGTCTGACCGCGGCGGAGTTCGAGGCCTTCGTGCGCTCCCTCTGCCCGAGGGCCGCGGCCGAAGCGCTGACGATCGTCGCGCGCCTCGCGACGACGGGCGAGCTCGTGGGCGCGCTCCTGACGCAGGACGCGGCGGCGGACGCGCTGAAGGGTGTCGAGGCGCCGAGCCCCCGGTTCGCGCCCGTCCTCGACATCCTCGGCCAGCTCGAGCCCGAGGGCGGGTACCGGCCTCCTCCGCCCGGTGACACGCTGCATCTGCTGCTTCTCGGTGTCGCGGACCGCGTCTCGGGACGCGGCGTCGCGCAGCGCCTCGTGCGCGAGTGCCTCGAGCACGGCGCGAAGCGCGGGTACCGCGCCGCCGTGACGGAGGCGACGAATCCGGTCTCGCAGAGCGTCTTCCGGAGGCTCGGGTTCGCCGAGCGCTCGCGCCGCTCCTACGCCGAGCACCGCTACGAGGGCCGGGCGGTGTTCGCGTCGATCGCCGAGCACGGCGGACCGATGCTCATGGAGCGGTCGCTGACGGGATGATCTCGAGGCGCCGAGGCTCGCTCCCGCGAGAGAATGGGAGAGCATGACTCGATCGGCGCGCGCGGCGGGCGCGCTCCTTCCTGCCGCGCTCCTGCTCGCGGCCGCGTGCGCACGGACCGAGGCGCCGGAACGCGTCGCGGTCCGGAATCCGGACTACCTCGTCGTGCGCACGATCGCCCGCGAGGCGGACGCGGAGCACGGGATGCGGGTCGATCTGCCTCACGCGGGCGTGGGGTACGGCTACGCGTCGGCGCCGCTCTTCGATCTCACGGCGGTGGACGCCGCGGGCGCCACGTTCGCCGGCGGACGCACGAGCCTCGCGGGGGAGGCGACGATCTGGCTCCCCCTGACCGCCGAAGGCCGCGCGCGGCTCGAGGCCTGGTCCTCGACGCATGCCGGCGACCGCCTCGGCATCTTCCTCGACGGGCGGCTGGTCGCGGCGCCGCAGATCAAGGCGGCGATCGGGGGCGGCATTCCGCTGCGGGTCGAGAGCAAGGGCGAGGGCGACGCGGTGCTCGCCCGCTTGCGCAACGGCGGCGCGCCGCCATAGCCTCGCGAGCGTGGAATCCCGCGTCGCGCCCATGCGTGTCGGCCGCGTGAGGATCCGGCCGGCGCTGCTCGCCGGAGTCGCCCTCGCAGCGACCCTGGCGACGGCACGAGGCGGCGCGGCTCCCTCGCCCGCCGCCGGGGAGCCCTCCCCGCCGCGCTTCGACGTGACGATGGAGGAGGCGTGGATCCCGATGAAGGACGGGGTGCGTCTCGCGGCGGACGTGTGGCGTCCGAAGGGTCCCGGCGCGGACGGCCGCTTCCCCGTGCTCCTCGAGTACCTGCCGTACCGGAAGAACGAGAGCCGCGGCGAGATGCACACCGAGTACGCGTACTTCGTCCGTCGCGGCTACGTCGTCGCGCGCGTCGACATCCGCGGGACCGGCTCGAGCGACGGGACGCTCATCCCGTACGAGTACAGCGAGATCGAGCAGCGCGACGGCGAGGAGGTCATCGCGTGGCTCGCGAAGCAGAAGTTCTCGAACGGCAACGTCGGCATGTTCGGCATCTCGTGGGGCGGGTTCAACTCGATCCACATGGCGATGCGGCATCCGCCGGCGCTGAAGGCGATCGTGGCGATCGACGCGACGGACGACCTGTACCACGACGACGTGCACTTCATGGACGGCATGATGCACGTCGACGACTGGGAGATGAGCCAGGACCTCGCGAACGCGATGCCCGCCGCGCCCGACTACCGGATCGACGAGGCGTACTTCCGCGACCGCTTCGACCAGCCGCCCTGGATGCTCGTCTACAAGCACCAGCAGCGCGACGGGCCGTTCTGGGACCGCACCGCGCTGAAGGCGCGCTACGAGTCGCTCCGGATCCCGACGTTCATGATCGGCGGCTGGTACGACGGGTATCGCGACAGCATCCCGCGCATGCTCGAGAAGGTAAAGGCGCCCACGAAGGCGATCGTTGGCGCGTGGGACCACACGTATCCCGACGAGCCCTACCCCAGGCCGGGCTTCGACGGCCGGCGCGAGATGGTGCGCTGGTTCGACCAGTGGCTGAAGGGGCGCGACACCGGCATCCTGCGCGAGCCGAAGCTCGCCGTGTACGTGCGCGAGTGGCACCCGCCGGGACCGTACCTGGAGACCGCGCCCGGCTTCTGGCGCTACGAGGACGGCTGGCCGGTCGCGCGGATCCGCGATCGGGTCTTCTATCCGCATCCCGACGGCTCGTTGTCGAGCGAGCCCTCTGCATCCGCGGTTCACGCCGAGCTCCGGTGCGTGCCGACGAGTGGCGTCGAGGCGGGCGGCCCCGTCCTCTGGTTCGGCGACGTCGCGCCGGACCAGCGGCCGACGGACGCCTTCAGCCTCGTCTACGAGACGCCGCCGCTCGAGGAGCCCGTCGAGATCCTGGGACTGCCGCGCGCGCTGCTGAAGGTGTCCGCCGACGCGCCGCTCGCGCACTGGTTCGCGCGCGTCAACGACGTCGCGCCGGACGGAACGGTCACGCTCGTCGCGAACGCGGGAGAGAACGGCTCGCACCGGGAGTCGGCGCGCGACCCGAAGGCGATCGTGCCGGGGCAGACGTTTCCGCTCGAGATCCGGCTGCACTTCACGTCCTGGGTCTTCCCGAAGGGCCACCGCATCCGCCTCGCGGTCTCGAACGCGCAGTGGCCGATGATCTGGCCGACGCCGTACCCGACGACGACGTCGCTCTGGATGGGCGCGGACGGCTCGCGGCTGCTGCTGCCGGTCGTGCCTCCGGGCGGAAACGAAGGACCGAGGCCGGAGTACCTGCCGATCCCGCCGCCCGAGCCGGAGCTTCCGGGCTTCGGCACGATCGATTCGGAGACGCCGTCCGGGTACGGCGAGATCTCGTCGATCGACCGGAACCCGCGGACCGGCCATGCGACGGTCTCCGCGACCAACGCGAGCGGGCACCGTTATCCGTGGGGCGAGGAGCGGCGGACGGGGCGGTTCGTGCACGAGGCCGAGAACGACAAGCCGGAGCAGGCGTCGGTCCGCGGCGAATACTCGACCGAGGTGAAGCTGCCCGACCGGACGCTCCGGTGGGAGTGCGTCGTCACGATGACGAGCGATCGCGCGAACTTCTACTACGAGCACGAGCGCCGACTCCTGAAAGACGGCGTCCTGGTGCGCGAGAAGAGCTGGAAGGAGACGTTTCCCAGGGACTTCCAGTGACTCTCGAGACACCTTTAATTTGGAACGGTCGGATGAATCCGCTGAATCCCGCCTCGATTCCGGTGTCTAGTTCGTCGTGGAGGGTGCCGCCATGTCGACGAGTCAGGCTGCCGTGAACGTCTCGGGCAAGAAAGAGTCCCCGGGGGCGAGCGCGCGCGCGCGGGCGCTCGCCGAGCGCATCGAGGCGGGGGCGCGCGAGCTCGCGGCCTTCGCCGAGGGGCTTTCCGACGCGGAGTGGAAGACGCCGATGGCGTCGGGCACCGACCGGCGGACGGTCGGCGTGATCGTCCACCACGTCGCGAACATGTACCCGATCGAAGTGGATGTCGCGAAGACCGTCGCGGGCGGCGGCGCGGTGGACGTGACCTGGGACGCCGTGGCCGACATCAACGCGAAGCACGCCGCCGAGACCGCGGGCGTGACGAAGACGGCCGCGATCGAGCTGCTGCGGAGGAACAGCCGCGCGGCGGCCGAGGCCGTGCGCGGACTCACGGACGAGGAGCTCGACCGCGCCGCGCCGTTCGGCCTCTCCTACGGCGCGCCGATGACGGCGCAGTTCGTGATCGAGGACCACGCCCTGCGCCACAGCTGGCACCACCTGGCGCGGATCAGGAAGGCGCTCAAGCGCTGAGGCCGCATCGGCGGTCATCGAGCAGTCCCGTGAATTTTCGGTTCGACGAGGCGGTGCCGGTGCTGTCGCGGACGCCGGCCGTCCTTCGCGGCTGGCTCGCGGACCTTCCCGCTCGCTGGACGTCCGCGACCGAGGGACCCGGGACCTGGAGCCCCTACGACGTCGTCGGCCACCTGATCCATGCCGAGCGTACCGACTGGATCCCCCGCGCGGAGCACATCCTGCGGCGCGGCGAGTCGGTGCCGTTCCCGCCGTTCGACCGCGAGGCGATGTTCGCGGCGTCGCGAGGACGGTCGCTCGGGGACTTGCTCGACACCTTCGAGGCGCTGCGCCGCGATAGCCTCGCGCGGCTGGAGGGGTTTCATCTGACCGAGGCCGACCTGTCCCGCCGCGGGCTTCATCCGGAGCTCGGCTCCGTCACGCTCGGGCAGCACCTCGCGACGTGGGTCGCGCACGACATGAGCCATCTCGCCCAGGTCGTGCGCACGATGGCGCGGCAGTACACGGAGGCCGTGGGGCCGTGGGTCGCGTACCTGTCGGTGCTCAAGGCGCGTGGATGACTCCGGAAACCGTCGCCCGCGATCTCCGGGAAGCCGTCGGTGCGGCGGCTCCGCGCCTCGAGGCGCTGTCCGAGGAGGACGCGAGCCGTCCGCTCGCCCCCGGCAAGTGGTCGCCGAAGGAAGTGATCGGCCACCTGATCGACTCGGTCTCGCACAATCACCAGCGCTTCGTGCGCGCGCGGTTCGTGGACCATCTCGAGTTCGTCGGGTACGAGCAGGACCGCTGGGTGGCGGAGCAGCGCTACGGGTCGGTGCCGTGGACGGAGCTCATCACGCTGTGGCGCCTCTACAACCTGCACCTCGCGCGCGTCATCGAGGGAACGCCGCCGGGCGTCGGCGAGTCGCCGCGGATGCGGCACAACCTGGACCAGATCGCTTGGAAGCCGGTGCCGCGGGACCGGCCGGCGACGCTGCTCTACTTCATGGACGACTACGTCGGGCACTTGAAGCACCACCTGAAACAGGTGCTCGGCTGATCGCGCGGTCCGTCCCGTGAGGGGCTCCGTCTTCGTCGGCGTGAGCGTCGACGGGTTCATGGCCCGCCCCGACGGACGTTTCGACTTTCTTCCCGAGGGCGGCGGCGAGGAGCACGGCTACACGGAGTTCATGGCCTCGGTGGACGCGCTCGTCATCGGCCGCAAGACCTACGAGGTGGTGCTCGCCTTTCCCGGCTGGGCCTACGGAAAGAAGCCCGTGTACGTCCTGAGCTCGAAGCCTCTCGCGCCGGCGCCCGAGGGCGCGGTCGTCGAGAGGATGTCGGGCGATCCGCGGGCGATCGCGGCGGCGCTCGACGCGCGCGGCGTCGGGCACGCCTACGTCGACGGCGGCGAGACGATCCAGGCTTTCCTGCGGGCCGGACTGATCCAGCGGCTGATCGTCACGCGGGTGCCCGTTCTCGTCGGCGAGGGCATTCCGCTCTTCGGCGCCACCGGCGGCGACGTCGCGCTCCGGCACGTCGAGACGCGCACCTACGCGGGCGGCCTCGTCAAGAGCGAATACGAGGTGCTCGGCTCGCGGCGGAGGAACGCCGCGTCGGAAACGCGGGCCTCGCGAAGCGAGGGACGGGGTTCCGAAGGAGAAGGCACGTAACGCCGGGAGCCGCGCCGCCGATTACACTGGAGACGGTGAGGTCGAAGAGGAAGGGCGAAGGCGCTCCCGTGGTCCCGTTCCCGCGGCGGGCGGGCAGCGGCGCTCCGCTCCCCGGGGAGACGCCGGCGGAGAGCGCCGCGGCTGCCCTCGAGCGTCGGCTCCGCCGCGTCACGCGGACCATCCTCGCCGTGGGCTTCGGCGCGGCGGTCGTCGCGTGGATCGTCGCCGGCGCCCGTCCCGAGAACCCGCTCGGCTACGACCCGCTCGACAACAAGAAGTACATCCACGACCTGCAGGTGTACGGCGGCACCGCCAACGTCCTCGCGGCCGAGTTCCGCGAGTGGTTCGCGGGACTCTGGTACGGCAGGAACCTGGCGTACACGATCGCCGTGCTGACCGTTCTCGTCGTGCTCGTCGTCCGCTTCACCCTGCTGACGAATCCGTCCGCGGACGACGAGACCGCGGGAACGCGGGAGGACGCGTCATGAGGAAGGCGCCGCGTCTCTTTCGGATCGCGCTCGAGGTGGGGAACGGCGCGAAGGCCGCGAAGTTCTACGAGCGGCTGCTCGGCGTGGCCGGGAGAGCGGTCGGCGGCGGCCGGCACTACTTCGACTGCGGCGGCGTCATCCTCGCGCTCGTCGAGGTCTCGCGGCGGGGTTCCGGAGGCAACGCCGGGCCCGAGCCGGCGCCCGAGAACGTCTACCTCGCCGTCGCGAACCTCGCGGCGGTCCACGCGCGCGCCCGGTCGCTGCGCTGCCTCTCGAAGGAGAAGGTGCACGACGAGCCGGGGGGCGCGATCGTGCGGCGGCCCTGGGGCGAGCGCTCGTTCTATGCCCTGGACCGCGACCGGAACCCGCTCTGTTTCGTCGACGCGCGGACGCTCTTCACCGGCCGCCGCGACTGACGGTTCGCCGGCATCGTCCGCTTCCGGTATCGTTGCCGGGGAAGGGCGGCGGCCATGGGTGACGCGACGGCGTGGATCGATCAGGGCAGGCGGGCCCGGCGCGAGGGCCGTCCGGACGACGCGCGCCGCGCCTACGCCGAGGCGATCGAAGCGTGCCGCGGACCCGCGCATCGGCGCCTGCTCCTCGAGGCCCTGAGGGGACTTGCGCGGATCGAGCGGGACCTCGGCGATCCCGCGGCCGCGCTGGCGCTGTACGAGGAGGCGGTCGCGGTGGCCCGCCAGACGGACGACGCGCTCACACTCGCGCACACGGTGCGGCACCTCGGCGACGTCCACCGCGAAACCGGCCGAGACGATCTCGCCGAGCCGTTCTATCGCGAAGCGCTCGCGATCTATCGCGGCCACCCGGAAACGGCGCCGCTCGAGCTCGCGAACGCGATCCGGCCTCTCGCGATCGTGGAGGAGAGGGCCGGCCGCTCCGCCGAGGCGCGGCGGCTCTGGCACGAGGCGCGCGATCTCTACGCCGCCGCGGGCGTCGAGGCGGGGTATGCCGAATGCGCGAGCCGCATGGAGGCGCTTCCGGCGCCCGAGGAGCCTCTCCCGTGACGGACGATCGGGCGCTGGCACGTGACATCCGCGTCGACGGCGGACGCCACGAGTACGCCCTCGACGACAGCTTGCCGTGACGCGGCGCCGCGCCGCACGCTCCGCCGCCGCGCCCAATCGATTCGAGCGCGTCTACGCCGTCGTGCGGCGGATTCCCCGCGGGCGCGTCGCGACGTACGGGCAGGTCGCCGCGCTGGCGGGCCTGCCGGGGCACGCGCGCTTCGTCGGGTACGCGCTCGCGGCGCTGCCGGCCGGGAGCCGGGTGGCCTGGCAGCGCGTCGTGAACGCCCAGGGTCGGGTGAGCCCGCGGCGGGACGGATCCGGCGTCGAGGCGCTGCAGGCGGCGATCCTCCGCCGCGAGGGCGTCCGCTTCGGGCGGGAGGGCGCGATCGCGCTCGCCGCGTTCCGCTGGAACCCGGGATACGTCCGACGATAGGCTCGCGCGTCGGATGATCTCGGCGTCGGAAGCGCTCGATCGGCTGCGCGAGGGGAACGGGCGCTTCGTCCGGAACGTCCGGGACTCGTCCGGGCTCGTCGGCGAGGCGCGGCGCGCCCAGCTCGTGGACGGACAGGAACCGTTCGCGATCGTGCTCGGATGCTCGGACTCGCGGGTGCCGGCCGAGCTCGTGTTCGACCAGGGCTTCGGCGACCTCTTCGTGATCCGCGTCGCCGGCAACATCGTCGCGCCCTCGCAGGTCGGCAGCGTCGAGTTCGGGGCGGAGCGCTTCGGCACGCCGCTCGTCGTCGTGCTCGGCCACACGCGCTGCGGCGCGATCCTCGCGACGCTCGAGGCCCTCCGACAGGCGAGGCCCGGCTCGTCCCGCAACCTGCGCTCGATCGTCGACCGCGTCCGGCCGTCGGTCGAGCCGCTGCTGAAGACGGATCTCGCCGGCGACCCGAACCGTCTCGTCGCGGCCGCCGTGCGCGCGAACATCCGCGCGTCGACGGCGCACCTGCGGTCGGGCTCCGAGATCCTCGAGAGCCTGATCCTGGGCGGGCGGCTGGCCGTCGTCGGCGCGGAGTATTCGCTCGAGACCGGAGTGGTCGACTTCTTCGACGGCGCGGCGTGATCGCCGTCGCGGCGGCACTGGCGCTCGCGCTCCGGCTCCTCCCGGCGGGCGGCGCGCCGAAGCACGCCGAGTATGCGGCGCGCTGGGACCCCTCCGCCGGAGGACCGGCGACTTCCGCCGAGGTCCTCTCGCGCCTGGGGCTCGCGGCGTCGGCCGCGGGTACCGCGTGCGAGATCCGCTACTACGACCTGCCCCCGCCCGAGGGCGCCCCGAAGGGCGCCGCGGTCATCCTGCGCCGCCGCGCCTGCGACGACGGGACCGTGGAGATCCGCCTGAAATACCGCACGGCGCATCCCCTGGACGCATGGGAATGCCCGCCCGGCCTCGGCTCCGCCTCGAGCGAGGTCGACGTCGGGCTCGGCGCCGAGGCGCCGTCGCGCGTCGACGCGTACGCCTGCACGCTCTCGGCGGACGCGCCGCCGGCCTCGCTCCGCGCCTCCGCGAAGCCGTGCGTTTCGCGCATGACGCGCGTCACGGCGCGGACCGGCGGCGGCAGCGGGCACCTCAAGGTCGAGGACTGGACGCTCCCCGGCGGCGCACGCCGCCTGGAGGTATCGCAGAAGGGCCGCGACGACGTCGACGCGCTCGCCGCGTTCCAGGCCGTCGTCGAGCGGCTGCGGGAGGCGGGCGCGCGCTTCCTGGACGAGAGCAAGACGGAGCTCGGGAGCCGCTGTCCCGACGGCGCGGCGCGATGAGCGCCCTCCGCGCCGCGCGCCGGTATGATCGCGCGCGGAACGGATCATGGCCGGACGCATCGACACGCGCCTGAAGGAGCTCGACATCGAGCTGCCGACGCCGAGCACGCCCGGCGCGAACTACGTGCCGTTCGTCCGCTCGGGGACGCTCCTGTTCCTGACGGGCCAGCTCTCGCAATGGAACGGCGAGCGGCGGTTCGTCGGCAAGCTCGGCCGCGAGTGGAGCGTCGAGCAGGGGCGCGAAGCCGCGCGGCTCTGCGGGCTGAACCTCATCGCCCACCTGCGGACGGCGGCGGGCGGCGACCTCGACCGGGTGCGCCGCTGCGTGCGGCTCGCCGGTTACGTCAACTCGACGCCCGATTTCCTCGCGCAGTCGCAGGTGATGAACGGCGCGTCCGACCTCTTCGTCGACGTGTTCGGCGACGCGGGCCGGCACGCGCGCATGGCCGTGGGCGTCGCGGCGCTCCCCTACGACGTCGCCGTGGAGGTGGAGGGGGTGTTCGATGTCGAGTGAGCGTTTCCACCAGGGATCGCGGGTTGCCGCCCTGTTCCTGGCGACCGCCGCGGCCCTCGCCGTCCCCGCCCCCGTCGCCGAGGTCCTGGGCGACTGGCGCGGCACATCGACCTGCGTGAAGAGCGCCGAGTTTTCGAGCTGCCGCGACGAGGTCGTCGTGTACGAATTCCGGAAGGCGGCCGCGGAGGACGAGAGGGTGACCCTCACCGCCTACAAGATCGTGGACGGCGAGAAGCAGCTGATGGGCGAGTTCTACCTCACCTGGGATCCGAAGCAGGGCGCATGGACGAAGGACTTCCAGAACGAGCGCTACCACGGGCTGTTCACCTACGTCGTCCGCGGCGACGAGATCACGGGCACCCTCGTGGATCTGCCCTCGAGGCACGTCATCCGGAACATCTCGGTCCGGCGCGAGAAGCCCGCCAACCGGTGAGGGCAACGTCGGTGGCGCGCAGGAGTGCTCGCGCCGCGGACCGGAGGGTGCGATGGTCGGGGCGAAGAACAAGACCCAGAAGACGGAAGCGAGCGTCGCGAAGTTCCTCTCCGGACTCGACGCGGAGCGGCAGGCGGACTGCCGGAAGCTCGCCGCGATGCTGAAGCGCGTCACGAAGGCGGAGCCGAAGATGTGGGGCGCGAACATCGTCGGCTTCGGGGAGCACCGGCTGAAGTACGAGAGCGGGCGCGAGCTCGACTGGTTCGTCGTCGGGTTCTCGCCGCGCGAGGCCGCGCTGACGCTCTACGGAATGGGCGGCGCGAAGCTCGACGCCGCGACCGCGAAGCGCCTCGGGAAGCACGAGACGGGCGGCGGCTGTCTGTACATCCGGAAGCTCGAGGACGTCGATAAGAAGGTGCTCGAGGAGATCGTACGGAAGTCGGTCGGACGGATGCGGGCGAAGGTACGGGCATGAGGCGGCGAGCGGGCGCGGCCGTCGTCCTCCTCCTGCTCGCGGGCGGCGCGACGCGGCGGGCCCGGGCGGACGACCCGCTGCCGCCGCCCGTGACGCTGCCGCCCGAGCTCGCGCGCGTGCTGACGGACTACGAGACCGCGTGGCGCGCTCACGATGCGCGGGTGCTCGCCCGGCTCTTCGCCGAGGACGGCTTCGCGCTCTCGCCGAGCTCGCCGCCCGCCCGGGGCCGCGCCGCGATCGAGAGGCACTACGCGAATGCCGGCGGCGACCTGTCGCTGCGCGCGTACGCGTATGCCGTCGACGGCCGGATCGGCTACATCGTCGGGGGCTTCGGCCGCACCGGCGAGCCGGAGGGCGGTAAGTTCACGCTGACGCTCGTCAAGGGCGGCGACGGCCGCTGGCTGATCTTCTCCGACATGGACAACGGGAACGAACGCCGCAATTGACCGCCGGGACCAGGCGGTCCGCTCCCGGGTTCCGGTCGCGGCGGAGTTTTGACAAGATGCGCGCTCACGGAGGATCCATGGCCGACAGAAAAGTCATCGCGGTGGTGGGCGCGACGGGCGCGCAGGGCGGAGGCGTCGCGCGGGCGATCCTCGCCGACAAGACGGGCGGCTTCGCGGCGCGGGCGCTGACGCGCAAGCCCGACTCCGATGCGGCTCGCGCGCTCGCGCAGCAGGGGGCAGAAGTCGTGCAGTGCGACACCGACGACGCCGAGTCGGTCCGCAAGGCGTTCCGCGGCGCGCACGGCGCGTACTGCGTGACGAACTACTGGGAGCACTTCTCGGTCGACCGGGAGCTCGCGCAGGCGAAGCACATGGCCGCGGCCGCGAAGGCAGAAGGCCTCGCCCACGTCGTCTGGTCGACGCTCGAGGACACCCGGAAGTGGGTGCCGCTCTCGGATGCGCGGATGCCGACGCTCTTCGGCAAGTACAAGGTGCCGCACTTCGACGGGAAGGGCGAGGCGGACGGGATCTTCCGGGCCTCGGGCGCGCCCACGACGTGCATGCTGACGTCGTTCTACTGGGACAACCTCATCCACTTCGGGATGGGTCCGAAGCGCGGTCCGGACGGGCGGCTCGCCATCACGTTTCCGATGGCCGACAAGAAGCTTCCGGGCATCGCCGTCGAGGACATCGGCAAGTGCGCGTACGGGATCTTCCGGCGCGGCGGCGAGTTCGTCGGCAAGACCGTCGGCATCTCCGGCGAGCAGCTGACCGGAACGGAGATGGCCGCGAAGCTCTCGAAGGCGCTCGGACAGGAAGTCGTTTACAACGCCGTGCCGCCCGACGTCTACCGTGGTTTCGGATTCCCGGGCGCCGAGGACCTCGGCAACATGTTCCAGTTCAAGCGCGACTTCGAGGATTACTACTGCGGCGCGCGGAGCGTCGCGTTCTCGCGGCAGCTGAACCCGCAGCTCCTCTCGTTCGAAGCCTGGCTGGCGAAGTACAAGGACCGGATTCCGCTCGGGTAGGTACGGACCGATGATCCAGGGACTGCGGACCGTCATCTACAAGGTGCCGGACCTCGAGGCCGCGAAGGCGTGGTACGCGCGCGTCCTCGGGATCGAGCCGTACTTCGCGGAGCCTTTCTACGTGGGTTTCCGCGTCGGCGGCTTCGAGCTCGGCCTCGATCCGGACCTCACGGAGGGCGGCCGTCCGGGCGAAGGCATGGTCGCCTACTGGGGCGTCGCGGACACGAAAGCGGAGTACGAGCGCCTGACGAAGGACGGCGCGGCCGCGCACACCCCACCGCGCGAAGTGGGCGGCGGCATCGTGGTCGCCGCGGTCGAGGACCCGTTCGGTAACGTCTTCGGGATCATCCAGAATCCGCACTTCTCGCTTGCGGACGTCCGGTAGACGGTCGATGCATGGTCTCGATCCGTCTCGCGACGCCGCAGGACGTGCCCGCGCTGAGGGAGCTCATCCCGGTCTCCGCGCGCGCCCTGTCGCGTGGCTTCTACACGGACGCGGAGACCGAGAGCGCGATCCGTCACGTCTTCGGCCCGGACAGCCGCCTCATCGCCGACGGGACCTACTTTGTCGCCGAGGAGGACGGCGTCCTCGCGGGCTGCGGCGGCTGGAGCCGGCGGCGCACGCTGTACGGCGGCGACCAGACGAAGTCGGGCGAGGAGCCGCTCCTCGATCCGGCGCGGGAGCCGGCCAAGGTCCGCGCGTTCTTCGTGCATCCAAACTTCGCGCGCCGCGGCGTGGGCACGCGGATCCTCGAGGCCTGCCTCGCGGCCGCGCGGGCGGCCGGCTTCCGGAAGGTCGAGCTCGCCGCGACGCTGCCCGGCGTGCCGTTCTACGCGGCGCGCGGCTTCGTCGAGCGCGAGCGCCTCGCGGCGCCGATGGCCGACGGGCGCGGGCTTCCCATCGTGCGCATGGAGCGCGAGATTGACGGCGGCTGAGCGGACGGACGAGCCGCGACTCGCGCTCGTCGGATTCCGGTCCGACGAGAACTCCTCGTTCCTGCGCGGCGCCGCCGAGGCGCCGCCGCTCATCCGGAGCGCGCTCGCCTCGGACTCCTCGAACGCGTGGTGCGAGAACGGCCGCGAGCTGACGGGCTCGACCTTCCACGACGCGGGCGACTTCGCCGCGCCCCCGGGCGCCACCATGCTCGCGACGATCGAGGCCGCCATCGGCGCTCTGCTCGACCGGGGGCTGCGGCCGATCTCGCTCGGCGGCGACCACGCGATCACCTATCCGATCCTTCGCGCCTTCGCGAAGCGCCATCCGCGGCTTTCGATTCTCCACGTCGACGCGCACCCGGACCTCTACGACGAGTTCCAGGGCAACCGGCTCTCGCACGCGTGCCCCTTCGCGCGGATCATGGAGGAGGGCCTCGTTCAGCGGCTCGTCCAGGTGGGCCTGCGCACCATCAACGGGCACCAGCGAGCCCAGATCGCTCGCTTCGGCGTGGAGGCGATCGAAATGAAACAGTTCCGCGACGGCATCGACGTCGCGTTCGACGGGCCCGTGTACGTCAGCATCGACCTCGACGGGCTCGATCCGGCGTTCGCGCCGGGCGTCTCGCACCGCGAGCCCGGCGGGCTCTCGACGCGGCAGACGCTCGACGTGATCGCCGGCGTGCGGGCGCCGGTCGTCGGGGCGGACGTCGTCGAGTTCAACCCCCGCATGGACCCGACCGGCATGACGGCGATGGTCTGTGCCAAGCTCGTGAAGGAGCTCGCGGGAAAAATGCTGGAGACCACATGAACCGGAGAATCGTGATGCGGACGGTCCTCGTCCTGGCGGTCGTCCTGGTGCTGATGCAGTTCGTGCCCGTCGACCGGACGAACCCGCCTCTCGGGGGCGAGGTCCCGGCGCCGGCGGAGGTGCGGGCGATCCTGAAGCGGGCCTGCTACGACTGCCACTCGAACGAGACGGTGTGGCCCTGGTACGGGAGGGTCGCTCCCTTCGACTGGCTCATGGAGCGGGACGTGCGCGAGGGAAGACGCGAGGTGAACTTCTCGACGCTGGCGGATGCCCCGCTGAAGCGCCGCCAGCGCAAGTGGATGGAGATTCCCGAGCAGGTCGAGAAGCGCGAGATGCCGCCGTGGTTCTATACCGCCGTCCATCCCGAGGCGCGCCTGTCCGACGCCGACCGCGCCGCGCTCGTCCGGTGGGCGCAGGAGAACGGGCGCCGCGACGGGCCGCCGGCGCCGCCGCCCGCGCGGTGACCGGCGCGGCGCTCCGACTCCGTTTCTGGCACCGGGCGCTCAAGGCCCGCCTCCGGGATCAGAGCGCCGAGATCCGCGCGCTCGCCGAGGCGATCCGGCCGGGCGAGGCCGCGGCCGACGTCGGCGCGAACAAGGGCGCGTACCTGCCGTGGCTGTCGCGCGCCGCGGGACCGGAGGGCCGCGTCTTCGCCTTCGAGCCCCAGGGGGATCTCGCCGGCTACCTCGAGCGCGTCTGCCGCGCCGCCTCGCTCGACAATGTCCGCGTCGAGGCGGCGGGCGTCTCCGACGAGGCGGGGCGGCGCCGGCTGCACGTGCCGGGCGGCGACGGCCCCTCGCCGGGCGCCTCGTTCGAGCCCTCGGTCGCCGCCGCGTCGCCGGGCCGGGAGGTCGATGCGAGGATCGTCGCGCTCGACGAATACCTGGCGGGCGAGCGTCGGCGTCTCGCGGCGCTGAAGGTGGACGTCGAGGGCCACGAGCTCGCCGTGTTCCGCGGCGCGCGCGGCCGCATCGAGTCGGACGGGCCGCTCGTCGTCTTCGAGAGCGAGACGCGCCACGCGGGGGAGGATGGCGTCGCCCGGGCGCTCGCCTTCTTCGCCGAGCGCGGGTACGAGGGCTCGTTCGTGCGGCGGGGGAGGCTCCTGCCCGTCGCGGCGTTCGACCCCGCGGTCCACCAGCGCCGCGGGCCGGGCCGGTTCTGGGACGCGAAGGACTACTGCAACAACTTCGTCATGCGGAGGAGGCGCGGATAGTATTCCGGCGATGAGCGAGGGCGGATCGGCGCGCGCGCTCCTGCGGCACACCGTCGCGACGCTGGCATACCGCGGCGGCAAGGCGCTGCGGGGAGCGCCCGAGGGCTTCGCCGAATTCCGCGCCGGCGCGACCACGCGCACGCCGGCGCAGATCCTCGCCCACGTCGGCGACCTGCTCGACTGGGCGGTGGCGCTGGCGCGCGGCGAGAAGGTCTGGAAGGACTCGCCGCCCCTCTCCTGGGACGCGGGCTCCCGGCGCTTCTTCGACGGGCTCGAGCGGTTCGATGCGCTGCTGGCCTCGGACGCGCCGCTCGCGGCGATCCCGGAGAAGCTCTTCCAGGGACCGGTCGCGGACGCGCTCGCGCACGTCGGTCAGATCGCGCTCCTGCGGCGCCTCGCGCAGGCGCCGGTGCGCGGCGAGAACTATTACAAGGCCGACATCGCGGCGGGACGCGTCGGCGAGGAGCAGGCGCCGCCCCGGCTGGAGTTCGAGTGAGGGCGCCGCTCCGCTGCTGGAGCTGCGGCGTCGAAAACGACCTCGACGTCTCGCAGACGTGCCGCTCCTGCGGCGCGCCGCTCGTGAAGAGCCGCGCGCTCTTCTCGAAGCCGCTGATCTTCGGGATCGTCGTCGGTTTCCTGCTCCTGCAGGCCTTCTGCATCCTCGGCCGGCTGCCGCGATGACCGAGGGCCGCTTCGCCCTCGAACGCGCCGGCCTCGACGCGCTCCGGGCCGCCCTCGACCGGCTCGACGAGGGCTTCGCCGCCCTGCCGGCGCTCGAGGCTGCGAGCGACGGCGATGCCGCCGCGCTTCGACGTGTGCTGCTCGAGACCGCCGCGCGTCTGACCGACAACTATCCCTACTTTCACCCGCTCTACGCCGGTCAGATGCTCAAGCCGCCCGATCCGGTCGCGCGCCTCGCCTACGCGCTCGCCACCTGGATCAATCCGAACAACCACGCGCTCGACGGCGGCCGCGCGAGCTCGGCGATGGAGAAGGAGGCGGTGGCGGACCTCGCGAAGATGTTCGGCTGGGACGAGCATCTCGGCCACCTCTGCGGCGGCGGCACGATGGCGAACCTCGAGGCGCTCTGGGCGGCGGGCCGGCTCGCGCCGGGAGCCGTCCTCGCTTCGGCGCAGGCGCACTACACCCACGAGCGCATCTCGGCCGTGCTCGGCCTGCCCTTCGAGGAAGTTGCCGCCGACCGCTTCGGCCGTCTCGACGCGGAGGCGCTCGCGCGCCGGCTCGAGCGAGGCGGCGTCGGCACCGTCGTCGCGACGCTCGGCACGACGGCGACCGGTTCCGTCGATCCGCTGCCCGGAATCCTGCGCCTAAAGGAGCGGCACGGCTTCCGCCTGCACGTGGACGCCGCGTACGGCGGCTACTTCCGCCTGGCGGAGAACCTCGACGCGCCGGCGCGGCAGGCCTTCGATGCGATCGGCGAGGCGGACTCGATCGTCGTCGACCCGCACAAGCACGGCCTCCAGCCGTACGGCTGCGGGTGCGTGCTCTTCCGCGATCCGTCGGTCGGCCGGCTCTACCGGCACGACTCGCCGTACACCTACTTCAGCTCGTCGGAGCTCCACCTCGGCGAGATCAGCCTCGAGTGCTCGCGGCCCGGGGCGAGCGCGGTGGCGCTCTGGGCCACGATGCGGATGCTGCCGCTCGAGCGGCGCGGCACGTTCGCCCGCCGGCTCGAGGACTCGCGCGCCGCGGCGCTCGATCTGCACGCGCGCCTCGCGAAAGACCCGCGCTTCCTTCCGGCGTTCCGCCCCGAGCTCGACATCGTGGTCTGGCTCGTTCGGGACGCGAGCCTGACCGCGTGCTCGGCCCGGGCCCGACGCGTGTTTGCCGCGGCCGCGCGCCGGAACCTCCACCTCGCCCTGGCGGAGCTGCCCGCGGCGTTCCTTGACCTTGAGGGCGCGGGCATCGCCCGGGACCGCGACACGGTGACGTGCCTGCGCTCGGTCCTGATGAAGCCCGAGCACCGGGAGTGGGTCGGCGCGATCTGGGCCGCGCTCGACGCGGCGGCGGGCGCGTGACGGTCGCGGTGCGGCCCGCGCGGCCGGACGACCGCGACTTCGTCCTGGCGACGGCGGTCGAGCTCGTCGCCTTCGGTCCGCCCGGGTGGCGCACGCCCGAGGAGGTCGTCGAGGGCGAGGCGAAAACGCTGAGCGCCTGGTTCGCCGCTCCTCCGCCGGGATCGGCGCTGCTCGTGGCCGAGGAAGACGGGCGTCCGCTCGGCTTCGCGTACCTCGAGACGCTGCGGGACTACTTCCTGGAGGAGGAGCACGGGCACATCGGGATCCTCGCCGTGACGAAGGAGGCCCAGGGCCGCGGCGCGGGGGGCGCGCTTCTCGAGGCGGCCGAGGCGTGGGCACGCGGCCGGGGCTACGGCAGGCTGACGCTGCACGTGTTTGAGCGCAACGCCCGGGCGCGCGCCGTCTACGCCCGGCGCGGCTATCAGCCCGAGTCGCTGAAATACGTGAAGCTCCTCGGCGAGCCGCCGGCGTGAAGACCGAGCCCGTGCCGGCGACGTCCGCCGTGCGGGCCCTCCGCGCGGCCGGCGTCCCGTTTGCACCCCGCTTCTACGCGTACGTCGAGAAAGGCGGCACGCGCCACTCCGCGGAGGCGCTCGGGGTGCCCGAGCACGAGGTCGTCAAGACGCTCGTGATGGAGGGGCGGCGGTCCGCGGGCCCGGAGCCGCTCCTGATCCTCATGCACGGCGACCGCGAGGTCTCCACGAAGCGGCTCGCGCGCCAGATCGGCGCACGCGAGGTCGCGCCGGCGAGCCCGGACGCCGTCGAGAAGCACACGGGCTACGTCCCGGGCGGCGTCTCGCCGTTCGGAACGCGCAAGAGGCTGCCCGTGTACGTCGAGCGCTCGGTCCTCTCGCTGCCGCGCGTGCTCGTCAACGGCGGGCGGCGCGGGTTCCTCGTCGAGGTCGATCCGGCGGCGTTCGCGACGGTGCTCGGCGCGATTCCGGTCGAGGTCGCCATATGATCGGCGCCAGATTCGCAAGGAGGAAGGGATGAGGATTCGCTTTTCGGCAGGGGCCCTGATTCTGTCGGCTCTCGGATTCGCGTCGGCCGTGTTTGCTGCGGACGGTCCCGAGGCACTCGACGCCGCGTGGGTGAAGGCGATGAAGGCGCAGGATGCCAATGCCGTCGCCGCCCTCTACGCGCCCGATGCCGTGCTCTGGATGCCCGGCGCGCCCGAGGCCCGAGGGGCGAAGGCGATCCACGACGAATACGCGGGCTTGCTCGGCACCTACACGGTCACCGACGTCTCCCTCACCGACGGACACTACGAGACGGTCCAGAACATCGGCGTGGCCTCGGGACACTTCATGATGACGCTGCAGCCGAAGGCCGGAGGCGCTCCCACGATCATGGGCGGGCGCTACTCCAGCGTCGCCAAGAAGATCGACGGCCAGTGGCGCTACGTGGTCGACCACGCTTCCGTCGAACCGCCGCCCGCCGCGAAGCCCGCCGCGACGAAGTAGGCGTCCCCTCGCCGTGAGCGCCGCGGCCGACGAGAAGGAGACGGGGCGGATCGAGGCCTTCAGCGACGGCGTCTTCGCCATCGCGGTCACCCTTCTCGTGCTCGAGCTGAAGGTCCCGCACCTCGCCGACGGCGGGGCGGACGGTTCGCTCGGCCGCGCGCTCCTGGCGCAGTGGCCCTCCTACGTCGCGCTCGTCACGAGCTTCTTCACGATCCTGGTGATGTGGGCGAACCATCACCGCGTCTTCGAGCTCGTCCACCGCGTCGACGCGCCGTTTCTCTACGCGAACGGGCTGCTCCTCCTCGTGGTCACGGTGGTGCCGTTCCCGACGGCGCTCCTCGCCGAGTACTTCCGCAAGCCGGGCGCGTCGGTCGCCGCGGCGGTCTACGCCGGCACCTACGTCGTGGCGGGAGTGGCCTTTCAGCTCTTCTGGCGCACCGCGATCTCCGGACGCCGGCTCCTGAAGCGCAACTACTCGGAGGAGCGCGTCCAGGAGATCAGCCGGAGGTACTGGGTGGGCGTGCCCGGCTACGCGGCGGCCACGATCGCGGCGTTCGTCAGCGTGTATCTGACCGTCGCGATCTGCGTCGCGCTGCTCGTCGTCTGGATCGCCGTCTCGAGGAGGGGGTAGGGGTCTCTTGAAGGAAGGAGGAAGCGTGACGATGCCACGATGGTCTCGGGACACGGCCTTCGCGGCCGTGGTGGTGCTCGCGGCGGCCGCGCTCCGCGCTCAGTCACCGGCGCCGCTCAAGGTCCTCATCTCGGCCGACATGGAGGGCGTCGGCGGCGTCAGCACGTGGTCGGTGCAGGCCGGCTCGAAGGGGCGCGAGTACGAGAAGTTCCGCGAGCTGATGACGAAGGAGGTCAACGCCGCGGTCGAGGGCGCCTTCGCGGCCGGCGCGACGGAGGTCGTGGTCGGCGACTCGCACGGGGACGCCCAGAACATCGACGTGGAGCTGCTCGACAAGCGAGCGCGCCTGATCCGCGCCTGGCCGCGGCCGCTCGCAATGATGCAGGGCATCGACGCGACGTTCGGGGCCGTGGTCTTCGTCGGCTACCACGCCGCGGAGGGGCGTCCGGCGGCGACGCTGTCGCACTCCTTCAGCGGCACGATCGAGGTCGAGCTCGACGGCGTGCCGGTGCCGGAGGCCGGTTTCAACGCCGCGATCGCCGGCGACTTCGGCGTGCCGGTCGTCTTCCTCTCCGGCGACCAGACGATCTGCGGCGACGCGAAGAAGCTGTTCGGGCCGATCGAGACGGCCGTCGTCAAGGAGGCGACCGGCTTCTACTCGGCCACGATGATCCACCCGGAGGAGGCGCAGCGGCTCATCCGCGAGGGCGTGCGGCGCGGCGTCGCACGGCGCGGCGAGCTGAAGCCCTACCGCATCGCGCATCCGGTGACGCTGCGGATCCGCTACAACTCGGTCGTCGAGGCCGAGGTGGTGGCGATGCTGCCGGGCGTCGAGCGGCCCGCCGGCAACGTCATCGTGTTCCGCGGCCGCGACATGGTCGAGGTGTCGAAGTTCTTCGAGGCGATCTCGAACATCCGGGTCCAGTGAGGCGCCGAGCCGCTGTCGCGCCCAGGCCGGCGGAGGCGTTCCTCGATGGCGACTGAGGCCGCCACCTCGGCAGGCACCGCGCCCCGCGGCACGATGCGGTACGTGCTCCGGATCTCCGCCGTCGCGGCGACGGGCGGCTTCCTGTTCGGCTACGACACCGCCGTCGTCAACGGCACGGTCGGCGCGCTCGAGCGCCACTTCCGCGCGGACGCCGGCCGGCTCGGATTCGCCGTCGCGGCGGCCCTCCTCGGCTCGGCGCTCGGAGCGATCCTCGCGGGCCGCGTCGCGGACCGCTGGGGGCGAGTCCCCGCGATGAAGGTGACGGCGCTCCTCTTCGCGGCCGGGTCGATCGGATCCGGCCTGGCCCAGTCGCTCGGGTCGTTCGCGGCCTGGCGGTTCCTGGGCGGGATCGCGGTCGGCGCGGCGAGCGTCGTGGCCCCGGCCTACATCGCCGAGGTCGCGCCGGCGCGCGTGCGCGGGCGGCTCGGGTCGCTGCAGCAGCTCGCGATCGTCACGGGCATCTTCCTGGCGCTCGCCGTGAACGACCTCATCGCCCACACCGCGGGGTCGCCGGACGCGCCGTTCTGGTTCGGCGTGCCCGCCTGGCGCTGGATGTTCTGGGTCGAGGTCCTGCCGTCGCTCGTGTACGGGCTCGGCGCCTTCTTCGTCCCCGAGTCTCCGCGACGGCTCGTGGCGGAGCGGCGCGAGGCGGAGGCGGCTGCCGTGCTCGCCCGCATCGGGGACCCCGACGTGCCCGAGCGCATCCGGGAGATCCGGCAGACGGTGGGGGCGCGGCGGCCGGCCTTCGCGGACCTGCGCGCGGCGCGGAGCGGGCTCCTTCCGATCGTGTGGGTCGGCGTCGGGCTGTCGATCTTCCAGCAGTTCGTGGGGATCAACGTCATCTTCTATTACTCGACGGCGCTGTGGCACTCGGTAGGATTCACCGAGGCGGACTCCATGCGCATCAGCACGATCACCGGCATCATCAACATCGGCACGACGCTCGTCGCCATCGCCAGCGTCGACCGCTTCGGCCGCAAGCCGCTCCTTCTCGCCGGCTCGGTCGGCATGACGCTGACGCTCGGCACGATGGCGTGGCTCTTCGGACGCGCCCCGCTCGATCCGCACGGCACGCCCGTGCTGTCCGGCGCCGCGGGAACGGCGGCGCTCGTCGCGGCGAACCTGTACGTGTTCGCGTTCGGCTTCTCGTGGGGCCCCGTCGTCTGGGTGCTCCTCGGCGAGATGTTCAACAACCGGATCCGCGGCGCGGCCCTCGCGCTCGCCGCCGCGGCGCAGTGGGTCGCCAACTGGCTCGTCACGCTCACGTTCCCGGGCCTGTCCCGCGCGGGCCTCGGCTGGGCGTACGGGCTGTACACCGGCGCCGCGGCCGCGTCGTTTCTCTTCGTCGCCCGGTTCGTGAGAGAGACGAAGGGACGCGCGCTGGAGGACATGTGAGGGGAGAGGTTGGCGAGGTCGCCCCCTCACCCCGGCCCTCTCCCGAGGGGAGAGGGAGAAGGAATGAGGAGGTGACCAGGTGAGCAGTCCCGATCGAGTGGGCCCCGAGAAGAGGCGGGTCGGCGTGGCGGAGGCGATGCGGCAGCTGCCGGGGCCGAACGGCGACCGTTTCGCGACGGTGCTCCGGCACGGCACGCTCGACATCGAAATCTACGCGCCGCGCGGCACGGATCCGCAGAAGCCGCACACGCGCGACGAGGTGTACGTCGTCGTGCAGGGCCAGGGCGAGTTCCGCAATGGCTCGAAGATCGAGCGATTCGGTCCCGGCGACGTGCTCTTCGTCCCGGCGCTCGAGGACCACCGGTTCGAGAACTTCACCCAGGACCTCGTGGTGTGGGTGATGTTCTACGGCCCGGAGGGCGGGGAGGCGGCGCTCGCGTCGGCCCCGTGACATCGAGTCGTCTTCGCCGGCCGGTCCTCCATTCTCTCGGGCCGGCTGCCGACGCGGCGTTCTCCCGCCGCGCGGCGGACGCGTGCGATACTCGCCGCCCGAGAACGTCCGTAACAGGAGAATGACGACATGATCGAGCGGCTCCGCGAGAGCAACGAGAAGGCGTTCGGCTTCAAGGTGACGGGCCGGGTCACGGCGGCGGAGGTCGAGGCCCTCGCTCCGCAGCTCGAGTTCGCGATCAAGGATCGCGGCAAGCGCACGCTCGGGATCCTCGCGGATCTCTCGGCCATGACGGGAGCCGAGTGGAAGGCGCGCTGGGACGAGATCAAGTTCCTCGCGAAGTTCGGCGAGCACATCGAGCGCGTGGCCGTCGTGGGCGCCGGAAAGTGGGAGGACGTGAAGGCGGAGGTCCTCGGCGGCACGGTCCTCGTGCAGGCGGAGACCCGCTACTACCCCTCGGACGACATCCTGCACGCGTGGCACTGGGTCAAGACGGGGGACGCGGGCGCGGCCGCGGGTCGGACCATCCTGCCGAAGGGCAGCCTCATGGCGGGTTACGTGCCGGAGTACTCGGAGGTCTGACCTTGAGCGGCGCGGGCGTCTCGATCGAGCGTCTGACGCCCTCCGACTGGGACGCCGTCCGCGGGATCTACCTCGAGGGAATCGCGACCGGCGACGCCACCTTCGAGACCGATGCGCCGGGATGGGAGATCTGGGACGGCGCGCACCGCCAGGACGCGCGGCTCGTCGCCCGCCGCGCCGGGCGCGTCGTGGGATGGGCCGCGCTGACGCGCGTCTCCGGGCGCTGCGTCTACGCGGGCGTCGCGGAGGTCAGCGTTTACGTCGCGGAGAGCGCGCGCGGCGAGGGCGTCGGCCGCGCGCTCCTCGAGGCGCTGATCGCCGCGTCGGAGCAGGCGGGCGTCTGGACGCTCCAGGCCGGAATCTTTCCCGAGAATGCCGCGTCGATCGCGCTGCACGAGCGCTGCGGCTTCCGCATCGTCGGGCGGCGGGAACGGCTCGGCCGTCTCGGTCCGACGTGGCGCGACGTGATGCTGCTCGAGCGACGGAGCCCGCGCGTGGGCGCGAGCTGAGCCGCCGCGCTTTTCGAACGCGATCCCGATGCCTCACGACGTCTCTCTCATCTCGACGGTCGCGATCGGCCTGAGCTTCGCGTTCGTCGGCGGCCTGCTCGCCGTGCGCGTGGGCTTGCCGCCGCTCGTCGGCTACCTGCTGGCGGGCATCGTGGTCGGTCCGTTCACGCCGGGGTTCGTGGCGGACCAGAAGCTCGCCCCGCAGATCGCGGAGATCGGCGTCGTCCTGCTGATGTTCGGCGTCGGCATGCACTTCTCGATCGGCGACCTCTGGGCCGTCCGCCGGATCGCCGTCCCGGGGGCGATCGGCCAGATCGCGGTGGCGACCGCGCTCGGCGCGGGTGTCTCGCGGTTCTGGGGCTGGGAGCTCGACGACGGGCTGATGTTCGGCCTGGCGCTGTCGACCGCGAGCACGGTCGTGCTGCTGCGGGCCCTGGAGGATCGAGGCCTGGTTCAGACCGCGGACGGCCGGATCGCCATCGGCTGGCTCGTCGTCGAGGATCTCGTCATGGTCCTCGCGCTCGTTCTCCTGCCGGCGCTCGCCCACGCCCTCGCGCCGCCGGGCGCCCCACCCGCCGCCGGCGGCATCGGATGGGCGATCGCGATCACGCTCGGCAAGGTGATCGCGTTCGTCGGGCTGATGCTCGTGGTGGGCAAGCGGGTCTTTCCCTGGCTGCTGAGGCGCGTCGACAGGACCGGGTCGAGGGAGCTGTTCACCCTGGCGGTCATCGCGCTCTCGCTCGGCGTGGCGTTCGGGTCCGCCGAGCTGTTCGGCGTGTCGCTCGCGCTGGGGGCCTTCTTCGCCGGGATGGTGGTTCACGAATCCGATCTGAGCCACCGCGCGGCGCACGAGCTGCGGCCGCTCCAGGACGCGTTCGGCGCCCTCTTCTTCGTGGCGATGGGCATGCTCTTCGACCCGTCCGTGCTGGTCCGGGAACCGCTCCGGGTCCTCGTCGTCGTCCTCATCATCGTGGTCGGCAAGTCGCTGGCGGCCCTCGGCATCGTGCGGCTGCTCCGCGGCTCGATGCACACGGCGCTCACCGTCTCCGCGGCGCTCGCGCAGATCGGGGAGTTCTCGTTCATCCTCGCCGCGCTCGGCGTGAGCCTCGGGCTTCTCGTCCCGGAGACGCAGAGCCTGATCGTGGCCGGAGCGCTCCTCTCGATCACCATCAATCCCATCGTGTTCCGGGCCCTCGCGCGACCCGCGCGGCGGGAGAACGCCGCGTTGGAAGCCCGGGCCGGACGAAGCGCGGGCCGGAATTCCGAAGAAGAAATCAGCCCGTGAGCATCCTCGTCCTCGGCGGCTCCGGCTTCATCGGAGGCGCCGCCGTGCGGCGTCTACGCGCGCGAGGCGCGGAGGTCCGGACCTTTCAGCGGGGCGAGGGAGCCGACGTGCGGGGCGATCGGGCCGAGCTTCCGAGGCATCGCGACACCCTCGCGCGCCTCGCGCCGGACGTCGTGGTGGATGCGATCGCGTTCACCGAGGCGGACGCCGCCGCCCTCGTCGAGACGTTCCGCGGCGTCGCCCGGCGCACGCTCGTCCTCTCGAGCCAGGACGTGTACGCATCCTACGGCCGACTGCTCGGTCTCGAACCGGGCGCGCCGGGGGAGATCCCGTCGAAGGAAGACGGGCCGCTTCGCGCGGCGCGCTTCCCGTACCGCGCGAAAGCCGCCGGTCCGCAGGAGATGGCGTACGGGTACGAGAAGATCCTCGTCGAGAAGGTCGCGGCCGCGGATCCGGCGCTGCCGGCGACGATCCTGAGGCTGCCGTGCGTCTACGGACCCGGAGACCGGCACCATCGGGTCGGAAAGGTCCTCGCGCGTCTCGCGTCGGGCAGACCGTTTCTCCTCGATCGCGCGAAGGCGCGCTGGCGCTGGATGCGCGGGTCGGTCCGGAATGTCGCGGAGGCGATCGCTCTGGCGGCGCTCGACGGGCGCGCCGCGGGCCGCTTCTACAACGTGGGCGAGGAGCCGGCGCCGACGGAGTCGGAGTGGGTGCATCGGATCGCGCGGGCCGCGGGGCTCTCGGCCGATGTCCGCGAGGTCGCCCGCGCGGAGCTGCCGCGGGAGCTCGCCGAGCCGTTCGACTTCGCGCACGACCTCGTGGCGGACACGCGGCGCATCCGGGAGGAGCTGGGATACGGCGAGATCGAGGATCCGGAGGCCGCGGCGAGGACGGCGGTTGCGTGGGAGCGCGCCGCCGGGACATCGTCGGCCTCCAGCTCTTGACCGCGTTTTCCGCTTGACTTACGCCCTTTTGACGCCTAGTCTCGGCTCCCCATGGCCGATAAGCGCCACCGCCCGTCGGGCAGCGCGCCGGAGATGCCGCCCTCGCGGAACATGGGGGTGGGCAACTCCTCCTGCGGCGGACGACACTCGGACGCCGACCCGCTGTCCTCCATCGTCTCGGCCGGGGCGCGCAAGGAGAAGCTGAGGCACCGCGACTTCGTGTCGTCCGCGCCGCGACACACGAAGGCGCCCCCGTATTCGGAGCTGCGCTGCGCGTCGGCCTTTTCCTTCCTCGACGGCGCGTCGCTGCCGGAGGACCTGGTCGAGGAGGCCGCGCGGCTGGAGATTCCGGCGGTCGCGCTCGTCGACCGCAACGGCGTCTACGGCGCGCCGCGGTTCTACAAGGCCGCGAAGGCGGCGGGACTCCGGGCGATCGTGGGCGCGGAGGTGACCTTGGAGGGCGGGGACAAGCCCCGCCCCTACAAACGCAGGCCCGTAGGGGCGGCCCTTGCGGCCGCCCGTCCGGCGCCTCGCCTCACACTTCTCGTCGAGTCTCGCGCCGGCTACAGGAACCTCTGCCGGCTGATCACCACGGGTGCGCTCGGGAAGGCGAAGGGGGAGACCGCCGTCACGCTCGACCAGGTCGCCGCGCACGCGGAGGGACTCCACGTCCTGACTGGCGGCGACGAGGGGCCCGCCGCGCGCGCGCTCGGAAAAGGTGGCCTCGACGCCGCGAAGGATCTCCTCGCGGACCTCCGCGCGATCTTTCCGGGCCGCCTCCACGTCGAGCTCCAGCGCCATCATCTCCGCGAGGAGGAGCACCGCAACCGCGCGCTCGGCGACCTCGCCCGCGCGCTGAAGCTGCCGCTCGTCGCGACGAACGGCGTGCGCTACGCGCGGACGAAGGACAAGGAACTCCACGACGTCCTGACTTCGATCCGGAACCACGTGACGCTCGATCGGGCCGGCCGTCTCCTCGCGGCGCAGCGCGAGCGCCACTTCCGGGGAAGCGCCGCGATGCGCGAGCTCTTCGCCGACCGACCGGACGCCGTCGACGCGGCCGCCGAGCTCGCGCGGCGCCTCGACTTCACGCTCGCGGACCTCGGCTACCGATTTCCCGAGTACCCGCTGCCTCCGGGCGAGACGCCGTCGTCGCACCTGCGCCGCCTGACCTGGAACGGCGCGCGGGCGCGCTTCCGGCCGCTGACCGCGAAGGCGCAGGCGCAGATCGAGAAGGAGCTCGCGATGATCGAGAAGCTCGACCTCGCCGGCTACTTCCTCATCGTCCACGACGTCGTGCGCTTCTGCCTCGAGGAGCGGATCCTCGTCCAGGGCCGCGGCTCGGCCGCCAACAGCGCCGTCTGCTACGCGCTCTCGATCACCGCCGTGGACCCGGTGAAGATGGAGCTTCTCTTCGAGCGATTCCTCTCGGAGGAGCGCGGCGAGTGGCCGGACATCGACCTCGACCTGCCCTCCGGCGACCAGCGCGAGCGCGTCATCCAGCACGTCTACGGGAAGTACGGGCCGCACGGCGCCGGCATGACGGCGAACGTGATCACCTACCGCGACCGCTCCTCGGCCCGCGAGGTCGCGAAGGCGCTCGGCTACTCGCCGGAGCAGGTGGACGCGCTGTCGAAGCAGCTTGGCGGCTGGAACTTCGGCGAGATCCGCGAGCCCGTCGAGGAGCTCGAGGGCGAGATCGCCGCCGCCGGCTTCGACCCCGAGGAGCGGCGTGCGCGCCACTTCCTGCGCCTCTTCCTCCAGATCCAGAACCTCCCGCGCCACCTCGGCCAGCACTCGGGCGGCATCGTCGTCGCGGCGGGCCGGCTCGACGAGGTCGTCCCGCTCGAGCCCGCGTCCATGCCGGGCCGCGTCGTCGTGCAGTGGGACAAGGACGACTGCGCCGACCTCGGCATCGTCAAGGTGGACCTCCTCGGCCTCGGCATGCTCGCCGCGATCGAGGAGTGCATTCCCATGATCTCGACGCACGAGAAGGTCGCGGTCGACCTCGCGCACCTGCCGCAGGACGATCCCGCCGTCTACGGGATGCTGAACGCGGCGGACACGGTCGGCCTCTTCCAGGTCGAGAGCCGCGCACAGATGGCGTCGCTGCCGCGCAACGCGCCGAAATGCTTCTACGACATCGTCGTGCAGGTCGCGATCATCCGGCCGGGGCCGATCGTCGGCGGCATGGTCCATCCCTTCTTCGACCGGCGGCAGGGGAGAGCGCCGGTCGAGTATCCGGACCCCTGCCTCGAGCCGATCCTGAAGCGCACGCTCGGCGTGCCGCTCTTCCAGGAGCAAATCCTGAAGATGGCGATGGTCGCGGCGGGCTTCTCGGGCGGCGAGGCCGAGGAGCTGCGGCGCGCGATGGGGTTCAAGCGCTCGGCCGAGCGCATGGAGTCGATCGAGACGCGGCTGCGCCTCGGGATGGCGGCGCGCGGCATCGGCGAGAAGGCGCGCGACCAGATCGTCAAGTGCATCACGTCGTTCGCGCTCTACGGCTTTCCCGAGTCGCACGCGGCGAGCTTCGCGCTCATCGCCTATGCGAGCGCGTACCTGAAGGCGCACCACCCGGCCGCGTTCCTCGCGGCGCTCTTGAACTCGTGGCCGATGGGCTTCTACCACCCGGCGACGCTCGTGAAGGACGCGCAGCACCACGGCACCCGCGTCCGGCCGATCGACGCGACGCGCTCGGGCTGGAAGTGCCGGTGGGAGGAGGGCGCGGTGCGCCTGGGGATGCGCTTCGTCAAGGGTCTGCGCGAGGAGGCCGGCCTCTCGGTCGAGCGCGCGCAGGCCGAGCGGCCGTTCGCCTCGATCGACGATCTCGCGCGGCGCTCGGCGCTGCGTCCCGGCGACCTCGAGCTCCTCGCCCACGCGGGCGCGCTCTCGGGGTTTGGGAAGTCGCGGCGCGAGGCGCTGTGGCAGGTGTCGAAGGTCGCGCGCCGTGCCGGGCCGCTCCTCGACGCGCTGCCGACCGACGGCGTCTCGCCGCTGCCCGAGATGTCGCCGATCGAGGAGACGCGCGCGGACTACCAGACGGCGGAGATGACGGCCGGGCCGCACATGCTCGCGCACCTGCGGGACGGGCTCGCGCGCCGCGGCGTGATCCCCGCGCGGGATCTGCCGCGCCGCGCGGATGGCGACCGCGTCACGACCGCGGGCGCGGTGATCGTGCGGCAGCGGCCGGGGACGGCGAAGGGCTTCGTGTTCCTGACGCTGGAGGACGAGACCGGGATGCTCCAGGCGATCGTGCGGCCGGACCTGTTCAAGGAGCAGCGGGCGCTCGTCGTCGGCTCGGGCGCGCTGGTGGTCGAGGGCCGCCTCCAGAAGCAGGACGGCTCGATGTCGGTCAAGGCGGAGCGGTTCTGGACGATCCCGGAGTTCGAGAGCCTGCCGAGCCACGATTTCCGTTAGAGACGCCGCAGACGCCTTCTGTCATCCCGAGGAGCGCAGCGACGAGGGATCCCTTTGAAGTCACCGCGGGGGCATCGAAGGGATCCCTCGCTTCGCTCGGGATGACAAGAAAAGGCAACCTTCCGTTCCGAGCCTCGTAAACTCCTCCCGATGCGTCCCGGCACCCTCGCCGCTCTGGCCGTGCTGTGCGCGCCCGTTCTCCTCGGCCAGGAGCAGAAGCCTCTGCCCGTCCCTCCGACCCTGAATCTGCCGCTCCTCAAGGGCCCGATCACGATCGACGGAGACCTCTCCGATCCGGCCTGGGCCGACGCGCTCGTCATCGACACCTTCTACGAGTTCCAGCCCGGCGACGGAACCGTGCCGCCCGTCAAGACGATCGCGCGCGTCGGGCGCGACGACCGGTACCTCTACGCGTCGTTCTGGTGCGAGGAGCCGGACATGGGCAAGCTCCGCGCGCCGTTCGTCGACCGCGACGGCGTGACCGACCAGATGGACTACGTCGGCATCCTGCTCGACGTGGACAACGCGCGCCGCTCGGCCGTCGACTTCTGGATCAACCCGCGGGGCATCCAGACCGACTCGATGCTGAACGAGTCCCCCTTTGGCGAGGACACCTCGCCGGACTGGTTCTGGAACTCGGCCGGGAAGATCGGGACGAACTCGTGGACGGTCGAGGTCGCGATCCCGCTCGCCTCGCTCCGTTACCCGAAGAAGGACCCCCAGGACTGGGCGTTGATGGTCTACCGGGTCTGGCCGCGCGACTTCAATTACCAGTTCTACAGCGTCCGGATGCCGCGCGGTTCGAACTGCTTCCTCTGCTGGTCGGCGACCGTGCAGAGCATCGCCGGTCTGCCGCAGGGCATGCACTACGTCCTCGCGCCGTACGCGGCCGGGTTCTCCGACACGACGTATCCGCCCGACGGCGTCGTGAACGCCGAACCCGAGACGAAGGACAAGGCCGAGGCCGGCGTGGACCTGAAGTGGCTGCCGGACGCGGGCACCATCGTCGACGCGACCATCAACCCCGACTTCTCGCAGGTCGAATCGGACGTCGTGCAGATCGGCGTCAACGAGCGCTTCGCGCTCTTCTACCCGGAGAAGCGGCCGTTCTTCCTCGAGCAGGTCGATCTGCTGCAGACGCCGATCCAGGCGATCTACACGCGGACGATCACGGATCCTCTCTGGGGGGCGCGCCTGACGAGCCGCGCCGGCTCGACCTCCTACACGCTGCTCGCGACGGACGACCGCGGCGGCGGCACGGTCGTGATCCCGGGGCCCGTCTTCTCGGACACGGCGCCGCAGGATTTCCAGTCCTGGGTCGGCATCGGACGCGCGCGCCACGACATCGGCGCCTCGTACGTCGGCGTCGTCGGCACGGCGCGCGTCATCGAGGGCGGCGGCTACAACTACGTCGGCGGCGCGGACTTCCAGTGGCACCCGAACGACGCCGACCTCGTCTCGGGCCAGTACCTCTACAGCGTCTCCCGCGAGCCCGACAAGCCGAACCTCTATCCGGGATGGACGGGTCAGGCTCTCGCGGGCTTCGGCTTGACGACGCAGTGGTCGCACAGCGACTACCACTGGGACTGGCTCCTGCAGTACGACGACTTCGCGGACGGCTTCCGCGCCGACGACGGCTTCGTGCCCCAGGTCGGCTACGAGCAGGGGACGTGGAACGGCGGATATCGCGTCTATCCGACCGGCTTCTTCTCGCGGCTGCGCGTGGGGACCGGCGGCAACTACTCGGTCGACCGCGGCGGCGCGCTCATCTCACGGAAGGCTTTCCCGTCGATCACCTTCCAGGCGATGGGCGGATGGAAGACCGAGTTCGACTACAACCTCGAGGCGGTCTCGATCGGCGGCCGGGAGCTCGACTACGACCGCTTCGTCTGGACGATGACGGCGTCGCCGTCGGCGTTCCTGCCGGTCGTCGGGCTCTCCGGCAACTACGGCGAGCAGCCGGACGTCGAGAACGTGCGCGTCGGGAAGGGCGGCGACGTGCTGCTGACCGCGCTGATCCGCCCGACCGACCACCTCGGGCTCGACCTGCGTCTCGAGCGCCGCTGGATCGACGAGACGGTCGGCGGGCTCGCGGGCAACCTCTTCACCGCGGACGTCGCGCGGCTGAAGGCCGTGTACGTCTTCAACGCGCGCATGCTCGTGCGCCTGATCGGCCAGTACCAGGACGTGCGCCGCGATCCGGCGCTCTGGATCCAGCCGGCCCTCGAGAAGGAGGGCGCGTTCGCCGGGTCGGTCCTCTTCTCGTACAAGCTCAACTGGCAGAGCGTCGTCTTCGCCGGCTACGGCGACGCGCGCGCCCTCGACGAGACCGGAACGCTGCTCCTGCCGACGGGGCGGCAGTTCTTCGTCAAGGTCTCGTACGCGTTCCAGCGCTGACGGAAGACCGCCTCCCCCCAGCCCTCTCTCCCTGAAGGGGGAGCGGGGGTTTGAAAGGACGCGTCCTCCAATGAAAACTCTCTCCCCCCAGCGGGGGGAGAGGGGAGGGTGAGGGGGGAGAAGGAACTTTCGCGTTGGCGCGGTTTCCCTCCTGACAGAATGCCGACCGTGCTCTCCGTCTCGCAGCGGCTTCGGATCGCCGTCCTCGTGTCGGCGCTCGCGGGAATCGCGGCGCTCCCCGCCGCGCCGAAGCCCGCTCCGGCCGCAGCGCCCACGTGGGCCGAGGTGGATCGGCTCGTCAAGGACCAGAAGCTCCAGGAGGCGTCGGGTCTCGTCGACCGCCTCCTCGAATCGGCGAGGGAGCGCCACGACGAGGCCGGCTGGACGAAGGCGCTCGTCCGGGCCGTGCAGCTCCGCATCGGGCTCGGGAACTACGAGACCGCCGTCCGATTCCTGAAGGAGCAGCCCTGGCCGCCGGGGCTCCTGTCGCAGACGACGCTCGACCTGTTCTATGCGCAGGCGCTCGTCCAGTACGAGCGCGTCTACTCGTGGGAGATCGCGCAGCGCGAGTCGGTCGTGATCGAAGGCGATCTCGACCTGAAGCTCAAGACCCGCGACCAGCTCTACGAGGAGGCCCAGGGGGCCTACGCCCGCGTCTGGGCCCGTCGCGCCGAGCTCGGCGCGCTTCCCGTCGGCGTCCTCGCGGAGTACGTGGAACCGAACGATTACCCGAAGGACGTCCGCGGCACGCTGCGCGACGCGGTCTCGTATCTCTATGCGGAGCTCCTCGCGGATTCGGCGCTCTGGAAACCGAACCAGGGGAGCGAGGTCTACCGGCTCGACCTCGCCGCCCTGCTCTCCGAGGACGGGGCCGCGGCGTCCCCGGCGCTCGCGGACCGGAACGCGCACCCGATTTCGAAGCTCGTCGCCGTTCTCGCCGATCTCGAGTCCTGGCACGCCGGCCGCGGGGATCGTCCGGCGGAGCTCGAGGCGCGGCTCGAGCGCGACCGCCGGCTGCATGCGGCGTATCCGACCCCCGAGGACCGCGAGCGCATCCGGAAGGACCTCGAGGCGAGACTGACGAAGTACCGGCAGATTCCGTGGTGGTCGATGGGCATGGCGCGGCTCGCCGAGCTCTGGCAGGCGGAGGACGAGCCGGACAACCTCGTCCACGCGCACGGTTCGGCGCTCGAGGGCGCGCGCGCCTTTCCGGAATCGCCGGGCGGCGGTCTCTGCGCGCGGATCCTCGACGCGATCGACGCGCCCGACTACCAGCTGACCGCGATGTCCTCGGACGCTCCCGATCGCCGCTCGATCGAAATCGTCCACAGGAACCTCCCGCGGCTGTTCTTCCGGATCTACGCCGCGGACCTCGACCGGCGCATCGGCGAGCCGCGCTTCGACCTCAACCCGTCGGCCGAGGAGGTCCGCGCGCTGGTGCGCTCGGGGCGGCCGGCGTCGGCGTGGACCGAGGGTCTCCCGGCGACGCCGGACTACAAGAACCACCGGACGTTCGTGACGCCGAAGGCCGGCCGCGGGCTGTGGATCGTCGTCGCCTCGGCCCGCGCCGATTTCGCCGAGAGGGAGAACCGAGTGGTCTCGGTCGCGGTGCTCCTCGGCGATCTCGTGATGCTGACCGACGCGGAGACCTCACACGTCGACACTCGCGTGGTCGACGGCTCGGGCGCGGCCGCCTCCGGGGCCGAGGTCACGCTGTACGCCTTCGACTGGCAGTCGGGGCGCTCGGCGCGCGTCGCCGCGGTCGTGACGGGCGCGGACGGGCTGGCGCGCTTCGACGGGGACCGCTCGGCCGATCGGCGCGCGCTTTTTCTCGTCGCACGGCGCCTCGGCGACGCCGCCGTGGACCGCAGCGCCTTCTCGCTCACGGCGCGGCCGCCCGCGGCGGAGACGGCCGCCGCGCTGGTGTACACCGACCGCGCCATCTACCGTCCGCTGCAGACCGTGAAGTGGAAGGTCGTGGCCTACGGCGGCCGCGCGGATCTCGGGCGGTTCCGCGTCTCGCCGCGGACACCCGTGACCGTCCGGCTGCGCGACCGCAACAACGAGGTCGTCGAGACGGCGACCGCGTTCACCGACGACTACGGCGCGGCGGCCGGCGAGTTCCGCATTCCCGCGGGGCGCGTGCTCGGCAGCTGGTCCGTCGAGTGCGATCCGAGGGGCTCGGCCGGAATCCAGATCGAGGAATACAAGCGGCCGACCTTCGAGGTGAAGTGGGAAGCGCCGAACGAGCCGCCGCGTCTCAACCGGCCGGCGGTCCTTCGCGGATCCGCGCGCTACTACTTCGGCCTGCCGGTCTCGGCCGGAAAGGTCCGCTGGCAGGTCTGGCGCCGCCCGGAGTTCCCGTGGTGGTGGCAGTGGCGCCACCCGTGGGTCGGCCGGGATGGCGGCGGAATCGTCGCGCAGGGCGAGGCGCCGCTGAAACCGGACGGCACGTTCGAAGCCGCCTTCACGCCGGCGGCCGACGAGCGCGCCGCGGACGCGAAGGAGCTCTCGTACCAGTTCCGCGCGACCGCGGACGTCACCGACGAGGGCGGAGAGACCCGCTCGGATGCGCGAGCGTTCACGCTCGGCTTCGTCGCGGTGAGCGCCTCGCTCTCGCTCGAGAGCGGCTTCTTCCGCGCGGGCCGGCCGGGAGTCGTGACGGTTGTGCGAACGGACCTCGACGGCGCGCCGCGGCCGGGCGTGGGAACGTGGCGCCTCGTTTCGCTCGCGGGTCCCGACCGCGCGCTCCGGCCTTCCGAGGTGCCGGCGCCGCCGCACTTCGACGACACGGTCACGACGCCGGGGGACCGGCTGCGTCCCCGCTGGGCGACCGCGGAGTCGCTGAGGGTGACGCTCCAGGGCTGGAAGGACGGGCCCGAGAGAGACCGGGGGAGCGTCACGCACGACGCTCAGGGGCGCGGGCGCATCGACCTCCCGGCCCTTCCCGCGGGCGCCTGGCGCCTGCGGTACGAGACTCGGGACGAATCGGGCGGCGTCTGCGCGCGCGAGGAGGACTTTCTGGTCGCCGGCGCGACGACGCCGGTGCCGGTCGCGGCGGTGCTGCTCGTCGAGCGAGAGTCCGTCGAGGTGGGGGGCGTCGCCCGCGTCCTCGCCTTCGCGGGACTCCCGGGCCAGCCGTGGGTGCTCGAACGCCTCCGGTCGGGCGAAGTCGTCTCGCGCGAGACGCTGTCGGGAGACGCAAAGAGCGTGTTCGAGATTCCGATCCGCGAGGAGGATCGCGGCGGCTTCGCGCTCCGCCTCTCGCTCGTCTCGGACCACCAGGTGATCACCGAGAGCGCGTCCATCCTCGTCCCGTGGACGGACCGGGAGCTCTCGGTGTCGTTCGCCACGTTTCGCGACCGGATCCGGCCCGGCGCTCGGGAGACGTGGCGCGTCACGGTCAAGGCGCCCGCGGGCGCCGCCGGGGAGGAACGGACCGCGCAGCTCCTGGCTTACATGGTCGACCGCAGCCTCGACGCGTTCGGCGGTTACTACCCGCCGAACCCCCTCTCGCTCTATCCGAATCACGCGAACGCGGGATATCTGCGATCGAGCGTCAGCGCCGCGGGCGCCGCCTGGGTCTTCGACAACGCCTTCGGCGCGCGAGGCGCACCCGTGCTCCTCCATGGCGATCGTCCGAAGTTTCTCGAGGGCTATGGGATCGGGGGCCCGGGCGTGCGGATGTTCGCGCAGCGGGCGATGGCGAAGTCCGAGGCGGGCGCGGCGAACGCCGCCGTGGATGCGATGAAGGAAGGCGTCGAGGGCGGCCTCGCCGGTGCGCCCGCGCCGGCCTCCGAGCCGGCGCCGGGGAGGGGAGCGGTCGCGACCGGCGAGGCGCCGCCGTCGCCCGTCCTCCGCAGCGACTTCTCCGAGACCGCGTTCTGGAAGCCGCAGCTGCTGACCGACGCGGACGGCTCCGCCGTCATCGAGTTCCAGGTGCCCGACTCGGTGACGTCGTGGAACGTCTGGGTCCACGCGATCACCAGGGACATCAAGGCCGGTTCGGTCCACCGCGAGACGCGAAGCGTGAAGGACCTGATGGTCCGCCCCTACGTGCCGCGCTTCCTGCGCGAGGACGACCGCGGCGAACTGAAGGTCGTCGTGAACAACGCGTCCGAGCGGCCCATGAGCGGCACCGTGGCGCTCGACATCCTCGACGCGGAGACGAACCGGAGCGTCCTCGCCGATTTCGGGCTCGCTCCCGACGCCGCCTCCCGCGCCTTCGCCGCGGCCGCCGGAGGGTCCGCCGACGCCACCTTCACGCTCGCCGCGCCGAAGCGCGTCGGGGCGTATGCGATCCAGGCGACGGCGGTCTCCGGAGACTTCTCGGACGGGGAATTGCGGCCGGTTCCCGTCCTGCCCGGACGGATGCAGCTTTCGCAGTCGCGCTTCGCGGCCCTGCGGGGCGGCGACACGCGCACGCTCTCCTTCGCCGACATGGCGAAGACGGACGACCCGAGCCGGGTGAACGAGCAGCTCGCCGTGACGGTCGACGCGCAGCTGTTCTATTCGGTGCTGAATGCGCTTCCCTATCTGGTGAACTATCCGTACGAGTGCGTCGAGCAGACGCTCAACCGCTTCGTCTCGACGGGCATCGTCTCGTCGCTGTTCCGGCAGTACCCCGCTGTCGAGAGAATGGCTCAGGACCTCGCGAAGCGCGACACGCCGCTCGAGGCGTGGGCGGCGCCGGATCCGACCCGACGCATGGCGCTCGAGGAGACGCCGTGGCTCGAGGAGGCGAAAGGCGGGAAGGGCGCCGGCTCCGGGCTCGTGAAGGTGCTCGATCCGCGCGCGGCGGGGGCCGAGCGCGAGGCGGCCCTCGCGAAGCTGCGCCGGGCCCAGACCGCGTCGGGGGCCTTCCCGTGGTGGTCCGGCGGGCCGCCGTCGCCCTACATGACGCTGTACGTGATGTACGGCTTCGCCAAGGCGGCGGAATTCGGCGTCGACGTGCCGAGAGACGTGGTCGCGCGCGGCTGGGCCTACCTCGCCGCGCACTATCGCGGCGAGTACGAGAAGCGCATGGCCGCGGACCGCTGCTCGCCGGAGTGGCTGACCTTCCTCGCGTACGTCGCGACGTGCTACCCCGATCCGTCCTGGATGGGCGACGCGCTGACGCGCGCGGAGCGGGAAGCGATCCTCGCGTTCTCCTTCCGGCACTGGCGGGAGCAGTCGCCGTACCTGAAGGGGATGCTCGCGCTCGCCCTGAAGCGGTCGGGACGCGGCGACGACGCGCGGCGCGTCTGGGCGAGCATCATGGACTCGTCGAAGACCGACGCCGACCTCGGCACGTACTGGGCGCCGGAGGACCGGGCGTGGCTCTGGTACGAGGACACGATCGAGACGCAGGCGTTCGCGCTGCGTGCGCTGATGGAGATCTCCCCGACGGATCCGCGCCGGCACGGCCTCGTGCAGTGGCTCTTCCTGAACAAGAAGCTCAACCAGTGGAAGTCGACGCGGGCGACGGCGGAGGCCCTGTACGCGCTCGTCGCGTACCTGAAGAAGGAGGGCGTGCTGGCGGCGCGCGAGTCGGTCGCGGTCGCGCTCGCGGGACAGAAGACGGTCTTCGACTTCGAGCCGGATCGGTACACCGGGAGTCGGGACCAGGTCGTCGTGCCGGGGGAGCGGATCGATCCGAAGCGTGACGCCGACGTGGTGGTGTCGAAGACGGGGACGGGGCTCGCGTTCGCGTCGGCGACCTGGAGCTTCTCGACCGATCGGCTTCCCGCGGAGGAGCGCGGCGACCTCTTCGCCGTGTCGCGGCGATACTACCGGCACGAGCCCACGCCGTCGGGCGTCGAGCTCCGGCCGCTCGCCGAGGGGGCGGCGCTTTCGACGGGCGACGAGGTCGAGGTGCAGCTGTCCATCCGCGCGAAGCACGCGGCCGAGTACGTCCACCTGCGCGATCCGCGCGCGGCGGGGCTCGAGCCGGGCGTCGCGACGTCCGGCTACCGCTGGGACCTCGGCCTCGTCCGCTACGAGGAGATCCGCGACTCGGGCACGAATTTCTTCTTCGAGTGGCTGCCGGCGGGGGAGTACACGCTGAAGTACCGCGTGCGGGCGAACATGGGCGGCACCTTCCGGGTCGGACCGGCGACGCTCCAGTCGATGTACGCGCCGGAGTTCTCGGCCTACTCGGCGGGAACGGTGATTACGGTCCGGTAGGGGCGGCCCTCGTGGCCGCCCGCGGGCGGGGACGAGCGCCGCCCCTACCGCTTTGAAGGCACCCGCGTCGCCAGCAGACTGATGTCCACGGTGACCGTGTTGCCCGCGACCTTCGCCTCGGGATTGCCCGTCCACGCCATGCCGAACTCGCGCCGATCGAACGCGAGCGTCGCGTGGATGCCGAGGCGGTCGTCCGGGTGCGGGCCGTCGAAGCGGCCGCGGATCTCGAAGGGAAGAGTGATCTCCTTCGTCACGCCATGGACCGCCAGAGGTCCGACCGCTTCCCACCGCCCCTTGACCTTGCGGATGCGCCGGCTCTCGAAGCGGATCTCCGGGTACTTCTGGGCGTCCAGGAACGCCGGGGCCCGCAGCCGCGCGTCCCAGGATTCGCTCCCGGTCGCGATGCTCGAGGTCTCGATGACCGCGACGACCTTCGCCTGCGAGAGGTCCCGCGCCTTGCCGGCCGACATCTTCACGTCGTAGCGCATGAACTTCCCGGTGATCTTCGAGACACCGAGCACGGGCACGGAGAACTGCACGTTCGAGTGCTCGACGTCCAGCGTGTAGTCGGCGGCGCGCAGCACGGTCGAGAGCAGGAGAAAAAGGGCCGCGGCGGCGCCGGCGCGACGAAACGTGGTTCGCATGGTGTGCTCGGCCGATCTTATCCGGGCGCGAAGATAGAATCCCCCCGCTCTTTCGGAGGAACAATGAGACGCTTCGCCGCCGCCCTGGCGCTCGCTCTGGCGCCGCTCGCCGCCCTCGCGCAGGTCCTGCCCGGCCACCGCCTGCCCGACGGGGCCGACCGCCCGGTCCGGGACCGCGCGTACCACATCGAGAAATACGTCGCGGAGCTCTCCTTCGACATGGAGAAGGAGGAGATCGCCGGAACGGCGACGGTCACGTTCCAGTCGCTGCGGGCGCCGCTCGACACGCTCTCGCTCGACGCGGCGCGGCTCGACGTCTCGCGCGTCGAGCGCGACGGAAAGCCTCTCCAGTTCCAGGTGGATTCGAAGAACTTCAAGCTGAACGTGGCGCTCGGAGCGCCGCTCCCGCTGGGCCAGTCCGCCACCGTCCGCGTCGCCTATCGCGCGCACCCGCGGGTCGGTCTCTACTTCTTCCCCGGCTCCGGCAAGGAGGAGGCGCAGGCCTGGAACTACGGCGAGGGAGGCCTGCACGATGCCTGGCTCCCGATCTACAACGACACGAACGACCGCTTCGCCGTCGAGTTCGTGGTGACCGTTCCGAAGGGTTTCACCGCCGTGTCGAACGGAACGCTCGAGGGGCCCAGGGAGAACGCCGATGGCTCGCGCACGTTCCACTGGGTCGAAGAGAAGCCGATCCCGAATTACCTGATGACCGTCGACGTCGGCCACTTCGCGCGGGTGCCGCTCGCGGATGCGAAGGTCGGCGACCGGTCGGTGCCGCTGGCCGTGTGGACGCGACCCGGCGGCGAGGACGCCGCCCGGTACACGTTCGGCGACACGCCGAAGATGGTCGAGTTCTTCTCGCAGAAGATGGGCTACCCGTACCCGTGGGTGAAATACGACCAGGTCGTCGTCCGCGACTTCGCGGTCGGCGCGATGGAGACCACGACCGCGACGGGCTTCGGCGCCTCGCACGTCCACGTCGCGGGCGATCCGCCCGACTCGGGCCCCGACTTCTCCGAGGCGTGGCCCGTCTTCACGGTCGAGGACACGATCTCGCACGAGCTCGCGCACCACTGGTTCGGCGACCTCGTGACCTGCCGCTCGATCGGATCGATCTGGCTGAACGAGTCCTTCGCGACGTTCTGGCACACGGTCTGGAACCAGCACGCCCACGGCGAGGACGACCTGACCTACCAGCGCTGGTGGTACCTGAACAAGTACGTCGACCACACCCGGGAGACGGGCGAGGTTCGCCCGATGGAGTACCTGAAGTACACGGAGCCGACCGCGATGTATCAGGAGGAGCTGACGTACGTGAAGGGCTCCCTCGTCCTCCACATGCTGCGGCACTTCCTCGGCGACGAGGACTTCTACCGGATGATCGCGTCGTACCTGCAGCGGCACCAGTTCGGCAGCGTCGAGTCGGCGGACCTCTACGAGGCGATCGAGCTCGCCGCGGGGCACAACTTCTCGTGGTTCTTCCAGGACTGGATCGTCGGGGGCGGAGGGCATCCCCGGTTCGACGTCTCCTACCGGTGGGTCCCCGAGCGCCAGCAGGTCGACGTCACGGTCAAGCAGATCCAGGCGGACCTGCCGTTCGAGAACGACTTCCGGCTGCCGGTCGAGATCGAGGTCGTGGATGCCTCCGGCGCGGCCGCGACGCACCGCGTGGAGCTTTCGCGCTGGTCGACGACGGTGGCGCTGCCGGCGGCGAGCCGGCCGCGGCGCGTCACGTTCGATAAGGGCGGCTGGCTCGTGTGCGAGGTCAAGTACGAGCGGCCGATCGGCGAGGTGCTCGACGAGCTCGACCACGCGGACCTCTCGAACCGCCTTCGGGCCGCGCCGCAGCTCGCGGACGACTTCGGCCGCGAACCGCGCGCCGTCGCGGCGCTGTCGCGGGTCCTCGCCGACCCGGCGTCGCACTGGGGCCTCAAGCAGGAGGCGGCGCTCGACCTCGGCCGCGCGGGCGGGGCCTCGGCGGCGCGCGCGCTCGAGAAGGCGCTCGCGTCGGAGCCGAACCCGCGCGTGCGCCGCGCGGTCGCCATCGGCCTCGGCACGTGCGGCGAGGCGTCGTCGGCCGCGGCTCTCCGTCGCGCCGTCGAGACCGACCGCGCCGAGGACGTGATCGGCGCCGCCGAGATCTCCCTCGGGCGGATCGGCGCTGCGGGCACGAAGGACTTCCTCGTCCGGCAGCTCGCGCGGGACTCGCGCTGGTGGGACTCGATCCGGGTGTCGGCAGTCAGCGGCCTCGGCAAGCTCGACGATCCGACGCTCGCCGGCACGTTCTCCGGATACACCGATCCGAAATACGTTCCGGAGCTCCGGTCGGCCGCGCTTTCGGGATGGCTCGCCGCCGCCCCGGACGATCCGAATCTGTCGGCCGCGCTCCGCACGCTGACGAACGACCGCAATCGCGGGATCCGCGAGGACGCGGTCAAGAAGCTCGCCGCGCTCCACCACGCGTCGGACCTCGCGCTGCTCAAGGAGCTCGAGGCAGATCCGGATCCGACGATCGCCTACTTCGCGAAGGCGGGGGCGGAGGAGACGGAGGGTTTCGTGAAACGGTATGGGCGGGGCTTGTCCCCGCCCGCTCGCGGGCGGCCGCAAGGGCCGCCCCTACGGCGGAGTGAGCCTCAGGCCGCGGCCTCCCCGTCCCTCACGATCCTTCCGTCCTTGATCTCCACCACCCGTCCCGCGCGCCGGGCGAGCGTCAGGTCGTGCGTGATGACGACGAGCGTCGAGCCCTGCTGCCAGAGCTCGGTGAAGAGGCCCATGATGTCGCCGCCGGCCGAAGTGTCGAGGTTCCCGGTCGGCTCGTCCGCGAGGATCACGTCCGGCTTCATCGCGAGCGCGCGGGCGATCGCGACTCGCTGCATCTGCCCGCCCGAGAGCTCGGTCGGCTTGTGATCCATGCGATCGCCGAGGCCGACCTTCGTCAGGAGCTCCACGACCCGCTCGCGCCGCTTCCTCGGCGGCACGCCCCCGAAGAGGAGCGGCAGCTCGACGTTCTCGAAGGCCGAGATCTGCGACAGGAGATTGAAGCCCTGGAAGACGAAGCCGACGCGGCGGTTGCGCACGTCGGCGAGCGCGTCGCGCGTGAACTTCGAGACGTCCTCGCCGCCCAGGCGGTACCGCCCCTCGGTCGGCGTGTCGAGGCAGCCGATCAGGTTCATCAGCGTGGACTTCCCGGAACCCGACGGCCCGACGACCGCCACGAACTCGCCCTGCTGAACGGAGAAGTCGATGCCCATCAGGGCCTCGACCTTCACCTTGCCGGTGTCGTACACCTTCCGGATCCCCTGCATCTCGATGATGGCGGTCATGGCATCTCCATCGGGGTCAGGTCTCTAGAAGAGCGTTCTCGTCTCATTTCTGGACCAAACCGCTCATTGAGAGACCTGACCCCATCATTCGTACCTCAGTGTCGAGGCCGGGTCGATCGCGGCGGCGCGGCGAGCGGGGAAGTAGCCGGCGGCGAGGCCGCACAGGCCGAGGATGCCGATGGTCGCGGCGCCGATCGGCCACGACAGCGTGGGGTGCCCCAGGAACTCGAGCACCTCGCTCTTCTCGAGGTCGATGAAGCCGAGCCCGGTCACGATCACGATCGCGATCAGCGCGCCGAAGAGGCCGCCGAGGAAGGTGTAGACGAGGCCCTCGAGGACGAACGGCCCCGTGATCCACGCGCTGCGGGCGCCGAGCGCCATCTTCACTCCGATCTCCTTGGTGCGCTCCTTGACGACCGCGTACATGATGTTGGCGACGCCGACGCCGCCGATGATGAGCGTCAACGCGCCGATGATGCCGAAGAAGAGCTCGAGTCCGATGAAGATCTTCTCGCTCATCTTCTGCCCCTCGACCGTGTTCCAAACCCCGAAGGCGTGCGAATCCTCGGGGTCGAACCCGAGCCGCGGGCCGAGGACTTCGCTCAAATGCTTCAGCGCTCCGTCCATGTCGTCGCCCCGCTTCACCCGGAAGACGACGACGTTGACCTTGTCGTCGCCGAGCACCGCCTTGAAGGTCGACTGCGGGATGACCGCATGCTGCGCGTCCGGGCCGCCGTAGGTCGAGGACTGGCGCTTGCGCTGCATCACGCCGATCACGGTGAACGGCGAGCTGTTGATGAGGATCGTCTTCCCGACGGGCTCCTCCTCGCCGAAGATGTCCTTCGCCATCTCGGTGCCGAGGAACACGACGCGCCGTTTCTCGTTCTCGTCGTCCGGATTGAGGAAGCGGCCGCCCGGCTTCGGGAAGTGCTTGCGCGCGTTCCCGTAGTCGGGAATCGTCCCGGTCACTCGGCCGTTGACCGTCTTCCGTCCGTAGGCGAGCGCGGTGCGCCAGGACGTCAGCTCGGCCCAGATCGCGTCGAGCTCCGGCATCCGGGCGCGCGCGAAGTCGACGTCCTCGATGCGGGGCTGGACGCGGTGGCCCGGCGGGAGACCCTTGTAGGCGATGGTCGTCTCACCCGGCCAGAGGATCGCGAGGTTGTTGCCCATCGCCTGCTCGTTCGACATCATCTGCCGCTTCAGCCCCTCGCCGAACGCGAGCAGGAGCAGGATCGTCACCGTTCCCCAGGCGAGCGCCGCGATCGTCAGCGTCGCGCGCTTCTTCTGCAGCCGCGCGGACTGCAGGAAGAGCTGCAGGATGAGCGTGAGGTTCTTCTTCACGGCTTCGATCGCTACAGCTTCATCGCGACCACGGGGTCGAGACGCGAGGCCTCGCGCGCCGGGAAGTAGCCCGCGACGAGGCCGGTCAGCCCGAGGACCGCCGCGGTCAGGAGCGCGACGCCCATCGAGACGTCCGGATCGCCGACGTACTGCGTCACCTTGAAGGACGGGAAGACCGCGCAGACCGCCATCGAGATCCCGAAGCCCACGAGCCCGCCCATCGCGGTGATGAGCAGCGTCTCGAGCAGGAACTGGCGCAGGATCCACGGCGTCTTCGCGCCGAGGGCCATCTTGATGCCGATCTCCTTGGTGCGCTCCTCGACGACGACGTTCATGATGTTCGACACCCCGATGCCGCCGACGATGAGGGTGAACGAGCCGATGATGCCGAGGAACAGCCGGAACGACAGGAAGAACGTCGCGAGGAACGCGAACTGCTCGGTCGCGTCCCAGACCGAGAAGGCCTCCTTGTCCTCGGGATCGAACCGCTGGCGGCCCGCGAGCACGCGGCGCACGCCGTCGGTGACGGCCTTGCTGTCCTTCATGACCGCAGGCTGGTAGATGAGGTTGTCGACCCACTTCGAGCCCGTCAGCGCGCGGAACGTCGTGCCGGGAATGAAGCCCTTGCCGTTGTCGCGGCCGCTGTAGCTCGACTGCTGGATCTTCTCCTCGAGGACGCCGATCACGAGGAACGGCGAGCCCTTCAGCATCACCGTCTTGCCGACCGGGTCGGTCCCCTTGCCGAAGACCTGCTCGGCGAGCTTCCAGCCGATGAAGAGGACGCGCCGCTGCTCGTCCATGTCGGTCGGGTTGATGAACCGGCTGCCCGGCTGCGGGTTGATGTTGCGCATGAAGCCGAACTCCGGTGCAACGCCGGACACGTCGACCGCGACCGTCTTCGTTCCGTAGTTCATCTTCATCGTGTCCGAGTACTCGCTCGAGACCGCGCGGATGCCCGGCGCCTGCCGGCGGATCGCCTCGACGTCGTCCTCGTTGATGCGGATCTTCCGCCCCTTGCCGAGCCCCTCGAACGGGATCGACGTGAGGCCCGGCCAGGCGATGCAGATGCCGTCGCCGAGGCCCGCGGCGTTGACCACCATCTGGCTCTGCATGCCCTTGCCGAAGGCGAGGAGCAGCGTGACGGAGACCGTTCCCCAGACGATGCCGAAGACGGTCAGGAACGTGCGCAGCTTCTGGCTGCGCATGTCGCGCCACATCTGGCGGAGGGCGTCGCGGAGGGAGAGCACGTCAGAGATCCGTCGTAGGGGCGGGGCTCGTCCCCGCCCGCGGGCGGCCGCAAGGGCCGCCCCTACGTTGCCGCGGCTCGGCCGGGTTCATCGACGAAAAATCCTAGTCGACGGCCGACGTCAGCTTCTTCGGCGGCCGCTCCAGGACCTTCGCCCCCATCGAGAGGCCATCGACCACCTGGGTCGTCAGCCCGTCGGAGACGCCGAGCTTGACCGCGACCTTCTTCGCCGGCTCCTTCGGGGTCGCGCCCGGCAGCTCGACGGAGGTCTTCTTGCCGCCGTCCTCGAAGATCACGACGCGCTCGGGGATCGTCGGGACGTCCTTGACCTCGCGGATGATCAGGTCCGCGTTGGCGGAGTAGCCCGCGCGGAGCGTGATGTGGGAGGCCGGGTCGAGCTCGATCTCGACGTCGAAGAGCGTCGCGCCCTCCTTCTGCTGTGCCTGCGGCGCGATGCGCGAGACCTTTCCCGTGACGACGTCGGTCGGCAGCGCGCCGACCTTGATGCGCGCGATCATGCCGGCGTGGAGCTTGCCGACGTCGATCTCGTCCACCGTGCCCTTGAAGATCAGGTCGCCCATGTCGGCGATCGCGGCGAGCTCCGTGCCCGGCTGGTACGAGGTCAGCGGTACGACCGGGTCGCCCGGGTTCACGGCGCGCGTCAGGACGGTGCCCGCCGCGGGCGCGCGGATGATCGACTCCATGTTGACCGTCTCGGTCGTGATCTTGCCGTTGCGGGTCAGGTCGCGCTGCTGCTCGGCCTTCGCGACGGCCACCTTCGCGAGCTCGTACGCTTCGCGCTTGACGTCGAGGTCCGACGTCGGAAGCACGCCGTCCTTCGACAGCTGCTGGGCCCGATCGAACTCCGCCTTCGCCCGGTCCAGGGTCGCGCGCGTCGAGTCGAGCTGTCGGTCGACGTCGGTCAGCTCCTGCGGCGTCGGGTCCGGCGCGATCTCCAGGAGCGCGTCGCCGGGCCTCACGCGGTCGCCGACGTTGACCATGCAGCGCTTGACGATGCCCGAGATCTTGGACTTGATCGAGAACTTCTGACGGGGCTGGATCTGGCCGACGGCGAGGGCCTTCTCGGTGATCGAGCCCTTCTCGACGGTCACCAATTTCCGGTCGCCGTCGGCGCCCTTGCCGTTCCGGGTCAGGGCGTACACGCCCGCCGCGGCGGCGACCAGCACGAAAAGCAGCAGCAGCGTCTTGAAGAGCCTGGACATGCCATCCTCCCGGGCGAAGAAGCGTCGCATCGCGCCGCTCAACGAAACCTTCCTTCGAAGGGAGTTACGCACCGGCCCATGGGAAGTTCCTCCGTTGAGACGCCGGAACGCCGCCCTTCGTTGCGGCCGGCGCTCGTAATCGGGCGGCCCTTCCGATATCGTTGGATGGCAAGGAGTTGCGCGTGATTCGAGGCGTACGGGTCTATCTCCGGGCCGTTGAGCGGGACGACCTGCCGCGGTGCCACCGCTGGATGAACGACGAGAAGCTCGTCGCCACCCTCGCGCAGCGCTATCCGATGTCGGTCGCGCGCGAGGCGGACTGGATCGAGCGGGCCGCCCGCGGGCAGGACCCGTCGGAGCTCTCGCTCGCGATCTGTCTCTCGGACGACGACCGGCACATCGGCAACTGCGGGCTCGTGGGAATCGATCGCGACAACCGCACCGCGACGCTCGGCATCTTCATCGGCGAGGAAGAGTTCCGGGGCCGCGGCTTCGGGGCTGAGGCGCTGCGTCTGCTGTGCCGCTACGGGTTCGACGAACTCGACCTCCGCAAGATCCGGCTCGACGTGCAGGCGGAGAACGCCGCGGCGATGAAGACGTACGAGCGGCTCGGGTTCAAGCGCGAGGGGCTCCTGCGGGAAGAGGTCTACCGCAAGGGCCGGACGATCGACGTCGTCCGCATGGGGCTGCTGAAGGAAGAGATCACGTAGCGTTCCATGCGGCGCGTTCGTCATCCCGAGGGCCGCTGGCCCGAGGGAGCCGCACCATGACTCGAAAGGATCCCTGACGCTCCGCCGTTTTCTCCGCGACGTCCGCGACGTCCGCGACGGAGCGCTCCTCGTCGAATTCCCGGAGGCGTCCGACGAGGAGGCCAATGGCGCCGCGGTCGCTCTCGCGCGGCGCCTGTCCGCGGCGTCGATTCACGGGTTCCGCGACGCGATTCCCGCCGCGCGGACCGTCCTCGTCCTGTTCGACGTCCGGGACGCATCCCGAGGCGCCGTGGAGGAGGCGATCGAGCGGGCCGCGGGGCGGACGGAGCCGGCCGCCGGGGCGTCGCGTCTCGTCCGGATCCCGGTCGCGTACGGCGGCGCGGCGGCATTCGACCTCGCGGAGCTCGCCCGCGGCGCCGGTCTGCCGGAGGCGGAGCTCGCGCGCCGGCACGCCGCGGCCGAGTACCGCGTCGCCTTCCTCGGCTTCGCGCCGGGGTTCCCGTACCTGACCGGGCTCCCGCCCGAGCTTCGCGCGGCGCGGCTCCCGAGCCCGCGGCCGCGGGTCCCGGCGGGAGCCGTCGCGATCGGCGGCCCCTGGACGGGCGTGTATCCGGCGGCGATGCCGGGGGGCTGGCGGCTCATCGGAAGGACCTCCGCGCGCCTCTTCGACGCGGGCGCGTCCCGGCCGGCTCTTCTCGCCGCGGGCGACCGCGTGCGCTTCGAGCCGGCCGCCGAGGGCGAGCTGCCGGTCGTCGCGGCCGCCGCTTCGCGCCCGCGCTCGCTCGACGGTCGTGCGGCCTTCCGCGTCGAGGCGCCGGGTCTCTTCGCGTCCGTCCAGGGCGCGCCGCGGTATGGCCTCGGGTCCTCGGGCGTGCCGCCCGGCGGCGCGATGGACCTCCGCTCGCTCGCCCGGGCGAACGCTCTCGTCGGCAACGGGGCGGACGATCCGGCTCTCGAGATCGCGCTCGCCGGACCCGAGCTCGTGGCGCTCGAGGACTCGGTCGTCGCGCTCGCCGGCGCGCCCTGCGTGGCGGAGATCGACGGCCGTCCGGCGCCTCTCGCGGAGGCGTTCCTCCTCCCGACGGGCCGTCGGCTGCGAATCGGGCGGGTCCATGGGGGCGCCCGCGTCTATCTCGCGGTCGAGGGTGGTTTCGACGCCGAGGACGCGCCGGGACGGCTGTCGCCGCCACTCGCCGGCGGGCAGGTGCTCGCCGTTCGGCCGACGGCTACCCCGCGGGGCTCCGGCCGCATCCCGGGCGGACCGGAACGGGAGGCGGAGCGCGTGCTGCGCGTCGCGGTCGGGCCGCACTCGGACCACTTCGAGCCGGCGTCCGCGGATCGCCTCCTCGCCGCAACCTGGCGCGTGTCGCCGGTGAGCGACCGGCGGGGGCTTCGCCTCGAGGGCGAGCGCCTCGAGCATGGACGGCCGGCCGAGGTGCCGCCCCAGGGGACCGTGCCGGGCACGATCCAGGTTCCCGGCGACGGGCAGCCGATCGTGCTCGGACCCGACGGGCCGGTGACCGGCGGCTACCCCCAGATCGCGACGGTGATCGAGGCGGATCTCCCGCATCTCGGTCAGGCGGCGCCGGGAGACCGGCTCCGATTTCGAATCGCGACGCGCGAGGACGCCGAGGCCGCGCGCCGGGAGTAGGATGAACATCCCTTGAGCATCGATCTGAACGCGGACGTCGGCGAGGGAATGGACGACGCGGCGCTGCTGCCGTTCGTCACCTCCGCGAACGTCGCGTGCGGCATGCACGCGGGAGATCCGACCGTGATGGACGAGACCGTCGCGCTCGCGCTCTCGCACGGCGTACGGGTCGGCGCGCACCCGGGGTATCCCGACCGACAGCACTTCGGGCGCGCGGCCGTCGAGCTCTCCGCCGAGGCCGTCGAGGACCTCGTCCTCTACCAGGTCGCGGCGCTCGACGGGTTCGTGCGCTCGCGCGGCGGGACGCTGACGCACGTCAAGCCGCACGGCGCGCTGTACCACAGCGGCGCCGAGTTCCCGGACGTCGCGCGGGCGATCGCCGAGGGCGTGCGGCGGTTCCGCACGAGCCTCGTGCTCGTCGGCGCCGCGGGGTCGATGCTGATCGAGGCGGGGCGCGACGCGGGGCTCGCCGTCGCCGAGGAGGCGTTCGCGGACCGCCGCTATCGCCGGGACGGCTCCCTCGTTCCGCGCGGCGAGGCGCGGGCCCTGATCACCGAGGCGGACGAGGTTGCTGACCAGGCCGTCTCGATCGCCCGGGACCGCGCCGTCACGACGGCCGACGGGGCCCGCATTCCCGTGCGCGCCGACACCCTCTGCCTGCACGGCGACACACCGGGGGCGGCGTCGCTTGCCCGTGGCATCCACGAGCGGTTCCGGAAGGAAGGCATCCGGATCGCCCCCCTGGAGCCCGGCCGGGCCGGTCGGCACCAGGGCGTCCTCATCCCCCCCGGCTGAGAAGAGAGACCCCGTCACCCCGCTGGCTACGAAACCTGTAAACTGTCTGCACCGATGGCGAGCGAAAGGGCGGAGCTGCCCGGCGAGGAGGCCGAGCGGGGCTGGCGGGAGCGCCTCGCGGAGGTGTCCTCGGCGGCGTCGCGGCTTCTCGCGACCCGGGTCGCGATCTTCCGGGAGGAGGCGTCCGTCAAGGCGGTCCTCCTCGCGCGCGGGTTCGCGTTCACGGTCGTCGCCGCGGCCATGGCGGCCGCGACGCTGCTGATGGCGGCGGCGCTGATCGCGGCCGTTCTCGCCAAGCTCCTCGGGAGCGTGATCCTCGGCATCCTCGCGACGGTCGTGATCTACGGCGCGGGCGCGGGCGCGGCTGCGTGGGCGGGGGTCAGGGCGCTCTCGCGCGTGAAGCCTTTCGATTTCCCGGCGACGGCGGAGGAGCTCGCGCGCGACCGCGAGACGGTGTCCGCGGTTCTCGCGCCGGAGGAAGACGAGCAGACGGTTTCCGTCGCGAATCCGGGGGAGACGCCGGTCGAAGATCTCGAGGATCGCTTCCGGGCGGGCTCGGAATGAGCCGGTCGGAGGAGCGTCTCCGCGAGCTCCGGCGGAAGGCGGAGACGGAGCGGGCCGACCTCGCGGAGGCGCTCGCGTCCGCGCGGGACGGCGTCGCCGCGATGCGGCACCGCTGGCGGTTCGCGGGCTGGGCGGCCTCGAGCGCCGCGGCGGCCGCGGTGGCGGGCTGGAACCTCTTCGGGCGCAACTCGCTCGCCGCGAAGGTTTCGCGCATCACGAGCTACGCGTCGCTGGCGCTGGGGATCGGAAGGGGCGTCTCGCGGCTGCGGAAGTTCTGGTGAGTCTCGGACTCTGAGCGGGCCGCTCCGCGGCCTGACCGAGAGAGAGGGAAAGTCGCCACAGTTCTCTCTCCCAGAAACGACTGCAACGCCTAAACCACCTGGAGGACCCGCTTCGCGATCTCCTCGTAGGCGGCTGCATTCGGGTGGTATCGGTCGGCGGAGAGCCGGTCGGGGCGCCCCTGGAAGAGATCGAACGTCGGGATGACGACGACGTTCGGAAACCCGAGCGCGGTCTCCGCGATGAGCTCGTTCCACTGGAGGACGACGGAGGCGCCGACGTGCCCGCCCGCGCGCTCGTCGCCGAACGGGTCGTAGAGGCCGAGCACCGCGATCCGCGCCTCGGGGTTCGCCTCGCGCAGCGCCGCGAGGATGCCGCGCAGGTTCTGCACGTAGCGCGCCTGCGACGCGGCCACCGAGTCGGCCATCTCCGCGGCCCCGGTGCCGCCGCGCGTCGCCCCGTGCGAGAGGTCGTTGCCTCCCGCCGACACGAGGATCAGGTTCGCGCGCGCGGCGAGCGAGCGGACGTTGGGCGTCTCGACGACCGCGCGGATCTCCGGCGACTCCATGCCGTTGACCGCGAGGTTCGTGATGTCGGCCTTGCCCTTCTTCTGGTACGCCTCGAAGACGTCGCGGGCGTAGCCCTTGCCGGTCTCGTCGCCGGTGCCCCTGGCGAGCGAGTCGCCGACGACCAGGATGCGGAAGACGCCGTCGGGGCCAGCCGCCTTGGCGTGCACCGGCGTCGGCGCGGGCGGCGGCGCGCCGCCGAGGGGATTGCCCGTCGTGCCGCGGAGCGCGAGCACGAAGCCCGTGCCGAGGACGAGGGCCGCCGCGACGCCGACCGCGAGGGGCGCGGTCCAGAACCAGAAGCGCGACAGCCCGCGGGCCATAGGAGCGGCGATGATACGTTGATTCCGTGCCGAGCGAAGCCGTGGCAGCGGCCCTCCCCGACGCCGAGATCGTCCTCTCGGCCGAGCACCTGACCAAGCGGTTCGGCCGGCGGGAGGCCGTGTCGGACGTGTCGTTCGACGTGCGGGCCGGCGAGGTGTTCGGCTTTCTCGGACCGAACGGCGCGGGCAAGACGACGACGATCCGGATGCTCGTCGGCCTCGCGCGCCCCGACCGCGGCGCCGTCCGCATCCGGGGACTCGACCTCGCGCGCGACTTCCGCCGCGCGATGGTTCACGTCGGCTGCATCGTCGAGGCGCCCGACCTCTATCGCTATCTGACCGGGCGCGAGAACCTCGTGCACTTTTCCCGCATGCTGGACGACGGCGCCACCGGACGCATTCCCGAGCTCGCGCGTCTCGTGGCGCTGTCCGAGCGGCTCGACGACCGGGTGTCGACCTACTCCCTCGGCATGCGCCAGCGGCTCGGGATCGCTCAGGCTCTTCTCGGGAACCCCGACATCCTGATCCTCGACGAGCCGGCGAACGGTCTCGATCCCGCCGGCATCCGCGAGATTCGCGAGCTCGTCCGCCACCTGGCGGAGGACCGCGGGATCGCGGTCTTCGTGTCGAGCCACCTTCTGTCCGAGGTCGAGCAGACGTGCGACCGCGTCGCGATCATCCACCGCGGCCGCACGCTCGCGACCGGGCCGGTGCGCGAGCTCGTGGACCGCGTGGCGTCCGATCGGATCCGCGTCGTGGCGCGTCCGGCGCGTGCGGCGGCCGGGATCCTCGCGGGCTTCGGCGAGGCGGAGACCTCCGCCGGAGAGGACGAGGGCTCGATCGACGCGCGCGTGCCGCGCGAGCGGCTCCCCGACGCGCTCCGGGCCCTCGCGGCCGGCGGCGTCGACGTGTTCGCGGTCGAGCGGCGCCTCGCCTCGCTCGAGGAGGTCTTCCTGGACGTGACCGGGGGGGAGACCGTATGAGGTTCTCGGGCCTCGTCGAGAACGAGATCCTGAAGTTCACGCGGCAGCGGCGGTTCCGCGTCGTGGTCCTCATTCTCGTCGCGCTCATCGGGCTGATCGTCTTCGCCCAGTCGCGCAGCCGCGAACGGTTCGCGAAGAAGGACTGGCACGTCGAGACGCAGGAGCGCATGGCGCGCATCCAGAACTGGCTCCGCGACGGGCGGATGCCGGCATCGTCGCAGCGCTGGGCGCGGTTCGAGCTCGACCGGCTGCGCTATCACCTCGACCGCGACATCGACCCCGAGGCCGTCTCCGGTCCGCTCTTCGCGCGCGGATTCGCGAACGCGGCGAGCTATCTGCTCCTGCCGCTCCTCGCGATCGTGTTCGCCTCGGACGTCGTGTCGGCCGAGTTCGCGCAGGGAACGATCAAGCTGCTGCTGACGCGGCCCGTCGGCCGCGCGCGCGTGCTGGCGTCGAAGGCGGCGGCGCTCGCGCTCGCGATCACGCTGACGGTCGTCTTCGGCGGCCTCGTGGCGTACGTGTTCGGCGGCATCGCGTACGGCTACGGAGGGTGGGGGGCGCCGGTGCTCGCGGGATTCCGCGTCGCCGGCGAGCGTCTCGATCCGGCGGCGGTGCGGGTGATCCCGCTGTGGCAGGACGCGATCCTCGCCTACGGGCTCGCGTGGTTCGCCTCGCTGTGCGTGGGCGCGATCGCGCTGCTGACGAGCGTCCTGCTCCGTTCGACGGCGGCCGCGATGGGGACGATGCTCGCGGCGCTCATCGCGGGGACGATCCTGCCGCGCCTCGCGTCCTCCTGGGAGTCGCAGCGGTTCCTCTTCGTGACCGCGCTGCCGCTGCCGGACTACTACTCCGGGTCGCCGCCGCCCATCCCGGGGCTGACCCTGGGACTCGGCGCCGCGGTGCTCGCGGCGTGGGCCCTTGCCGCCCTGGTGGCGGCGTTCGCCGTGTTCGTTCGGCGCGACGTGCTGGCATGACCCCTCGATCGCGACCTTCTCTCGCCGCCTGATAGACTCCCCGGCTCGTTCGCACATCTCCGGAGGTGACGCCTTGAAGCTCGATGCCCGTCAGGCCCAATACGTGCTGCAGGCCCTCGTCGAACGGCGGAAGGTGGCGGCCCGGCACATCCAGGAGGTCCTTCGTGATCGGGAACGGGAGATCGCCGCGCTGCGCCGGCGACTCGCCGCGCTCGAGGCGGGCGGCGTCCGCGCCGCGGCCGCGGCGGTCGGACGCGTGTCCCCGGCGGCGCGTCCGGTGCGGCGGCGTCGCCTGTCCCCCAGGGTGCGCGCACTGCGGCGTCAGCAGGGCGAGTACATGGGACTGGTGCGGCGGCTGAAGCCGGCGGAGAAGACCCGCGTCCGCGCGGTCCGGGAGAAGAAGGGTCTCGCGGCCGCGATCCGGGCGGCGCGGGCGATGCGCCGCTCGTAACGAGGCGGTCTTGGATCCCCGGAGGGAAACGGAGTAGGCTCAAGTCTCCGATCACAATGGCCGAACGGAAGACAGATCCCCCCGGGTCCGGCAAGGGTTCGAAGAGGCTCAAGCCGGAGCAGTACGAGCTGAAGATCCGCTGGGAGAAGGCGCGCCAGGTTCTCGACGTGTCGCCGACCGGCGTCCGGTTCGACTTCGACACCCCGCTGAAGGTCGGGACGAAGTACCCGATCAGTCTGGCCGCGCCCGGCGTCAACTTCTCGACGACGATCGAGGTGTCGCGCTGCCAGCTCACGGTCGAGCCGCCGAGCGGCCGCTTCTTCCGCGTGACCGGCCGCTTCTTTCCTTACGTCGAGTAGGGGGCTCTAAGCCCCTCCGGTTGTCGGCTTCGCGGCGAAGCGATGCGCCACGTGCCACGCGGAGAGCCGGACTTCGCGGTCGCGGACGAGGCCGCTCCTCCCGAACGCCTTCTCGAGGTCGGCGAGGTCGAGCCGGTGCCCGCCGGGCGTCTTCGGGCCGGAGACCTTGCGCAGCGCCGTCGCGACCCAGAGGAAGCCGCCCGGCGCGAGCCGCTTGAGCGCCGTCGCGAGGACGGCCTGCGAGCCGACGCGGCTCTCCTGCCACACGAGGACGAGCGCGAAGCGGCCCTTCACGCTTCGGATCGCGCGGCCCTCGACCGAGCGGAGCGCCTGGCCATCATTGAGCGCAGCCGTCACGACGGCCTCGAACTCGGCGGGCGGTTCGACGAGCAGGATCGTGTCGGCAGCGGAGAGCTCGAGCCGGCTCGCGATCTCGGTGGCGCCGCGCAGCGGAATCACGGCGGCGATTCTACGTGCGAGATACTGCCCGGATGTCCGAGGTCCTCTTCGGCACGGCGAGCTTCGCGTACGAGGGCTGGAAGGGCATCGTGTACCACGACCGGTACCGCGAGGCGACTTTCAAGGTCGAGTGCCTCCGCGAGTACGCGCGGTACGCGCCGTTTCGCACCGTCGAGTTCGACTTCCCGTTCTACCGGCCGCCGACCGAGGCGCAGCTGGCGCGCTACGCCGCCGTGCTGCCGCCGGGATTTCCGGTGGTCTCGAAGGTGTGGGAGGAGATCACGGTGCCGTGGTTCCCGGGGCTGCCGCGCCACGGCCCGCGCGCCGGGCAGGAGAATCCGAAGTACCTCGACGTCCGCGCGTTCCGGGACGAGGTGTTGCCGGCGTACGAGCGGGCTTTCCGCGGCCACACGGGACCGTTCGTCCTGGAGTTCGGCACCGAGTGGCAGCCCACGCCCGAGCGCCGCGCGGAGTTCCTGGAGCGGCTCGACGCCTTCCTGGGCGCCGCCGCGCCGGAGCAGCGCTTCGCGGTCGAGATCCGCACGCCCGCCTATTTCGAGCGCGACTACTTCGACGTCCTGCGCCGCCGCGGCGCCGCGCACGTGTTCAACTGGTGGACGCGCACGCCGTCCCTCCTGGAGCAGTGGGAGGCGGCGCAGCCGCTGCCGGCCTCGTTCGCCATCGCCCGGATTCTCGTGCCGCCCGGCGTGGCCTACGAGGACGCGGTGGCGCGCTTCCAGCCGTACGACCGCGTGCTGGCGCCGCGGGAGGACATGCGCCGCGACCTCGTGCGGCTCGTCCGGCACATCACGGAGGCGGGCGCCGACGCATTCGTCCTCGTCAACAACCGCTCCGAGGGCTGCGCGCCCCTGACGATCCGCGCGCTCGCCCGCGAGCTCGGGATCGCGATCCCGCTGGACCCGAAGAGGAACCTGTTCGACTGAATGGGGTCAGGTCTCTCAATGGTGATCTGGAACGCTCTTTGAGAGACCTGACCCCGTCACTTTTTCGCCGCCTTCGCGAACACCCACACGAGGTAGGCCACGAACCCGGCGCCGCCGACGAGGACGAGCGCGCCCGTCCCGGGCGACAGGCGCCGCACCATCGTGTACAGCAGGTAGAAGATCCCCGCGAAGATCGGCACCGACAGCACGCCGACGATCGCGACGAGCGGGGCCGGCTTCTTCCGCGCCTCGAGAGGGACGACCTTCATCATCTCGAGCTTCTTCGAGACGTCGGTCGGCAGCGCGGGCCGCTCCGCCCACTGGAGTCCCGGGGGCGCCTCGAACCCGGCCTTGAGGTCCGCCGGGAAGGACTCCCCGCAGTAGACGCAGTGGTCCATCTTCCACGCCGCGAGCTTGCGGCGGCAGCGGGGGCACAGCGGTCCGGCGGTTGGAGCGCTCATGGAATGGATCTCGATCTGGGGCGCCTTTCAATTATACGGTTGCGCGGTGAGGATCCCGGAGGAGGCAGCGTGAGGACGACGGGCAGCAGGGTTCCCTGGCGGGGTTGCGGCACGGCGCTCGTGACGCCGTTCGACGACCACGGACGGATCGACTTCGGCGCGCTCGAGAAGCTGGTCGAGTGGCAGATCGCGGGGGGGGCCGACTTCCTTCTGCCCTGCGGCACCACCGGCGAATCCGCGACGCTGTCGCGGGAGGAGCGCCAGGCCGTCACCGCGGCCGTCGCGCGCGCCGCGAACGGGCGGGTCCCCGTCGTGGCGGGCGCCGGCGGCAATCACACCGCGCGGGCCGTGTTCTGGGCCCGCGACGCGGCGGCGGCGAAGGCGGACGGCATCCTCTCGATCACGCCGATGTACAACCGGCCGAGCGCGGACGGCCTCGTCCGCCACTTCTCGGCGATCGCCGACGCGACGGACCTGCCGATCCTCGTCGGGAACGAGCCGGGCCGCACCTCGCTCGACCTCGACGTCGAGACGATCCTGCGTCTCGCCGAGATCCCGCGCGTGGCGGGGCTGAAGGAGGCGTCGTCCGACTTCGGCAAGATCGCGCGGCTGATGGCCTCCGTGCCCGAGGAGTTCGCGGTGTTCTCGGGGACCGACGCGACGGCACTCGCGTTCATCGCCCTCGGCGCGCGCGGCGTGATCTCGATCGCCGCGAACGAGATTCCGAAGGAAATGAGCGCGCTCGTCCACGCCGCGCTCGAGGACCGGCGCGCGGAGGCGCTCGAGCTCCAGCGGAAGTTCCAGCCGCTGATGGAGATGAACTACCTCGAGTCGAACCCCGGGCCGGTCAAGTGCGCGCTGTCGCTGATGGGAAGGTGCGGCGAGACGCTGCGCCTGCCGCTCGTGCCGGTGACCGACGAGGTCCGCCGGCGGATCGAGAAGACCCTCGCCGGCTACCGGCTGCTCAAGCGCAAGGGACGCTGACTCCAGCATTGTAGGGGCGGGGGTAAACGCGGTCCGAGGACCGCGTTGCCTACTGCCGAGGGCTTGCCTTCGGTGGTCGGCTGTCCCCGCCCGCGGACGGCCGCAAGGGCCGCCCCTGCTCGGGCGCGCCGGTCAGTGCGTTGGCGTCGCGGCCGGCGCCGGCCGGCGCGGCCCCGGGGGCAGGTTCTCGACGAGGTAGCGCGCGAGGAGCTCGTGCAGGTGCAGCGACGTGCCGTCGCCCTCCCGGATCGCGTGCGTGCGGTTCGGGTAGTCCATGAACGTGAACGGCTTCCCGAGCGCGATCATGCGATTGACGAGCCGCTCCGAGCCCTGGAAGTGGACGTTGTCGTCGCCCGACCCGTGGACGAGCAGAAGCCGGCCCTGGAGTCCCTCGGCGAAGTGGATCGGCGAGCCGTTCTTGTAGCCGTCCGCGTTCTGCTGCGGGAGCCCCATGTAGCGCTCCTGGTAGATCGTGTCGTAGAGCGTCTGGTCCGGGACGGGCGCGACCGCCATGCCGACCTTGTAGACATCGGGGGAGCGGAAGAGCAGGTTCAGCGTCATCGAGCCGCCGCCACTCCAGCCCCACGAAGCGACGCGGTCGGCGTCGAGGTATGGCCGCTCCGCGAGGAGGGCGCGGACGGCGGCCGTCTGCTGTTTCGACGCGAGCGGGCCCACGGCGCCGTAGACGATCTTGCGCCACTCCCGGCCCTTCGGCGCCGGCGTGCCCTGGTTGTCGACGCAGCCGACGACGTAGCCCGCCTCCGCGAGCGCGCGATGAAAGAGGCCGCGGTCGCCCCACCACCGATCAACCACTTCCGCGCCCGCGGGCTCACCGTAGACGTACATGAGGAGCGGGTACTTCTTCGAGGGATCGAAGCCGGGCGGCCGGATCATCCAGCCGTCGAGGCGCACGCCGTCGCCGACGTCCACCGCGAAGAACTCGGTCGGGGGGTTCATCAGGGGCGCGACGGCGGCGGCCAGCGCCTTGTTGTCCTCGAGCACGCGCACGACCTCGTGCGACGGCAGCTTGACGAGATCCACGACCGGCGGCCGGTCGATCGTCGAGAAGGTATGGATCGCGTAGTGCGCGTCGGGCGACAGGTCGTACTCGTGCGTGCCCGTCGCCGAGGCCGGCGTGACGCGCACCGCGCTGCCCTTGCCGTCGAGGCGCGCGCGGTAGAGGTAGCGGCGCGTGGCGTCGCCGGGGGAGGCGAGGAAGTAGAGGAATCCGGCCTTCTCGTCGACGCCCTCGATCTTCACGACGTCGAAGTCGCCGGGGGTCAGCAGCCGCATCGGCGTCGCGTCGCGCGGGGCCGCGTACGCGTGGCGCCACCCGTGCTGCTCGCTCTCCCAGAGCAGCTCCTTGCCCGGCAGCCAGCGCCAGGCGTCGACGACGTCGAGCCACGCCTTGTCCTCGTCGTGCAGCATGCGGCGCACCTGGCCGGTTTTCGGGTCGGCCAGGTAGACGTCGTTCGAGTTCTGGAGCCGGTTCATGTGCTGCAGGACGAGCTCGCCGGTGTCCTCGACCCACTCCATGCGCGGTACGTAGTAGTCGCGCGGATGGCCCGGCAGGGCGATTCCGACGGCGGGGCCGCCGGACGCCGGCGAGACCTGGATCCGCACGGCCGAGTTGGTCGTTCCCGCCGTCGGGTAGTCGTACTTCGTGACGACGGGATAGGTCGTGTCGGTGTCGTCGATCAGCGAAAACTCGCCGACGCCGCTCTTGTCGAAGCGCCAGTACGCGATCGAGCGTCCGTCCGGGCTCCAGCGGAACCCGTCGCGGACGCCGAACTCCTCCTCGTACACCCAGTCCGACGTGCCGTTGATGATCGTCGTGGAGCCGTCGGCCGTTACTCTATTGATGCGGCCGTCGGCGAGGTCCTCGACCCAGATGTCGTTCGCGCGCACGTACGCGACGCGGCCGCCGTCCGGCGAGAACTTCGCGAACATCAGGGAGGACGGCGCGGCGTCGCCGCCGAGCTTCTTCAGCGTTCCGGTCCCGACGACGAGCACCCAGTAGTCGCCGCGGGTCTCCCGGCGCCAGACGCGCTTCGTGTTGGTGAAGACGAGGAGGCGCTTGCCGTCCTTCGACCAGTAGTAGTCCTCGATCGCGAGGGGCTTCGAGCCCGGCGCGCCCACCAGCGCCGACGCGGCGACGAGGACCCGGCGATTGCCGGTCGCGAGGTCGTAGCGGACGATGTCCTTGCCGCCGCCCGCGCCCGGCGCGTCTTCGAGGGTCGAGTAGGAACGGCCGTCGTCGTTCCAGCGGTACGGCCCGAACTTCTTCACCTCGAATTCCTTCTTGGCGAAGATGCGCTCGAGCTTCGCGTTGACGGCGTCGAGGCGGGGGTCGGCGGACTTCTGAGGCGTCTCGGCGGCAGACAACTCGAGGGACGCGAGAAGGAATACTGGAGCCAGAAGAAGTCGGAGGAAACCCCGTAGGGGCGGGGCTTGTCCCCGCCCGCGGGCGGCCGCAAGGGCCGCCCCTACAATCGGAATTCGCACGATTACCGCGACAGTCCTACGCCTTCATCTCGCCGAGGCGCCGGAAGTAATCCGCGAACGCCGCCATGCCGCCGGACGCCTGCATCCAGTCGTAGTTTTCGTTGGGCGCGTGGTAGCCGTGCTCGGGCAGCGAGAGTCCGAGGAAGTAGACGGGGCTCTTCAGCACCCGCTCCATCGAGAGGACGGCGCCGATCGAGCCGCCCTCGCGCACGAACACGGGCTCCTTGCCGAACGCGAACTTCATCGCGCCGCGGATCGCATCCGCGTACGGCCCCGTGGTCTTGCCCTGGTAGGCGGGCAGCTCGTGCTCGGCCGAGACGACGACGTCCGGGTTCTTCTTCTTGACGAAGCTCTTCACGAGCTTGACGATCTTCTTCGGATCCATGTCGGGGACGAGGCGGCACGAGACGATCGCGGTCGCCTTCGGCGGGATGATCGTCTTGACCCCCGGGCCCTGGTAGCCGCCGGCGATGCCGTGCACCTCGAACGTCGGCATCGTCCAGATCCGCTTCATCACCTCGAGCGCGTCGTGGACGCGCAGCGAGCGGAAGAGGTGATCCTTCTTGAATTCCTTCACGGTGAAGCCGCACTTCTTCAGGTCCTCGAGCTCCTTCTTCGTCGGCGGCACGACGTCCGCATAGAAGCCGGGGATCTTGACGCGGCCGGTCTTCCCGTCGACGCACTCGGCGATCAGGGCGCAGAGCTCCGCCACCGGGTTGCGCGCGGCGCCGCCCGCGGTGCCCGAGTGCTGGTCGGTTTCGCCGGTCTGCAGCTCGAACCGGAATCCCTGGAGTCCGCGCAGCCCGGCGGGGCAGGCCGGCCGGGCGCGGGAGACCCACACGGTGTCCGACACGACGACCGTGTCGGTGGCGAAGTCCTCCGCGTTGGCGCGGATTGCCGTCTCGAAGCTGGGGCTCCCGATCTCCTCCTCGAGCTCCCAGAGGAAGTGAATGTTGAGGGGCACGCCGCGCTCCTTCGCGTAGCGCGCGCCGAAGAGCGCCGTCATGGCCGGTCCCTTGTCGTCGGTCGTGCCGCGCCCGAAGTAGCGGTCGCCCTCGCGGACGAACTCGAACGGCTTCGTCTTCCAGTCGTCCCCCTCGGCGGGCTGCACGTCGAGGTGGTTGTAGATGGTGACGGTCGGATAGTTCGGTCCGCGTTCGAACCGGCCGTGCACGATCGGATGCCCCTTCGTCTCGTAGAGCTTGGCCTTCGCGCCGAAGGACTCGAGCAGCGAGACCGCGTATTCGGCCGTCCGCCGCACCTCGCCCTTGCGCTCCGGCTCGACCGAGACCGAGGGAATCTCGACGATTTTCTTCAGGACTCCTTCGTACTCGGACCTCTTCTCGCGCGCGTATCCCTCGAGCGCGTCCCGCTCAAATCCCGTCGCCATCGGTTCTCCTCGTTATTTCTTCTTCTTCGGTCTGGACTTGGAGGCCGGGGCCGGCTTCTTGACGGCCTTCTTCTTCGGCGCCGGGGCGGGCTTCGCCTTCGGCGCGGGTTTCGCCTTCGCGGGGGGGGCGGCCTTGCCCTTGTCGGCCGCGTTCGCGCGGGCGGCGGCTCGCGCCGCCTTCTTGGCCGCGGCGGCCGCCTCCTTCTTCTGGCGGGCCCGCGCCTCGGCCTCCTGCTCGAGCTGGGCGAGCCGGCTCGAGAGCTCGGTTTCCGTCACGACCGCCGCCTGCGGCAGACGCTTCGTCACCGCCTCCATCCGGTCGCTCGGGACCCGGAGGAGAAAGAGGGCGGCGTCCTTCGTCTCCCGGGCCTTGGACATGTAGTCCGCGGTCTCCAGGGAGTGAGACGGGGAGCCGGAGAAGTCGATCGCGATCGCGTACGGCTTCTCCCGCTTGGCCAGCTCGAAGAAACCGGGCCACCGGGGCTCGGCGACGACGATGTGGGCGCCGCTCTTCTGGAGCTTCTGGAGCCGTCCGGGACGCTCCTGGGTCTCGAATGCCAGGTAAAGGACACTCATAGGGGGCGGACTATACAAGAGGAAGCCCCCCTCTCCCTCCGGGAGAGGGGCGTAGGGGTGAGGGGAGTGACCTAGCCGGACCTCATTTCAGCCGTCCACCCTGTAATGACACCCCTTCGACACCCGGTTGTCCGACGCCGCCCGGTGGATCGCGAGCGCGGTCTGGACGCCGTTGCGCAGGCCGACGAGCGCGTCCGACATCGTGCCGCGCCGGTAGAAGTTCTCGATCTCCTCGCGCAGCTCGCCCAAGATCCGGCGCGCCCGGTCGAGCCGGCGCTCGGAGCGGACGAGGCCGACGTAGTTCCACATCGTGTGGCGGATGACCATCCAGTCCTGCGCGATCAGGGCCGGGTCGACCGGCTCGTGCTCGGGCTCCCAGGGACGGACGTGCGCGACTCTTCGTGGGCGGAGGCGCTCGGACTCGCGGGCCGACGCCCGCCCCGCCCGCCAGCCCCAGAGAAGTCCCTCGAGCAAGGACGTCGAGGCGAGGCGGTTCGCCCCGTGCACGCCCGTGCAGGAGACCTCGCCGACGGCGCGCAGGTGGCCGAGTCCCGTGCGCCCGTCCCCGTCCACGGCGACGCCGCCGCAGGCGTAGTGGGCCGCCGGCACGACCGGCACGGGTCCCGCCGTGAGGTCGAAGCCGTGCTCGAGGCAGCGCTCGACGAGCTCCGGGAATCGCGCCCGGATCCAGTCGGCCTTCTTGTGCGAGATGTCGAGCAGGACGTGCGGCTCGTCCTTCTCGAGCATGCGCTCGTGGATGGCGCGGGCGACGATGTCGCGGGGCGCGAGCTCGCCCGCCGGATGGTACTCGTTCAAGAAGGGCCGGCCCGAGATGTCGGTGATCCGCGCGCCCTCGCCGCGGAGCGCCTCGGTCAGGAGGAGTCGCCCCTTCGGGTGCACGAGCGCCGTCGGGTGGAACTGCACGTACTCGAGGTTCAGGAGCCGCGCCCCCGCGCGGCGGGCCATCGCGAAGCCGTCGCCGCGCGCGCCCGGCGGGTTCGTCGTGTGCAGGTACACCTGGCCGAGGCTGCCCGTCGCGAGGATCGTCTCGCGAGCGAGCTGCGGCGTGACGCCGTCCCCGTCGCGCGAGAGGAGATACGCGCCGATGACGGCGGGCGGATGGTAGCGGTCGCTCGGGTTCGTCGAGTCGTGGGAGAGCGTCAGCAGGTCGACCGCGGTCGTCTGGAGACGCCACGCGATGTTCCTTTCCCTGCGACAGGCCTCGATCAGCGCCTTCTCGATCGGCGCGCCGGTCGCGTCCTTCACGTGCAGGACGCGCGGCACCGAGTGCGCGCCCTCGAGCGTCCAGTGGAAGCCGGCGCCCTCGCGGTCGAAGGGGACGCCGAGCTCGTCGATGAGCAGCGACCGGACGAGGTCGGGGCCCTCGCGCGCGAGGAGGGAGACGGCCTCGGGGAAGCAGAGACCGTCGCCGGCGCGCTCGATGTCGGCGGCGAGCTTCTCGGGCGTGTCGCCGGGCGGCCGCGCGACGATGCCGCCCTGCGCGTAGAAGGTGTTCGACTCCTTCGCCTCCGCGGCGCGGGTCACGATCGTGACCGAGGCGCCGGCGCGGGCCGCGGACAGCGCCGCCGCGCATCCGGCGACGCCCGTGCCGAGGACGAGGACGTCGGTCGGCTCGCCGTTCATTCGACGAAGAGCTCGAGCGAGACGTCGGCGGCCGCGACGGAGTGCGTCAGCGCGCCGACCGAGCAGCCGTCGGCGCCGGCGAGCGCGTAGGCGCGGACGGTGTCGAGCCGCATGTTGCCCGACGCCTCGACGAAGGGCCGGCGCGGCGCGGCGTGGGCGAGCGCCGCCCAGCGGGCGACCGTGTCCGGCGGCTGATTGTCGATCAGGATGCGGTCGGCGCCGGCGGAGATCGCCTCCGCGAGCTCGGCCTCGGTCTCGACCTCCACCTCGATCTCGACACCCGGCGCGCCGGCGCGGGCCGCGACGACCGCGCGGGCGACGCCGCCCGAGAGCCGCCGGTGGTTGTCCTTGATCAGGACCATCGCGGAGAGATCGTATCGGTGATTGGTCCCGCCCCCGTCCCGCACGGCCTGGCGGTCGAAGGGGCGCAGCCCGGGCGCGGTCTTCCGCGTGTCGAGGATCCGGCAGGGAGTCCCGGCCACGGCGTCGGCGAAGCGGCGCGTCAGGGTCGCGATCCCGCACATCCGCTGGAGGAGGTTCAGCGCGACGCGCTCGGCCGTGAGGATCGGCCGGGCCCGGCCGACGAGGTGCGCGATCGCCGTGCCGGCACAGACGCGGGCACTAGCGGGGTGGGCCTCGCGCCAGTCGAGCCGCGGCTCGAGGAGCTCGAAGACGCGCCGCGCGACCGGGAGTCCGGAGACGACGCACTCGGACTTCGCCACGAGCTCGCCCCGCGCCCGGGCGTCCGGCGGCACCGTCGACTCGGTCGTGACGTCGCGCGCGCCGACATCCTCGGCGAGAAAGCCACGCAGGAGCGCGTCGAGGGCGTCGCCGGAGACACCTTCCATGGCTGGCGAGGATAGTTCAACCGGGGAACGCTCAAAGCGATCGAACCGGGACCCTCATCTTCCGGAGCAGCTCCTGAAAACGGGGCTGCGACCGGAGCCTGGCCAGCGTCGGCTCCGTGCCGATCGCGTAGATGCCGGCGGAACGCTCGGTGAACCCCATCTCGAGGGCGTCGAGGGCGCGGTCCGGCTGACCGAGCACGAGATGGATCTGGGCGATCCGCACGGCCTTGATGCTGCGATCGATCTCGCACCGCTCGAGCCACGCGCGGTAGGCGTTCATCGGGCCGCCCTCCTCGTTCGCCTTGCGGACGGCTGCGGCCGTGACCTGGATGCCGTAGGCGTCGAGGCACCGCAGGAACTCGTCGATGGCGGTGTCGTACATCCCTCGCGCCTCGTAGAGCAGTCCGAGCTTGTAGTGAGGCGCGCCGAGCGCGGGGTCGATCGAGACGGCCCGCCGGAGCTCTTCGATCGCCAGATCGTCCTGGCCGGAGCGCCGGAGGGTCTCGCCCATCAGTGTCGGAATCCACGGCGACACCGGATTGAGCTCCCGGGCCTTGCGGAGCTCCTGGAGCGCCGCGTCGAGCCTTCCAATCTCGTTCTCGAAGTAGCCCCGGCTCGTGTGAATGCCCGCGTCGTTGGGTCGCAGCTCGAGGGCGCGCCGGTACTCGCGCTCGGCGCCGTCCCAGTCCCAGTCGAACCGGCCGCGGACGACGGCGAGAGAGAGGTGAGCGTCCGCGGAGAGGCCGTCGAGCTCGACGGCCTTGAGGGCGTTGCGGCGCGCGTCCGCGGCGCCGTCGGCGTAGCTGATCACGAGGTTGTCGTAGAGCGTCGAATAGCAGTCGGCCAGGCTTGTGTACGCGAGCGCGTAGCGGGGGTCCTTCTGGATCGCCAGCTCGAAGTCATCCGCGGCCGCTATCAATCCCTTGCCGCCCCGGCTCATCGAGAGACGGCCCTTCATCACTAGCTGGTACGCGTCGAGCCGCTCGACGTGCGGCTCCTGGAGCGTCTCGCGGTCGCGCTCCGAGATCTCTGGCGCCAGCGCCTCCGAGAGGCCGAGCGCGATCGTGTTCGCGGCCGCGAGCGAGTCCCGGGGAGGGGCGTCGAAATCGCGGGACCAGCGCACGTGGCCGCTCGGCCCGTCGAGGAGGCGCACCGAGTACGCGTCGCGGTGGGGCTCTTCGCGGATCGTTCCCTCCAGAATCCAGTCGGCGTTCGGCTCCCGACCGACCTGCAGGGGGTCGCGGGCAGGCTCATTGCCCTGGGCGGCGGCGGGTCGGACCGCGACCTTGCCGAGCCGCCCCAGGCGCGCCGAGAGCTCCTCCGCGACTTCGATGCCGAGGTCACCGTCGGAGATCTTCGGCCCGAGCAGGCGAAACGGCAGCACCGTGATCGCGTGCGCCGGCGCCGCTCGCGCGTCGCGCGTTCGATCTCCGGAAACACGCGGCAGGACGAGGATCGCCACGACGGCGAGCAGAACGCCCGCGCCCCACATGGACGCCGTTCCGAGTTTTTGCCGCGACGGCGGCGCAGCGGCTCGGGGCCAGTCGCTCGACGGAACGGGAGTCGTGGAAGCCTCGAGGAGAGCGGAGGGCCGCGTCTCCTCGATCGAAGCGCGCGAGTCGGCGTGTCTCTCGAGTATCCGGTCCGACTCCATCGTGCTCACGAGCCGGACCTTCGCCACGAACCGATAGCCGACCTTCGGAACGGTCTCGATGTAGGACGCGTCGCCGTTGTTCGCACCGAGGACCTGGCGGAGCCTCGAGACGGCACGAGTCAGGCTTCCTTCCTCGACGAAGGCGTCGCGCCAGACGAGCTTGAGCATCTCGTCCTTCTCGACGAGGTGGCCGCTGCGCTCGACGAGAGCACACAGCGTGTCGAAGAGCTTCGGCGGAAGGTTGATGGGCTGATCGTCGCGAGACAGTGCTCTCTCGGCCGGGTCCAGTCTGTAGGGCCCGAACTCGAAGACCTGCTTCGCCGGGTGGGACATGGCGCGTGTCCGAGTTCCGTCCGAACTTTATCCGATTCCGGTCAGGACGGGACTCCGTCCATGTCGTGAGGATCGGTCCGCGACCGGGAGAACATATGGCGAAGCGGGGCGGCGCAAACCGATGTCTCGGCATCTCCCTCGTTCTGGTCGGGTTCGGGACCACACCGCTCCTGGCGCAGACGGCGGACCTGGCGATCACGGAAACGGTCTCCCCTCAGTTCCCGCTATCGGGCTCGACGCTGACGTACACGCTGACCGTGACGAACCTGGGCCCGGGCACGGCGACCGGAGTCACCGTCGTCGACGTTCCGTCGCCGCTCCTCACGCCGGAAGCCTGCAGCGCCAGCGCGAACGGCGCCTGCAGCGCGGTCGGCACCGGCGCGACGTTCCCATCGGTCGCGCCCGGTTCGACCGAGATCGTGACGATCACCGCGGTCGTATCGGGGGGCGATCCCGGCGAAACGATCACGAACTCCTGTTCGGTGAGCGCCGACGCCGCGACCGTCGATCCGGTCATGACGAACAACACAGCCATGGCGAACGTGACGATCGGGGGTCCGGGCTCGATCGGCCTCTCGGCCGCGAGCCTCGACTTCGGCAACGAACGGCTCAACAAACTGAGCGCTCCCCGCTACGTCACGCTGACGAACACGGGAGCGACGGAGCTGTCCATTTTCGGGATCGTCAGCAACACGGCGGAGTTCATCGAGACGACTGACTGCCCGATCGGAGGCGTTCTGAGCGTCGGCGGGCACTGCACCGTCGGCGTCCGGTTCGACCCTTCGGCGGTGGGAACCAGAACCGGCTCGATCAGCGTCTCCGATGGCGATCCGACGAGCCCTCAGGTCGTCACGCTGTCCGGCTCGGGCGTCCAGAGCAAGATCGCGCTCTCCAGCACGAGCCTGACTTTCGCGCCGCAGGTCGTCGGCGCCGTCGGATCGCCGAAGAGCGTCACGCTCTCGAACGCGGGCACGAGCTCCCTGCACATCAGCGGGATCGCCCTCACCGGATCCGACTTCGTCTGGGCGGCGAGCCCCAATCCCTGCCCCGCCGCCGGCGTCCTCCTTCCCCAGTCGAGCTGCGTCCTCTCAGTCGCCTCGTCGCCGGCCGGCAGCGGAACGCGGCTCGGCACCGTCACGATCGTCGACGATGACGCCTCGAGTCCCCAGATCGTCGGCCTGTCCGGATCCGGCGAGGCGGTCGTCATCTCGATCGACCCGCTGACCTTCGGCGACCAGACGATCGGCGTTCCGAGCGCGCCGCTGACGGAGACGATCTCCGTCGCGGGCGACACGGCGGTCTCCTTCGGCGCCGTCACGCTCGCCGGTTCCAATCCCGGCGACTTCGCGGTGGTCTCGAACGGTTGCAGCGGCCTCTCGATCCCCGGCGGCGGCTCGTGTCTCGTCTCCTTCACGTTCACGCCGACCGACCAATACGGCCGGCATGCGCTCGTCACAATCGCGAGCGGAGACCCCGGCAGTCCCGCGAAGTTCCATCTCGTCGGAACCGGCGAGAAGCCCGCCGTGACGGGAATCGCCGTGACTCCGCAGGGGCCCGGGCTGGGAGTGGGCCGGACGCTTTCGATGAAGGCGACGGCTTCGTACAACGACGGTTCCACCCAGGACGTCACCTCGTCCGCGCGCTGGTCGAGCAGCGCCAGCCGTGTCGTCACCGTCGGCAACGAGGATTCCAACAAGGGGATCGCGACGGGAGTCGCCGTGGGATCCGCCGTCGCGACCGCGACGTACAAGGGGTTCAGCAGCCAGGCGACGGTCACGACCTATCTCGTGCCGACCCTGTCCTTCCTGGTCCAGCCGGCGGACACCGGCGTCGCCGCCGTGATCTCACCCGCGGTCACGGTGCTCGTGGTGGATCCGACCGGCAAGCCGATCGTCGGCCAGACCGTCACGATCGCGATCGGCCCCGATCCGCCCCACGCGGCGGTGCTCGGCGGAACGCTGTCGCGTCAGACGGATGCGTCGGGCAGGGTCGTCGATGGCGATCTCACGCTCGACTACCTGGGCAACGGCTACACGCTCGTCGCGACGGCGCCGACGCCGGGCGGACCCTACGCGGCGACCTCCGCGCCGTTCGACGAGACTCGAGTGGGAGATCCCTGCCTCGGCCCGACGCCGGTGTGCGCGTCGAGCTGTCCCGACTCGGACGGCGATGGACTGAACGATGCCTGGGAAACGGCCGGCGGCATCGATTTCAACGGCGATGGCCGGATCGACTCCACGTACGACCTGATGCTGCCGGGAGCGGATCCGGCGAAGCCGGACGTCTTCGTCCAGGTCGACTACATGGATTACGGCTTGAATCAGTACGGCTGCGACAGCGACGTGGAGTGCACGAATCTCGGAGTGGCGCACCTGGGCGACTCGTGTACCGGTCCGCCAGCGGGAGCCTCGGCGAGAACGTGCGTCCACACCTGCGCCATGGACGGGGACTGCACCGCACTCGGGCCGAGTCACGTCGGCGACCGCTGCATCGATTCCCTCTGCGAGCACACGCATGACCCGAGCGTCGTCGGTGCGGGCGCGCTCGACGCCGTCGTCGCCTCTTTCGCCGCGCACGGCATCAACCTTCACATCGATCCCGAGCACCACTCCGTGCCGCACTCGCGCGTCGTCTCGTGGCAGCAGCCCACGGCCGTCTGCGGGGGAGCCGACGTCGCGCCCGGAGTCATCGGTGCCTACGCCGTGAATTTCTACGACCTCAAGGCGGCCCTTTTCGATCCACGCCGAGATCTGGCTTACCACTACGCGGTCATCGGCCACTACGCGGAGTGCGACAGCGACGCCGGCTGTTCGGCCTGTCCGGCGACCAAGGGAGGTGCGGTCGTCTATGAAACCGGCCAGGCCGAGGTGAGCGGCAACGACTTCATCGTGTCCCTGGGCCACTTCTTCAACGACCAGGGAGGCGCGCCCGGCATCGACAACCTCGGCGGCACCTTCATGCACGAGCTCGGGCACAATCTCGGCCTGCACCACGGGGGCGGCGTGACGACTGCCGGCTCTCCCTGCGTCCCGCCGCAATGCGAGGACCTTCCGACGTTCAAGCCGAACTACCTGAGCGTGATGAATTACTCCTATCAGTTCACCGGAATCCTCGAGTCCGATTCGGCCGGCTCGGACGTGATCACCGGCCAGCGGCTCGACTACTCCACGCAGGTCCTCCCGACGGGCGGGAACACGCCGGGCGCGCTCTCCGAGAATGGCCAGCTGAACGAGCCGGCCGGACTCGGATCGGGAACGTCGGACGTCTTCACCTACAACGACGGTCAGTGCGGGTTCGACTACGCCGCATCCGACGGCCCGGTCGACTGGGACGGAGACGGCGTGGCGGACAATCTGAATGCCTCCTCGGATCTCAATCAGGACGATCACCTCCCGTCGGCCTGTTCCGTACGAAACCAGGTCCTCAACGGGCACGTCGATTGGGGTCCGTCGCCGGGGCAATCGATCTTCACGTATTCCTTTCAGTGCACCACCTTCGGCGCCGACGATCGGGTCGGTCCGCTCGCGGAGAAGCGGAGCTTCCCCGTCCGCGAGCTCGCCCGAGACGAGCTCACGCCCGAGATGGCGATGCGCGCGCACGTTCTCCATCCGCCGAAGCGCGTGACCGTCCGTGCCGCCGCCGGATGCGACGGAACCGTGACCCTGATGGGCGCCGATGGCTTCGATGTGAGGGACGTCGATCCGCTCAGCCTGAGGCTCGCGGGAGCGCCGGCGCTTCGAACCGCCGTCGACGACGTCGACGGCGACGGTCGGCCCGACCTCGTGGTCGTCTTCGACTCTTCCCGGATGCGGGCGCAGCGCGGGGCGGCGCGTCTATCCGGCTGGCTCTCGAACAGCCAGGTCATCCACGGACGCGTCGAAAAGGACGGTATGCCGAAGCGCTGCGAGTAGGCCCTACGACAGCTCGAGCATCCTCAGGAGGGGCCTTTCGGCGGCCGCGCGCAGGTCCTCGAGAAGGACGATCTCCGGCCGCTCGTCGCGCAGGCACAGGTAAAGCTTCTCCAGCGTGTTGAGCTTCATGAACGGGCACTCGTTGCACTGGCACCCGTTGTCGGGCGGCACGGGGATGTACTCGCGGTCGGGCGCGAGCTTCCGCATCTGGTGGATGATCCCTTCCTCGGTCGCAATCAGGAACGTCTTCCCGGGCGCCGTCGTCGCGTAGTTCAGGATCGAGCGCGTCGAGCCCACGTGGTCGGCATGCCGCAGGATCGCCTCCGGGCACTCCGGGTGCGCGGCGACGAGCGCACCGGGGTGCTGCGCCTTGAGCCGCACGATCTCGCGCTCCGAGAACTGCTCGTGGACGATGCAGGTGCCCGGCCACAGCGTCATGGGCCGGCCGAGCTTCTTCGACAGGAACGCGCCGAGGTGCCGGTCGGGCGCGAACAGGATCTCCTTCTCCGGCGGAATCGAGCGGACGATCTTCTCGGCGTTCGACGAGGTGACGATGATGTCCGACAGCGCCTTCACCGCCGCCGAGCAGTTGATGTACGTCAGCGACACCGCGCCGGGGTGCTCGGCGCGCCACGCCTTGAACGCCTCGGGCGGGCAGGAGTCCTCGAGCGAGCAGCCGGCCTCGTAGTCCGGCAGCACGACCTTCCGGTTCGGATTCAAAATCTTGGCGGTCTCCGCCATGAACCGGACGCCCGCGAACGCGATGATCGCGGCGTCCGTCGCCTGCGCCTTGCGCGACAGGTCGAGCGAGTCGCCGACGAAGTCCGCCAGGTCCTGGATGGCCTCTTCTTGGTAGTAATGCGCGAGCAGGACGGCGTTTTTTTGTCGCTTCAGGCGCGGGATCTCCGCCTCCAGATCGAGGCGCGGGTCGATCGAGGAGAGGTCGGGCGCCGCCGGCCTCGGCGGAAGGGTCGGAAACGCGGGCGTTTGCACGCTCGACATGGCTCGATCGAGCATAACAAGGACAGGTGCAAACGTTTTCCCCTCTCTCCTCGTACTTCTAATGGGTGGCACGGGTTCTGCTAACCGGAGGCGCCGTCATGGGGGAGGTCCGCGAAAATTCCAGGCCCGATTTCAAGGCGGTCCTCTTCCTGTTCATCACGCTCGGCCTCGCGGCGCTCGAGGTATGGGGGCTGATCCGCCTGTTCTAGCCTGATGTAGGGGCGGCCCTTGCGGCCGCCCTCGCCCATCGGGCGGGGACAAGCCCCGCCCCTACGAGCGCGGCAACCGCACCGTTCGGGTCACGGTCGATTTCCTACCCTTTTGCTATATTCCGGCGGTCACGATGGCCACGGAGATCCGCACCGAAAATACGCACGGCCTCGACCGAAACGCCCTCGTCTCGGCCTACCGCAACATCTACCTGTCCCGCCGCTTCGACGACAAGGAGATCCAGCTCAAGCGGCAGAACAAGATCTACTTCCAGATCAACAGCGCGGGCCACGAGGCGGTCACGACCGCGGCCGGCATGGTCTTGAAGCCGGGCTACGACTGGTTCGAGTGCTACTACCGCGACCGGGCGCTGATCCTGCAGCTCGGCGTCACTCCCTACGAGATGTTCCTCCAGTCGGTCGGCGCGAAGGACGACCCGGCGTCGGCCGGCCGCCAGATGCCGGCCCACTGGGGCCACAAGCGCTTGAACATCATCTCGAAGTCCTCCTGCACGGGCACCCAGTTCCTCCACGCCGTCGGCGCCGCGGAGGCGGGCTGGCGCATGAGCCGCATCGCCGAGCTCCGGGACCGGGGCGGCTTCCAGAAGGACGAGGTCGTCTACGTCTCGGGCGGCGAGGGCCAGACGTCCGAGGGGGAATTCTGGGAGGCGCTGTCGTCGGCCTCGAACCTGAAGCTCCCCGTCCTGTTCCTGATCGAGGACAACGGCTACGCGATCTCGGTCCCGGTCGAGGTCAACACGCCGGGCGGCTCGATCTCGAAGCTCGTGCGCTCCTTCCCGAATCTCTTCGTCGCCGAGGCGGACGGCACCGACTTCCTCGAGTCCTACGACGCGCTCCGCTACGCGGCCGAGTACTGCCGCAACCGGATGGGCCCGGCCTTCGTGCATGCGCGCGTCATCCGGCCCTACAGCCACTCGCTCTCCGACGACGAGGCGCTCTACCGCCCCAGGGCGGAGCGCGAGCGGGAGCTCGAGAAGGACCCGGTCAAGCGCCTGTCGCGCCTGCTCCTCGAGCAGGGCGTCGTGTCGCCCGAGGAGCTCGAGAAGCTGCACGCGGACGTGGACGCCGAGATCAACGACGCGGCCGACCGCGCGCTCGCGGCGCCGGTGCCGGAGCCCGAGTCCGCGTACGAGTTCGTCTACTCGCCCGACGTCGATCCGACGAGCGCCGTCTTCTCGACCGCTCCCGTCTTCGCGGAGAACGCCGCGCCGACGACGATGGTCGATCTCCTGAACGCGTGCCTGAAGGACGAGATGAAGCGCGACCCGCGCCTCGTCGCCTTCGGCGAGGACGTCGCGGACGCGTCGCGCGAGGACGTGCTCGGAGAGTGCAAGGGCAAGGGCGGCGTCTTCAAGGTGACGGCCGGCCTGCAGCGCCTGCACGGCGCCGACCGCGTCTTCAACTCGCCGCTCGCCGAAGCGAACATCGTCGGCCGCGCGATCGGCATGGCCGTGCGCGGGCTGAAGCCGGTCGTCGAGATCCAGTTCTACGACTACATCTGGCCGGCGTACATGCAGATTCACAACGAGCTGTCGAACCTGCGGTGGCGGTCGGGCAACGCGTTCAAGTGCCCGCTCGTCATCCGCGCCGCGATCGGCGGCTACATCGGCGGCGGCGCGGTCTACCACTCCCAGTCGGGCGCGGTGCTGATGACGCACATCCCGGGACTGCGCGTCGTCATGCCCTCGAACGCGCTCGATGCGAACGGCCTCCTGCGCACGGCGATCCGCTGCGACGATCCCGTGCTCTTCCTCGAGCACAAGCACCTCTACCGCCAGACCCACAACAAGGGCGCGTATCCCGGTCCGGACTACATGGTCCCTTTCGGCAAGGCGGCGAAGGTCCAGGAGGGCGCGGACGTCACGATCGTCACCTACGGCGCGACCGTGTACCGGTCGTGGCAGGCGGCGAAGGCGTTCACGGAGGAGACCGGCAGGTCTGTCGAAATCCTCGACTTGCGGTCGCTGAACCCTTACGATTGGGATGCCATCGCGGAATCCGTGAAGAAGACCTCGCGCGCGATCGTCGTCTACGAGGACCCGGTGTCCTGGGGCTACGGCGCGGAGATCGCCGCCCGGATCTCTTCCGAGCTTTTTTCGTATCTCGATGCGCCGGTCGAGCGCGTGGCGGCGACCGACACCTTCGTGGCGTATCAGCCGAGGGTCGAAGATTTCATCCTTCCGCAGGCCTCGCACGTGCGAAGGGCGCTCGATCGGGTGCTTCAGTTCTAGTCTCTTGACCTCCCGAGAGGACTGATTCGGTCGTTTCCGACGACACGGTTTCTGGTCGAACGGCGCGTAAGTCGCGCGCCATGAACGTTTGCAAAACGGGTACGGGTCGTGCTGTATCGATTCCCGTCTCGCGAAAGGAGATCCGGATGATCAAGAGGGAAACCCCGGCGGTCGCGTCCAACGCGCACCACCGGGCGCTGCGCCGATGTCACGGCTGCGGCGCGTACGCGCGTCCGGCGGCCGAGCCCGTCGGCGGCCGCCTGGTGTGCGAGAAGTGCTTCGACAAGGCGCAGCGCTCCGGCGCGCGCGAGACGATCGTCATCGCGGAGGCCTGATCGCGGTCGTGGAGGCGTCGTCCTCCTCGCTTAGAATGGCGCCCCGGTGAAAGCCGATCACCGAGCGACGCTGACGCGGCGCCAGATCTTCTCTCCCGGCCTCTTTTCCGTCACGTTCGATTGCCCGGACCTCGCCCGCGCGGTCCTGCCCGGACAGTTCGCGATGCTGGAGGTGCCCGAGCGTGCGCAGCCGTACCTGCGGCGCGCATACTCGGTCGCGGATGCGGATGCGGGGGCCGGCACGGTCGAGTTCCTGATCAAGACGATCGGCCGCGGCACGCGCGCGCTCGAGCGGATGCCGGAGCGGTCGACCGTGCGCCTGCTCGGACCGATGGGGAACGCGTTCACGGTCGCGGATCTGCCGCGCGGCGCGCGGGTCGCGATCGTCGCGGGCGGGATCGGGGCGGCGCCGTTCCCGGCCCTGCTCCGGGGGATCGCGAAGGCGGGGTTGTCCGCCGATTTTTTCCTCGGCGGACGCAACGCGAAGGAGCTGTCGATCCGGGCGCGGTTCGACGGGCTCGTGCCGGGCGAAACGGTGCTCGCGTCGGACGACGGGGCGCTCGGCGAGAAGGGGTTCGTCACCGAGGCGCTCGCGCGGCGGCTCGGCGCGGGGACGCGCTACGCCCGGCTGTACGCGTGCGGGCCGATGCCGATGTTCGCGGCGCTCGCGAAGGTGGTCGGACCGGCGCGGCTCCCGTCGGAGTTCTCGACCGAGGCGGAGATGGGCTGCGGCTTCGGCGCATGCCTCGGCTGCGTGATACCGGGGACCGAGAAGCCGTTCATCGTCTCGTGCAGCGAGGGGCCGATCCTGAGCCCGGAGAAGATCCAGTGGTGAGAAACGGCGCGGGCGGCCGCAAGGGCCGCCCCTACGGGTGTCACCGCGCACTCGGCAACGGGTGTGTAGGGGCGGGGCTTGTCCCCGCCCGCGCGAGGCACGATGTCTGACCCTCTGGCCGTCACCCTCGGCCCACTCACCCTGAACAACCCGATCCTCACCGCCTCCGGCACCTTCGGCTACGGGCTCGAGTTCACCGACTTCGTCGACCTCGCGGCGATCGGCGGCCTCTGCACGAAGGGCCTGTCGTTGAAGCCCCACGCCGGCAACGCGCCGCCGCGCATCTGCGAGACGCCGGCGGGGATGCTCAACGCGATCGGGCTCCAGAACGTCGGCGTCGAGGCGTTCGTGTCGGAGAAGCTGCCGAAGCTCCGCGCTTGCGGCGCGACGGTGATCGCCAACGTATGGGGCGATCTCGAGGACGACTACGTCACGGTCGTCCGCGCCCTCGAGGGCGCCGACGGCATCGCGGCCGTCGAGCTCAACATCTCGTGCCCCAACGTGCGGCAGGGCGGGATGCTCTTCGGCAACTCGCCGCCGCTGACGCGCGCGCTCGTCGCGAAGGTTCGCGCCGCGACGCGGCGGCCGCTCATCGTGAAGCTCTCGCCGAACGCCCCCGACCTCGTCGAGTCTGCGCGCGCGGCGCGCGAGGCGGGCGCCGACATCCTGTCGCTCGTGAACACGTTCGTCGGCATGGCGATCGCCCCGGAGACCGCGAGGCCGCGCATCTCCTTCGGCACCGGCGGCCTCTCGGGTCCCGCGATCCGCCCGCTCGCGGTGCGGATGGTGTACCAGGTCGCGAAGGCGCTGCCGGGCGTGCCGCTCATGGGCATCGGCGGCATCGCGGAGCTGTCGGACGTCCTCGAGTTCCTCGCGGCGGGCGCGACCGCGATCCAGGTCGGCACGGCGAACTTCAAGGACCCCGGCGTCTCGGGCCGGCTCGTGAAGGAGCTTACGGACTACTGCGCGGCGAGGAAGACGACGGTCGCGGCGCTCGTCGGCCGCGCGCATCGCGGGGGCGGCCGCGTCGGCGGCGCGGCGGGAGCCGAGGGATGAACGCGTCCGGCCGCGTCTGCATCGCCCTCGACTATCCCCGCGGCGCGGAGGCCGTCGCGATGGCGCAGCGCCTGGCCGGCCGCGCCGGATGGATGAAGGTCGGCCTCGAGGTCTTCGTCGCCGAGGGGCCGGCGCTCGTCGAGAGGATCGCGACGACGGGCGCGCGCGTGTTCCTCGACCTCAAGTTCCACGACATCCCGGCGACGGTCGCGGGCGCGGTGGCGTCGGCGGCGCGCTCGGGGGCCACCATGGTGAACGTGCACGCCTCCGGCGGCCGCGCGATGCTCGAGGCGGCGCGCCAGGCGGCGGACGCGGCGGGGCTGCCGAAACTGATCGCGGTGACGCTCCTGACCTCGCTCGATCTCGCCGCGCTCACGGACCTGCCGATGGCGGGCACGCCCGAGGGCATCGCCCGACGCCTCGCGGTGCTCGCGCAGCGTTGCGGTCTCGACGGCGTCGTGTGCTCGGCCACGGATCTCGCGGCGATCCGCGGCGCGTGCGGCCCGGATTTCCTCACGGTCGTGCCGGGAATCCGCCCCGCCGGCGCCGACGTCCAGGACCAGAAGCGCATCGCGACGCCGGCGTCCGCGGTCGCCGCCGGCGCGGACATCCTGGTGATCGGAAGGCCGGTGACGGGAGCGCCCGATCCCCCCGCAGCGCTCGACCGGATCCTGAGCGAGATCTCGGCGCCCCGCCTGTAGGGGCGACCCTCGCGGCCGCCCGCCCGCGCCACATCGCAGATAATGCGCACCCGAGCATGAGCGACTGGAAAGCGCCTCACCCGGTCTGGGTCGTCGGCCACCGCGGCGCGCCGCGGCGGGCGCGGGAGAACACGATCGAGAGCCTCGACTTCGCGGAGAGCTTCGGCGTCGACGCGGTCGAGTTCGACGTCCGGCCGACCCGCGACGGCGAGGCGGTCCTGTTCCACGACGACGACGTGGTGCTCGGGACGCAGAAGATCGCGGTCCGGAGCTTCACGTGGCGCGAGATCGAGCGGCTGTCGATCCCGTCCGAGTTCGGCGACTTCCGCATCCCGCGGCTCGAGCAGGTGTTTCACCGCTACGGCACGTCGCAGCGCTACGTGGTCGAAGTGAAGAGTTATCCCGGCATGCCGCACGGCACGATGGCGAGGCGGATCGCGAAGCTCGCGGCCGCGTTCGGCGTCGGGGATCGCTGCCTCGTCGCGTCGTTCGACGCCGAGTTCCTGAAGCGCATGCGCGAGGCGGCGCCCGACATCGCGACGAGCTACCTCTTCGACCACCCGGTGGCGCTCCCCACGCCGGGCCAGCCGACGCCGCTCTTCCCGCCGGTCGATGCGATCGGGCCGAAGCACGAGCTCGTCTCGCCCGCGCTCCTCGCGCAGGCGGCGGCGGCGGGGCTGTCGGTCCATCCGTGGACGGTGGACGACGCGGCGGAGATCCGGAGCCTGCTGTCCTCCGGCGTCGCGTCCCTCACGACGAACGCCCCCGACGTGGCGCTCGAGATCCGCTCGGGCACCGAGATCCACGAGACCGGCCTCGCGATTCCCCGGACCGGCTGAACGGAGGAGGCGGGATGCACATCATCGGACTGCTTCTCATCGGCATCTCGGCGGGCATCTGCGCGGGCATGTTCGGGATCGGCGGCGGACTGATCATCGTGCCGGCGCTCGTCTTCTTCTACGCGATGACGCAGCACGCGGCGGTCGGCACGTCGCTCGGGGCGATCCTCCTGCCCGTGGGGGCGCTCTCGGCGTGGGTCTACTGGAAGAACGGGAACCTGAACGTCACCTACTCCCTGCTGATCGCCGCGGGCCTCCTGGTCGGCGGCTACTTCGGCGCGAAGCTCGTGCAGCCGGTCTCGGACATGACCCTGCGCCGCCTGTTCGCGGGGTTCCTGATCCTCGTCGGGGCGCGGATGTTCTTCCAGAAGTGAGAAGAGAGAATCCCCTCTCCCTCCGGGAGAGGGCCGGGGTGAGGGGAAAACTGATTGCGATGGCGTTCATCGCCACCGCCTCCTCCTCCGCCTGGCTTCCCGTCCAGACTCCCTCCGCGTCCGAGCTCCGCGGCCTCGCGGCCCTCGACGCGACGCACGCGTGGGCGAGCGGCTCCGGCGGGACGGTCCTCCGGACGGGCGACGGCAAGAAATGGGAGAAGCTGCGCGCCCCCGAAGGCGGCGAGGCGCTCGACTTCCGCGACGTGGAGGCGCTCGGCGACAGGGTCGTCGTCCTCATGAGCGCCGGCCCCGGCGACGCGTCGCGCATCTACCGTTCGACCAACGGCGGCGAGACGTGGATGCTCGCGCACACGAATCCCGAGAAGGACGGCTTCTACGACGCGATCGCGTTCTTCGACGCGCAGGACGGCCTCGTGCTCGGCGACCCGGTGAACGGCAAGTTCCGCGTGCGCGCGACCCACGACGGCGGCGCGACGTGGGCGTCGGATCCCGGGCAGATCATGCCGGCGGCCTGGGAAGGGGAGGGCGCGTTCGCGGCCAGCGGCACCTGCCTCTTCGCGCTGAAGGGCGGCAACGACGCGTGGTTCGTCACGGGCGGCGCGAAGGAGGCCCGGGTCTTCCACACGACGGACCGCGGACGCGAGTGGACGGTCGCTTCGACGCCGGCGCCGGCGGGCAACGCGTCGTCGGGGCTGTTTTCGGTGGCGTTTCTGGACGCGCGACGCGGCTTCGCGTCGGGCGGCGACTACAAGCAGCCGCAGTTCAACGGCCTCAACGGCATCCGCACGGAAGACGGCGGCGCGACGTGGACCCCGTCGCCGTTGTCGGCGACGGGCTTCTACTCGGCGGTCGTCCCGGTTCCCGGCGCGAAGGACGACCTCGTCGCGGTCGGCCTCGCGGGCGAGGCCGCCTCCCACGACTCCGGCCGCTCGTGGACGAAGGCGGGCGACACCCCGATGAACGCCGCGGCGTTCACGGCGCTGGACTCGGGCTGGGCGGTCGGGCCGAAGGGAACTTCGCTGCGGCTCGCCGCGGGGCGTTAGTCCCTTTCCTTCTCAAAGGGATTCCGCACCTTCAGGAACTCGTATTTCAGGAAGTCGCGGTCGTTCGTGTAGAGCGTCGGCACATCGTGCTGCCGGAGAAGGGCGGCGAGATGCGCGTCGGGGACGTCGTTGGCGCGGATCGAGAGGCCGCGGGTGACGTCGCGGTAGACGTCCCAGAACCCTTCCTGCTCGGAGAGCGGGCGCACATGGGGCATGGCGAGCAGCTCGGCGACGTTGCGCTCGGCCTGGTCGGCGGAAAGCGGATTCGACGACGCTGCCGGATGCGTCGCGAGGCGCAGATAACTCATGAGAGTCGGCCACCCAAGACAAAGAGTCTCCGGCCCCGTCGAGTGCTCCTCGAGAAACCTCTTCGCGCGCCCGTGGGCCGGACTCGCCGCGTCCGAGGCGTAGAGCAGAAGATTGACGTCGACGGCGAAACTCAACCCGACTGTCCTCGGGGAGGCTTCGCCAGAAGCCCTTCGTCCACCAAGGCCCGCAGCGATTCCTTGTCGGTCAGGTCCACGCGCAGCTTCATGGGCTTCGAGATCCAATCGAGCTTTCCGGCGGGTTTGCGTCTGGAACCGTAGCGCGAGATCGCTTCGGCCAGGAGATCCGAGACGGTGCGCCCGAGGCTCTTGCCTTCCTGCTTCTGGATCCGTTTCAGATCGTCGAGAACCGGGCCGTCGATATCCACGGTAGTACGAGGCATGATGCGGTGATGCTATTCAATAACGCATCAGATGTCAATATCACGTTCGCGATGAGAGTTTCCGGGCTGCACCAGGGCGTCCAAGCCATCGATCCGCCTCCCCAATTTTGGGGATGGCCTGCGACTCGGGTAGAGAATAGCGTTCCTCGGCGCCCCCTCCTCGATTTTGGCGCCGGGTCGACTGCTGAGCTGATGCAAGGGTGGTGGGGATGTTCGCGATGAGCCGCCGCGCGATGCGTCTGCGTGCCGCTCGCGATGTCGGAGCCACTCGTTCAATTCCCGGCAATCGGATGATGCGGGCACTGCTCGGCGGCGCGATTCTCGCGATGCTCGCCGGCGGCGCGGCCGCCGACGCTCCCGACATGGTTCCGGTCCCCGGCGGGCCCGCCTCCGTGCGACGTCTCGTCGGCCTCGATCCCGAGCGCCCCGACGCGACCTTCTTCGTGGACCTTCACGAGGTCCTCCTCTTCGGCTCGGCCGAGAAGACCTCGTGGTCGAAGATCGAAGGCCGCCGGAAGATCGTCGACTTCGTGGACGACCTGCGCGAGTGGCGCGTCGAGTTCGGCGCGCCGGCCACCTTCGCCGTCGCGCCGAAGGATCAGTGGAAGAAGACCGAGCGGGCGCTCGAGTGGCTCGGCTTCAAGGTCCGCGGCGAGGGAAGGACGTTCACGACGCAGCGCCGCCAGGACGCGGATTCCTCGAGGCGGCAGGGCTTCCTCGACGCGATCGGCACGCCGACCGCCGCGTTTCTCGAGAAGCTGCACGCCGGCGAGACCGTGACGGTGTCCGTCGCCGACGCTCCCGCGCCGCTGCCCTACGGCCTCGCGGCGTGGCGCGAGACGCTCTCGGAATCGGACCTGACGGCCCAGAGCGCGTTTCTCTACTTCGACAAGAACGTGCGCGCCTCGCGCATGCTCGTGGCCCTCTCCGCGCTCGACCCGCAGACCCGGGAGGAGCTCCGGACGCTCGTGCGCGACGAGAAGGGACGCCATCGCGGCTGGGCGATGCTCTACGAGGACACGCTCGAGCCGTTCTCCCGCTATCCCGAGGCCCTGATGCTCCGCAACGGCCAGATCGTTCTGCCCGGCGGCAAGGAGGCGGAACCGATCTGGACGAACATCTTCGGCGTGGCGCCGTCGGATCGCGCCCGCTTCCTGACCGCCCTCTTCGACGTGGACGGCGGCAAGGGGGCCTACGTCGTCGACACGCTGCAGCATCTCCCCGACGCGACCGTGCGGGAGCTCCTCTTCGGCAAGACCGGCGGCGGCGAGAAGGCCGTGAAGCGGTTCCGCCGGCTGTACAAGTCCTTCGATCGCGCCGCCGACAACTTCGAGCTGACGAAGCGCGATCCCTACGACTTCGCGCAGCTCGCGCCGTTCATCCGCATGTCCGACGAGGGGGCGCTGTCGCTTCCCGCCGTCGACGCCGACGGCGACTTCCCGCGGAACGAGTCCGAGCTCGCGGAGGAGGTCGCCAGGGCCAGGAGCAGCGCCGCCTCTCCGGAAGAATCTCTGCGCCGACTCTTTCGCCACGACACGACCGGGCGCGCGGGCAGTTTCCCCGGTCAGCGCCGGTTTCTCTTCGCGTCGAGTCTGCTCGCGCAGAACCCGGCCCTCTCGGACCCCGGCCTCGTAATCCTGCTCTACCGCGGCCTCGACCGCTTCCTCCCCGCCTACGCCGTGCTGCAGGACCTTCCCCTCGACGGGCCGGAGCTCGCGCGCCGCTATCTCTTCGCGCTCGACCGGCTGGACCGGCGCAGCGACTCCCGCGACCGCGAGATTGCGATCGGGCTCTTCGAGTGCGACGTCGAGCTCCTCGCCCGTCTCTCGCGGTCCGATGCGCTGCCGCCGCCGGCGATCCGGTCCCTCTTCGCGGACCTGCTCGCCATTCCGCTGTTCGCGCAGGAGGGCGTTTCGCCGGCGGCCGGAGAGGCCGCGCTGTATCAGTGGCTCTCGGTCCGACTGCTCGCCTCGCTGCGCGACGAGGAGCGGCGGATGATCGAGAAGCGTCGCGAGTCGAAGGCGCTCCGCGAGAACGAGTATCGCGAGGCGCTGCGGGAGCGCGACGAGCGCATCCTCGCCCGCCTCGCGGCGTCGCGTGCCGCCGCCGAGGACTTCCGCGCGGCCGCCGAGGCGAGGCTCGCCGCAGCCCTCGGTCCGCCGTGCGGTCCGGACGACGCGGTGATCGGTCCGCCGACGCCGGTCTATCTCGTCGACGAGCGCGCTCTCGCCGAGACGCTGTCTCCGGGCGATCCCGTCCTCGGCGAGGACCAGGCGGCGCGGTGGATGGAGGAGACCCTGGACGTCGAGCGAGCGCGGGCGCTTCCGCTGCCCCCGGCGCCCGCGCCTCCGCGAGAGCCCGCCGATCTGGCCGGCACGACGGCTCTGGTGGACGCGGCGGAGCCGCTGCCGCGCCTCGTGCGGGTGGACGTTCCCGCGGAGACCGCGGACGCCGACGAGCTCCTCGCGCGAGCGCTCATCGGGCCGCCCGACACGGCGTACTTCGAGTGGCGGGGCGGTCACTACCGATTCGATCCGGCGTCGGACGCGGCGGCGCGGCGCCGGAGCTTCCGCATGAAGCAGCACCTGACCTGGCTCGTGGCGCTCGAGGCCATTCACGCGGATCGCAACGCCGCCCTCGCCGCGGCCGCGAAAGGAGACCTGGCCGGCTCGAAGAAGGGCGTGGCGGACGAGGTGCCGCTGCTCCGGCTCGGCCCGGCCAAAGACGCGAACGTCGGGGCCGAGGACGAGCGTGTCCTCAAGGAAGAATCGCGCGCCCGGGACGCCGCCTCGGACATCGCCGAAATCTCGAAGCCGGGCCGCCTCGGCAAGGTCGCCGACTGGATGCCGCCGATCGACAGCGTCGTCGCGGAACGGCACCTCGAGGCGGTGCTCGGACACGTGTACGCCGCGAGCGCCGGCAACCCCGACGACCTCTACTACGAGAACCCCGATTTCGTGCGGCACCACTCCCTGCGCACCGTCGAGCACGCCGGAGTCACGATAGAGAGTCCCTTCCTGAAGACGGCGCTCCTGACGGGCTCCGAGGGGAAGGGCGCGGCGATCACCGGGTCCGTCTTCGGCCTTCCGGACGTCCTGGGCCTCCTTCACGCGGACCAGCTCGCGTACGCTCCGGGCGCCGGCGTCGCCTCCGAGGAGATGCGCGCGGGGTTCGTGGCGCCGATCTGGCGCGTCGAGCCGGCGCGCGTCGACGACGATGCGCTGCGCGCGGTGGCGGACTCCTGCCGCACCGCGGAAGAGGTCGCGGCGGCGCCGACCAGCGCGACCCCTGCCGAGCGCTTCGCGCTCTGGGACTCGGTCGCGCGCGACCTGGTGCCCCGGGCGCGTCTCGGAGAGATCGCGTCGCTCGAGTCGGACTCGGCGGCGGCGGCCGCGGCCGTGTACCTGACGCCCTCCGATCGATACGAGATCGGCCGAAGGCTCGCGGCTTCGCCGGACGCTCCGGGGCGTGTCGCGACGCCGGCGGCGGCGAAGGCGCATGACGCGTACTCGGCCCTGACGAAGAAGTACGGCGCGGCCGGCGCGAAGGCGCGCCTTGCCGAATTCGGACCACGCCCGGTCTCCTACGCGGGCTCCTTCCGCCTGTCCGACATCGACATGCCGCCGTACGAGCGGCTGGCCATGTACCGCTTCCCGCAGATCCTGAGCGACCGTCTCTACGATCTGAAGATCGTCGTCGCCTGCCGGCTCGTGGAGGAGGGCCTGCCCGCCGCGCTCCTTCCCCTCGTGTTGCCGGCGGCGCTGGACGCGACCCTCGTCCACCTGAAGATGGCGTACGCCTACGACTGGCCGGCGACCGTGCGCGCGGCGTCGCGGTTCTCGCGCGAGGATCTCGATCGCATTCTCGACGAGAGCGTCCGCTCCGGGCGGATCACGCGGGACGAGGGGCCGGAGCCCGAGGGAAGGAATCCGTGAGACGCGGAGTCCTCTCGATCGTCGCGGCCGTTCTGGCGGGAGCGGCGCGGTCGAGCGCGGTGGCCCAGGAGGCCGCGCCGGGGACGGCCGCCATCCGCCTCGTCTCTCCCGGCTCGGCCGACATGCCCGTCGGGGAGGTCGCGATCGAAGCGGCGGTCGACGGAGCCCAGGCCGGCGATGCGGTGGACTTCTTCGTCGACGGCCGCAAGGTCGGAACGGCAACCGCGGCTCCGTGGAAGATCGCGTGGCAGGCCGGCGAGGCGCTCCGCGCGCACACGATCAGCGCCGTCCTCGTTCGCGGCGGCCGCGAGATCGCGAGCGGACGCGTGCGCACGCGCGATCCGGGGTTCACGGCGACGGCCGACGTGCGCGCCGTTTCGCTCGCGCCCATCGTGACGACGCGCAGCGGCGACTACATCTACGGCCTCGCCCGCGGCGACTTCAGCGTCACCGACGACGGCGTGCGGCAGGAGATCGAGACGTTCGAGTCGGCGGATTCGCCGCTCTCGGCCATCCTGGTGCTCGACACGTCGGCGTCGATGCGGCCGAAGCTCGAGGACGCGACGCGCGCGGCGCGGGCCTTCGTCCAGGCGCTGAAGAAAGACGACGAAGTCGGGCTGTTCACGTTCAACACCTCGGTCGTGGGCTCGGTCGACCTCACGGCGGATCGGGCGCGCGTCGAGGAGGCGATCGGCGCGGTCCAGCCGGCGGGGGAGACGGCGCTGTACGACGCGATCGCCGCCGCCCTGAAGCGGCTCAGGTCGATCAAACGGCGAAAGGCCGTGGTGGTCTTCACCGACGGAGAGGACAACCGGAGCCGCCTTTCGGTCGCGCAGGTCATCGACATGGCGCGGGCGTCGGAGGTGTCGATCTACTCGGTGGCGGAGGGCGCCGACGCAACGACGACCGTGACGACTTTCCTCGACCGCATCGCCGCCCAGACGGGCGGCCGCGCCTGGTTCATCGGCCACATCCGGAAGCTGTCGGAGGCCTTCGACGGCGTCGTGAAGGAGCTGCGGAGCAGCTACTTCCTCACCTACACGCCGAAGCCCCCCGGAAGGCCGGGAAGCTGGCACCAGGTCGAAGTCCGGGTGTCACGTGCGGATGCGGTGGTGCGCGCGAAGCGCGAGTACCTGGTCGAGTAAACCTTCCGTAAATCTTCGAGGCGGATTGTCTCCCCAGTATTGGGGATGGGCAAGTCGCTGTTGCCTGGGAGAGCATTCTCCCAACTCGAAGGCTCTCCTTTGACACAACGCGCTGTAACGCTTTCGCCTCTGCGGCGACTCTTCTGCAACGAGCGCGACCACTCCGCGCGTTCGATGCGCCATGATGCCGAAGAAGATCGATAAGCAGCGCGCCGCGGGGACCGCGGATCTCCTGCGCGAGCGCTTCGGTCTCACGCCCGCGGAGGCGAGCGTCGCGATGCTCGTCGCGGACGGCCTCCGGTACGCCGAGATCGCGGAGCAGCTCGCGGTCTCCTCTCACACGGTCCACACCCACATCAAGGAAATCCACCGCAAGTTCGACGTGCATTCGAACGGGCGCGCGGCGGCGCTGATTCGGGGGCTGGGGGAGAGGGAGTGAACGCAGGCACCGGTCTGACGATGCTCCGAGAGCCCTGTAGGGGGCGAGGTGCTTGGTGCTCGCGGCCGATCCAGAAGAGGAGGATCCTATGACTGACTGCAACCGGGTTCGTTCTGTCCTGGCGACAGTTGCGCTGGCGCCGTTGATGATTCTCCTCTCGGACAATCGGTTGAGTGCCCAGACTCAGGACGTCACGCCCCCGATCTTGACGGCGTTCGACTATTCGCCGGGGTCGATCGACGTGACATCGGGTTCCGTCACGGTGACGGCGAACGCACACATTACGGACGATCTGTCGGGTGAGGGTTTCGCGTACATCTATTTTCGCAGCCCGTCCGGTGCTCACTATCGGG
>DAHUXD010000046.1 GCA_027307335.1 Acidobacteriota bacterium
GTCCCGACGCCGGCCGCGCGGCCGACGGCGGTCGAGGCGCCCGCCCCCGCGCCCACCCCGCCGCCGAGCGCGGCCGCCGCGCTCCCGCCCGCCGTCCCCTCGCCCCCGATCGTCGAGAGCGCCGAGGCCGAGGACGCGACGGAGCGGCCGCTGTCGCCGAAGGCGATGCGCCAGGCGCTCGACCTCTGGAAGGCGAGCCCCGACGAGGGCCGCGCGCGGCGATCGCCCGCGATCGCACGCGCCGCGAATCGGTTCGTGGCGACGCACCCGGCCGCGCCGCTTTCCCGCGAGATCGAATCGTCGCTGCCGGCGTACCTGAAGCGGCAGGCGACCTCCGCGCTCGATCACGCGCAGCCGGTCCACGCGCACCTCTACTTCCGCGCCTACCGGCAGCTGCGGTTCGCGCCGCCCGATCGGGAGCTCGAGAGCCGCTTCGAGCCCTTCGCGACGACGCCTCACCCGAGACCCGTCGTCACGGCGGCCGACGGGCGTTAGCCCGCCCGCTACTTGTTTCCCAGCACCTTGTAGAGCGGCACCTGGGCCGAGAGGCCCTTCAGCGAAAAGAAGCCGAGCTGCGCGCAGGCGTAGCGCGCCTCGATCGCCCGGTAGGTGTCGGGGCCGATGACGACGTCTCCGGCCTGCGCCACGAACTCCTCGAGGCGCGCCGCGACGTTGACCGCATTGCCGAGCACCGTGTAGTCCACACGCCGCTGGGAGCCGATGTCGCCGACGATCGCCTCGCCCGTGTTGACGGCGACCCGCACCTCGATCGGAATCTCGCCCTTGGCGGTCCGCTCGTGGTTCCACGCGGCGACCTCGGCGCGGATCTTCAGCGCGGCGGCGACCGCCCGCTCCGCGTGGTCCGGCTGGTCGAAGGGCGCCCCGAAGAAGGCCATCACCGCGTCGCCGATGAACTTGTCGATGGTGCCGCCGCACGCGAACACCGCGTCGGAGGAGAGCGTGAAGAACTCGGTGAGCATGCGCGCGAGCGTCTCGGCCGGCATCTTCTCGGACCAGGTCGTGAACCCGACGAGATCCGCGAAGAGGATCGTGACGACCTTCGTCCGGGCCGGCTTGATGCCTCCGGTCTCGCTGACGTCGACGTCGGCGATGATCTCTTCCACCACCTGCGGCGAGTGGTACCGCTCGAGCCGTCCCCGGATCCGCTTCTCCTCGAGGACGTGCTCGTGGAGGCGCGCCCGCTCGATCGCGACCGCGGCGAAGTTCGCGAGCGCCGTGAGGAGGTCGAGATCCTGGCCGGAGTACGTGCCGGCGTGGAGCGGCGAGTCGATGTAGATGACGCCGATGACGGCGTCGCGGCTCCAGAGCGGGGCGCACATCGCCGAGCGGATCTGCTGCATGCGGATCGACTCGCCCGCCTCGAAGCGCTCGTCCGCCTGCGCGTCCGACGTCAGCACCGCGACCTTCTGGCGAACCACCATGTCGACGATCGTGCGCGAGTACGGCGTGCCGCCGTCCGCCGTCGAGCGCTTGCCGGAGCCGAAGCGCGAGATGCGGAGCTGCAGCGCGCCGCCCTCCTCCAGGAGGAGGAAGCCGCGTTCCGCCGGCAGGAACTCGAAGATCAGGTCCATGACCTTGTCGAGCACCGTCGCGAGGTCGTCGGCCGAGATCAGCGCCTTCGCGACCTGGACGAGGATCTCGAAGACCTTGTTCTTGTACGCGAGGTCGAGGACGACCCGCTTGCGCTCCGCGGTCGAGTCCGGGGCCGGCACGCTCTCGCGCTCGAGCCCGAAGTCCTGGTTGAACTCCGCGATCGGCCGGATGCAGGTGGAGGTCGCGTCGAGGAGGCGTCCGCGCGCCGGCACGACGGTCGGCTCGTCGCGGAAGCGGAGCACGAAGGTGCCGATGACTGCCGCGTCCCCCCCGCGCACCTCCGCCGACGGCACCGGCTTGTCGTTGACGCGCACGCCGTTCGTCGACTGGTTGTCGTGGATGACCCAGGCCCCGTTCTCCTTCTTCAGGTACGCGTGGCGGCGCGACACCGAGAAGTCGTTCAAGACGATGTCGTTGTCGTTGGCGCGGCCAATCGACAGAACGTCCTTGCGAGCGGTGTACACCTGCTCCCGCCCGTCCGCCTCGTACAAGACCTGGAACATCGAGAGACGGGAATTATAACGAGACCCGCGGCGGGAAAACGCCGCGCCAGAGATCCCGGGGCGGGAAAACGCCGCGCAGAATCAGTCGCCGTCGATGTCGGAGGTCAGCGCTCGTCTTCGGGGCGCAGCAGGAAGCGGATGCGCACCGTCTTGCGCGAGGCGACGGGCCCGGAGGCGGCGCGCGCGGGGCGCCAGGTCCATCGCCGCACGGACTCCGCGGCGGATTCCGACAGGCCGAGCGGCAGGCCGCGCACGACCTCGACGTCGGTCACCTTCCCGGCCGCGTCGATCGCCACCTCGAGCTCGACCGTTCCCTCGATGCCGGCGCGCTTGGCCGCCTCCGGATAGGAGGGGTCCGTCCGCGTCAGCACCGCCGCCGGCTCGAGCAGCCCCGGCGCGGGCTCCGCGGGAACGGCCGGCACGGGGACCGGGGCGGGAGCGGCCGTTTCGCCTTCGACGGGGAGCTCCTCCTCGGGCGGCGGCTCCGCGGCGAGATCGATCACCGTCAGGTCCTTCAGCGGACGCACCTTCTCGGGCACGATCGCCGGCTCGCGGGGATCGGGCGGCACGAGGTCGACGCGCGAGGAGTCCACGTACGCGATGCCCCACTTCTTGTCGCTGTAGGCGAAGTAGGAATGATCGACCGAATGGATCTCGATCACGGTGCCCTGCGCGAGCGTCCCCCCGCGGGCGCCGAGCGGATACGGCGCGAGCGCGATCTCCGCGTCCTCGGCGACGACGCCGTACACGGGCGCGAGCGCGAGGAGCGCGTTCGCGCGCCGCTGCCGCGCGTCGCGGTCCGCGTCCCGCTCCACGGCCGCCGTCGGAACGAAGCCCTCGCCGGCGTCGGTCGCCACGTCGAGCCACGGCGGCGCCTCGCCGCGCACGCGCACGCGCTGTCCCTGCGGGAGGGTCGCGACCGTCGGGGAGCGGGCCGAGGGCTCGCGATGGAGGATCGCCTCCTCCGCCGTGACCGTGGCGGGCACTCCCTCGTCGCCCGCCGGCGCGCCCGCGCGCCGAGGATGCAGGAGGGAGAAGACGGCGAAGAGCGTCGCCGCGACGAGCGCGCCCGCCGCCCAGAACGGCCACGCGCCGCTCCGGAGCGGACGGCGCGGCGCCGGAGGCACGTCCGCCGGGAGGAAGGGAGCGGAGGCTTCGGGCGTCGCGGAGTCGGCCGTCGGCGGAGGCTCGAGCGGTCCCTCCGGCGGCTCGGCCGCGCTCATCGGGCCGCGCGGATGAAGGTTCCGGTCCGGCCCTCGAGGGCCTCCGCGAGCGACTCGGCCCGCGTCACGAGAACCTCGTGCCCGCCCGCCTCGATGAATCGGACGGCGGCGTCGATCTTCGGGCCCATGCTCCCGGCCGGGAACTGCCCCTCGGCGAGGAGCGCCTTGGCGGTCGGCACGTCGAGCGTGGCAAGCTCGCGCTGCGTGGGCTTCCCGAAGTCCTTCGCGACGCGGTCGACGCCGGTCAGGATGATGAAGAGGTTCGCCGAGAGGGACGCCGCGAGCATCGACGCGGCGTAGTCCTTGTCGATGACGGCCTCGACGCCCCGGACGTGCCCGTCGTCGGACACGACCACCGGGATGCCGCCGCCCCCCGCCGCGATGACGATGTGCCCCCGGTTGATGAGGGCCGCCGCCACCTCGACCCCGCGGACCTCGCGCGGCCGCGGAGACGCGACGACCTTGCGCCAGCCGCGCCCCGCGTCCTCGACCATCGTCCAGCCCGCCGCCCGCTGCATCAGCTCCGCCTTCTCCTTCGAGAAGAACGGACCGATGGGCTTCGAGGGCTTCAGGAAAGCCGGGTCCGCCGCATCGACCTCGACCTGCGTCATGATCGTGACGACCTGCTTGCGGAAGCCCGCGCGCGGCAGCTCGTTGTCGAAGGCGAGCTCGAGCAGGAAGCCCATCGACCCCTCGGTCTGAGCGACGCAGAAGTCGAGCGTCTGCGGCGGGATCCTGTCCGCGGCCTCCTCGGCCTGCATGAGGATGCTGCCGACCTGCGGTCCGTTGCCGTGCACGACGATCAGCTCGTAGCCCTTCCCGATGATCGGCAGCAGCATCCGGACGGCCTCGCGCGCCCGCTCGAGCTGCCGGCCGGTCGTGCCGTCGTCCTCGGGGCGCAGCAGCGCATTGCCGCCGAACGCGACCACGGCGAGCGGCCGGACGAAGGAGAAGAAGGGCGTCGGATTCATCGGGGCGGCGCGACGTCCTCGCGCACGAGCGGCATCGTCATGCAGCGGGGACCGCCGCGGGCCCGGGAGAGCTCGTGCGCCGCGAGCAGGATCACGTACTTGCGCGCCGGCTTCCAGAGCTCGAGCTCCTCGCGGCCCATCAGCAGGTCCGCCTCGTCGACGACCGTGTACCCGCAGCGCGCGAGCTCCGCGGCCGTCGCCTCGTTGCGGTCGTACATGAGGACGACGCCGGGCGCGAGCGCGAAGGCGTTCGCGCCGTCCGTCCACTGCTCGCGCCGCTCCGCGATCGGGTCCTGGCCGCCGCAGCGGATCGGCCTCAGGTCGAGCTTCTGCGCCTTGAGCGCCGAGAGGAGGTCCTTCTCCGTCGTCCAGGTGATCTCGCGCTTCGTCAGGTCGCACTCATAGACGTCGGCCTCCTCGGCGCCGTCGGGCAGGATCATCGGGCCGTACACGAGGCACTCGTCCTGCGAGATCATCGTGAACACCGTGTCGAGGTGCATGAACGAGCGCTCCGGCGGGATCGCGACCACCAGGAGGCGCCGGATCGGCGACTTCAGCTTCTTGAAGGACTCGGCGAGCCGCTCGATCGTCGTCTTCTCGGTGCGCTCGCTGTAGCCGATCGCGAGGAGGTCGTCTCGGAGCACGAGCACGTCGCCGCCCTCCAGGGTCGGCCGCATGCGGGCATACGAGGCCGGCTTGCCGTAGTCCGCCGAGAACTCCTGGAACCAGAACTTCCCGCCCTCGGGCGTCGCGAACCTCGGATGGAGCGAGAGGACGTAGCCGGAGAGGAGCGGCTCCCGCAGGCGCGCCGCCGTCGCCATCGAGCATCGGATCGCCCGCTCGCCGACGACGACCAGCGGATCGCGCTGGAAGAAGTAGTTCGGGATCGGGGCGAGGTCGAACAGCTCGGCGGCCACCGAGGCGTCGGAGCCGGGCGACTCCTTCTCGATGCCCACGACGAGCTTGGATGCGAGCTGCTCGGCCGTCAGGTCGCGCAGCCTCCCCTCCATCTCGGGCGCCCAGCCGAGCGTCTTCGCGAGGTCGTCGATGACGGCGCCGCGCTGCTCCGGGACCTGGAGCACCTCTTCGAGGAGGTCCTGCACGTCGAGCACCTCGTCGGCGACGAACCCGAGGACCTGCTGGAACCGCCGGTGCTCCTCGCGGGCCCGGTTGCCGTAGAGGATGTCGTCGAAGAGGAGCTCCTCCATCATCGACGGCACCATGCGGTCGATCTCCGGTCCCGGCAGATGCACGAGGACCGACTTCAGTTTGCCGATTTCGGAGGTCACTCGGAGGCTCATGACGGCTTGCAAAAGGAAACGCGCATACTACCGGAAGGTCCGCGGACCGCGAAACCGCGGCATTCGACCGGCCCGTCTCAAGTCGTTGACAGGCCGAGCACTCCTCCGCCGCGCCGGAAGTTGTGCGCCGTCCCGGCCGCGAGTGTCAGGAAGGTGGAAGGAGCGGCAGTCCCGGCCCTTCCACCGCCGCATCGTCCGCTTGCGCCTTGTCCGCGATCGTCTCGAGGCGCGTCGTGAAGCGATCGAACGCCCGGCTCGTCTCCTCGTACTGCCGGGACGCGTTCTCGAGGTGCCCGCCGAGCTTCTCGAGCGGCCCACCCACGCGATCCCAGAGCCGCGACAGCTCCGCGAGGTTCTGGTGGACCTCGCGCGCGTTCTCCTGCAGCGCGATTCCGCGGAGTCCCATGGCCACGGTCGAGAGGTACGCGTAGAGGAGGCGCGGCGACACCGGGATCACGCGGCGCGCCGTCGCGTAGTCCGCGAGCGCCGTCTCCTCGCCATCGGCGGCGATCTCGGAGTACACGGCCTCCGCCGGCACGTACATCAGCGCGAAGTCGCAGGTGCCCGAGGCGGGGCGGATGTACTTCTCGGCGATCGCGTCCACGTGCTTCCGGACGTCGCGTCCGAACTGGGTCCGCGCCCGGCGGCGCTCGCCCTCGTCCTCGACCTCGTGGGAGCGCCGGTAGTTCTCGAGCGGGAACTTGCTGTCGATCGGGACCACGCGGTCCTGCACGAAGACGACCGCATCCACGACGACGCCGTCGCCGAGCCCGTGCTGCGTGGCGAAGGAGCCGGGGGGTAGCGCCTGCGCGAGCGCCTGTTCGAGGAACATCTCCCCGAGGGTTCCGCGGAGCTTCGGCGGCTTCAGCAGGTCCTCGAGGCGGGTCACCTCGCCGGCGAGCCGCTCGATCTTCTGCGAGGCCTCGTGCAGCCGCCCGAGCTTCTCGCCGACCTCCTGCAGCAGCGTCCCCGAGCGGCCGAGGTGCTCGGAGATCGAGCGCTGGCCGGTCTCGAGCCGCTGCTCGACCCCGCCGACGCGCGACTCGACCGCGCCCCGGAGCTCCTCGAAGCGGCGATCGACCGACTGCGAGGCCTCGCGCGCCCGCGCCGTCTCGGCGAGGAGCCGGTCGAGGCGGGCGGCCGAATCCCGCGACCGCGAGAGGACGAGGAGGACGGCGGCGGCGCCGACGGCCGCGGCCATGAGGGCGATCCCGACGAGGACGGACGGAGAACTCATGGATACAGCGTAGACGGTCTGCGGGACAAATGATGTCCGGGCGGTCCGAGCCATGCGACAATCTCCGCATGGCGCTCGACGGACCGCCCAAGTCGCCGAATCCGATCAAGAAGCCCGACGAGTACCGGGAGGTCGATTACCTCATGTGCTCGCAGTGCGGCACGCCCTGTTACGTCTTCGAGATGGACGGCAGCCGCATCACCGAGGCGACCTGCCTCGTTTGCGGCAACGACGAGGTGCGCCTCTTCAACATGGGGGAGGAAGCCGGCTCCGACGATGAGTGAGGCGTACGTCAATCCTCTGACCGAGCGCTATGCCTCGGCGGAGATGTCCGGCCTCTTCTCCCCCGCCTTCAAGTTCCAGACCTGGCGGCGCCTCTGGCTCTGGCTCGCGGAGGAGGAGCGCCGCCTTGGCCTGCCGATCTCCGAGGACGCCCTCGCCGAGATGCGCGCGCACCTGACCGACATCGACTTCGCGGCCGCCGCCGAGGAGGAAGCGAAGACGCGCCACGACGTGATGGCTCACGTGCGCGTGTTCGGAACCGCCGCCCCCTCCGCCCGGGGGATCATCCACTGGGGCGCGACCTCGGCCTACGTCACCGACAACACGGACCTGATCCAGATGCGCGACGGCCTCGCGCTCGTCGAGCGGCGCCTCGTCGGTGTCCTCGGCCACCTGCGCGCGTTCGCTATGCGCCACCGCGCCGTGCCCGCCCTCGCGTACACGCACTTCCAGCCCGCGCAGCCGACGACCGTCGGCAAGCGTGCCGCGCTGTGGGCGAGCGATCTCCTCCTCGACCTTGAGGCGATCCGGGCGGCGCGATCGGGGCTGCGCTTCCTCGGCGCCAAGGGCGCGACGGGCACGCAGGCCTCCTTCCTGCGCCTCTTCGAGGGAGACTCGGCCAAAGTCGAGGAGCTCGACCGGGCGCTCGGCGCGCGGGCCGGGTTCGCGGCGCGGCAGACCGTGTCGGGCCAGACGTACTCGCGCAAGCAGGACGACCGCGTCGTCCACGCGCTCTCGGGGCTCGCCCAGTCCGCGCACAAGATCGCGACCGACCTGCGCCTCCTCCAGCACGAGGGCGAGCTCGAGGAGCCGTTCGAGAAGACGCAGGTGGGCTCGTCGGCCATGCCGTACAAGCGCAACCCGATGCGCGCCGAGCGGATCTGCTCGCTCGCCCGCCACGTCATCGCGCTCTCCCTCGACACGGCCATGACCGCCGCCACGCAGTGGCTCGAGCGCACGCTCGACGACTCCGCGAACAAGCGCATCGCGGTGCCGGAGGCCTTCCTCGCCGCCGACGCGATCCTGATCCTCCTCGACAACGTCCTCGGCGGCCTCGTCGTGCACCCCGAGGTCGCGCGCCGGCGGCTCGAGGCCGAGGCGCCGTTTCTCGCGACCGAGAATCTGATGATGGAGGCCGTGCGCCGCGGCGGCGATCGCCAGGAGCTGCACGAGCGCCTGCGCGTCCACGCGCGAGCCTCGGCCGACGCGCGGGCCGAGACGGGCGGCGCGGCCGACCTGCTCGGCCGCCTCGCGGCCGATGCGGCCTTCGGCCTCTCGCGCGCCGACCTCGATGCGATCGCGGCGCCGGAGAAGCTCGTCGGCCGCTCCGCCGAGCAGGTCGAGATCTTCATCCGCGAGGAGCTCGACCCGGCGCTTTCGGGCGCCGAGGCCGCCGCGAGCGCGCCCGTCCGCGTGTGACCCGCGCGGCCCGAATCGCCGCGGCCGCGATCGCCGCCGCGTCGCTCCTCCTCGCCGCCGCCTGCGCCTCCAAGAAGCCCCCACGGCCCGCCGCCCGTCCCGCTCCCCCGCCGGCGCTTGCCCCGAACTGGACCGAGGAAGGCGTCGCGTCGTGGTACGGCGGCGGCGACGGGTTCGACGGCAAGCCGACGGCCTCGGGAGAGATCTTCGACGCCTCCAAGCTCACGGCCGCGCACCGCGAGCTGCCGCTCGGCTCGATCGTCGACGTCACGAGCCTCGACTCGAACCGCACGGTCCGGGTGCGCATCAACGACCGCGGGCCGTTCGCGCACGGCCGCATCATCGACCTCTCGCAGGCGGCGGCGCGGGAGATCGCGATGCTCGGACCGGGCACGGCCCGCGTCCGCCTCGTTCTCGTCGCCGAGGGGATCGTGATCGAGCCGACCTCGTCGAACGGTCTCTGGGCGGTGCAGGTCGGCTCGTTCGCCGAGAGGCCCCGAGCCGACCGGCACGCGGCCCGCGTGCGCACGGCCGGGTACACGGTGTACTTCGAGTCCTTCAAGGGGCTGACGCGCGTGAAGGTCGGGCCGCTCGACTCGCGCGCCGACGCGGAAGCCGCGCTCGCCGCGCTCGAGCAGGCGGGGTTCGAGGGAATCGTGGTGGCGGCGAACAAGTAGCCGAACGTCGACGCTTCGGGCCCGTCGCGTAGAATCCCGCCTCCGATGTCGACTTCCGCTCCCTCGGCCATCGTCTGCCGCGGACTGAAGAAGCACTACGGCGACGTGCGCGCCGTCGACGGCCTCGACCTCGAGGTGCGCGCGGGCGAGTGCTTCGGCCTGCTCGGTCCGAACGGCGCCGGCAAGACGACGACGATCGAGATCCTCGAGGGCCTGACGAAGCCGGACGAGGGCGACGTCGTCGTGCTCGGCCGCCGCTGGGGAAGCCAGGAGCGGGAGCTCCGCGAGCGCCTCGGCGTCTCGCTCCAGGAGAGCCGGCTGACCGAGAAGCTCACGGTGTACGAGACGCTTTCGCTCTTCCGATCCTTCTACGCCCGGGGCCGCGACCCCGAGCTTCTCCTCGAGGACCTCTCGCTCGAGGAGAAGCGGGACGCGCGCGTCGGCAAGCTGTCGGGCGGCCAGCGCCAGCGCCTCGCGGTCGCGTGCGCGCTCGCCGGCGACCCGGAGCTGCTCTTCCTGGACGAGCCGACGACCGGCCTCGATCCGCAGAGCCGGCTCCAGCTCTGGGAGCGCATCGCGGCGTACAAGGAGGCCGGCCGCACCGTGCTCCTCACGACCCACTACATGGAGGAGGCCGAGCGGCTCTGCGAGCGCGTCGCCGTCGTCGACCACGGGCGGATCATCGCGCAGGGCGCTCCGGCCGACCTGATCGCGGGACTCGGCGCCCCCCACATCCTCGAGCTCGCGACCGACCCGGCGGTCGGCGCCGACGTCTTCAAGGGCGTGCGGGGCCTGCGGGACCCGCGCCAGCGTGACGGCCGCTGGCAGCTCGCCGTCGCGTCGCTCGCCGAGGCCGTGCCCGCGCTCGTCGACGCCCTCGAGGGCGCCGGCGCGAAGCTCGTGTCGCTGTCGACGCACCGCGCCACGCTCGAGGACGTCTTCATCGCGCTGACCGGCCGGGAGCTCCGCGATGAGTGAGCGCCAGCACCCGCTCGTCGCGCTGACGCGCACGCGCCTGCTCGAGTTCGTCCGCGAGCCCGAGGCGCTCTTCTGGGTCTTCATGTTCCCGGTCCTGATGGCGCTCGTGCTCGGCTTCGCGTTCCGCGACCGGCCTCCCGACCCGATCCCGGTCGGCGTCGCGGCCGGCCCCCCGGCCGCGGAGCTCTCGACGGCGCTCTCGCGCGCGGGCACGGTGAAGGCCGCCGTGTATCCCGACGTCGCGGCCGGGCTCGAGGCGCTCCGCACCGGGAAGATCGCGCTCCTCGTCGAGGACCGGGCGACGCTCGTGTACCATTTCGACCCCACGCGGCCCGATGCCCGCCTCGCGCGTCTCGAGGTCGACGACGCGATCCAGCGCGCGCGCGGCCGCCGCGATGCTTCGCCCGCGGCGGAGGCGCTCGTCCACGAGAAGGGGTCCCGCTACATCGACTTCCTGGTGCCCGGCATTCTGGGACTCAACCTCATGGGCACCGGCATCTGGGGCATCGGCTTCTCGATCGTCAACGCGCGCCTGAAGAAGACGCTGAAGCTGATGACGGCGACGCCCATGCGCCACGCGGACTACCTGCTCGCCCAGATGCTGTCGCGCTTCGTGTTCCTGGTCCTCGAGGTCGCGGTGATCCTCGCGTTCGGGGTCGCCGTGTTCGGCGTGCCGATCCGGGGGTCGCTCGTCGTGCTCGTGCTCCTCACGTTCCTGGGCGCGCTCTGCTTCGGCGGCATGGGCCTCCTGGTCGCCTCCCGGGCGCGCACGCTCGAGGCGGCCAACGGCCTCATGAACCTCGTGATGGTGCCCATGTGGCTCTTATCGGGAGTCTTCTTCTCCTCGGAGCGCTTCCCGAAGGCGGTGCAGCCGCTGGTCCAGGCCCTGCCGCTGACGGCCCTGAACAACGCGCTCCGCGCCGTCATGCTCGAGGGCCGGTCCGCCGCGGCGATCGCGGGCGAGGCCGCCATCGTGGCGGCCTGGGGCCTCGCCTCCTTCGCCGCCGCGCTGAAGATCTTCCGCTGGCAGTAGGACGCCCGCCCGCCGTATTCTTCGCGGTCGTCGCCCCCGGGTCGGAGGTCTCGATGGAAACGCTCGTCGTCAACCAGACCGAAGTGCCTCGCCTCCTGCCGATGAAGGAGTGCATCGAGGTGATGGCCCGCGCGTTCGCGGCGCTCGGCCGGGGGGAAGCCACGATGCCCCAGCGCCAGATCGTGTGGCTCCCCGACCGGACCGGCGCGCTCGGCCTGATGCCCGCGCACCTCTCCGCCCTCGGCGCCGTCGGCGTGAAGGCCGTGACCTTCTTTCCGCGCAACGAGGGCACCGACATCGACTCGCACCAGGGCGCCGTGCTGCTCTTCGAGACGGGACGCGGCCGCCTTCTCGCCGTGATCGACGCCACGTCGGTCACCGCGATCCGGACGGCCGCCGTCAGCGGTCTCGCGACGCGGCTTCTCGCGAAGCCCGACGCGGGCGACCTCGCGCTCGTCGGCTCCGGCGTCCAGGCGCGCACGCACCTCGAGGCGATGCTCCTGGTCCGGGCGATCCGCCGGGTCCGCGTGGCGAGCAAGACCTTCGACAAGGCGAAGTCCTTCGCGGACCGCGAGGCGAAGCGCCACGGCATCGCGGTCACGCCCTGCGCCACGGTCCGCGAGGCGGTCGAGGGCGCCGACATCGTGTGCGCGGCGACCTCGTCGCGCGAGCCGGTCGTGCTCGGCGAGTGGCTCTCGCCCGGCGCGCACGTCAACGCGGTCGGCTCGAGCGTCGCGGCGGCCCGCGAGCTCGACGGCGCCGCCATCGCACGATCGCGCCTCTTCGTCGACCGGCGCGAGGCCGCGCTCGCCGAGGCCGGCGACTTCCTGCTCGCGCGCGCCGAGGGCGCGGTCGGCGACGATCACATCGCCGGCGAGCTCGGCGAGGTCCTCCTCGGCGCGGTCGAGGGCCGCCGCGACGCGAGCGAGATCACCGCGTTCAAGGCGGTCGGGCTCGCCGTCGAGGACGTCGCGGCCGCCCAGCACATCTACGGCAAGGCGCGCGGCTCGAGCGCGGGCCGTTTCCTCGAGTTCGGAGGCCACCGCGGCGAAGCCGACTGAGCCCCTCGCCCCCGTCTCCCTCGACGAGATCCTGGCCGCTCGCCGGCGCGTCGCCGGGTTCGTGGTCCGCACGCCGCTGCTGCGCCTCGCCGTCGACGGACCCGCCGAGATCTTCCTCAAGGTCGAGGCGCTCCAGCCGATCGGGTCCTTCAAGCTGCGCGGCGCCGGCAATGCGATCGCGCTCGCCGACCCCGCCGCGCTCGAGCGCGGCGTCTGGACCGCCTCGGCCGGCAACATGGCGCAGGGCGTGGCGTGGAACGCGAAGCGGCTCGGCATCCCGTGCACCGTGGTCGTCCCGGACCACGCGCCGCGCGCGAAGCTCGACGCGATCGAGCGGCTGGGCGGGCGCATCATCCCGGTCCCGGTCGAGCGCTGGTGGCGCGTGCTCGAGGACCACGGCTACCCCGGCATCGAGGGGCTCTTCATTCACCCGGTCTCGGACCCGGCGGTGATCGCCGGCAACGGCACGATCGGGCTCGAGATCCTCGAGGACCTCCCGGACGTCGACACCGTGCTCGTGCCCTGGGGCGGCGGCGGGCTGTCGTGCGGGATCGCCGCGGCGTTGCGCGTCCTCCGGCCGGAGGCGCGCGTCTTCGCCGCCGAGATCGAGACGGCGGCGCCGCTCGCGCCGTCGCTCGCCGCGGGCCGTCCCGTCGGCGTCGAGTACCGGGCGAGCTTCGTCGACGGGATCGGCGCGAAGAGCCTCCTTCCCGAGATGTGGCCGATGGCGCGGGAGATCCTCGCGGGTTCGTTCGTGGTGTCGCTCGAGGAGACCAAAGCGGCGATGGGTATGCTGGTCTCTCGCGCGCGCGTCGTCGCGGAGGGGGCCGGCGCGGTGCCGGTGGCGGCGGCGCTCTCCGGGCGCGCCGGCCGCGGCCGGATCGTCTGCGTCGTCTCCGGCGGCAACATCGACCGCGAGAAGCTCGCGGAAATTCTCGCGGAAACCCCTCTCCCTCCGGGAGAGGCGAAGGGGTGAGGGGCGCCCCCGTGCAAGTCTGGAGCTAGAACCGCCAGCCGGCGAGGAAGACCAGGCAGTTCAGGCCGAGGTTCGGCAGCTCGGTGCCGGCGTTCGAGACGTGGGAGTACCGGGCCTCGAACGTCCAGGCCTGCGTGTCCGTGACCGCGCCCCGGAGACCGACGGCGGCCTCGATGAGGAAGTTGAAGCGCCGGTCGATCTCGTCGAGCTGCGTCAGGTCGGTCCATCCGAGGCCGACTCCCAGATAAGCGTACGGCCGGATCGCCGAGCGTCTCGGCGCGTTGTACCGCGCCCCGACCGGCACCACGCCGACCATGTAGCCCTCGGGCGAGAGGTAACGGGCGACGTGCGCCTCGGCGACGTACTCGAAGCGCGACCCGAGGCGGATCCCCACGTTCGGCTCGAAGAGGAACAGGGATTCGCGCGAACGGCCGCCGTTCGGACTGAACGAGAACCCGTACCCGGCCTGGAGTCCCCACTCCGGCGGCCTCCCTTCCGGAATCGGCGGGGGCGCCTCCTCGGCCGCGGCGGCCGCGCCGACGAGGAGGAGCGCGGCGGCCGCGAGCGCGCGTCTCATCCGCGCTTCTTCTCCTCGAGCTCCTCCAGCGTCTTCGGCCAGTCTCCCCGCAGGAGCTGCGAGAGCGCGCGGTCGGCGAGGAGCTTGCCGCCGGTCTGGCAGGTCGGGCAGTAGTTCGCCTCGTTCTCGGCGTAGACGATGCGCTGGACCGGCGTGCCGCAGTCGGGGCACGGCTTCCCGTAGCGGCCGTGCACGGCCATCCCCTCGCGGAAGGCCGTGACCTTCTCCGGGAACGCCCGCTCGGCGTCTCGCCGGAAGCGCCCGGTCCACTCCCCGAGGACGGAGCGGACCGCATCGTGGAGCCGCGCGATCTCGCCGTCGGTCAGCCGGCTCGTGAGCTTCGCGGGCGAGAGCTTCGCGCGGTGCAGGATCTCGTCGGAGTACGCGTTGCCGATCCCCGAGAACAGCCGCGGATCGGTCAGCGCGCGCTTCAGAGTGTGGTTCTCGCGCGTCAGCGCCGCGCGGAACGCGGCCGCGTCCGCCTCGAGGACCTCGAGCCCGCCGCGATCGAACGCGGCGAGCGCGGGCCGCCCCGAGACGACGTGGAGGGACGCCCGCTTCTTCGCGCTCGCCTCGGAGAGGACGAGCGACCCCTTCGGGAAGTCGAGGGCGAGGAGCGCGCCGCGGCCCCCGACGCGGACTCCCCGTTTCCGCCAGTGCAGCCGCCCCGCGATCATCAGGTGGAGCACGAGGTAGAGGTCGCCTTCGAGCGCGAAGACGAGTCGCTTCCCCAACCGCTCGAGCCCGGTCACGCGGCGGCCCTCGGCGTCCGAAACGGGCGGCGCGATCGAGCGCAGCAGAAACGGACTGCCGAGCCGGACCGACTCGAGACGCTCTCCCGCGACGCGGGACTCGAGGGCCGTGAGGTAAGCGAGGATGTCCGGCAGCTCGGGCAAGAGAAAAGAGCTTAGACCCTGCGGCGGGGGGACGCCGCATCGGAATCGGGGCCCGCAAAAGCGGGGCCGGATTCCGAAAAGACGCGTCGCGCTATGCCAGCTCGGCCGGAGGCTTCGTCATCAGGCGCGCGCGGCGCTCGCTCCGCTCGAGGGCGAGGCGCACGAGCTCGTCGAGGAGCCCGGGCAGCGGCAGCCCGCTCGCCTCCCAGAGCTTCGGGTACATCGAGATCGCCGTAAAGCCGGGCAGCGTGTTGATCTCGTTGACGAGGACGCGCCCGCTGCCCCGCTCGAGGAAGAAATCCACACGCGCCATCCCCGACACCCCGCACACCCGGAAGACTTCGACCGCGAGGCGCCGCGTCTCCTCGGCGACCGCGGCGGGCACGTCGGCGGGGATGCGGAGCTGCGCCTTGTCGTCGCGGTACTTGTCGTCGTAGTCGTAGAACTCGTGTCCCGGAATGACCTCGCCCGGGATCGAGGCGCGCGGCTCCGCGTTCCCGAGGACCGCGCACTCGAGCTCGCGGGCGTCGATCCCCTCCTCCACGAGCACGCGCTCGTCGTAGCGGAAGGCGTTCGCCGCGGCCGCGGCGAGATCCTCGCGCCGCTTGACCTTGGTCACACCGACGGACGATCCGCCGTTGGCGGGCTTGACGAAGAGCGGCAGCGGCAGACCGGCGGCGCGGGCGAGATCGCCCGGCCCGTGCAGCACGACGGCGCGCGGCGTGGGGATCCCGGCGTCGCGCAGGAGGGCCTTGAAGACCCCCTTGTCCATGCCGACCGCGGAGGCCGTGACCCCCGCCCCGACGTACGGCACGCCGAGCGTCTCGAGGAAGCCCTGCAGCGCGCCGTCCTCGCCGGTCGTGCCGTGGACGATCGGGAACACGACGTCGATACGGCCGGGCGCGACCTCCGCCGGCACGACCGCGGTGCCCGCCGGGTCGGCCGTCCGGAAGCGCTCCGGCACCGGCCCCGATGCGAGCAGCGCTCCCGACTCCGAGGGCGGCAGGAAGCGGCCGGTCTCGCTGATCGCGATCGGGACCACCTCGTAGCGCGCGGCGTCGAAGGCGCCCGCAATCGTGCGCGCGGAGACGCGCGAGACCTCCCGCTCGACCGACTTGCCCCCGAACAGGACGGCGACGCGAAGCCGCGTCACCAGCTCACCACCCGCACCTCCTCGACGGCGGGGATGCCGCGCAGGCGGGCGAGCGCCTGCTCCGGCGGCGGCGAGTCGACCGTGATCACGGCGGCCGCGCCTTCGCTCTTCCCGCGCGCGAGCGAGAAGTTGGCGATGTTGACGCGCGCCTCCCCCAGCACGGTGCCGACGCTGCCGACGACTCCGGGCACGTCGCGGTTGCGCAGGAAGACGACGGTCCCCTCGGGCCGGAACTCGAGCGGCAGGCCGTCGACCTGGACGACCCGCGCGTCGCGGCCCGAGTACATGGTCGCGTCGGCGCTCGCGGTCTTGCCTGCGCCGGAGAGCGAGAGCCGGATCGACCGGGCGTAGGTCCCCGCCTCCTCGTGGCGCGTCTCGGAGACCGCGAGGCCGCGGTCCTGCGCGAGGTAGAGCGCGTTGACGTAGTTGACGGTCTCGGGCGTGTTCTTCTCGAGCGCGCCCTTGACCGCCGCGACCGCGATCGGACGCAGCAGGTCCTCGGGCATGCCCCAGGTCTCGACGGCGAGGCGCTGAAGGTGCCCGCCGACGAGGCTCGCCAGGAAGTGCGCGGTGCGCTCGGCGAGGCGCATCCAGCCCGCGGCCCCGTCGGCGTCCTTCAACCCGCGGAACGGCAGGTTCACCGCCGGCACGTAGGGGGCGCCCGCGAGCGCCTCGAGCAGCGCCTCCACCGTCTGGATCGAGACGCGCTCCTGCGCCTCGACCGTCGAGGCGCCGAGGTGCGGCGTCGCGACGACGTTCGGGAGCCTCGGCAGCGGGTCGGAAGGGTCGGGCGGCTCGGGCTCGAAGACGTCGAGCGCCGCGCCGGCGAGACGGCCGTCCGCGAGCGCCGCCCGCAGCGCCTCGCGGTCGACGAGGCTCCCCCGAGCGACGTTGACCAGGATCGCGCCGCGCTTCATGCGCCCGATCTCCGCGGCGCCGAGGAGCGGCTTGCCCTGGCCCATCGCGGTCGAGTGGAGCGTGACGACGTCCGCCTGCTCGAGGAGCTCGTCGAGCGGAACGAGCGGCACGCCCATCTCGCGCGCCTTCTCGGCCGGCAGGAACGGGTCGTGGCCGAGGAGGCGCGCCTCGAAGGCGCGGGCGCGCGCCGCGACGCGGGAGCCGACCTGCCCGAGGCCGACGATGCCGACGGTCTTGCCCGCGAGCTCGGTGCCGACGAACTTCGACTTCTCCCACTTCCCCTGCGCCATCGACGCGGCCGCCTCGGGGACGCGCCGCAGCAGCGCGAGGAGCACCGCGAACGTGTGCTCGACGGCCGACACCACGTTGCCGGTCGGCGAGTTCAAGACGAGCACGCCGCGCGCGGACGCCGCGGGCACGTCCACGTTGTCGACGCCGACGCCGGCGCGGCCCACCACCGTCAGCTTCGGACCGGCCGCGAGGAGCGCCGCGTCCACCTTCGTCGCGCTCCGCACCAGCAGCGCGTCCGCGTCGGCGAGCGCGGCGAGCAGCTTCTCGCGCGGCGCGCCCGCGAGATCCACGACCTCGTGCCCCGCCTTCCGCAGCCGGTCGAGCCCGGCCGGCGAGATCTTCTCGGCGACGACGACCCGGCTCACGACGCCGCCTCCGCCGCGCTCTCGTCCAGCGCGACGAGGAGGGCCTCGAGCGAGGCGAGGTCCACGTCGCCCATGTGCCCGATGCGGAACGTGGACGCCTTCCACTTCCCGTAGCCGCCGCCGATCGTGAAGCCCCGCTCCTTGACCCGCGCCACGAGCGCCTCCGCCGAGACGCCGGCCGCCGGCCGGAGGCACGTCACGGTCCACGGGCGGAAGCCGGCCGGCGCGACCGGAGCGTGGCCCCGCGCGGCCGCCCACGCCTCCACCCTCGTCCGCAGCGCCTCGTGCCGCGCCCAGCGGCCCTCGAGCGTCTCGGCGAGGATGTGGTCGAGCTGCACGTCGAGCGCGAAGAGGTGCGGCGTCGACGGCGTGTACGGCGTCTGGTGCTTCGCGGCGAACGCCTCGGCCTCCGAGATCCGGAGGTAGTGCGCGCGGGAGCGCTCCTTCGCGCGGGCCCGGTAGCGCGCCGACGCGAACGCCACGCCGAGGCCGGGCGGCATGGCGAGCGCCTTCTGGGAGCCCGAGAGCGCGAAGTCGAGGCCCCACGCGTCGCACTCGACGGGCGAGCCGGCGAGAGAGGTCACGACATCGGCGAGCACGAACGCGTCGGAGGACTCGCGCACAACCTTCGCAAGAGCGGCGAGATCGTTGAGCGTTCCGGTGGACGTCTCCGAGTGGACCAGGGTGACCGCGTCGTACCGCGCCTTCGCGAGCGTCCGCCGCACGTCGGCGGGATCGACCGGCTTTCCCCAGGGCGTCTCGAGGACGTCCGTCGCATACCCGAGGTCCCGGGCGCAGGCGGCCCACCGCTCCGAGAAGGCGCCGCACGTCACCGCGAGGACCCGCTCCGGCGCGAGGTTCGAGAGCGCCGCTTCCCAGAGGCCCGTCGCGGCCGACGTCGCGGTGAAGACGAACCCTTCGGTCCGGAAGACCCGCGCGAGGCGCGGCGGGATGTCCGCGTAGAGGTCGGCGAACGCCTTGCCGCGGTGCCCGATCGCCTCGTGCGCCATCGCCTGCCGCACCGCGTCGCGCACCCACACCGGACCCGGCAGGAAGAAGCGAACCTGACCGGGCCTTCCGCCCGTGGAATCGAACGCGGCCGTCATGCGAGCCGGATTCTACTTGCGCCCGGCGAAGCCCGCGAGATACGCCGGCAGATCCGTGATCCGTTCGAGCAGGGCGTCGGGAGCGAGCGCTTCGAGCGCTTCGCGCGGGCGCGAGCCGCCCGGCACCAGGGCGACCGCGCATCCGGCGGCGCGGGCGAACTCGAAATCCACCTCCATGTCGCCGACGACGACGGTCTCCTCCGATCGCGCGCCGGCGCCCGCGATGAGGCGCCGGAGCATCGCCGGATCCGGCTTCGGCGGGGTCGCGTCGTCGGGACCGCCGATGCCGGTGAAGTGACGGGCGACGCCCTTCGCGTCGAGGATCAGGCGCGAGAACCGCGCGGGCTTGTTCGAGGCGAGCGCCATCGCATGGCCCGACGCCTCGAGCGCCTCGAGCGTCTCGCGCGCGCCCGGAACGAGATGCGATCGCTCGACCGCGACCTCCGGGTAACGCTGCCGGAAGAGCCGGACGCCCTCGGCGGCGCGCTCGGGACCGACCGCCTTCTCGAGGAGCCGCTCGAGGCCGTGTCCGACCATCGCGCGCACCGCGTCCGGCGTCGGCGCCGGCTCCCCGAGGCGCGCCATCGCGTACGCGAGCGCGTCGCCGATCGCCGCGTATCCGTCGATCAGGGTTCCGTCGAGATCGAAGACGACGAAGGGCGGCCGGCTCAAGCCGTCTTCCGGCTCCCGCGGCCGCTCTCGCGGCTCTCGCGATCGAGTCCGGCCGCCCGCAGCACCGTCTCGACGATCGCATCCCAGTCGCCGAACGACAGCGTCGGCACCGAGCCCTGGAACGGGCCGTCCGAGATGCGCGCGACGGGCTCGACGACCTCCGGACGCGGAACGCCCGTGCGCACGACCTCGATCTTCGGCATCGCGAGCGACTTGTAGCCCTCGATCAAGACCAGATCGCAGCCGCGGAACTCGCGGCGCAGGATGTCCGCGAGCGCCTCCTCCTCGCCGAGGTGCCGCGCCGTCGTCCGGCCGGGCGTCACCAGCGCGGCCACCGTGGCGCCGGCGGCCGCGAGGCGCTGAGAGTCCTTTCCGGGCGTGTCGTCCTCGACGTCGCGCGTCGTGTGCTTCAGCGTCCCCACGACGAGCCCGCGCTCCTTCAGGCGCGGCACGAGCTCGACGAGGATCGACGTCTTGCCGGAGTCGTGACCGCCGACGAACGCGACGACGGCGGGGCGGCGGTCCGGGTAGAGCAGATGCGGCTCGCGGCGCGGAGCGAAGTGGGCCGCGGCCTCGAAGTGGCGCGCGATCTCGCCGCGCAGGCCCTCGCCGGCGTCGACGGCGCGCCGGAAGTCGGCCGATCCCGTCAGCAGGTCGATCGCCGGCCGCTCGTCGAACTCGTACGGCTCCGTGCGCCAGCGGAAGTCGAGCGGGGCGGCCCGGCGGGCCGCCTCGACGAGGCGCAGCCCGGTCTGGAACGGGCGGAACGCGGCACGGTCCGTCACGTGGAGGCGCGCTCCGCCGCAGGCCTGGCCCGCGTGCTTGTCGAACATCGGGCGGAACTGCGCCGGGAAGAAGCGCACGCCGGGCAGCGCCAGCGCGTTGAGCGAGTCCGAGAAGGCGAAGGCGTCGAGCCACGGCGCGCCGAACACCTCGAAGGGCCGCGTCGTGCCGCGCCCCTCGGAGAGGTTCGTGCCCTCGAGGAGGCACATGCCGGGATAGACGAGCGCCGTGTCCGTCGTCGGCATGTTCGGCGAGGGCGGCGTCCACGGGAGGCCCGCGTCGGCGTACGTCATGTCGCGCGCCCAGCCGGCGGCCGGCATCACGACGAGATCGAGGTCGAGCCGCCGCTCCGCCGCGAGGAGAAGCGCGAGCTCGCCCGCGGTCATTCCGTGGCGGACCGGGATCGGGTGCAGCCCCACGAAGGTGAGGTAGCCCGCCGACGCGGGCGCGCCCTCGACCTCGCCGCCGATCGGGTTCGGGCGGTCGCAGACGACGAAGCGCAGGCGCGCCGCGGCGCAGGCCTCCATCGCGAGGAGCATCGTCCACACGTAGGTGTAGTACCGGGTCCCCACGTCGGCGACGTCGAAGACGATCGCCTCGAGGTCGGCGACGTGCTCGCGCTTCGGCTTCAGGCTCTCGGCGGTCGGCCCGTACAGCGAGACGACGGGAAGGCCCGACGGCGCGTGGATCGAGCCCTGGACCGCCTCCATGTAGACGGCCCCCCCCTCGAGGCCGTGCTCCGGCCCGAAGAGCCGGACGAGCCGCACGTTCGAAGCCGCGCGCAGGGCCCTCCAGGTGGGCACCCCGGACGACGTCATGCCCGAGCCGTTGATGATGAGGCCGACACGCTTGCCCGCGACGGGCCACAGCCTCTCCAAGAGGACGTCGATGCCGAAGCGCACGTCGGGCATGAGCGGACGGATCTTAGCCCGAAGCGCCGGGATGGTCCGGCCGCTCGCCGCGCAGGAGGGCGACCGCGTGCGGCAGGAGCGGCAGGATCGCGGCCAGACAGTCCGCCGCGCCCTTCGGCGAGCCGGGCAGCGCGACGACGAGCGCGCGCCGCGCGACGCCGACGACCTGCCGCGACAGGTACGCGGCGCCGAAGCCCCGTCCCGTGTCGGCCCGCATCTTCTCGGCGAGGCCGGGGACCTCGAAGTCGATCACGGCGCGCACGCCCTCGGGAGTGCGGTCCCGCGGGGCGACGCCGGTGCCGCCGGTCAGGACGATCAGGTCGGCGTCTTCCGCCTCGACCCGCTCGCGCAGAGCGCGGGAGACCTCGGCGGCGCCGTCGGGGATGGTCGCCTTCGCCACGACCCGGTGCGCCACGCCGGAGCGCGCCAGGGTTTCCTCGACGGCGGGCCCGCCGCGGTCCTCGCGGGCCCCGGCCGAGACGCCGTCCGACACCGTCAGGATCGCCACGCGGAGGCTCACCTCGTTAATATAGACCGCCCATGGCGACGCTCGACCGCTACGGCCGCCGTCTCGGCAACCTGCGCCTGTCGGTCACCGACCGCTGCAACCTGCGCTGCGCGTACTGCATGCCGGAGCGCGAGTACGTCTGGCTGCCGAGGAAGGACATCCTCGACTTCGAGGAGATCGGCCGGCTCGCCGACGTCTTCGGCTCGCTCGGGACGGACCGGGTCCGCCTGACGGGCGGCGAGCCGCTCGTGCGGCACGACCTGTCGAAGCTCGTGGAGCTCCTGGCCGCGAAGCCCTGGCTGAAGGACCTCGCGATGACGACGAACGGCGTGCTCCTCGAGGCGCAGGCGGAAAGGCTCCGTGCGGCCGGTCTGCACCGCATCACGGTCAGCCTCGACACGCTGCGGCCCGAGCGGTTCCGCGAGCTCGCCCGCGTCGACGAGCTCCCGCGCGTGCTCCGCGGCATCGAGGCCGCGTCGCGTGCCGGCTTCGCGTCGCTCAAGCTCGACACGGTCGTCATCCGCGGGGTCAACGACGACGAGATCGTGGCGCTGCTCGAGCGCGCGAAGGAGTGGGGCGCCGAGATCCGGTTCATCGAATACATGGACGTCGGCGGCGCGACGCACTGGTCGCGGGAGCGCGTCGTCTCGCGCGAGGGCATTCTCCGCGCCATCTCCGACGCCTACGGCAGCGTCGAGGCGCTCGGGGCCGAGGAGCGCGCCGCCGCCCCCGCCGAGCGCTTCCGCCTTCCGGACGGCACGACGTTCGGCGTCATCGCCTCGACGACGGCGCCCTTCTGCGCCGCGTGCGACCGGAGCCGCCTCACCGCCGACGGGGTCTGGTACCTCTGCCTCTACGCCGCCCGCGGGATCGATCTGCGCAAGCCGCTGCGGGAGGGCGCCTCGGAGGACGAGCTCCGCGCGCTGCTCTCCGGCGCGTGGTCGTTCCGCACCGACCGCGGCGCCGAGGAGCGCCTGGGGCTGCGGGAGCGGACGCCGCTCCGGGACGTCCCCGATCTCCGGAGGGACCCGCACCTCGAGATGCACACCCGGGGCGGCTAGGCCTCAGGGACCTCCATCGTCCCCTCGGCGACGAGGACGCTCGCGCCGCCGATCCGCGCCTCGGTGACGGCGCCGCCCCTCTTCTCGACCCGCGCCTCGAGCACGCTCGGCCGGCCCATCTCGACGCCCTGGGCGATCCTGTAACGAAATGACCCTTCCGGCTGCGCGTCGAAGTGCGCGAGCGCCGCCGCGAGCGCGACGTTGGCGCTGCCCGTCGCCGGGTCCTCCGGGACGCCGTCCTTCGGCGCGAACATGCGCGTGCGGAGGTCGAAGTCGTCGCCGCTCCGGACGTAGAGATGGACGTCGGCGGGGACGCCCGCGGCCACGAGCGCGTCGACGCCGGCGGGATCGGTCCGAGCTCGTGCGAGCGATTCCCGCGAGGCGAGCTCCGCGAAGAGAAACGGCAGCCCTACCGAGAACGCGGCCGGCGCGTGCACGGCCGTGACCACGTCGCGGGCGTCGAGCGAGACGGCCGCGGCGAGCGTCTCCGGCGACACGCTCCTCCCCACCGAGAGGGGCGCGGGAGCGGACAGCTCGCAGAAGACCGCGCCGCCGGCGCGGCGCTCGATCGTGATCGGCACGAGCCCCGCCTTCTCCTCGAAGACGACCGTCCGCGTTCCGGCGAGCGGTCCGAGCTCGCCCGAGATCGCCAGCGCGAATGCGGTCCCGACGTTCGGGTGGCCGGCGAACGGCACCTCGATCGACGGCGTGAAGATGCGCACCCGTCGGGTGTTTCCGCTCTCGGGCGGCAGCACGAACGACGTCTCGGAGAAATTGAACTCCCGCGCGATCCGCTGCATCTGCGCGTCCGAGAGCCCGCGCGCGTCGGGCAGCACCGCGAGCGGGTTGCCGCCGAAGATCGCGTCGGTGAAGACGTCGCAGTGGAGGTAGCGATGGCGCATGGCGGCTCTCCTTCGACGCGGCACTCCCCCGCCGCGCGTCTACTTCTTCGACGCCCGGCCCTCGCCTCGCTCGGCCCGCGCGTCGACGCGGCGTTCCCCCGCCGCGCGTCTCCTAGCGGCCCCGGCGGTACGTCCCGGAGCGGCCGCCGCTCTTCTCGAGGAGCGCGATCTCGCGGATCGTGGCGCCGCGGTCGAGCCCCTTGACCATGTCGTAGAGGGCGAGGCATGCCGCCGCGACCGCGGTCAGCGCCTCCATCTCGACGCCGGTCTTCCCGGTGATGCGCGCGGTGGCGGTCACGACGGCTTCCCGCTTCGGCCGCGAGAGCTCGACGTCCACCTCCACGGACTCGAGAGCGAGAGGGTGGCAGAGCGGCACGATCTCGGACGTGCGCTTGGCGGCCTGGATGCCCGCGAGCCGGGCGACCGCGAGCGCGTCTCCCTTCGCGAGCCGTCCGCCCTCGAGCGCCTCGAACGCCGCGGCGCCGAGCGCGACGACGCCCCGCGCGACCGCGACGCGGCGAGTGGCGCCCTTCTCGCCGACGTCGACCATGCGGGCGCGCCCGCGCGCGTCCACGTTCAGCACGCTCCGCCGGAGCGGCTCGGTGCGCCGCGGCCGGGCCGGCCGCTCGCGGCGGCGGGGCTTGTCCGGCTTCTCCGAGTCGCTCATGCCCGCTCCCGCTGCGCCGCCCAGTCCTCGAGCGTGTTCAGGTTGACGAAGGCGGCGCCCGACGGGTCGATCGCCGCCCACTCGGCCTCCTCGAAGATCTCGGCGCCGACCGCCTCGGCGAGCCCGCGGAGCGACAGGTCGCCCCGCGCGATCCGCCGCGCGGCCTCCGGCGCGGCCGCCTTCCGCCCCACGCCGGCGCGCGGCTGGAGGCGCCCCTCCGCGCGCGGGAGCACGGCCGCCGCGTTCGAGGCGAGCGAGCGCTCCGCGATCGCCGTCAGGAGCGCCGGCATGACCGCCGGCAGGTCGACCGCGAGCACGAACACGCGGTCGCGCGCCTCCGCGAGCGCACGGACGAGGCCGTGGATCGCGGCGTGCTCGGGCGCTCGATCGAGCACGACCCGCGCGGGGCCGACGGGAGAGGCGGGCCGCTCCTTCGCGACGACGAGGACCTCTTCGAAGAGCACCGCGAGGCGGGTCGTCTGGAACTCGAGGAGCGTCGCCGCTCCGTACGGGAGCGCGGCCTTGGGGCGCCCCATTCTCCGCGAAGCGCCGCCCGCGAGCACGGCGGCCGACATCGGCAGCGTCATTCGAACCGGATGCTACATCCCCCGAGCGGCTCGCGCCTGGGGGCGAAGGCGGATCCGGCTACTTCTCCGACCCGCCGCCGCCGAGGATGATCGGGAGACCGCTCTTCGGGTTGCCGACGACGACGACCTTCGCGTTCGGGCTCATCGCGAGCTTCTCCGTCGCCTCGATGCCCTTCCACTCGAGCAGCTGCGGCGAGATCCCCTGGGCCACGATCTTCTGGAAATCGGCGATGCCCTGGGCCTCGATGCGTTTGCGCTCGGCCTCCTGCTGCTCCTTGGCGAGGACGAACTTCATCTGCTCGGACTCCTGCTCTCGCTTCAGCTTCTCCTGGATCGCGTTGGCCACGATCGCCGGCAGTCCGATCTTCCGGAGCAGGACGGAATCGATGATGACGCCGCGGCCGTCGGTCATCTTCTTGACGAGGTCCTGGGTCTCCCGCGCCACCTTCTCGCGCTCGGAGGAGTACAGCGCCTTCGCGTCGTAGGACGCCGTGATCTCCCGGATGGCCGAGCGCACCTGGGGAATGACGATGACCTCCGCGAAGTTGGCGCCCACCGTCTTGTAGACGTCGGCGGCCTTCGCCGGATCGAGGCGGTAGAGGACCGAGCCCTCGAGGTCCATCATGAGGCCCTCCTTGGACGGGACCTCCGCCGTCTCCTTGAGCTCCTCCGTCCGGATCGACATCTTGTGGACGCGCGTGAACGGCACGATCAGGTGTACGCCGGGCGGCAGCGAGTTCGGAGAGACGCTGCCGAAGAAGTCCTTCACGCCGACGTGCCCGGCCGGGACGACCGTGATCGGCCCGCCGATCGCGACCAGCACGATGACGATGAGGAGGATGATCGCGTTGCGCGCGACGCGCGGGTTGGAGCCCGCGTTGGGGACGATCTCGAAGGTCTTGGCCATGTGTCCTCCGTGGGGTCAGGTCTCTGAATGTGTGAGTTTGGTCCTCGGAGGTCCCGCGTCCGCAGGCCAATGCCCGCAAGGTCACATTTTCAGAGACCTGACCCCGTCTAAACGAGCTTGAGCAGGTGCCCCATCTTGTTCTTCTTCGCCTCGAGGTACTTCCGGGAGCGGTCGGTGGGATTCACCTCGAGCGGGACGCGCTCGACGATCTCGAGGCCGTAGCCGTCGATCGCCACGTACTTCGACGGGTTGTTCGTCATCAGCCGCATCTTGCGGACGCCGAGGTCGCGCAGGATCTGGCAGCCCACGCCGTAGTTGCGGATGTCCGGCGGGAACCCGAGCTTCTCGTTGGCCGACACCGTGTCGTGGCCCTGGTCCTGGAGCTCGTACGCCTTCAGCTTGTTCAGGAGACCGATGCCGCGGCCCTCCTGCAGGAGGTAGAGGAAGACGCCGCGGCCGGCCTCGACGATCTTCTCCATCGCGAGCTCGAGCTGCTCGCCGCAGTCGCAGCGCGCCGAGCCGAACACGTCGCCGGTCAGGCACTGCGAGTGGACGCGGACGAGCGTCGGCTCGTCCTCGCGGATCTCGCCGTGGACCAGCGCGAGGTGCTCCTCGTGCGTGACGTCGCTGCGGTAGGCGTAGAGGCGGAACTCGCCGAGGCGCGTCGGCAGGTGCGGCGCCGCGATGCGCTCGACCAGCCGCTCCGTCTTCATGCGGTAGCGGATCAGGTCGGCGACCGTGACCATGCGGAGGCCGTGGCCCGCGCAGAACTTCGCGAGGTCGGGGACCCGCGCCATCGTGCCGTCCTCGTTCATGATCTCGCAGAGAACGGCGGAGGGATTCAGGCCGGCGATCCGCGCGAGGTCGACGGACGCCTCGGTCTGACCCGCGCGCTTCAGGACGCCGCCGCGCTGGGCGCGCAGCGGGAACATGTGGCCGGGACGGTTCAAGTCCGACGGTCGGGTCGCGGGATCGATCGCGGTCTTCACGGTCGTCGCGCGGTCGGCCGCCGAGATGCCGGTGGTCGTGCGGCCCCGCGCCTCGATCGACACGGTGAAGGCGGTGCCGAAATTCGACGTGTTCTCCGAGACCATCGGCGGCAGCTCGAGCGCGTCGCAGCGCGACTCGGTCAGCGCCAGGCAGATCAGGCCCCGCCCCTCGCGCGCCATGAAGTTGATCGCCTCGGGCGTCACCTTCTCGGCCGCGACGACGAGGTCGCCCTCGTTCTCCCGGTCCTCGTCGTCGACGACGACGACGAACTTGCCGGCCTTGAGGTCCTCGATCGCCTGCCCGATCGTGGCGAAGGGAGAATTCGATGTCTTCGGCATCCGCTCATCTTCTCACGAGGGGCGCAAATGGCTGATGAGGCGAGAGAACGCCCCTCACCCTTGCCCCTCTCCCGCAGGGAGAGGGGTGACGTCCTCTTAGAAGACGGCCGGCTCCTCGTAGGTCGCGAAGACCTCGCGCATGACGTCGGAGATCTCGCCGACGGTCGCGTAGGTCTTGACGGCTTCGACGAGCGGCGGCATGACGTTCTTCCCGTCGGCGCAGGCCTGACGCAGCGCCCCGAGGGCCGACGACACGGCCCTGCCGTCGCGCGAGCGCCGCAGCGCCGCGACCGCCGCCTTCTGCTCGTCCTCGACCGCGTCGTCGATGGTGAGGATGTCGAGCTCGTGCTCGTCGTCGTCCACGAAGTCGTTGACGCCGACGATGACCTTCTCCCCCGCGTCCACCGCGCGCTGGTACGCGTACGCGGCGTCCATGATCTCTCGCTGCGGAAACCCCGCCTCGATCGCCTCGACCATGCCGCCGAGCTCGTCGATCCGGCGGAAGTAGTCGAAGCAGCCGCGCTCCATCTTCGTCGTCAGGTCCTCCATGAAGTAGGAGCCGCCGAACGGGTCGATCGTGTTCGCCACGCCCGACTCGTGGGCGAGGATCTGCTGCGTCCGCAGCGCGATCTTCACAGCGAAGTCGGTCGGCAGCGCGAGCGTCTCGTCGAGCGAGTTCGTGTGGAGGGAGTTCGTCCCGCCGAGCACGCCCGCGAGAGCCTGGATCGCCGTGCGCACGACGTTGTTGTAGGGCTGCTGCGCGGTGAGCGAGCAGCCGGCCGTCTGGGTGTGGAAGCGGCACATCCAGGAGCGCGGGTCCTTCGCGCCGAAGCGCTCCCGCATCGTCTTCGCCCAGACGCGCCGCGCCGCGCGGAACTTCGCGATCTCCTCGAAGAAATCGTTGTGCGAGTTGAAGAAGAAGGACAGGCGCGGCGCGAACTCGTCGACCGGCAGGCCCGCGGCGATGCCGTACTGCACGTACTCGACGCCGTCGCGGAGCGTGAAGGCGAGCTCCTGCAGCGCCGTCGAGCCGGCCTCGCGGATGTGATACCCGGAGATCGAGATCGTGTTCCACTTCGGCACGTGCTTCGCGCAGAACGCGAACTGGTCCGTGATCAAGCGCATCGACGGCCGCGGCGGGTAGATGTACTCCTTCTGCGCGATGTACTCCTTGAGGATGTCGTTCTGGAGCGTCCCGCCGACCCTGCTCCACGGCGTGCCGTGCTTCTCGGCGACCGCGAGATACATCGCGAGCGCGATCGGCGCGGTCGAGTTGATCGTCATCGAGGTCGTGACGCGCCCGAGGTCGATCCCGTCGAAGAGCGTCTCCATGTCGCGGAGCGAGTCGATCGCGACCCCGCACTTGCCGACCTCGCCCTTGGCCATCTCGTGATCGGAGTCGTAGCCATAGAGGGTCGGCAGGTGGAACGCCGTCGAGAGTCCCGTCTGGCCGTGGTCGAGGAGATACCGGAACCGCGCGTTGGTCTGCTTCGCCGTGCCGAAGCCGGCGAACTGGCGCATCGTCCAGAGCTTCCCGCGGTACCCGGTCGGGTGAACGCCGCGGGTGAAGGGGTACTCGCCGGGCCAGCCGAGGTCCCGCTCGTAGTCGAAACCGGGCCGCGTGTCCGGGCCGGCGAGCGGCTCGATCGGCGCGCCGGACACCGTCGTCCAGTCGTTCTTCCAGGCCGGCGCCTTCGCGAAGGACTTCTCCGCGCCCTTCCTCCAGCGGCCCCGCCCCGCCGCGATCGACTCCGGAACCAGGGGATCCTTTTCGCTCATAGGACTCGAATGATACCCGGGCAGAGCGGGGCGCCGCCTTTGCCTCATATAAACTGAAAGCCGGAGCCGCTCCGATGGACCTGACCCGCGACCAGAAGCTCGAGCTGTACCGCTACATGCGGCTGAACCGCGTGGTGGAGGAGCGTCTCGTCAACCTCTACCGCCAGGGCAAGGTCGTGGGCGGCCTCTACCGCTCCCTGGGGCAGGAGGCGACGTCCGTCGGGACCGCGTACGCCCTGGCGAAGGGCGACATCGTGGGCCCCCTGATCCGCAACCTCGGCGTCGTCCTGGTCATGGGCTACACGCCGCGCGACGTCATGACGCAGTACATGGCCCGCGCGACCTCGCCGTCGGGCGGCAAGGACTGCAACCTCCACTTCGGCAAGCCGGAGCGCGGCGTCATCTCCCCGATCTCGATGCTCGGGGCGCTCATCCCGGTGATGGCGGGGATCGCGCTCGCCGGGAGGATGCAGAAGAAGAACCTCGTGGCGATGACGTGGATCGGCGACGGCGGGACCTCGACGGGCGCCTTTCACGAGGGCCTCAACTTCGCGGCGGTCCAGAAGCTCCCGCTCGTGGTCGTCGCCGAGAACAACGGCTGGGCCTACTCGACGCCGTTCCGGAAACAGACCGCCGCGCCGAATCTCGTCTCCAAGGCCGCCGCCTACGGCATCCCCGGCGAGCAGGTGGACGGCAACGACGTGCTGGCCGTCTACGGCGTCGCCCGCCGCGCCGTGGACCGGGCGCGCTCGGGCGAAGGGCCGACGCTGATCGAGTCGCTGACTTATCGGATGAAGGGACACGCCGAACACGATGCTCAGGCGTACGTGCCGAAGGCGGAGCTCGAGGAGTGGCGGCAAAGAGACCCGCTGGAACGGTACACCCGCGTCCTTCTCGAGTCGGCCACGGCGACGGCCGACGAGCTCGCGGCCGTGGACCGGTCCATATCGGAGGAGGTCGACCGCGAAGTCGAGTCGGCCGAGAAGGCGCCGCTGCCGTCTCCCGAGGCCGCGAACCAGGACGTGTATGCGCCGCGTGTCGCCGAGGGCGAGCCTGTGGTCGTCCGGAGGCGCTCGTGAGCGGCGCCGCGCCCCACCTCGGCGCCGAGGGCGCCACGCCGGCGGCGAAGGGGCAGACCACCTACGTCGACGCGATTCGCGAGGGTCTCCGCGAGGAGATGGCGCGAGACGAGCGCGTCTTCCTGCTCGGCGAGGACATCGGCGTCTACGGAGGCGCCTTCAAGGTCACCGACGGCCTGATCGCCGAGTTCGGCGAGGAGCGTGTGATCGACACGCCCATCTCGGAGACCGCGATCGTCGGCGCCGCGGTCGGCGCGGCCATGATGGGCATGCGCCCCGTGGCCGAGATGCAGTTCATCGACTTCATCTCCTGCGCCTTCGACATGATCACCAACTTCGCCGCGAAGTCCCGCTACCGCCACGGGGTCGGCGTGCCGCTCGTGATCCGCGGCCCGTCCGGCGGCGGCGTCCACGGCGGCCCTTTCCACTCCCAGAACCCGGAGGGCTACTTCGCGCACACGCCGGGCCTGAAGGTCGTGCAGCCGGCGACCGCCTACGACGCGAAGGGCCTCATCAAGGCCGCGATCCGCGACGACGACCCCGTTCTCTTCTTCGAGCACAAGTTCCTGTATCGCCGCATCAAGGAGGAGCTGCCGGCCGAGGACTACGTCGTCCCGATCGGCAAGGCGGCCGTCCGCCGCGCCGGGCGCGACCTGACGGTCGTGACCTACGGCGCGATGGTCTGGACCGCGCTCGAGGCGGCGAAGACGCTCGAGGCCGAGGGGATCGACGTCGAGGTCGTGGACCTGCGCACGCTCTTCCCGATGGACGAGAACACGGTGCTCGAGTCGGTCGCGAAGACGAACAAGGCGATCCTGCTCCACGAGGCGACGCGCACCGGCGGCATCGGCGCGGAGATCGCGGCGGTGCTGTCGGAGCGCTGCTTCGAGTACCTCGACGGCCCGCTCGTCCGCGTCACGGCGCCCGACACGCCGGTCCCCTACTCGCCCCCGCTCGAGGAGGCGTTCCTGCCCAACGCGGAGAAGGTCTGCCGGGCGGCGCGCGCCCTCGCGGCGTACTGAGACCGACGCCGGCGAACGCCTTCCCCCCAACCCCGCGGCGTACCGACTCTCCTCGAAACCGTAGGGGCGGGGCTTGTCCCCGCCCGCGCCAACGGGCGGCCGCAGGGTCACACGCCGCGAGGAGGCGTGCGATATAACGACCGCATGCGCTTCGAGGGCACGGTCTCCATCAAGGCCTCGCGCCAGAAGGTCTGGGACTTCCTGACCGACCCGAACAAGGTCGCGGGCTGCGCGCCGGGGCTCGAGAAGCTCGAGATCCTCGAGCCCGGAAAGCGCTTCCGGGCGACGACCTCGATCGGGTTCGGTACCGTGAAGGCGCGCTTCGTCAACGACGTCGAGTGGGTCGAGATGGACGCGCCGGACTTCGCGCGCATGAAGGCGCACGGCACCGCCCCCGGCTCCGGCGTCGACGCGGAGAGCTCGATGCGCCTGACCGATGGTCAGGACGGCGCGACCGACCTCGCGTGGACCGCGGATGTCACGATCGTCGGTACCATCGCGAGTCTCGCCGCGCGACTCATGGGCGGCGTGACGAAGAAACTCACGGCGGCGTTCTTCGACTCGGTGCGCGAGGAAATCGAAGCGGAAGCCTGAGCGGTATAGACTCGGGCACTTCGCACGGGAGGTTTCCGATGCGTTTTGGCGTTTCGATCACCGTCAACGGCGCCCGGCGCAAGCACGAGGTTGAGCCGCGCCTCCTCCTGGTCCACTACCTGCGCGAGACGCTCGGCCTGACCGGCACGAACGTCGGCTGCGACACGAGCCAGTGCGGCGCCTGCACCGTGCTCCTCGACGGCAAGGCCGTCAAGTCGTGCACGATGCTCGCGGTCCAGGCCGAAGGCGCCTCGATCACGACGATCGAGGGCCTCGCGAAGAACGGCAAGCTCCACCCCGTGCAGGAGGCGTTCCGCGAGAAGCACGGCCTCCAGTGCGGCTTCTGCACGCCCGGCATGGTCTTGACCGCGTGCCACCTGCTCGAGAAGAACCCGAAGCCGTCGGACGCCGACATCCGGCACGGACTCGAGGGCAACCTGTGCCGCTGCACGGGCTACCAGAACATCGTCGCCGCGGTGAAGGAAGCCGCGGCGAGGATGTAAGGAGACGGCCATGGCATCGAAGGTGTTCGGCTCGGCCGTCCGGCGCAAGGAGGACCCGCGCCTCCTGACCGGACAGGCGAAGTTCACGGACGACTTCACGCTGCCCCACATGGCCCACCTGGCCGTCGTGCGCTCCCCCTACGCGCACGCGCGCGTCAAGGCCATCCGCACGAAGAAGGCCGCCGCGATGGACGGCGTCCTCGGCGTCTTCACCGGCAAGGACATGAAGGACGCGGGCTTCGGCCCGATCCCGTGCGCCTGGGTCGTTCCGGGATCGAACGCGAAGACGCCGCCGTATCCGCCGATCGCGCTCGACGTCGTGCGCTACGTCGGCAACGCCGTCGCGATCGTGGTCGCGACGGACCGATACGTGGCGCGCGACGCCGCCGAGGCCGTCGAGGTGGACTACGAGCCCCTGCCGGTCGTCGTCGACGCGAAGAAGGCGACCGAGAAGGGCCGGCCGCAGCTCCACGCCGACGTGCCGAACAACCTCGCCTTCACGTGGACCGTCGCGGGCGGCGACGTGGACGCGGCGTTCAAGGCGGCCGACGTGGTCGTCTCCGAGCGGATCGTCAACCAGCGGCTCATTCCGAACGCCATGGAGGCGCGCGCGGCGCTCGCCGACTACCGGTCCGCGACCGGCGAGGTCACGCTGTGGGTGACGTCGCAGAACCCGCACATCGTCCGCTTCCTGCTCTCGCTCGACACGGGAATTCCCGAGCAGAAGATCCGCGTCATCGCGCCCGAGGTCGGCGGCGGCTTCGGCAGCAAGATCCCGCACTACCCGGAAGACACGATGGTGATCTTCGCGTCGAAACAGTGCGGTTGCCCCGTGAAGTGGACCGAGACCCGCTCCGAGAACTACCGCGGCACGATCCACGGGCGCGACCACATCCAGGACGTCGAGATGGCCGCGAAGAAGGACGGCACGATCACCGGCCTCCGCGCGACCGTCTGGGCCAACATGGGCGCGTATCTCTCGACGGCCTCGACCGGCATCCCGACGATCCTGCACGGCCTGATGCTCTCGGGCGCGTACGACATCAAGAACATCCGCGAGGTCGTCCACGGCGTCTTCACGAACACGACGCCGACCGACGCCTACCGCGGCGCCGGCCGTCCCGAGGCGACGTTCATGGTCGAGCGGCTCGTCGACCTCGTGGCCGCGAAGCTGAAGATGGACCCGGTCGAGATCCGCAAGAAGAACTTCATCCCGCCGTTCACGGACGGCCACGCCGTCGCGACCGGCCTGACGTACGACTCGGGCAACTACATCGCGGCGCTCGAGAAGGCGCTGCAGATCCTCGACTACAAGGCCCTCCGCGCGAAACAGGCGGACCTCCGGAAGAAGGGGGAGCACATCGGGGTCGGGTTCTGCACGTACGCCGAGATCTGCGGGCTCGGGCCGTCCAAGGTCGCCGGGGCGGTCGGGTTCGGCGGCGGCCTCTGGGAGAGCGCGATCGTGCGCTTCCACCCGTCCGGCAAGGTGAACGTCTTCGTCGGCATCTCGCCTCACGGCCAGGGCGAGGAGACGACGTTCGCCCAGATCGTCTCGAGCGAGCTCGGCGTGCCCGTCGAGGACGTCGAGGTGTTCCACGGCGACACGGGCCAGACGCCGATGGGCTGGGGCAGCTACGGCAGCCGGTCGACGCCGGTCGGCAGCGGCGCGTTGATGGGCGCGATCGTGAAGATCCGCGACAAGGCGAAGATCGTCGCGGCGCACCTCCTCGAGGCGTCCGTCGACGACGTCGTGTACGGCGACGGCAAATTCTCGATCAAGGGCGCGCCGTCGAAGGCGAAGACGATCCAGGACATCGCGCTGATGGCGAACGTCGCGTGGAATTACCCGGCCGGCGTCGAGCCGGGCCTCGAGGCGTCGGCGTTCTTCGACCCGTCCAACTTCGTCTACCCCTTCGGCGCGCACGCCGCCGTCGTGCGGGTCGACGTCGAGACCGGCGAGATCAGGCTCGAGCGCTACGTCGCGGTCGACGACTGCGGCCGGGTCATCAACCCGATGATCGTCGAGGGCCAGATCCACGGCGGCGTCGTCCAGGGCATCGGGCAGGCGCTGTGGGAGGGCGCGGCGTACGACGACGCCGGGCAGCTCCTGACCGGCACGATGATGGACTACGCGTTGCCGAAGGCCGACGCGTTCCCGACGTTCGAGCTCGCGATGACCGAGACGCCGACGAAGGTGAATCCGCTGGGCGTCAAGGGCATCGGCGAAACGGGGACGATCGCGTCGACGGCCGCGGTCTACAACGCCGTGATGGACGCGCTGGCGCCGCTCGGCGTGTCGAAGGTGGACATGCCGCTGACGCCCGAGCGGGTGTGGCGCGCCGTGCGGGACGCGCGGAGGTAGAGCGATGTATTCCGAGAGCTTCGAATACTTCCGGCCGAAGACGCTCGCCGAGGCGTCGGCGCTGCTGAAGAAGCACAGGGGCGCGCGGGTGCTCGCCGGGGGCCACAGCCTGCTCCCCGCGATGAAGTTCCGCCTCGCGACCCCGAAGGCCCTCGTGGACATCGGCGCGATCAAGGGGCTGTCGGGCATCGCGGCGAAGGGCAAGGCGATCGGGATCGGCGCGACGACCGTGCACGCCGAGGTGGCGGCGTCGAAGCTGCTCCAGAGGTCGTGCCCGCTGCTGCCCGAGACGGCGGCGCAGATCGGCGACGTCCAGGTGCGCAACCGCGGCACGATCGGCGGCTCGATCGCGCACGCGGACCCCGCGGCGGACTACCCCACCGCGCTCGTGGCGCTCGGGGCGACGGTCGTCGTACGCGGACCGCGCGGCGAGCGCAAGATCCCGGCGGAGGACTTCTTCGTCGACCTGTTCACGACGGCGCTGAAGCCGGGCGAGATCGTGACGGCGGTGCTCGTGCCGGTCTCCGGAAAGGGGACCGGCGCGGCCTACCTGAAACACCCCCATCCCGCGTCGCGGTACGCGGTCGCGGCGGCGGCGGCGGTCGTCGACGTGGCGAACGGCGTCTGCTCGCGGGCGAGCCTGGTCATCGGAGGCGTCTCGGCGACGCCGGTCCGCGTCCTGAAGGCCCAGGACGCGCTCGTCGGCAAGAAGCCGGACGCGGCGTCGATCGGCGCGGCGGCGGCGCAGGTGGAGGCGCTGGTCCCAGACCCGATGGGCGACGTCTACGCCTCGGGCGAGTTTCGCGTCCACCTCGCGTCGGTGCTCGCGAAGCGCGCGCTCGCCGCGGCGTTCGAGAGGGCGAAGAAGGGGTAGGGAACCGGGAACGAAAACGGAAGCCCCGTCGGCTCATTGTGCCGACGGGGCTTTTTCATTTCCGGCCGATTCGTCATGGAAGCGGCACGCAATGCCACAACGCCTTACGGCCTCGTGATGTGGATGTGGAACCTCATGTAGAAGTCGCCGTCGTTGGTGCCGCCCACCAGCCGGCCGACCGCCTCGCCGAGGTTGATCGGGTCGATGTACCAGTCGTTGCAGCCGAGCGAATCCCTCGTATTGCAGTGCACCTGGACGTCGGTGGTTTCGGGGTAGCCCGTGAACGAGAACGCCGGCTGCAGGCCGTAGTTCTGGGACGGGTAGTCGAAGCGATCGACCATCGGACAGGTGAAGGTGCTTCCCGCCGCCATCGTGAGCATGTCGTGGCTGACGAGGCTGCATTTAACCTCGATGTGCGCTGGATAGGTGTTCGTTCCCCAGTAGGGGGGATTCGCCGCCACGAACGGATTCTGGGCGTGGGGATCGCCCGGCTGCACCGCGTCGTTCAGATTGAATCCGAGTCCGACCGTCCGCGTCGTCGAGTTCTCGGTCCAGAACTGCCAATCGCCGTACACGATGTGGTTGTAGCCGTTGGACGTGAGCCAGGACTGGACGCCGGCCACGTTGTGGAGGTACGGCCCCTGACCGTCGCTCCCGATGTCGACCGTGAGGCCATTCGAGTCCGTGTCGCTGATGATGGTCGTGACCGGGATGATGCAGATGGTGCCCTGCAGCACGACCGCCGGCGGCGACGGCGCCGGGCACTTGCCGGCGAAACCCGGCCGCGTCGAGGCCCCCACAACGAGAAGCGCGGCGCCGAAAATCTTCAGCCAGTCGCGCCCGAACTGACTGCCGCGATTGCCTTCCCTCATGATTCTCTCCTTCCATTCGACGAGACGACTCATCGCCCGTACATCAGGGCCAGCAGCCGTCCGTTGTTTCCGACTCCCGTTTTCTCGTGGATCGCCTTCACGTGAGTGTGAACCGTGTGGTACGAGACCCGAAAACGCCTTGCGATCTCCTTGTAGGTCAAGCCGTCGGCAAGGGCGGCCGCGACGACCGACTCCATGCGGGTGAAGTGAAAACGCGCGAGCACGGGATCGGGCTCATCAATAGACCCGTTGTCGAGACCCTCTTTCATGGCCTTGTCAGGTGAATGTGGAAGCGGAGATAGAAGTCGCCGTCGTCGATCTGGATCGTCCCGTGCCTGGTGCTCTCGCGGTGAACCAGCCTGCCGACATCGGCTCCGGGGACGATGGGATCGACGAACCAGTCGTTGCAGCCGCCGGAGTCGGCGGTGTTGCAGGTGACCTGCACGTTCGTCGTCTCCGCGAAGTTTTCGGGAGCGCTCTGAAGGCCGTGCCCCGCCCCGTCTGTGGTGATGAAATCGTTCAGCAAGTCGCAGGTCGTCGAGGAGCCCGCCGTCATCGTGAGCAGGTCGTGCGAGAGTGGCGTGCACTGGAGCTGCAGGTGCGTCGAGAGGTTCTGCGTGCCCCAGAAAGGGGGATTCGCAGGAGCGGTGTAGTGGGCATCGCCGGGCTGGACGGCGTCATCGGTGTCCAGGCTGACCGCCACGGTGCGAGTCGGCGAGCTGTTCGTGTTGAACTTCCAGTCGCCGTACTGGAGGCCGTTGTACCCGCTGGGAGCGAGGCCCGACGTCACGCCGTCGACACCGTCGTGGTAGGCGCCGAGCCCGTCGCTGGCGGTGTCACAGGGAAGGTTCTGGCTGTCCGTGTCGCTGATGTAGGCGGTGATCGGAATGGGATTCAGGTTGCCTTTCGCCGGCAGCCCCGCACTCCTGCCCGGAAACACCAGGAAAGCGAGGGAGAGGCCCGTCAATGCGAAAGCTGAACGCCTGCTAAATCCTGCGGACGCAAAACCCGAGAGTCTCATGCCTCATCTCCTTTCGGGCGCCGACGCGTGTGCGATGCCCTTTCGACGGTTAACGATCCCGGCGGCGTTTCTGGACAGAGTTCCTCCCCCGGGGAAGCCACGCCGACGACTGAACTAGAATTGCCCTCGGCTTGGCCGCCTTCGAAAAGCGCCCAGAATCCGGCAACGAAGCGTCCGCTCCGACCCCGCCCGGGGCCTCGGCGGAGTCCACCTTCCACCTGATCCGCCGGTTCCGCGAGGGCGACGGCCAGGCGCTCGACAGGCTCTTCGAACGCCACCTGCCCCGGCTCCAGCAATGGGCGAAGGGCCGCCTTCCCCGCTGGGCCCGGGACTCGGCGGACACGCAGGACCTTGTCCAGGAGACCCTGCTCCAGACGTTTAACCGTATGGACGCGTTCGAGCCGACCCGCGAGGGGGCGCTCCAGGCCTACCTGCGCCAGGCGGTGATGAATCGCATCCGGGACGAGATCCGCCGGAAGGGCCGGCGGGGAACGCAGGTCGAGTTCGATGGCACGGAGATCGACAAGGGCCGATCGCCTCTCGAGGACGCGATCGGGATGGAAGAGATCGAGCGGTACGAGGCCGCTCTCGGACGCCTGCGCCCCGAGGAGCGGGAGGCGATCATCCTGAAGGTCGAGCTCGGATACACCTACGAGGAGGTCGCGCGCCTGCTCGAGAAGCCCACGGCGGACGCGGCGCACAAGGCCACCAAGCGGGCGCTCGTGCGGCTCGCGGAAGAGATGGCGCGTGGAGGATGACGCCCGTCCGCTCGACGAACTCGCCGACGACGTCTTAGCAGGGCGTCCCGTCGACTGGGCCTCCGCTGAGGCGTCCCCCGATCCCCGGCGCCGCGAGGCCGTCCGCCAGCTGAAGGCGCTCGCAGGCATCGTCGGCCTCCACCGCAGCATCGGCTCGGAATCCACGCCCGGGGAGCTCCAGAACTGGGGCCGGCTGAAGATTCTGGAGCGGATCGGGCAGGGCTCTTTCGGCGACGTCTATCGGGCCTGGGACACGAAGCTCGACCGCGAGGTCGCATTGAAGCTGCTCCGCACGGACCGTCCGAGCTCGGAGGGCGCGGAAGTCCTGAGGGAAGCACGGCTCCTGGCGAGAGTCCGCCACCCCAACGTCGCCATCGTCTACGACGCCGACGAGATCGACGGGCGCGTCGGCCTCTGGATGGAGTTCATCCACGGCCGCAACCTCGAGCAGGTTCTCGGTGAGAAGAAGGGCCTGAGCGAGAGCGAGGTCACCCGGTTCGGTATCGACCTGTGCCGAGCGATCGGGGCCGTTCACGACGCGGGCCTTCTCCATCGCGACATCAAGACGCAGAACGTCATGCAGGCCGAGGACGGACGCCTGGTGCTGATGGACTTCGGCACCGGACGCGAGTCCGGCGACGATCCCTTCGCCGAGGTCGATGCCGCCGGCACGCCGCTGTACCTCGCTCCCGAGATCTTCGCCGGCGCTCCCGCAACGGTCCGCTCGGACGTCTACAGCGCCGGCGTTCTGCTGTTTCACCTGCTCACGGGGGCGTATCCCGTGCGCGGGTCGACCATTGGAGACGTGCGCTCCGCGCACTCGCGCGAGGAGCGCGTCGTGCTGCCGAGCCTCGCTCCCCGCGTCTCGCGGGCGCTGGCGGCGGTGATCGACAGAGTCATCGACCCGGATCCCGCTCGGCGTTTCGAGTCCGCGCGATCGATGCTGGATGCAATCGAGAAGCTCCGGCGCGCCGGCGAATCGCACCGACAGCGAAACGCCTGGATTGCCTTGTCGGGTGTCTCGCTGATCGTCGTAGCCCTCGTTCTGGTCTCGGGCTCCCGAGGACGAGAGCCGGGGAGAAACGGCCAGGCGCCGGGAGCCGGGCCGGCCTACTTCGGATCGACCGCGCAGAAGCGAGCGGTCCACACCCCCAACTGCATGATCCCGGGGACGCCGTCTCCGGACGGGCGCCTCTTTCCGTGCTCGGAGTCCAGCAAGGGAAACCTCGCGCTCTACGAGTTCGCGACCGGCGTCTCGCGCGTCCTGACCAGGACCGGAGATGGCGGCGACGCCAATTACGCCACCGAGTCGGTGGTCTCCTCCGACGGACTCCGCGTGGCCTACGGCTGGGAGGACGGCGCGTGCGCGTGCAGCCTGCTGCGCGTCATCGACGCGGACGGCGGGAACGAGCGCACGCTCTACGGTGGCGCGGGCCAGGACGAGGTGCTGCCCCGGGAATGGTCGTCGGACGGCTCGGTGATCCTCAGTCTGCGGCGCACGAAGGGAAGAGTGGAGATCGTCCTGGTATCCGCCGCCGACGCCCCGGTCCGTGTCATCCGGAGCATGCCCCCGGGGCTCGGAAGGGTCTCCCTCTCACCGGACGGCCGTTTCCTCGCTTACGATCGCGTGAAGAGCGCCGAAGACTCGAACCGCGGCATCTACCTGGCATCGACCGACGCCGGCCCGGAGGTTCCGCTGGTCACGGGTCCGACTTTCGATTCGGATCCCATGTGGACGGCCGACGGCACCGGCATCGTGTTTCTGAGCCTGCGCACGGGAGGACCGTCGCTGTGGCTCCAGCCGATCGAGAACGGTTCGGCGAAGGGCCGCCCGCGGCTCCTGGACAAGGAGATGGGTCCCTTCGCGCCGATCACGCTCACGAAGTCGGGGTCTCTTTTCTACGACCACCGGACCGGCCTCATGGACGTCTACACGGCGGCGATCGATCCCGCTACCGGGGCGGTTGTCGGCGAGCCTTCGAACGCGGCCAGTCACATCCAGGGCTCCAACATCTACGCCGACTGGTCTCCCGATGGGCGGACTCTCGCCTTTGCCTCGTGGCGCACGAAGGCGCGGAACATCCTCGTTTTCCATTCTCTGGAGACCGGGACCGAGCGCGAGGTCGAGCTCGGGGGCGTCGCCAACGGAGTGCACTGGTCGCCCGACGGACGGTCCGTCGCCGTCGGCGCGGGACTCGTGGATCCCGAGTCGGGAAGCATGAGGTCGACGCAGCTGGCTCCCCACAACTCTTTCGTCTGGGACCAGGATGACCGCCACGCCTTCATCGGCAGAATCGGCGGCGAGCGGCCGGGTATCTTCCGAGTCGACGTCGTCACCGGCGAGGAGACCGCCCTCTATGAGCCGCCAGCGGCCTCGGTCCTGGGAAACCTGTCGATCTCCCCCGACGGCCGCTGGCTGGCCTTCGGCCTGGCGCTGCAGCCCACGAAGACGGCTCAACTGCTCGTAGTTTCCACAGGGGGCGGACGGCCGCGCGAACTTTTCAGCCAGGCGAACGAAGGCGTGGCCTTCGGGGTCGGCGGATGGACGCGGGACGGAAGGCGAATCTTCTTCGTCCGAACCACCCCGGACGCGGAACAGAAGCACGTCGGAGAGCTCTGGGCGGCCCCCCTCGACGGACACGCGCCCGAACGGCTCGGGCTGTCCATGCGAGCGCTCCGTGACGTTCGCGTCAGCCCCGACGGAACCCGCATTTCGTTTACCTCGGGCTACCCCGAGACGGACCTCTGGGTGTTCGAGAATTTCCTGCCGAAGACCTCTGCCCGCTGACCTCCCCTGTTCCGGGGATCGCCAGAATTGGGGAGGGACTCGTCCGACCCGACCTCCTAAACTCGAATTCGTCATCTCCCTTGACGATGCACGCCGCTGGATGAAGAATTCGAACAAGTTCTCGCTGCGATAACCGAAAAGTGATGCGCGGTTGGCGAAGGCCCTTCCTCCTGGCGCTGGTCGTCGTGTGTCCGTCCGCGGTAATGGCGCAGACGACGGGAGCGATCACCGGCTTCGTGACGGATTCCTCCGGCTCCCCTGTTGCAGGGGCGACCATCCTGGTGATGAGCCCGAGCCTGCAGGGCACTCGGACGGTTCAGTCGGCGTCCGATGGTCTCTATCGCGTCCCTCTTCTTCCGCCCGGCGATTACCACGCCCGATTTACCTTGACGGGTTTTCGGACCATCGAACGAGACGCGATCGTGAGGCTGGGAGCCACGGCGACCGTGGACGTCGTTCTTGAGGCGACCGCCGAGGAACAAGTGGTGGTCAATGCGACGCCGGCGCTGATCGATCTGTCCTCGACAGTGACCGGAACGCACTACACGAGCGACGTCGTGGCCCGACTACCCGTGGCTCGAAATTACGCAGATGTGATCCAAGCGAACCCGGGAGTCCTTACCGACATCGGCGAGACCGACGGTGGTCGCTTCGTGCCCCTCGCGATCAACGGAGCCACCTCAGCCGAAAACCAGTGGTACATCGACGGCGTCAACACCACTTACGTCTCGACCGGGATCCAAGGAACCGCTATTCACAACGAGTTCATCCAGGAAATTAGCGTGATGAGCGGCGGCTACCAGGCCCAATATGGCGGCGCCCTCGGCGGTGTCATCAACGCGGTCACCCGTTCGGGAGGCAATCAGTACCATGGAGACGCGTTCGCCTATTACGACTCCCTCGGCATGGGAGCGCAAGTTCAGTATCAGCCTGGGGACACCGACGCGCCGAGCATGCGCGTATTGAGCAGCGAACATTGGGATTATGGCGTCGATCTGGGCGGGTACCTCATGAAGGACCGCCTTTGGTTCTTCGGAGCCTACAATCGGATTACACAGCAATCGGAACAGTCGCCTCTCGAGGGCAATCAGGTCTCTCCATATCGATATCCGATTTACGACACCAGCAACTTCTACTCCGGAAAGCTGACATGGAACGTGGCCTCGGGGACGACGATCGTCGGCAGCGTCTTCGCGGATCCTTCGACTCAATCGGGGCTCGCTACCGGCGAGGTTCCCTTCCAGTCGAGCGCAGACGCCTCCACATGGTCTTCATATGCTTCACAGGGCGGTACGGACTTCGGACTCAACGTGTCTCAACTTTTCGGCTCTCGCGCGATCGTGACCGCCCAGGGCTCGCTTCACCATGACCAGAACTCGGCGACCGCGGCCAACGAGATCAAGTACGTCGATTGGACCTGCGAGGGCGGAACCCATGATCAGCCATGCGCAACTCCCGCTTTCCCAAACCGCGTCTGGGGAGGTTTCGGGAACCTTTCGGGGAGCCATTCTTCTCGACCGCAGTTCGTTGCCCAGGGCACTCTTTACGCCGGCGATCACGAACTAATCGCCGGCGGGGACTACATGACCGGGAAGACCAATTCCTACACCTACACGACCGGTGGCCAGCAGGTCGCCCTCTACAACCAGTACGGGCAGCTTTACTACCGTCACACGTTCCGCACGCTGGACCCAACGAATCTCACGCCAGCCGCGACGGTCAACCATAGCGCGCAGACTATCGACTACGGCGCATTCGCCCAGGATTCCTGGAAGTTCGCGTCCAACCTGACGATAAACGTGGGGCTGCGCTGGGACGGCGAGCAAGTTCGTAACTACGCGGGTCAAACCGTCATCGACTTCGGCGCGGAGTGGCAACCCCGCGCCGGTGTCGCTTGGGACCCTTGGAATAACGGCGAGACGAAAATCTACGCGTCCGCGGGCCGATTCGAATACGGAATGACGACGGCTCTTGCCTTGGCGAGCTTTGGTAGCACAGCCTATTTCGGTCGCACCTACAACTTCGACCCGGTTAGCGTTACGCCGGACCCGAACGTCTACGGACAGCGCTCACAAATAAACTCCGGTAGCCCATTCGGCGTGCCCGTCGACGCTGGAATCAAGCCGTGGATCCAGGACGAGGTGACGGCCGGTATCCAGCGGATGATTCTTCCCAGCCTAACTGTCGAGCTCCAAGGCACCTACCGAAGCCTCGGCAACGCGCTCGAGGATCGCTGTGACTTCAACTACAGCGCCCCCATCATGAATGGGAGCAGCTGCGCTCTAATTAACCCCGGATCGGGGGCCCAGTTCGCGAGCGGCGATGCTCCCGTCTGCAATGGATTGTATTCCGATGTTTATCCCGACGCGTACCAGTGCTACGACCACGGAGGGCCGCCGACGCCGCCGGCGAGGCGCTACTACCGGGCCATCGGCTTGCTTGCGCACGAAGCGATCAGCGACAAGGTCTGGCTCCAGGCGAGCTATGTCTACACGCACCTCACCGGAAACTACGATGGCGCCGTGAACGAGGGCATCTTCCAGCAATTCCGCGGCCAGACGACGCCGGGATTCGACTGGGACTTCAACTACCCACCCTTGTGGATCAACAACTCCTCCGGGACGCTGACGCTCGACCGACCGTTTCACTTCCGGGTCGATGGCTTCTGGGTGACGCCCTGGCTGTTCTCGCTCGGCCTTCAGGCCTTCGCCGAATCGGGCGCTCCTCTAAACAAGCTCGGTTTCTTCAGCAGTCAGTACGGTGCCGTGATCCCTCTCGTGCCGCGCGGATCGGCCGGACGATTACCCACGCTCTGGGGCACCAACCTCACTCTTTCGTATCCCGTCCTCCTCGGGCCTGCGACCGTGACGCTGCAGGGGTACCTCTACAACATCTTCAACAAGCAGATCGCAACGTCCAAGGACCAGGCTTGGACCATCACCGAGCCCGCCGGATATCCGGACACAATCTTCGATCCTAACCAGCCGAGCAACAATACGAATTACGGCGCGGTGACCAGCCGATCAAGCCCCCGGCTCTTCAAGGCGGCGGTGAAGGTCTCTTTCTAGCCCTCCCGTTCCTCGCGTCATAATCGCCTCCCATGCGCGACGTTCTCGACGACATCGAGCGGTGGCGCTCGGAAGGGAAACGCGTTGCGCTCGCGACGGTGGTCGCGACGTGGGGGTCCGCGCCGCGGGCCGTCGGCGGGAAGATGGCCGTCGCCGAGGGGCGCAAGATCGCCGGGTCCGTATCCGGTGGGTGCGTTGAGAACGCGGTCGCGGAGGCAGCGGGTGAGGTGCTGAAGAGCGGAAAGCCGAGGCTGCTGAAGTTCGGCGTCTCCGACGAAACCGCCTGGAGCGTCGGGCTCGCCTGCGGCGGGGCGATCGAGGTCTTCGTCGAGCCGCTCGCCGACCCGGCCTACGGTCTCGTGCGCGACGCGCTGCGGGCCGAGCGGTCCGTGGCGATCACGACCGTGATCCACGGGCCCGCCGACCACGTCGGCCGGAAGCTCGTCCTCACCGCCGACGGGCGCGCCGCCGGCGACCTCGGCAATCCCATCGACCGGGAGACGCGCAACGCGCTGACCGACGGGCGCAGCCGGCGCGTCACGATCGGCGAGGACGAGATCTTCGTCGACGTGCTCCTCCCCTCGCCGCGACTCGTCGTCGTGGGCGGCGTGCACATCGCGGTCGCGCTGGTGAAGCTCGCGAACGCGCTCGGCTGGCGGACCGTGCTCGTCGACCCGCGCGAGGCGTTCGGCAACCGAGCGCGTTTCCCCGACGTGAACGAGATCCTCGCCGAGTGGCCCGACGCCGCGCTCGGCCGGCTCTCGCTCAACGAGAACACCGCGGTGGCGATCCTGACCCACGATCCGAAGCTCGACGATCCGGCCGTGAGCGCCGCCCTGGCGAGCCCCGCGTTCTACGTCGGCGCGCTCGGCAGCACGCGCACGCAGGAGAAGCGGCGGAAGCGCCTCCTCGAGGCGGGCGTCTCCGAGGAGGGCCTCGCGCGCCTGCACGCGCCGATCGGGCTCGACCTCGGCGGCCGCGCGCCGGAGGAGATCGCGCTCTCCGTCATGGCGCAGATCGTGGCCGCAAGGCACGGGAAGGTCACGGCCGCCTGATCCCGCCGTCTCCGTTCCGCTTCGGCGCAAGTCCCGGCGTGGGCTTGCCGTAGAGCTTCCGCAGCTCGTCCTTCGCGCGTATCAGCCGGTCCTTCTGCGTCCGCGACAGCCCCTTGCCCGCCCGGTTGATGCAGAAGGTCAGCATCGACATTGCGGAGCCATAGGGGCTCGCCTTCCGCCGGTCGCTCCTCTCGGCGGACCGCCGGAGCGACAGCGCCACCTCCCGCGGGCTCTTCAGCGTGAACACGCCGGGCTCGAGGTCGAGCGCGTTGCTGTGCGTCGTGACGTACTGGGTCCAGCGGCGGCCTCCCGGCTTCGACACCGCTCGCCTCGGAGTCGATTTCGCCGCACGCCCCCGCGTCCGTGTCGCCGGCATGAGTGTCCTCCGCCGAGTGGGGCCGCAATCGCGATGCCGAGCGGGCGAGGCACCGGGCTTGCACCGATCGATATCGAGGAGGCTGTCATGCCGAGAGGCGACAAGAGCAAATACACGGACAAGGAGAAGAGACAGGAAGAGCATATCGAGAAGGGCTATGAGGACCGCGGTGTCGACGAGAAGGAGGCCGAGCGGCGCGCCTGGGCCACGGTGAACAAGGTCCACGGCGGCGGCGAGAGGCCGGGCGGCGGCGGATATGGCAAGGCCGAGAATCACGAGCCCATGAGGCAGGGCGGGCGCAAGAGCCATGGCGAGTGAGCGTCAGCGGGAGGCGGCCGGCCGGAACATCAAGAAGGCGGCGTCGGCCGCGCGGCGAAAGCGCACGATCGCCCACCTGCCGAAGAAGACGCGGATCGCCCTGGGCAAGAAGGGCGCGAGCGTCCGGAAGAAGAAGTAGCTAGCGCGAGCCGAGCTCGATGAGCGCTCGCCGCAGGCGCGAGTGGCGCGCGAGCGCGCGCAGGTAACTCCGCTCCGACGGCGCCGACTTCGCGCGGACGACGTCGAGGACGCCGTCTTTCTCGGCGCGGGTCCAGCGCGCGAGGTCCGGCACGAGATCGAGCGCCAGCGCGAAGTCCTCGAACGCCTTCGCGTCGCGTCGTCGAATCCGTGCCGCGGAACGGCCGAGCGCCGCCGCCACGCGCCGCACCGCCCGCTCCCGGTGCCGCGGGGCGTCTCCGCCGGACCGCTCGCTCATCGCGCGGTTGACCGCGAGCCCGATGCGGCGGACGTGGAACCGGTCCCAGTCGCCTTGCGGCGCGCCGGGCGCGTCGTAGAGGAGGTTGTGCGGGACGAGCCGCTCGAGCGTCCGCCGCGACGAGCGGTACGCCGGCTCCGCCGCGATGCGGCGTTCCTCCCGCGCCAGCAGCGCCGCGACGCCTCGGTCCGTCGGGCGGAACCCGAGCTTCCGGTAGAACCAGAACGCGCCCGAGTCGATCGCCTCCTCGTTCTCGAAGCCGAGCTGGTACGGGTCGATCGAGAACGACGTGACGCCGAGCGCGTCGCGGTGGAGCTTCAGGACCTGCGCGTAGATCCAGGCCGACTCGCCCTCGCGGAACGTGTAGTACATGTTGAAGCCGATCTCGAGGCGGTCGAAGAAGGCGAGCCCCTCGATGTACCCGATCGGCACCGCGTTCTTGACGACGAAGCCGCCGTACGCGGCGCGCAGGGGCAGCCGCCTTTCGGGAACGACGCCGACGAGGAAGAGCTCGACGCCCCGGCCGGGCCGCGCCGAGAGGACAGTCGAGGGATCGGCGTAGGTGAACGTGTAGAACTCGCGATAGCGCGCCGCCGTCGTCTCGCGCACCATGTCGCAGACGCGCTGGCCGTCGCGGCGGGACAGCCGGCGGACCTCGAGGCCCGGCGCGGACAGGACCGCGTCGAGCGACACGTCCCTCCGCGCGAGCAGCGGCGCGTCGTGGAAGAACGGCCGGGGGCCGGGCCGGCGCATCTTCGTCCGGGAGGCGCGGCCGGCGCCAAGCTCCCACGCGATCGGGAGTCCGAGCGAATCGAAGCGCTCGGCCCGGGCGTCGCGCGAGTCCGGAAGCCGCTCGTACCGCTCGAGGAGCCAGCCGAGGTCCGCGCGCCGCCGACCCGCCGCGGCGCCGAGCCACTCGAGGTAGGGCACGTTCGCGTCGGCGAGCGCCTCCTCCTCGAGGAGCGGCACGAACGCCGGCCAGGTCGCGCGCATCCGGTCGCCCTCTTCGGCCGCGTCCCAGTCGATCCGGACGCTCCGCGGGTGGCGGCGCGCGAGCCATAGCGCGAGGTCGAACGAGTAGTCGGTCCCGAGCGTCGTGCCGGCGACGCCCGCGGCCTCCGGCGCGTCGAAGACCGAGAGGTCCTCCTCCGCGTCCTCGAGGCGCGCGACGCGCCGCTCGAACCTGGACAGCAGCCGCTCGGCGAGCGCGAGCACGCGCGCGTCGTGCGGATACGCGCGGAGGAAGAGGACGGCCTCGTGCAGCCGCAGGAGCCGCCCGGCGTCGGGGGCCGTCGCGCGGGACGCCTGGCGGAGCCGGCGCGCCGCGTCGCGCGCTCCCGGCCTCCGGTGGCGCGCCGCCTCGAGGCGTTCGAGGAGCGTGTCGAAGCGGCCCGGCACGGCGCGCATGCTACTCGATGTAAGCTTCCGCGCTCGGAGGAATTGCATGCCCGTTCGACAGCCCAGGCTCCTCCTCGCTCTCGCGATCGGCCTCGTCGTCGCGGCGCGAGCCGCCGCGCAGACGCCCGCGGGGCCGCCTCCCGCCGCCGCCGCTCCGGCCGCGACTCCGGTTCCTCCGAAGCCCACGCCCGTCCCGACGCCGTCGGCCCAGGCGCTCAAGGAGGGCAAGGAGCTCTTCGCGAAATTCGTCCAGGCGCTCGGCGGCCCCGAGAAGGCCCGCAAGGTCCACGACGTGTGGACCCGCGGCCTGGTCACGGCCAAGACGCCCGAGGGCGACATGAGCATGGACGTGCAGACCTCGATGGTCTTCCCCGACCGGATCTCGCAGCAGGTCGATGCGCCGTTCGGCCGCATGGCCATGGTCGCGACGCCCTCCGGCGCCTTCATCGTGGGCCCGAACGCGGTGCAGGACCTTCCGCCCGGGATGAAGGAGGAGCTCCTGCGCCAGGTGCGGCGCATCCCGCTCCTGCTCGCGCAGAAGATCGACGACCCCAAACTCGTCGTCGCGGCCGCCGGAACCGAGAAGATCGGCGACGTGACCGCGCGCATCCTCGACGTGTCCTACGAGGGCGCGTCGGTCCGGTGGTATCTCGACCCAACGACCTTCCGGATCGTGCGCTCCTCCCACACCTCCGTCGGCCCGCAGGGAGAGGCGGTCATCGTCTCGGATTACTCGGATTACAAGATCGTGGACGGCTACCCGGTCGCCTTCCACCTGGAGGTCGCGACGAACGGCCAGAAGGACCAGACGCTCGCGCTCGAGGAATGCAAGATCAATCCGGGCGTCGAGCCGAAGCTGTTCGAGAAGCCGGCGATGCCGACTCCCCCGCCGACGTCGGCGCCGACGGCCGGTCCGACGAAGTAGCCCCCCTCTCCCCTGCCCTCTCCCCCCGTTGGGGGGAGAGGGGTTTCGGCGGGGCGTCCGCGCGTCAGAACGGCGGGCAGGTGCTGGGGGCCGGATCGCCGTCGAAGCGCGCCTTCATCCACTGGATGGCGGCGGTCGCGGAAGTCCGCCCGGCTCGCGCATGGCCGGTCCCGGGGAACGTCTCGTACCGCACCGTCGCGCCCGACCGGCAGAGCCCCGCGACGAAGTCCGCGGTGACCGAGGCCGGCACGATCGCATCGTCCGTCCCCTGCGCGACGTACAGCGGCGCGGAGGACGGCGATCGGCCGGGACGGTTCTCGTCGAGGAGCCGGTTCCACGGGGGGCTCGTCGAGATCGACGGCGAGAGCGCGTCCGCGCCCACTCCGGCCGGGGCCGGGGCCGCGTCTCCCCCGCCTTCCGGATCCACGCACTCGCCGGGGGCCGCGGCGACGTACTGCAGGAGCTCCGGCGACGCGTAGGGCTCGAGCGATGCGCGGTAGATCCGCGACCAGGACCACAGCGAGTCCGCGACCATCACGCGGCCGAACGGCTCGTCGAGCCCGTCCTTCCAGAGTCGCGCGACATCGGTGACGGGAGAGATGGCGGCCACCCCGACGAGCGTCAGCTCGGGCGCGTACGGCCGCGCGAGCTGCCCCGCGAAGAGGGCGGCGTGCCCGCCCTGCGAGTGCCCCCAGACGGCGAACCGATTCGAGGCGCCGATCTTCGGAATCTGCCGCGCCGCGCGCACCGCGTCGAGCACCGCGCGTCCCTCCCCCTCTCCGACGAGGTACGGAACCGGGCCGGGCGTGCCGAGGCCGGGATAGTCGGTCGCGACGACGACCGCGTCGAGCACCATCAGCGTCGGCACGTGCGGGATCGCGTCGAGCGGGTCCTTGAGCATCGAGGGCGCGCAGCTCTCGCCGACGCCGGCCGTCGGATGCGCCCAGGCCACGACGTTGCGTCCGTTGGCGGGCGCCGGCAGCGTGGGCGCGACCACGAGACCCGACACCTCGACGGGCTCGCCGTTCGGGCCGGTCGAGCCGTAGAGGATCCGCCAGGCCTGACTGCCCGGCACGCCGGTCTTGAACGGCTCGGACCGCAGGAGCCGGCCGGGACGCCGGTCCTCGACGGCCCGCGGCTCCGCCGACGACGAGGGCTTCCGCGTCGGAGCGACGAAGAAGCCGTCGCGCCTCGACGGCGGCGGGCCGCAGCGGACCGCGAAGAGCGCGAGAGCGACGAGCGCGCCGCAACGAGTGGTTCCGAGGGAGCGCCTCACGCGGCGCGAGTCTAGCAGCGGCCCGCCGTGGAGACGCCCGACGCGTGGCCGGATGCCGCGCGTGCCCGCGTCGCTGGTGAAGCTAGAATCGGGTCCGCAAAGGAGTGCGCGCATCGCCGTTCATCTCCGGGCGGTCGTTCGATGATCTGCCCGATCTGCCGTGAGCCGAATCCCGAGGGAGTCGAGACGTGCCTCTCGTGCACGCATCCCTTCGTGACGCCCAAGATCACCATCACGCCGCCGCCCCTGGAGGCGTCGGAGCTGACCTCGGTGCCGACGATGGGAAGCCCCTCCTCGTTCAAGCAGTGGGCGAGCCAGTCGCAGCGGACGGGCACGAGCACGGCCGTGCTGCCGGCCGGCCTCGAGATCGGCAAGCGATACAGGGTCAAGAGCCTCCTCGGGATGGGCGGGATGGGCGCGGTGTATCTCTGCCACGACCTCGAGCTCGACCGGGACGTCGCGCTGAAGCTCATCCGCTCCGACATCGCCGAGGACGCGGACATGCTCGAGCGGTTCAAGCGGGAGATCCAGCTCTCCTCGAAGGTGACCCACCCGAACGTGCTCCGCGTCTTCGACCTCGGCGAGAGCGACGCCATCAAGTTCCTGACGATGCAGTTCGTCGACGGGCGCGACCTCTCGACGATCCTGAAGAAGCAGGGCAAGCTCCCGACCGAGCGCCTCGTGAAGATCTTCCGCCAGATGGCCGAGGGCCTGAAGGCGGCCCACGACCAGGGCGTCATCCACCGCGACCTGAAGCCGCAGAACATCATGATCGACGCCCACGACCACGTCTACGTGACCGACTTCGGCCTGGCGAAGTCCGCCGGCCAGTCGGGGATGACGCAGACGGGCGCTGTCATCGGCACGCCGTTCTACATGTCTCCCGAGCAGGTCCGCGGCGAGGCCGTGACCCCGCAGTCCGACATCTTCGCGCTCGGCGTCATCCTCTACCAGATGGCCGCCGGCGTCGTGCCGTTCACGGGGGCGACGCCGTTCGAGGTCATGATGGCGCGCATCCAGAAGCCGGCGCGCCCGATCGCCGAGCTCAACGCGGACCTGCCCGTCTACCTTCGAAGGGTGATCGAGCGCTGCCTCGCGGTCGATCCCGCGCTCCGCTACCAGAGCGTCGCCGACATCCTCGCCGATCTCGAGACGGAGAGCTTCAAGACGAGCCTCCGCTACAGAGCCATGACCCGGCGCTGGGTCAAGCCGACGGTCTATGGAACGATCGCCGCGGTCGTGCTCGCGGCCTCGGGGCTCTTCATCTACGAGCGAGGCCGCTCGGCCAAGCGCACGACGCAGAAGACCCAGTCGGTGCTCGTGGCAGACTTCACGAATCGCACCGGAGACCCCGTCTTCGACGGCACGCTCGAACCGGCCTTCACGGTCGCGCTCGAGGGCGCGTCGTTCGTGAGCTCCTACAGCCGCTCGAACGCCAGGAAGGTCGCCGCCCAGCTCCAGCCGGGCGCCACGACCCTCGACGCCAACCTCGCGAGGCTCGTCGCCGCCCGGGAGGGCGTCAACGTCGTGACGTCCGGCTCCGTGGACAAGAGCGGCGACGGCTACGAGGTCTCGGTCCAGGCGGTCGACGCCGTGACCGGCAAGACCATCGCGGCCGACTCCGAGAAGGCCTCCGGCAAGGACCGCGTCCTCGCGTCCGTCGCCCGGCTCGCCGCGAAAGTCCGCCGCGGTCTCGGCGACGCGACGCCTGAGTCCGCGCAGCTGGCCGCCGCCGAGACGTACACCGCCGGGTCGATCGAGGCCGCGCACGAGTACGCGCTCGCGCAGAACCTGCAGTGGGAGGGCAACTGGGACGAGGCGATTCGCCACTACCGCAAGGCGCTCGACCTCGACCCGAACCTGGGGCGCGCGTACGCGGGCCTCGCCGCCGTCGAGAGCAATCGCGGCCGGCGCGCCGAGGCCGAGAAGTACTACAAGGACGCGCTCTCGCGGATCGACCGGATGAGCGAACGCGAGAAGTACCGGACGCGCGGCGGCTACTACCTCCTCGTGCGCAATCCCGACAACGCGGTCGAGGAGTTCCAGGCGCTCGTCCAGCAGTACCCCGCGGACACCGCCGGCATCGCGAACCTCGCCGCGGCGTACTTCTACAAGCGCGACATGCCGCGCGCCCTGAAGGAGGCGCGCCGGGCGATCGAGATCTACCCGAAGAACGTGCCCCAGCGGAACAACCTGGGACTCGACGCGATGTACGCCGGCGACTTCGAGACCGCGATCCGCGAGCAGGACGAGGTGCTGAAGCTCAACCCGAAGTTCGCGCTCGCGTACGTCGGCAAGGCGCTCTCGCAGCTCGCGCTCGGCCACCCGGACCAGGCCGCGGCGACGTACGGAAAGGGGGCGGAGGCGGACGCGCGCGGCGCCTCGGTCGCGGCGCTCGGCCTCGCGGACATCGCGCTCTACCAGGGACGCCCCGCCGACGCGGTGCCGATCCTCGAGAAGGGCATCGAGGCCGACCTCGCCGCTCAGAACGCCGACCCGGCGGCCGAGAAGCGGATCGCGCTCGCCGAGGCGAAGCTCGCGCTGCACGACGCGCCGGGAGCCGTGGCGGAGGTCGACAAGGCGATCGCGTCGGCGAAGGGCGAGAACGTCCTCTACCCCGCCGCCCGCATCCTGATCGCGACGAACCGCGAGGCGAGGGCGCTCTCGCTGGCCGACGAGCTCGCGTCGCGGCTCGAGCCGGACCCGCAGGCGTACGCCGAGCTGATCCGCGGCGAGGCGGAGCTCGCCCGCGGCAAGTCGGCGGAGGCGATCCGGCACTTCCAGGCGGCGAAGAAGATCGCCGACACGTGGGCCGGCCGCTTCGCGCTCGGGCGGGCCTACGTCGCGGCCGGCGCCTTCGCGGAGGCCGACGCCGAGCTCGAGGCCTGCGTCAAGCGGCGCGGCGAGGCGACGGCCGTCTTCCTCGAGGAGTCGCCGAGCTACCGCGTGTTCCCACCCGTCGAGTACTACCTTGGCCGCGCCAAGGAAGGGCTGAAGAGTCCCGCGGCCGCCGACGCCTACAAGAGCTTCCTCGCGGTGAAGACCGGACCCGGCGACGAGCTCGTCGCCGACGCCCGCAAGCGGCTCGGCGGGAAATAGAAAAGGGCGGCGCCCGCGCGCCGCCCTTCATCGCGTGCCCTTCGGTTCTACTGCAGCTGCTCGATCGTCGCCTTGATCGCGCTGCCGTCGTTCAGCTGGAGCTCGAGCTCGTAGCAGCCGGGGCCGGCCATGTAGCCGGTGTTCCAGTTGAAAATGAACTGGTTGCCCCCGGTGTCGTAGCGGAACGTGCTCCCGCCCTTCGCTCCGGCCGTCGGCGAGTAGAGCAGCACGGGCGCCCCGCTCGCCTGCCCCGAGCAGACGCCGGCGGGGTACGGCGCCGCCGACAGGTTCGTCGTCGTGGTCAGGTCGCTGATGTAGTTCCCGTTCGCGTCCTGGAGCTGCCACTTGATCGGCTGCGCGGAGCCGTAGTTCGACGAACCGGAGAAGCTCGGGGAGCCGATCGTCCCTGCTGTGGCCATCGGCGGCAGGAACCCGGTGAACGTGTAGAACACGAGGACCGTCTGCGCGAGCGCGGCCGACGTCGACGGCAGGTGGCTCGCATCGCCGAGGTAGGCCGCCGTGATCGAGTGGACGCCTCCGGTCAGGGCGCTCGTTGAGAACGTCGCGGAATTTCCGGAGAGGACGCCCGAACCGATGATGGCCGCGCCGTCGAGGAAGTTGACCGTCCCGGTCGGCACGCCGGCGGCCGAAGTGACCGTGGCCGTGAACGTCACCGGCTGCCCCTGGATCGAGGGATTGAGGCTCGAGGAGACGGTGGTGGCGCTGCCGGCCGGGCTGACGGTCTGCGCGAGCGCCGCCGACGAGCTGCCGTTGAAGTTGCCGTCGCCGCCGTAGGAGGCGGTGATCATGTGGACGCCGCCGATGAGAGCCGCAGTGGCGAGGCTCGCCGTGCCGCCCGAGACCGCCGACGATCCGAGCACGACGCCGCCGTCGTAGAAGGTCACGGTTCCGGTCTGCGTGCCCGCGCCGGGCGCCGTCGCGGCGACGGTCGCCGTGAAGGTGACTGCGGATCCGAAGACGGACGGATTCGGCGCCGAGCCGATGCTCGTGGACGTCGCGGCCTTGCCGACCGGCTGGTTGAACACGCCCGAGGTGCCGGTCGAGAAGTTCGCGTCGCCGGCGTAGGTGGCGGTGATCGAGTGCCCGGCAACCGAAAGCGCGGCGGTCGAAAGCGTCGCCGCGTTGCCGGAGAGCGCGGCGCTGCCGAGGGAGACGCCGTTGTCGTAGAAGGTGACGCTGCCTGTCGGCGTGCCGGATCCCGGCGCCGTGACGGTCACCGTCGCCGTGAACATGACGCTCTGGCCGAACACGGGCGACGCGACGCTCGACGTCACGGCCACCGAAGTGAACGCCTTGTTGACCGTGAGGGGGGACGAAGGAGCGCTGCTCGTCAGGTGCGCGGTCGTGGCTGGCAAGAAGGTCGCGCCGACCGTATCGGTGCCGACCGCGGTCGGCGTCGCGGTCACGGCGCACGTGGCGACCCCGAGCGAAGCTTGCGAGAGATTGCAGCTCGTCGGCGAGAGTCCCTGCCCCGTCAGCGCGACCGAGCCTGACGGCGTGACTTTCGTTCCGGTCGGCTCGCTGTCCGCGACCGTGACGGTGACGGTCGACGGCTGTCCCACGAAGACCGTCGAGGGCGCGAAGGCGATCGAGGTCGTCGTCGCCCGGGCGTTGATCTGCAGGCTGAACGTCTGCGTCGCCTTCTGCGGCGTGCCGACCGTCGAGTCCGTCACCTGGATGGTGAAGTTGAAGGAACCCGAACCCGTCGGCGTTCCGGAGATCACGCCCGCCGGGGACAGGGTCAGTCCCGACGGCAGGACGCTCCCGGGGGCGAGCGCCCACGTCAGCGGCGCCTGGCCGCCCGCGGCCTGGAGCGTGGTCGTGTAGGGGACGCCGACGAGCGCGACCGGCAGCGTCGTGCCGCCGACCGCCTGGATCTGGAGCAGCAGGGCGAACGAGGCCGACCCGGCGCCGGTGTTCGCGCCGTGCGCGGTCACGACGGGCGTCAGCTGCTGGATGAGCGCGAGCATCTGGTCGTGGGTCGCCTGGCCGCGGAGGGTCAGGAACACCGTTTCGCCCGGACCGATCGGAATGGTCGCGTTGTCCAGGCTGCCGTCCCCGATGTTGGGGTTCGTCGCGTCGCCGATCGAGGCCGCGATCGTCCCGTTCGCCGTCGCGAGGACGGTGCTCTGCGGCACGCTCTGCAGCGTGCAGCCGATCGCCGCCGGCGTCTGCGAGTTCTTCGTCGCGATGACCTGCAGCGGGATGTGGTTGGGATTGTTGCCGTACAGGGCCACGCGATACGAGTGCGTCGTGTTGCCGCTGTTGACGATCGCGTAATTCGCGTCGGTGTACGGCGCGTTCGAGATGTTCTGATTCGAGATGTTCTGGTTGGAGATGTTCTGGTTCGAGATGTTCTGGTTCGCGACCGTGACGTTCGAGATGTTCTGGTTCGAGTTGTTCTGATTCGAGATGTTCTGGATCGCCGGGCTCGGGTTCGAGATGTTCTGGTTCGAGATGTTCTGGTTGGAGATGTTCTGATTCGAGATGTTCTGGTTCGAGATGTTCTGGATCGCCGGGTCGGCGTTCGAGATGTTCTGATTGGAGATGTTCTGGTTCGAGATGTTCTGGTTCGGATCGGTGATGTTGACGTACGGATTGGGGTTGTTCGGGTCGTTCGAGTTGCTCGGGTTCCAGACCGCGAACGTCGGCGTGTAGACCTCGACGGAGCCGATGTCCTGCGAGGCGCCGTCCGGCTCCGCGAGCGGGGGCACGGATCCTTCGGGATTCATCACGACCGAGCCGGAGAGACACGGGCTGCAGCCCGCCGTCGTCTCGGTGACGCTGACGGTCATGCTGCCCGCGACGTTGGCGGAGCTCGCGAACACCGGCCGGGCCGCGCCGGAGCGGGCGGGGATCGAGATGCCGGCCAGGGACGTCACGGGCGAGCCCTGCTGGAACGACGCGGCGACGCCGGCCGCCGGCGTGACGCTGAAGGTGAAGGTCCGGTTCTGGCTGGTGAGGTTCTGCGCCGTCACGATGAACGCGCGCTGCTTGGGCGCCGCGAAGAGGGGCTTCGCGTCCTGCGGCGAGCCGACGAGGAGCCCCTCGGTGACGCGGCTCATGTAGATGTTCTGGTTCCGGCTGCCGGTGTACTGCCCCAGGCAGGCCGGGACCTTCTGCGTCGGGTCGAGGATGCTCGTGCTCGTCCCGTCGCCCGCGTTCGTCGCCGAGATCGGCGGCGTGTACTTCGACCAGTCCACGAGCCCCGTGTTGGGATCCAGCGGCGGCACCACGTCGCGGTTGTCGGTCCACGTCGCGTAGAACACCGGCGGCGTGGACGCCGCGGTGCTGTAGGTCCACGTGCCGTCCGTGTGCGCGAGGAAGCTCTGACCCGCAATGTCGATGTAATCGCCGAGGAACGGCACCGTTCCCTGCGAGAACATCGGCAGGTTCGGCGCGTTGACCTGGAGCTGATACACGTGGTCCGGCGGCTGCGGGCTGATCGGATTGTCCTGATCGTCGTTGTAGACGCCGTTCGCGTCCGGCGCCCACAGGCCCATCCGGTACTGCGACACGCTCGCCGACGCGAAGCTCGGCGCCGCGGCGGGCAGCGCGTCGGCGACCCGCAGGTCGATCGTGTGGCGGCGCTGGGTCAGGATCGAGGCGTCGTCGTCGACGAAGAGCGTGAAGACGGCGCTCTGGCCGGGGCTGATCAGCTCGCCCCGCAGCGCCTGGGTGCGCAGGTAGAAGCGTCCCTGCGCGTCCGGCGTGAACGGGTTGTTCGGATAGAAGAGCGAGAGCGTGTGATCGAGCCGCTGGTCGTAGTACACGAGCATCAGGCGGCCGGCGGCGAACGTCAGCTGCGGCATGAACTGGTGGCCGCGGGTGAAGTTGTTCCCGGCATCGTCCGAGATCGCCCCGTTGTCCACCGGCGCCGGCGCGCTCCAGGTCTGACCCGAGTTCGCGGACGTCGACACCACGATGCGCGCGTCCTGGTTCGCGCCGGTCCGCTGCGCCCACGCGACGTGCACGCGGCTCGTGCCGCCGGCGTCGACCGACGCCGCGACGGACGGCAGCGTGTTCGTGCGGAAGCGGGTGCCACTCATCGCCTGGTCGAACGGCGCGATGGTCGCGACCGTATAAGTGTTCCTCGAGGCAAAGGTCTTGCCGAAGTCATCCGAGCGCGCGATCAGGATCGAGTCGGGGTTCGACGACGTCTGAAACTGCCGCCACGCGGCGTACACCTTGCCGCTCGGCGGGTCGATCGCGAGGTTCGTGCCCTGGTTGACGGAGCTCGACTCCGAGAGCTTCATGGGGTTCGACCACGTCTTTCCGCAGTCGAGCGACCGCGAGAACATGATCTTCGTCGAGGTCGAGCCGGTGAAGCGGCTCCAGACCAGGTAGACGTTGCCGGCCTTCACCGTCTGCGAGCCGGTCAGCCCCGGGAACGTGCAGGTCCCTCCCCCGGAGCGCGGGATGTCGACGGCGACCCAGGTCTTGTCGAGGAACTGGCCCGACGTGCCCGTGTCGACGACGACGGTCCGCTGGTACTGCAGCGCGTCCGTGCCGGCCGGGGCGTTGCCGTTCTCCTTCTGGTTCGTATCGAAGAAGGTCGACACGAAGACCGCGCCGTTGTTGGTGCCGCGGTTGAAAGCGATGCCGCTGTAGTAGAAGACGCCGCCCGTCCCGGCCCGGATCGTGGGGTCCGCGGCGGCGTTGTAGGCCTTCAGCGGCGAAGCGAGGCCGACCGGCGACTGGTCCTGCGGATAGCCCGGCAGGAGATAGCTCTGCCAGGTGAGGCCGCCGTCGAAGGACTTGAAGACGCCGAGCCAGGCGTCGCCCGCGAGCGAGCCGGGCACGATGTCGGACACGGGGATGTCGACCGTGCGGTAGTCGTTCGCGCCGGCGAGGAGGTGCATCGGGTTGCGCGAGGAGACCGCGAGCGACGGCTCGTTCTGGCGCTGCAGGAACGGATCGCCGCCCGGCCAGGAGGTGCCCGCCACCATGTTGACGTTCTGCCCGGCGACGGGCGTCGTCTGGGCGAGTGCCGCGGGCGCGCTGATCAGCAGGGCCGATAGCGCGGCGAGGGTCCGGGCTCCGTTCGCAGATACACGTACACGTCCAGAGCCTGGATTTCGCATTGAACCTCCACCCTTCCAGCCGCTTGAGGAGAAACACGGGCCGATCCCCGCGAGCGACACTATACAACGACCCGTCCTCTGGGACAGGGGCAGGAAAGGTCTTTAGCCGAGCTTTTCCTTGAGGCGCGCGTAGCCTTCGCGACTCACCGGGATCCGGGTCCCGTCGGCGAGCACGGCGACGTGGCCGCCGGCGCCGAGCGGCTCGATACGGGCGAGCGCGTCGAGCCGCAGGAGATGCGACCGGTGCACGCGGACGAAGCGGACGGGATCGAGCGCCGCGGCGAGACTCGTGAGCGTCTGCGGCTTCAGGTACGTCCGGCCCTCGGCCTTGAGCGCCACGTAATCGTCCTGCGCCTCCGCGGCATCGAGCCGGTCGACCGGGATCACGTGGACACGGCTGCCGTCCCGGACGACGATCCGGCCGAGCGGCGTCGCCGCCGGCCGGACCGCGGCCTTGAGGCCGTCGGTCGGGACGCTCGCTCCCGCGGCTCGCCGCGCCCGGGCCCGGTCGACCGCGAGCGCGATGCGCTCCGCCGCGAACGGCTTCAGGACGTAATCGACCGCGGCGACCTCGAACGCCCGCACGGCGTGCTCGTCGTACGCGGTGACGAAGACGGGCGCGATCGAGCGGTCGAGGAGCTCGAGCACCTCGAACCCGTCGAGCTTCGGCATCTCGATGTCGAGGAACACGACGTCGGGCGACAGCGTGGTCGCGGCACGCACGGCCTCGAAGCCGTCGCCGCACTCGCCGGCGACGCGCACTCCGGGAAGCGCCTCCAGGTGGCGGCGCAGGATCGCGCGCGCGGGCTCCTCGTCGTCGACGATCAGGACCTTCAGCGGAGCGGCGCCCTCCGCCGGTCCGGTCACGCGGGCATCTCCGCCGGCACCGAGATCACGACGAGGTAACGATCCGCGAGCCGCTTCGCGGCGAACAGGGCCTCCTCGCCGTACCGGGCGGCGAGACGCTGGCGAACGTTCGCGAGCCCGCGGCCTCCTCCCGGCCTCGCCGGCCCCTCCGGGTCGAGCGGGTTCTCGATCAGGATCCGCAGCCGGCCGGCGCCGCAGGCGACGCCGACGCGGAGGGTGCCGCCCTCGACGCGCGTCGCGATGCCGTGCCGCACCGCGTTCTCGACCAGCGGCTGGAGGAGCAGCGGCGGCACGAGACACTTCTGCCCCCGCTCGTCCAGGTCCTCCTCGACCTCCAGCCGCGAGCCGTAGCGCAGCGCCTCGACCGCGAGGTACGCGCGCGACAGCTCGATCTCCTCGCCGACCGAGATCGACTTCTTCTCGCCGAGAGCGAGGCTCCTCCGCAGGAACTCGCCGAGGCGGACGCACATCTGCTCGGCCCGCGGCGGGTCGGTCGCGGCGAGGGAGGCAATCGAATTCAGGCTGTTGAAGAGGAAGTGCGGCCGGATCTGCGCCTTCAGCGCGGCGAGCTCCGCCTCGCGCGCGAGGATCGCGAGCTCCGCCTCGCGCCGCTCCGCCTCCGAGGCGGCCTCCAGCGCGAGGAGCACGTAGTTGAGCGCGGCGGCGAGGACGTACAGGAGCAGGCCGGCCGCCCACAGCGCGACCGCCTGGCCGACGAAACGGTCGCGGAGACCTTCGAAACGCGACAGAAGGCCGAGGACGGCGGCGAGCACCACGCCGAGGCCGACCCAGAGCGACGAGACCAGCGCGGCGGCCGTGGCGTGCGTCAGCACGAGGGGCAGGATTCGCGACCGCGCGAGCGGCAGCTGGCGGCACGGATACCAGGCCGAGAGGCCCATGAACGCGTAGGCGAAGGTCAGCGGGACGGCCATCGTCACCGCCTCGACGAGGGACAGCCCTCCCGGCCGGGCGAGCATCGCCGTCAGGATCGCGGCGAGCGGCGCACAGGCGGCGAGGTACGGGAGCAGCCGGCCGCGGTGAGCGAGGATCGGGTGCATGGCGCGGGCCTCTTCTCTCTGCTCGGAACTCTCAGTTCTTCACTTCGATGCCGCCCATCAGGATGAACCCGTTGATGACCATCGTCCGGACCCGTCCGTCGGGAGGAAGGACCGTGCGCGCCTTCACGTCCCCGCCTCCCAGGAGAGGCGTGACGTTGACGACGACCTTCCAGCCCTCCGGGACGCGGAAGACGACCCCCCCCATCATGACGAAGATCTCGACCGAGACTTCGTCCCGCGTCATCGCGGCCTCGCGCAGATCGATGTCGAACCCGCCCGCGATCACCGTGACCGTTCCGCCGCGGAAATCCGGCGTCTGCACGAGCCGGTGGCCCCCGCCGCACAGGGCAAACTCGCTCAGCTCCGCGACGCCGGCGGAGCCCGTGAAGCCCTCCGTCGCCGCCAGGCCGGCGCGCGCACCCTCGAAGGCCCGCTCGCCCGGACTCGTCGCGAGCCCGGGTGCGGGCGCGCTCATCACCGCCGCGCCGGCGCGCGGCGTCGTCGTCTGCCAGATCAGGTACGCGCCGAGGACGACGAGCGCGAACGGCCACAGGCGGTGGAAGGGCACCCACAGGTAACCGAGGTTGCGCAGGATCAGGAACCCTCCGACGGCGACGAGAATCGCGCCCCAGACGCGCTGTCCCGGCCGCGACGGATTGAGGAGCCGCGCGAGACCCGGCCCGACCAGGAGGAGCGGCCAGTAGTCCCACAGCGAGCCCGCGTCGACGAGGCGCAGGTTGTCCAGGATGAACAGCGCGCCGAGGAGAACGAGGAACGCGCCGGCGATCACCTTCTCGGTCAGCCGGAAACGCGGAGCTTGTTCCATTTTCGACCTCCGGGAGAAACGTACGCGGGAGCGCGCGCGATGTCTCGGGCTTTTCGGCGAGAGGACGCCGGCGACCGGCGAACGGATGTTATCCTTCGGCGGTCGGGCCGGGTCGAGCGAGCGCTTCCGCCTCGCGCCCCGAGTCCGCGGTGGAGGAGGAACGAGCGATGGCCACCGAGATCATCATGCCGCAGATGGGCGAGTCGATCGCCGAGGGCACCATCACCAAGTGGTTGAAGAAGGTCGGCGACCCGGTCAAGCGCGACGAGCCGATCTTCGAGATCTCGACGGACAAGGTCGACGCCGAAATCCCGTCGCCGGTCGCGGGCACCCTGCTCGAGATCAGGGTCCTCGAGGGCGCGACGGTCGCTATCAACACGGTCGTCGGCTCGATCGGCGAGGCCTCGGAGAAGCCCGCCGGCGCTCCGGCCGCGGCGCCCGCCCCGGCTCCCCCCGCTCCGGCTCCCGTTGCCGCGGCACCGGCGCCGCCGCCGGCAGC
>DAHUXD010000004.1 GCA_027307335.1 Acidobacteriota bacterium
GTGGGGGCGGGCCGCCTGGCTGGGCGGTAGAGACACCGAACCGCCTCTTGATCGGGCGGCCGCATGGGCCGCCCCTACACGGACCTCGTGGGGGCGGGACTCCTGGCTGGGCGGGAGAGACACCGAACCGCCTCTTGATCGGGCGGCCGCGAGGGCCGCCCCTACACGGACCTTCGTAGGGGCGGGGCTCGCCCCCGCCCGCGCCGGAACGGAACCCTCGCATCCGTTCTAAGCTTCCCCGCACCGTGATCACCACCGGAGGGACCGCCTCCAGCGGACCGGTCGAGACCAGCCGGTTTTCGATCCGCCGGATGCGCTCGGCCTTCTTCCTCTGGCGCTCCTCGCTGCGGGCGACGGACCTCCTGATCGCCGCCGTCTTCGTCGCGCTCTCCCTCGGCCTCGGCGCCTACGTCTTCGCGCGCACGCGCGCCGCCGTCCAGTTCGCCTTCGCGGAGAAGGCGCAGCGCCTGCAGGCCCTGGTGACCGAGCGCCTGACGCTCGCGCTCGAGAATCTGTACACGCTGCAGAGCTTCATGGGCGCGTCCGATCGGCCCGTCACCCGCGGCCAGTTCCGCCTGCTCGCGTACCCGATGCTCGCGCGCAACCCCGAGGTGTACGCCTTCGAATGGCTGCCGCTCGTGCGGGGGACCGAACGCGCCGCGAGCGAGGCGGCCGCCAAGGCCGACCACGTGATGGACAACGGCTTCTGGGAGATCGCGGAAGGCAGGATGGCCCCCGTCGGTCACCGCGACCTCTACGTTCCGATCCTCTATATGGAGCCGCCGAGCGCCCGCGCCCTCGGATTCGACATCGCCTCGAGCCCTCCGCGGTGGGCCACCGCCTCCAAGGCCCGGGACAAGGGCGTGATCACTTTCTCGCCGCCCTTCGAGCTGGTCGAGAGCGCGGGTCGCCGCAGCGCGCCGGTCGTCGCGGCCTACGCGCCGGTCTATCGCGGCGGCGATCCCGGATCCGAGGAGCTGCGCCCGAAGGCGCTGCTCGGCTTCGTGCTGGGGATCCTCCGCGTGGAGCCGCTCGTCAACAAGGCGGCGTCGCGGATCGACGCCTCGGGCATCGGGCTCCGGCTGCGCGATGCGAGCGAGCCGAAGGCGCCGCCGCTCGCGGAACGGGGCGGCGCTCCTCCCGCCGCCGTCCGCGAGGGATTGAATCAGTCGTTCATCGTTCCTCTTCCGGGCGATCGCAACTGGACGCTCGACGTCTTCGCGCTGCCCGGCGCGTTCACGCCGTCCCGCCGGGCCGCCGTCGAGGCGGCGCTCGCGGGCATCGCGGTCTCGCTGATCGGCCTCGTGACGATCACGGCGCTCCGGACGATCTCGCGCCTGCGGCGCCAGGCCGAGAAGGTCGGACCGTACAAGCTCGTGCGCAAGCTCGGCAAGGGCGCGATGGGCGTCGTGTGGGAGGCGCGGCACGCGCTGCTGCGCCGTCCGACGGCGGTCAAGCTGCTCGCCCCCGGCGTCGAGGGCGAGCGCGCGGTCGCGCGGTTCGAGCGCGAGGTGCAGCTGACCGCGGGCCTCACGCATCCGAGCACGATCGCGATCTACGACTACGGCCGCACGAACGAGCGCGTCTTCTATTACGCGATGGAGCTGCTGCACGGGATCAACCTCGCGCAGCTCGTCGACTACGACGGCGCGCTGCCGCCGGGGCGCGTCGTGCACCTGCTCCGCCAGGCCTGCGGCGCGCTCACCGAGGCGCACGCCGCGGGGCTGATCCACCGGGACATCAAGCCGCAGAACCTGATGCTCTGCGTCTACGGCGGCATTCCGGACTTCCTGAAGATCCTCGACTTCGGGCTCGTCAAGGAGGTCGGCGACGTCGAGCAGGCGGAGGCCGCGCCCGGCGCGCACGACGCCGCCCTCTCGCAGGACGGCTCGCTCCTCGGCACGCCGCTCTACATGGCGCCCGAGGGCATGTCCGATCCGGGCAAGCTCGACGCGCGCGCGGACATCTTCGGCCTGGGCGCGGTCGGGTACTACCTCCTGACGGGCGCGCCGCCGTTTCCGGGCCGCACCGCGCTCGAGGTGTTCAAGCGCGAGCGCGAGGGCCCGCCGGCGCCCATCCCCGGTGCGAGGGACGCGGCGGGGACCGCAGCGCTCGAGTGCCTGATCCAGCGCTGCCTCTCCTTCGAGCGCGCGGATCGGCCCGGCTCCGCCGAGGAGCTCGACGCGGCCCTCGAGGCCTGCGGCGTCGCGCCGGCGTGGACGACCGCAGAGGCGCGCGGGTGGTGGGGAGAGCGCGGCGCCGCCGCGCTGGCCGCCGCCGCGGCCGAGCACGAGGAGCGCGAGGAGCGCGCGGGACAGTTGCTGATGTTGTCGAGCGACTACCGCGGGCGCGGCTAGGCGCCGCGGGCGGCCGCAAGGGCCGCCCCAACGGGGGGTTTCGCAGGGGCGGGGCTCGTCCCCGCCCGTCGGGCTCTCGACCCTCGCACCTCTGCAATAGAATCTGCCGCACCGAGCGAGGTTTCACCATGCTGACGTTGGACGCCGCCTTCGACCGCATCGGCACCGCTTTCCGGCAGATGGGCTACAAGGCCCAGGAAGCCTCGCCGCCCGACGACTCGGGCAACCGCCAGGCGGTCTATGCGCTGCCGAATCTGTCGGTACGCGTCTGTTCCTACGGCCGCGCGCGGCTCCTGACCGTGCAGGTGAAGGTCGATGGCGAGTGGGTGGACTTCGTCAAGCGCGGCGTCGGCCCCGAGGGCCTCGACGAGAAGTCGGTCGAGGCGCTCGTGCACAAGGTGCGCGACGAGGTCGACGAGACCTCGACGGACTCGTAGAGGCCCCCCCTCACCCCGCCCCTCTCCCGCCGGGAGAAGGAGAAGGTGGCGGCGGCGCTCCGCGCCGCGACGAGCTTCTCTTCAGTACCCGTGCTCGTCGACGACCACGGGTCCCTTGAACCGGGAATAGATGTACGCCGTGTACCCGACGACGACCGGCATGCCGGCGAGCGCGATCGCGAGCATGACGCCGAGGGTCTTCGTCGAGGACGCCGCGTTCTCGATCGTCAGGCTCCGCTCGGGCGTCCCGAGCGCCGGCACGATCGTCGGGTAGAGCACGAGGCCGAGCGTCGCGAGGATCGCTCCGATCGCCGCCGACGAGAAGAGGAACGCGCGTCCCTTGCGGCCGCGGCCCCAGCTCCGAGCGAGCCCGAACAGGAAGACGGCCGTGAGCATCGCCGGAATCCACGGCTCCCAGCGCGTCCACGCGGCCGACGTCCCCGGAGCGGCCACGCGGGCGAGCGCAGTCACGGCGATCCACAGGGCGATCCACGCGATCCGCGACGCCCGTCCCGCCGCGAGGACCCGCTGCCGGACGGTGCCCTCGGTCCGGACCTGCAGCCAGGCGGCGCCCTGCGTGAGGAACATCGCGATCGCGAAGAGACCGACCGCGAGGGAGAACGGATTGAGAAGGCCGAAGAACGTCCCCGCGAATTCCTGCTCTCCGTCGAGCGGGATCCCGCGCACGACGTTGCCGATCGCGACGCCGAAGAGCAGCGACGGGACGAACGAGGACACGGCGAACACGACGTCCCACGCGGCCCGCCAGCGCGGCGCCTCGAGCTTGCTCCGGAACTCCATCGAGACCGCGCGCAGGATGAGCGCCACGAGGAGCAGCATCAGCGCGAGGTACAGCCCGGAGAAGACCGTCGCGTACACCCTTGGAAACGCCGCGAAGAGCGCCCCTCCCGCGGTCAGCAGCCAGACCTCGTTGCCGTCCCAGACGGGGCCGATCGCGTTCATGACCTCGCGCCGCTCGCGGTCGTTTTTCGCGACGAAGAGATGGAGCATCCCCGCGCCGAGGTCGAACCCGTCGAGGATCGCGTAGCCGGCGAGCAGGAGTCCGATCAGCAGGAACCAGACCGTCTCAAGCCACGGCATGCGACGCCTCCGCTTCCGCCCCGGAGAGCTCGAACGGCTCGGGACCCCGGCCGATCTCGCGCAGGATGAGGAAGAGCCACAGCGCGCCGAGCACCAGGTAGACGGCCGAGAAGAGGAGAAGCGAGAAGAGAATCTCCGGCGCGCGGACGACCTTCGAGACGCCGTCGGCCGTCCGGAGCACGCCGTAGACGATCCACGGCTGCCGCCCGACCTCCGCCGTCAGCCAGCCGAGCTGGATCGCGATCATCGGCAGCGGCACCGACCACATCATGAGCGCCTGCCACCCGCGCGCGGTCTCGAGGCGGCCGCGCAGGAGCAGGAGGAGTCCCCAGAGCGCGACGAGCGCGATCAGGTTGGCGACGATGACCATGTTGTGGAAGGCGAGGAACGTCACGGCGACCGGCGGCCACTCGTCGAACGGAAACGACTTCAGGCCCTCGATCGGCGCCTGGAAGTTGCCGAAGGCGAGAAACGAGGTCAGCTGCGTGACCGCGATCTCCGGACCCGGCGTCGGCCCGTGCTGGGTCGGCGGCAGCGAGAAGAGGATGAGCGGCGCGCCGCGCTCGGTCGAGTAGATCCCCTCCATGGCGGCGAACTTCGCGTGCTGGGTGTGCGCGACCTGCCGCGCGTGCCGGTCGCCCGTGAGAAAGACGAGGACCGCGCCCGCGAACGCTGCCACGACGCCGAGGCGCAGGCAAACGCGGGTGACCGAGGGGTGGAGGCCGCGGCGCGCGTACCAGGCCGAGACCCCCGCCATCACGAACGCGCCCATGCACACCGCGGCCGAGAGGGTGTGCGCGAGGCGGGGCAGCGTCGACGGATTCAGGACCGCGGCGCCGAAGTCCGTCAGGAGGGCGCGGCCGCCCTCGATCCGGTAGCCGGCGGGCGTCTGCATCCACGAGTTCGCGACGAGGATCCAGAAGGCGGAGAGCGCGGTCCCGAGCGACACCATGGCGGACGCGAACCACCGCACGAACGAGGAGATGCGGCGGCGCCCGAAGACGAGGAGGCCGAGGAAGCCCGACTCGAGGAAGAACGCGAGGACGCCCTCGGCCGCGAGCGGCGCGCCGAAGATGTCGCCGACGAAGCGCGAGTAGCCGGCCCAGTTCGTGCCGAACTCGAATTCCATGACGATCCCGGTCGCGACGCCGACGGCGAAGTTGATCGCGAAGATGCGGATCCAGAGGTCGGACGCGCGCCGGTACACGTCGCGGCCCGTTCGCCAGCGGGCCGTCTCCAGGACGAAGATCAGGAACCCGAGGCCGATCGAGATCGGCGGAAACAGGAAGTGGAACATCACGGTGAGCGAGAACTGAAGCCGCGCGAGCCACACTGGATCCATCTCTTCCTCTTCTCTGTTGAGACCGGATGCTAGCGCAGGGGGCTTAGGATGCCCTCGTGGACCGTCGAGAGCTCGCGAACGCGCTCGCCCGCTACGCGCCGGAGGGGCCCGGCGAGACGGCGTCGCTCGAGCGGCTGCGCCGCTTCGTCGGCGCTCCGGCGGACCCGTTTGCCCGCGAGAACCCGGAGGGCCACGTCACCGGCAGCGCCGTCGTCGCGCGGCCGGACGGATCGGAGTTCCTGCTGATCCTGCACCGGAGGCTGTCGCGGTGGCTGCAGCCGGGCGGCCACACCGAGGAGAGCGACGCGACCGTGTTCGACGCGGCGCTCCGCGAGGCGCAGGAGGAGACCGGCATCGCCCGCTTCGACGCGCCTCTCGGTCCCGCGATCTTCGACGTCGACGTCCACCCGATTCCGGCGCGCGGCCGCGATGCCGCGCACCATCACTTCGACGTGCGGTTTCTCCTGACGAGCCGGAGCGAGGCGGATCCCGGCGCGTCCGACGATCCGACGAGGCCGATCCGCTGGACGAGCTTCGAGGAGGCCGTATCGCTCGGCATCGACGCGTCGCTCGAGAGGGCGCTCGAGAAGGCGAGGAGGGCGCTGGGGTAGAGGCGGCCCCTCACCCCTACCCCCTCTCCCGGAGGGAGAGGGGTA
>DAHUXD010000025.1 GCA_027307335.1 Acidobacteriota bacterium
GAGGAAAGCCTTTCAAGGTCGGTTGCAGCTTCGTGGGTCAGCAAGTCGCCGTGAGGCCTTCCGTTGAGGATGGCCACTTCGACATCTTCTTTGCTCACCAGAAAATCGCCCACATCAACCTAAACCCCCACCCCCAGCCCCTCCCCCAACCATGACCAATAAACCGTCCACTATGTCTCCGAACACCTGTCCACCATCTCTCCGGTCTATACACCCAGCACCGTCCGGGTGTCGAAGTGGATCCTGCTACCGGAGGGCAGGGTGATGTCCTTCGGAATCCATGTTCCCGTTCCGGCCGGCGTCCGCATCTCGAAGAGGTTCGGGGCCAGGCACGGAAACGGTCCCGGCGCGTACGTCCAGCGGGGCGTCGTGACCTCGGCCGTCGAGTAGTACGAGATCGAGTAGGAGTTGCCGTAGGGATCCGTCACCGAGCTCAGATACCAGCCGTCCCGGCCGCGGCCGAAGTCGTGGGTGTACCCCTCCGGCAGGCCGACGTCGTCGTACCCGCTCACGTGGTTGTTGAAGAAGTAGTGATTGCCGTCCCCGTCCCACATGTCGTACGGGCCCGTCGAACCGGTCGGAGACAGGTACAGCGGAGAGGCGTCGCTCGCCTTCGGCCCCGTGGCGAACATGTGCTGGCTTCCGTCCGCGGCGAAGTAGCACACGCCCGTGATCGTGCCGTGCTTGCAGTTCTTGATGGCGCCCGGCGTCAACTCCCAGCCGGAGCCGAGAGAGGGGTTGCCCACCAGCGGGCGATAGAAGAATTCCGGGCTCTGCGTCGTCGGCGCGCCGTAGTCGATCGAGCGGGAGTTGTAGGTCAGCACCACCTGGACCCGGAGCTTCGGCCCGACCGGGTACGACGGGCCGAGGGAGATGGGGACCGTCAGCTGGCCGTTGTACATGTTCACCGAGTCCACCGGGCCGTGATGGAAGACGCTGTTCACGTATCCCGGCGCTCCGTCGGGGTCGTTGTCGGGTCCGTTCTGTCCGCGACCGACAGAAGCGCTTGTCACCAGAACGCAGAGGGCGAGCACCGGCACGATCCTTCTTCGCATTGTCGAACCCCTTTCGCGGAGTTCGCCGGCGCATCTCCGTTATCTGATTGTCGCGAGCGACCCGCGGCGAAGGAACGCCGCGTCGGTGTTCGGGCCGAGCGTCGCGAGGGCCGGGCGCCGAAGAGAAAGGAAGGGGAGCGACCAGGCGATACACTCTCGCGCGATGCCGCGCGTGCACCGCCTCTCGAGCGAGGTCATCGATCGCATCGCCGCCGGAGAGGTCGTGGAACGTCCCGCGTCGGCGGTCAAGGAGCTCGTCGAGAACGCGCTCGACGCGGGCGCCTCGCGGATCGAGGTCGAGGTGGATGGCGGCGGCATCGACCGGATCCTCGTCCGCGACGACGGCGCCGGCATGTCGGCGGAGGACGCGCGGCTCGCGCTCGAGCGGCACGCGACGTCGAAGATCGCCTCCGACGACGACCTCGCGCGCGTCGCGACCTTCGGCTTCCGCGGCGAGGCCCTGCCGTCGATCGCCTCCGTCTCCCGCCTCACGCTGACGACGTCGGACGGAAGCTCGCCGGAGGCCGTGCGCCTGCGGATCGAGCACGGCGGCTCCGCGACCGAGGAGCCGGCCGCGCGCCCGCGCGGCACGGACGTGCTGGTCGAAGGCCTGTTCTCGAAGACCCCGGCCCGGCGGAAGTTCCTCGCCTCGGCCGAGGCGGAAGCCAGGGCGGTCGCCGTCGCCGTCACGCGCGCCGCGCTGTCGAGCCCCGCCGTCGCCTTCACGCTGAGGTCCAACGGCCGCGAGACGCTCGATGCCCCCGCCGCGGTGGACCGGGGCGCGCGCATCCTCCAGGTGTTCGGACGCGCCACGCTGGGAGAGCTCGAGAGCTTCGAGGCGCGGGCCGGCGGTCTGCGGCTGGCGGGGTACGCGACGCGGGGCAGCGTGACGTTCCCGAGCCGCCGACACCAGTACCTCTTCGTCAACGGCCGCCCGATCGAGGACCGCGGCCTCTCCCGGGCGATCGGGCAGGCGGCGCGCGACGCGATCCGGATCGACCGCCATCCCGGAGCCTTCCTCTTCCTGACCGCCGACGCGGGCGTCGTCGACGTCAACGTCTCACCGGCCAAGACGCAGGTGCGCTTCGCCGATTCGGCGACGGCGTTCCGCCTCGTGTACCACGCGCTCCACTCGGCGCTCCTCGCCGGCAAGGAGGAGCGCCGCCTGCGCCCGGTGCCGACGGGGACCGTGATCGCCGAGCCGGCGGCGACCTACCGCGACCCGTTCGCGGCGCCGCCCACGGTGCCCGTCATCGTGCCGCCGCCGTCTCCGCCCGAGGCCGGAGCCGAGGCGCCGTCGCCGGGGCCCGAGAGGCGCGTCCCCGAGCTCGTGCCGATCGGCCAGTACCGCGAGTCGTTCATCCTCGCGAGCGGGCCCGAGGGGCTCCTGGTCATCGATCAGCACGCCGCCCACGAGCGCACGCTGTACGAGCGCATCCGCGACCGCATCGCGTCGGGCCGCGTCCTCTCGCAGAAGCTGCTCCTGCGGGTCCTCTTCGAGGCGACGCCCGAAGAGGCCGTCACGCTCGCCGCGCGCTCCGGCGACCTCGCCGCGTCGGGATTCGAGATCGAGCCCATGTCCGGCCGTTCGTACGCGATCGCCGCGCTACCGGCCGAATCGACCGAGCGCGCTCCCGTCGAGACGCTCCGCGCCGCGCTGGCCGCTCTGGCCGACGCGGGCGCCTCCGACGAGGCCCTGCGGCGCGACCGTCTCGCGGCGAGCCTCGCCTGCCGTTCCGCGGTCACGATCCGCTACCACCTGGCCGGGGAAGAGATCCGCCACCTGCTCTCGGACTGGGCGAAGACGCGCGACCGGTTCACCTGCCCGCACGGACGGCCGGTCGTGCTGTCCCTGTCGGAGGTGGACCTCGAGAAGCACTTCAAGAGGCGCTAGAAAAAAAGAGCGCGGCTCTCGCCGCGCCCCTCACCCCTACCCCCTCTCCCGCGGGGAGAGGGGTTTTGCGATCTCTTAGTTGCTTCTCGGCGGCATCCCCACCTGCGCCTCGTTCTCGGCGCGGCGCTTGCGGACGTGGCTGATGATCAGGACGAGGCCGAGCAGGATGAACGCCGCCGGGCCGCCCCATTCGGACATGAACGACCAGTCGATGTCGACGTAGCGGTCGATCAGGAGGAGCGCGCCGAGACCGACGAGGATCACGCCCCAGGTCAGCCCGCCCGTTCCCGAGGCGGCGCGGCGCAGCTGCGGCTGTCCGGCAAAGCCCGCCTCGGCGAGCTCGCCGCGGTTGATCGCCTTCGCCTGGCGCACCGCGTCGATGATCGCGAAGAACCAGATGAACGCGACGACGGGGCCGAAGAACTCGCCGGGCCCGCGGTGCGACGTCATCATGATGCCGAGGACGAACGCGCCGCCGACGGCGAAGGCGCGCGGGTAGAGGCCGAGGTACAGGTGTCCGAGTCCCGGGAAGACCGAGAGGAATCCGGCGAGCGCGGGCGACTTGCGCTCGACGATCACGGGGTAGGGAACCGGCCCCGTCGGGGCGGCCGGCGCCGGCGGCACCGCGGCGGAGGCGGGCGCGCCCGGAGGCGGAGTCGCTGTGGGCGGGTTGATGTTGCCGGTCTCGTTCATGGCGATCACTCCTCGTCGAACTTCGTCTTCAGCGTTCGTCGCTCTTAGACACGCAAAATCGGTGCGGAAAGTTCTTCGCGCTGCCCGGCGGCCACGTCGACGTCCACCGGAGTGGCCGCGGCGCCGCCGTCTTTGCCGAGGCGGGGCCGGTTCGGCGTCTTCTTCGGCTCGGGGCGCCACACGAGCGCGAACGCGTTCGAGACGGCCGCGCGCCCGTATCCGCCGATGCGGCCGCGCCACACGGCCAGAGTCCGGATCGCCTTCTCCTGGAGCGCGCCGAGACGATCGCCGATCGAGCTCTCGGCGACCGTCACCGCGTTGCGCGTGCTCTCGCCGAGTCCGGCGAAGCCGGCGCGGCGCACGACCGCGGTCGGATTCAGGCCGAGCAGCATGACGATGAGCGCGGCCGCATAGGCGTACGCGACGACCATGCGCCCCGAGAAGGCGGAGCGCCAGAAGGACCGCTTCTTCCTGTCGGGGCGCGCCGCCGCGAGGCGCGGCGCGAGCCAGGGCGGCGCTTCCGGCGCCGCGAGGGAGCGCATGGACTGCAGCGTGGCGGCCGCCTCCGCGCAAGCGCCGCAGCGCGAGAGATGGCTCCGCAGCCGCGCCTCGTCCTCCGGGGCGATCTCGCCCTCGACGAGCGTCGCGAGCAAGCCGTCGGCCGTCTCGCACGAGACCGTCGAGCGCGGGATGTCGAGCAGAGCGCGGCGCAGCGCCGGGCTCCAGGCGGGCGGCCGGAGCGCGGCCGAGAGCGAGACCGTGCGGTCGAGCTCGGCGCCGAGGCGCTCGCATTCGTCACACGTCGCGCGGTGGCGCGCCGAGTCGGCCTCGGCGGCGCCGGAGACGAACAGGCGTTCGAGCTCCCGACAGCTCATACGAGCCCCGCCGCCGCCATCGCGATCGAGGCGAGCGGCCCTCCGAGGGAATGCGACTCGTGGCGGGCGCGGATCCTCTTCGCGACCTCGGCGCGCGCCCGGAAGAGGCGCGACTTGACGGTGCCCTCGGGCAGCTCGAGCGCCTGGCCGATCTCGTCGTACGCGAGGCCGTTCAAGTCGCGGAGGATGAGGATCTCGGCGAGATCCTCCGGCACCTCCGCGAGCGCGGAGAACAGCATCCGGGTCCGCTCCTTCGTCAGCGCGAGCGTCGCCGGGTCGTCGTCGGACTTGAGCAGCGCGGTCACCGCCTCGTCGGAGACGAACCGGAACGAGTTCTCGCGCTTCCGTCGCCGGTAGCGGTCGATGCACAGGTTGCGCGAGACCGAGAGCACCCACGCGACGAGCGGGAATCCGCCGTCGTAGCGGTCGAGGTTCTCGAAGATCTTGAGGAAGATCTCCTGCGACAGCTCGTCGGCGTCTTCGCGCTTCAGGGTGAAGTGGTACGCGATGGCGTACACCCGCTGACCGAACCGATCCACCAGGTCCCTCCAGGCATCGTCGTCGCCCCGGCGGCAGCGCGCGACCAGTTCTTTTTCGTCGCCGTTGCCGGTGCTCACACTGCCCTCATCGGACTAGACGCAGGTCGGGAGCAAAAAGTTCGATGCGGCGGACCGCCTCGGGGTGCCGTTCCAAGCTTCTGACGCACGGCGACTTATCGGCCCCGGAGGAGCGCGTCCGCGTGTTCTCGGCCGGAGGAATGCCGGGGAACCCGTGTGAGAGAAGCACGGGCGGATTCTAGTCTCGGCCGCGGCAGGCGGGGCGGTTACGGTTGGCGTCGTCTTCCGCGGCCGCCCCTTCGGCGTTTCCGCGGCGGCACCGGCGCAGGGGCCGGCGGGATCTCGCCCGTTTCGCGCGCCCGCGCGACGCGCGCCTGGAGCTCGCGCCACTCGCCGACGAGCTCCTGGCCCCGGCCGGTCGCCATCGCGGTCAGGTCGAAGACGTCGAGCGCGGTCGGGAACGCGTCCCGGAACGCGAGGCGCCGCGTCGCGATCTTGCCGTCGGGCCGGTGCGAGAGCCGTCCGGCCATGGCGAGGCCGAGCTTGATGCGCTCGGCGACCGCGCGCGGCCACGCCATGCGGAGCGCGAGCGGCGCGACGACGTCCTCCATGATCGTCGAGAGGCGGTTCGGATCGGGCTCGCCGTCGGGAGCGATCTCGTGCACGCGGGCGCGCGCGATCGGCAGGCAGACGAGCCCGAAGAGCACCGCATCGTCGAAGGCCCGTCCGCGGCGCCGCTCGGCGTCGAGCACGTCGAGAAGGGCCCAGAAGAGGTGTCCGGTGCCGCCGGCGTGGTCGGGGTCGGGCTGCCGGAGCACCCCCGCGAGCTCGGGCAGGAGCACGTCGAGGAGCCCCACCTCCCGCATCAGGAGCCAGGTCGGCAGCGCGTGCCCGCCGCGCAGCGACTGGGCGAGCTCCTCGGTGACCCGGGGCGCCGCCGACTTCACGATCTCCTTGCGGTGGCGCAGGATCGCCTCGTAGGAGTCCGGCGTGATCGCGAACCCGAGGCGGCTCGCGAACTCGACGGCGCGCATCATGCGCACGGGGTCCTCCTGGAAGCGGATGTCCGCATCGCCGATCGTCCGGACGAGGCCGGCCCCGAGGTCGTCCAGTCCGCCGACGTAGTCGATGATCGAGAAGTCGGCGATGTCGTAGAAGAGGCCGTTGATCGTGAAGTCGCGCCGGAGTGCGTCCTCGCGGGGAGTCCCGAACGTGTTGTCCGACGTCTGAAGCAGCTCTCTTCCCTCGCTGTCTAAGACCGGGTCGGGGCGCCGCCGGAACGTGGCCACCTCGACGACCTTGCCGTTGGCGAAGAGGATGTGGGCGAGCCGGAAACGGCGGCCGATCAGGCGGCAGTTGCGGAAGAGCTTGCGCAGGGCCGGCGGATGCGCGTCGGTGCCGATGTCGAAGTCCTTCGGCACGCGCGAGAGCAGCAGGTCGCGGACGCTGCCGCCGACGAGGTAACCCCTGTACCCCGCGCCGCGCAGCCGGTAGAGGACCTTGAGCGCGTCCGGATCGATCTTCGATCTCGAAATGGGATGCTCGGAGCGGGGCCGGATGCGGGGAGCGGGCTCGGGGCTCGGAGCGGCGGGGACGGGCTCTTCCGGGGATGTTCGACTGTCGCTAATGTGGAGCGCCTCTCTCTCGTCTCGACTCGGGGGGATTCTAGCCTAACGCATTGACCGCAAGGGTGTTTTGACTTCCGATCCGAGCTACGAAACAATACGCCGTCTTTCCGCAATCCGGAGACGAGGAGGATCTTCCGACATGAGGTTCCGAGCGCTCGCGGTGGTCTGTCTATCGGCCATTCTGGCCGGGACCGTCTCCTGCGGTTCCAAGGGTTCCCAGAAGGAAATCGTGATCGGCGAGTACGGCTCGCTGACCGGCGGCATCGCGACCTTCGGCATCTCGACGAAGAACGGCTCGGAGCTCGCCTTCGACGAGATCAACAAGAAGGGGGGCGTCCTCGGCAAGCAGGTCAAGCTCCTCGTCGAGGACGACCAGTCGAAGCCGGAGGAGGCCGGAACGGTCGTCACGAAGCTGATCAACCAGAACGGCGTGTGCGCGGTGCTCGGCCATGTGGCCTCGTCCCACTCGCTCGCGGCGGCGCCGATCTGCCAGTCGAATCAGATCCCGATGATCTCGCCGTCCTCGACCAACCCGCGCGTGACGCAGGTCGGCAACTACATCTTCCGGGTGTGCTTCATCGATCCGTTCCAGGGCGCGGTCATGGCGAAGTTCGCGGCGGACACGCTGAAGCTGAAGAAGGTCGCGATCCTGGTGGACGTCCGCAGCGACTACTCGGTCGGGCTCCAGACGTTCTTCCGCCAGCAGTTCCGCCAGCTCGGGGGCGAGGTCGTGGTCGAGCAGTCGTACAGCCAGGGCGACTCGGACTTCCGGGCGCAGCTGACCGCGATCAAGGCCGCGAATCCCGAGGCCGTTTACCTGCCCGGCTACTACACGGAGGTCGGCACGATCGTGCACCAGGCGCGCGAGCTCGGCATCACCGTGCCGTTCCTCGGAGGCGATGGCTGGGACTCGCCGAAGCTGTGGGAGATCGGCGGCGCGGCGCTCAACGGCTGCTACTTCTCGGACCACTACTCGACGGACGACCCGAACCCGGCCGTCCAGAAGTTCGTGGCGGACTACAAGGCGAAGTACGGACAGACGCCCGACGCGCTCGCGGCCCTCGCCTACGACGCGGCCCGCATTCTCGCCGACGCGATCCAGAAGGCGGGATCGACCGACGGTTCGAAGATTCGCGACGCGCTCGCCGCGACGAAAGACTTCCCGGGCGTGACCGGCTCGATCTCGATCAACGCCGACCGCAACGCGGTCAAGCCGGCGGTGATCCTCAAGGTCGAGAACGGCAAGTTCCTGCTGACCGAGACGATCAAGCCCGAGGCGGTGAAGCTGTAGGCACACCGGGGGCGGAGAGAGCGGGGACCAGAGGCTCCTCCGCATGACGACCTTCCTCCAGCAACTGGTCAACGGACTGTCGCTCGGGTCGATTTATGCCCTGATCGCGCTCGGCTACACGATGGTGTACGGCGTGCTGCGGCTCATCAACTTCGCCCACGGGGACGTCTACATGGTGGGCGCCTACGTCGGCTACTACGTGTCGCGGCGGCTCCAGGGGCGCGAGCCGTCGATCGGCTCCGCCCTCCTCGTCATGCTGGTGGCCATGGTGGTCTGCGGGATTCTCGGGATCCTCATCGAGCGGCTCGCCTACCGGCCCGTGCGGCGGGAGGCGCGGCTGACCCTGCTCATCACGGCCATCGGGGTCTCGCTCTTCATCGAGAACGCCGCGCAGCTCGTCTTCGGACCCGACCCCAAGTTCTTTCCCTCGCTGGCCCCCCGCGCCGACTTTCACTTCGCCGGCATGCGGCTGACGAGCGAGCAGATCACCGTGATCGCCGTGTCGGTGCTGCTGATGGTGCTCCTGCGCTTCTTCATCCTGAAGACCCGGACGGGCAAGGCGATGCGCGCGGTCTCCTTCAGCCTCGACGCCGCGAAGCTGATGGGGATCTCGACCGACTGGATCATCTCGGTCACGTTCGCGCTCGGATCGGCGCTGGCGGCGGCGGCCGGCGTGCTGATCGCGATGCAGATCCCGAAGATCGACCCGCTGATGGGGATCCCGTACGGGCTGAAGGCGTTCGTTGCGGCCGTCCTCGGCGGCATCGGCTCGGTCCCGGGAGCGGTGCTCGGCGGGCTCCTCATCGGCACGTCCGAGGTGATGGTGGTCGGGTACCTCTCGTCGACCTACCGCGACGCGATCGCGTTCGGGATCCTGATCCTCGTTCTGATCCTGCGGCCGCAGGGACTGCTCGGGCGAGTCCAGAAGGAGAAGGTGTGAGGGGCGGGCTCGCCGCGGCGCTCGTCGTCGCGGGGCTGCTTCTCTTGAACGCTCTCTTCACGGGCGCGGTGGCGCCGGCGTTCGCGCTGCCGCCGTATCTCCTCCAGGTGCTGTGCCTCGCGGGCATCAACGTGACCCTCGCGGTCAGCCTGAACCTGATCAACGGCTTCACCGGCCAGTTCTCGATCGGCCACGCGGGCTTCATGGCGATCGGCGCGTACTCGGCGGCGTACTTCACGGTGACGTTCGGCGAGGCGGTCCGCGCGGCGCTCGGCTTCCTGCCGGCGTTCGCACGGGACGGAGCCGTGCTCCTCGTGGCGCTCGCGATCGGGGCGTTTCTCGCCTCGATCGCCGGGTTCATCGTCGGCGTGCCGTCGCTGCGGCTGCGCGGGGACTACCTGGCGATCGTGACGCTCGGCTTCGGCGAGATCATCGGGGTCCTGATCTTGAACATCGACGCGGTCGGCGGGGCGCGCGGCTACTCCGGCATCCCCAAGCTCGCGAACTTCTTCTGGATCTACCTCTTCGCGGCGCTGACGATCCTCGTCGTCTACCGGGTCGTGCATTCGTCGTTCGGGCGGACGCTCGTCGCGATCCGCGAGGACGAGGTGGCGGCCGAGGCGATGGGCGTGCACACGACGCGCGCGAAGGTCATCTCGTTCGTGGTCTCGTCGGCCCTCGCGGGGATCGCGGGCGGCCTCTTCGCGCACTACCTGATGTACGTCAACGTGCGCTCGTTCACGTTCCTGAAGTCGTTCGAGATCATCATCATGATCGTCATCGGGGGCCTCGGCTCGATCTCGGGCTCGGTCCTCGGCGCGATCCTGTACATCTCGCTCACCGAGGGCCTCCGCGAGTTCGCGCAGTACCGCATGGTCCTCTTCTCCCTGCTCCTCGTGATCCTCATGATCGTGCGGCCCCAGGGCATCCTCGGGCACAAGGAGTTCGTCACCTTCCTCACCAAGCGCCGGCGCTCGATCGGCGCCGCCCCGGGCACTCCGGGCAACGCGTAAACTCCCGTCCGGCGATGGCGCTCCTGCAGCTCTCCCGGGTGACGATGCGTTTCGGCGGTCTCTATGCCGTCAACGAGCTCGACCTCTCGATCGACGCGGGCCACCTCTACGGCCTCATCGGGCCGAACGGCGCGGGCAAGACGACGGTCTTCAACGTCATCACCGGCGTCTACACGCCGACGTCGGGCGACATCCGGTTCGACGGCGAGGCGATCGCGGGGGAGCGCTGCGGCCGCATCACCCGCCGGGGCATCGCGCGGACCTTCCAGAACATCCGCCTGTTCGGCGAGATGACGGTGCTCGACAACGTGAAGGTCGCGTTCGACTGCCGTCAGGCGACGACGCTCGGCACCGCCATGCTGCGGACGGCGGCGCACCGCCGCGAGGAGGAGCGGGTCGCCCTCGAGAGCCTGGAGCTGCTGAAGATCTTCAAGCTCGACCACCTCGCCGGCGAGAAGGCGAAGAACCTGCCGTACGGCAACCAGCGGCGGCTCGAGATCGCGCGCGCGATGGCGACCGCGCCGCGCGTGCTGCTCCTCGACGAGCCCGCCGCCGGCATGAATCCCCAGGAGTCGATCGAGCTGATGGATCTCATCCGGTGGATCCGCGACCGGTTCCGGATGGCGATCCTGCTCGTCGAGCACAACATGCGGGTGGTGATGGGCATCTGCGAGACCGTGCACGTGCTCGACTACGGCTCGACGATCGCGATCGGTCCGCCCGCGCAGATCCAGCGGGACCCGAAGGTCATCGAGGCCTACCTGGGAGGCGCGTGAGCGCGATCCTCGAGGTCCGGGACCTGTCGGTCTCCTATGGGGCGATCGTCGCGCTCAAGGGCGTGTCGCTGTCGCTCGCCGAGGGCGAGATCGTCACCCTCATCGGCGCCAACGGCGCGGGCAAGACGACGACGCTCCGCGCGATCATGGGCCTCGTGCGGACGGCGGGAGGCGAGGTGCTGTACCGCGGCGCTCCGACGCGCTCGTCGAAGACCCACCAGCTCGTCCGCGACGGCCTCGTGCTCGTGCCGGAGGGACGCATCGTGTTCGCGAACCTCTCGGTGCAGGAGAACCTCGAGATGGGCGCCTACGCGCGCCGCGACGGGGGTGTCGCCGCGGATCTCGACCGAGTGTGCGCGCTCTTTCCGAGGTTGAAGGAGCGCCGGCGGCAGACGGCCGGGACGCTGTCCGGCGGCGAGCAGCAGATGCTCGCGATCGGGCGCGCCATGATGTCCGGCCCGAAGGTGCTCCTGCTCGATGAGCCCTCGCTCGGCCTCGCGCCGATCGTCGTGCACGCGATCTTCGAGGCGATCCGCGAGATCCACCGATCGGGCGTGCCCGTTCTCCTGGTCGAGCAGAACGCCAACGCCGCGCTGCGGCACTCGGACCGCGCCTACGTGCTCGAGACGGGCCGGGTGGCCCTCGAGGGCCCGTCCGCGGAGGTCGCGGCCAACCCGAAGGTGAAAGAAGCCTACCTGGGCGAGTAGCCGGCAGCCCGTCTCAACAGGATGCCGTGCTCGGGGTCAGGCGTGGAGTTTTCGGAGCGACGCCGCGAAACTGGTATCACCGCACCGCCCGAGGAGCTCCGAAAACATCAGGCCTGACCCCATCGAAGCGCTCGGCCCGACCCGCGGACTGCCGCTTTCCATCAGCGACTAATTCGCCGCGGGACTGGCGGGCCGGTCCTCCTCCTGTGCCGACTTCAGCGCACTCTTCTCGAAACGCCCCGGGCCCCGGGGCCTTCAGCCGCGCTACTTCTCGATCGCCTTCGGAATCGCCGCGTCGAGCCCCGGGAACTTCGCGAGCCACTCGCGCCGCTCGCCGCGCAGCTTGTCCACGAGCCCGGCGTACTCCTCCTTCGAGTAGTGCCGCCGCGGGTCGTACTTCGCGAGGTCGACGCCCGGCACCTCGGCAGGCACCTCGTAGCCCCAGTCGGGGTCCCTCTCCCAGCGGATGCCCTCCTTGGCGATCTGCTTCATGATCTCCGTCGAGATCCTGATCGTGATCTTCTCGCCGGCGGAACCCGCCTTCGCCCCGATCGAGCCCGTGTTCAGGATGTAGGCCTGCATGTCCGGGTTCTCGCGGAGGATCTTCAGCAGCCGGTTGCCCTCCTCGGCCTCGGGTCCCACGATGAACGGATTCGTGCCGACCTCGCGCTTGGCCTGGCCGGCCTTCGTCGGATCGCCCGCCGAGGTCTCGATCGACTCGCCCAGCATGAAGTAGGCCGCGGCCTGCTCCGAGGTCAGCCGCGCGCAGACCGGCACGACGTCGTTGCGCCGCGTGATGAACACGATCTTGTTCGCCTTGTCGAGGTCGATGCCGTCGCCCGTTCCGCGGATGTAGCGGCGCAGCACGACGCCCCGGCCGTTCGACGTCAACGACGTGTCGAGGAAGTCGACCTTCCCGCCGTCGGAGACCTTGATGTTCTCGTAGGCCGCCGTCGGATGCGTGGCGGCGCCCCAGAGCACCGTCTGCGACGGCTCGAGGCCCTCGGTCTTGATGTAGAAGCCGTCCTCGGTCCCGAACGCGCGGCCGTCGCGCGCGAGGAGCACGACGTCGTCCTGCTTGATGATCGCCTTCTCGGGCTCGTGCAGCCCGTGGTCGTGCAGCGTCAGCGTCGTCTTGCCCGTGCCCGAGAGACCGAAGAGCAGGAAGCCGACGTCCCGCAGCTCGCCGTCGGGACCGACCACGCGCAGGATCTTCGACCCCGCGTGGAGGCCGAGGCCGCCGCGGCGCTTGATCCAGTACATCGCCTGGCGGAGCATCGACTTCTTCGCCTCGCCCGGGTAGTCGGTGCCCAGGATGTACGTGTAGCCCTGCTGGACGTCGCAGAAGATCATCGTCTCGGGCCAGTCGGGCACGTAGACGGAGATGAAGTCGGGCTCCTGGCTGGACTTCGACGGAAAGAGCATGTTGTGCCACATGTACGCGATCCGCGCGTACTCCTTGGGCACGAACAGGCGGCAGTGGATCGGCACCTCGTGGCTCATGCCCATGCGCCGGTCGACCTGGATGAGGTCGAGCTTCGCGAGGGCGTCCTGGACCTCGCGGATCTTGTCGAGAGCCTTCGGCGGGTCGATCGGCTGCTGCATCACGCCGATCGAGACGTCCCCGACGATGTAGGTCTTCTTCGCCGAGCGGTTCTTGATCCGCGTCGCGTAGACGGGGGAGCCGTACTCGGTCGTCTTCTCGCCCGAGTGCGCGAGCGCGCGCAGCTCCTCGCCCGATAAGTCCTTCGCGATCGATCTCGCCCGGATCGTCCGGGGGGAAATTGTCTCGACGGTGGCCATAGCGGAAAGTCCTTTCCTCAGAGCGAGTTGATGTCGTCGGGGAGCAATATTTATACCACTAGAGGCCGATCTCGTCCGCGATGGGTTTGAGCGATTCGATCAGAAAGGCGATGTGCTCCTCGAGCGGCACCCCGACGGCCTCCGCTCCGCCGTAGACGTAGGAGCGGTCGACGGAGCGCGCGAAGGCCTTGTCCTTCAGCCGCTTGACGACCGAGGAGGCCGGCAGATCGGCGATCTTCTTGGTGGGGCGGACCTTCACGCACGCGCCGATGAAGCCGACGAGCTCGTCGCAGGCGTAGATCGCCTTCTTCATCCCGGTGTCGCGGGGAATGTTCATGTAGTCGGCGTGCGACTGGATGGTCTCGACCATCTCCTCGGCATAGCCGCGCTCGCGCAGGATGCGTCCGCCGACGTGCAGGTGCGTGTCCTCCGTCGGGTTCTGCTCGTAGTCGAAGTCGTGCAGGAGGCCGACGATGCCCCAGTGTTCGATCTCCTCCGGGTCCGTCACGCCGGCGCGCCGCGCGCACGCCCGCATCGCCTCCTCGACGGCGCGCCCGTGCTTGCGCAGTGCGTCCGACTGCGTGAACTCCCAGAGAAGGTCCCGGGCCTCGTCGCGCGTGGGCCAGCGTCCGGTCGTCATTCGCGAATTGTAGCCGTGCGGGCGGCCCGGCCGTCCCAGCCGCCGAATCGTGCGGGGTGCACACGAAAGTGTGCATCCGGCGCATGATTTCGATGCCAGATAGTCAAATTGGACCTTGATTTTGACAGAAATGACCATAAAATCCTGCCGCAACGTCAAAAAAAGGGGGCGGCATGGCAAAAGGCAAGGTGCTGAAGTTCGACGCGGCGGGCCCGGGTCTCTCGAAAACCGAAATCCTGAAGGTGTGCGAGGCGGAGAACGTCCGCTTCATGCGCCTGCAGTTCACCGACATCTTCGGCGTGATCAAGAACGTCGAGCTGCCGAGCTCGCAGTTTTCCAAGGCGCTCGACGGCGAGATCCAGTTCGACGGTTCCTCGATCGAGGGTTTCACCCGGATCGAGGAGTCCGACATGAACCTCGTGCCGGACCTCAATTCGTTCGCGATCTATCCCTGGGCGCACTCGAACGGGGAGAAGGTCGGCCGCCTCATCTGCGACGTGTACGTTCCGGACGGCACCCCCTTCGCCGGCTGCCCGCGCATGAGCCTGCGCAAACAGATGGACAAGGCCTCGGCCCTCGGCTACACGATGGTCACGGGACCGGAGGCCGAGTTCTTCCTCTTCCGCCGCGACGCCCAGGGCATGCCGATCATCGACACGCACGACGAGGGCGCCTACTTCGACTTGACGCCCGTCGACCGCGGCGAGGAGGCGCGCCGCGACATCGTCATCGCCCTCGAGCAGATGGGCTTCGAGGTGGAGGCCGCGCATCACGAGGTGGCCGCGGGCCAGCACGAGATCGACTTCAAGTATGCCGACGCGATCACGACCGCCGACCGCGTCTCGACTTTCCGCTTCGTCGTCAAGAAGGTCGCCCTCGACCACGGCCTGCATGCGACGTTCATGCCGAAGCCGATCTACGGCATCAACGGGTCGGGCATGCACGTCCACCAGTCCTTCCTCGACAAGAAGGGCAACAACGTCTTCTACGACGCGAAGGCGAAGTACCAGCTCTCGAAGACGGCGCTGAACTACACGGGCGGCATCCTGCGCCATGCCCGCGGCTTCTCGGCCATCACGAATCCGCTCGTGAACTCCTACAAGCGCCTGGTGCCCGGCTACGAGGCCCCCATCAACGTCGCCTGGTCCATGCGCAACCGCTCGCCGCTCGTCCGCGTGCCGGCCCGCCGCGGCATGGGCACCCGCATCGAGGTCCGCATGCCGGACCCGTCCTGCAACCCCTACCTCGCCTTCTCGGTGATGCTCGCGTCGGGTCTCGACGGCGTGAAGAACCGGATGGATCCGGGAGAGCCGGTCGACCGCAACATCTTCAAGATGAGCGAGCGCGAAAAGAGGCGCCTGAAGATCGACCAGCTGCCGGCGAACCTCTCGGAGGCCTGCGACAACCTCGAGAAGGACGAGGTCGTCACGGACGCCCTCGGCGAGCACATCCTCACGCACTACCTCGAGGCCAAGCGCGGCGAGTGGGCCGAGTACATCTCGCGGGTGCAGCCGTGGGAGACGGAGAAGTACCTGGAAACTTACTAGACCCGCCTTCCTAATTTCATAAGGCCAGACAACTGTCTGGCCTTATTTTTTCAGGTTTTTAGAGCGGGGCTAAGCTGTAGGTATGGGCGTGCTGTCGGCCCGATTTCGAGAACGGCTGCGGGCCGGTCCTCCGCTCCTCCTCGACGCCGCGATGGGGACGGAGCTCCAGCGGCGCGAGACGAACACCGCGTTGCCGCTCTGGAGCGCCCGTCCGCTCGTCGAGGATCCGGAGATCGTCTGGACGATCCACGGGGACGAGGTCGCGGCCGGGGCCGACATCATCACGGCGGACACGTTTCGCACGCACGCGCGCTCGCTCGCGAAGGCCGGGCTCGGCGAGCGCGCGGCGGAGCTCTCGGCCCTGGCGGTGCGCCTCGCCCACCTGGCCGCGGCGACGCCAGGCCGCGAGGTCTTCGTCGCGGGGTCGCTCTCGCCGCTCGAGGACTGCTACCGGCCGGACCTCGTGCCCGACGACGGATCGCTCGCCCGCGAGCACGGCGCCCAGGCGCGGTTCCTCGCCGAGGCCGGCGTCGATCTCATCCTCTGCGAGACTCACAACACGATCCGCGAGGCCGCCGCCGCGGGACGCGCCGCGAAGGCGACGGGGCTGCCGGTCGTCGTGTCGCTCGTGACCGACGGCGCCGGACGGCTCCTCTCCGGCGAGCCGATCGAGGATGCGGCCGCCGCGCTCGCGCCGCTGGAGCTCGACGCCCTGGGCGTCAACTGCGTCCCCGCGGGGCGTCTCGCCGGCGACCTCGCGCGCCTCGCGGCCGCCTGGCCCGGCCGCCCGCTCGTCGCGTATGGAAACCTGGGACTGCCGGCGGATGGGCCGGGGTGGCGCTTCGCGGAGGAGCTCTCGCCCGAGGACTACGCCCGGGAGGCGCGGGGCTGGATCGACCTCGGCGCGCGGATCGTCGGGGGCTGCTGCGGCACGACGCCCGACCACACGCGGGCCATACGAGAATCGATACCCCTCTCCCTCCGGGAGAGGGGGTAGGGGTGAGGGGAGCGATTCGGCGTCCCTATCCCCGCCCGGCCTCCGAGCGCCCCTCCGTCTCGATCTCGTACACGTCGATGCCGGTGCCCGCCTCGGTGAAGGCATGGATGGGGCTCGCGACGAACGGCGTCCGCCACCAGGTCCGGCGCGACTTGCCGAAGATCGCGAGCGTGATGCCGTGCTCTCGCGCGAAGCGCAGGAGCTCCGCCGCGACGTCCTCGGCCGAGAGCCACACGACCTTGGCGCCGAGCTCCATCGCGAGCGTGACGTTCTCGCCGAGGAGGCGGTGCTCCCGCGCCGACATCCGCTGCGGGCTGTCCCGGGCGGTCCGGACGTACACGGCGAACCAGTTCGTGTTCAGCTTGCCCGCGAGCGCCGAGGCCCGCCGCAGGAGCAGCCGCGTCGTCTCCGAGTTCGACGACATCGCGACCATCGCCTTGGTCCCGACGGGCTCGGTCGCCTCGGAGCGCGCCGGTCCGCGGCGGTCGGCTTCGAGCCGGTCGGCGATCTGCCGCAGGGCGAGCTCGCGGAGCGAGGCGAGGTTCTCCTCGGTGAAGAAGTTCTCGAGCGCGGGGCCGATGCGTTCGGTCGGGTAGATCTTGCCGGCGCGGAGCCGCTCGCGCAGCTCCTCGGAAGGCAGGTCGACGTTGATGAGCGCGTCGGCCTGGCGGAGCAGCCGGTCCGGCACGCGCTCCTTGACGTCGACGCCGGTCACGCGCGAGACGATGTCCTGCAGCGACTCGAAGTGCTGGATGTTGACGGCCGTCATCACCGAGATGCCGGCGTCGAGCAGGTTCTCGACGTCCTCGTACCGCTTGACGTTCTCGGTCCCGGGCACGTTCGTGTGGGCGAGCTCGTCCACGATCACGACCTCGGGCTTGCGCGCGAGGATCGCGGGGAGGTCCATCTCCTCGAGGTCCTTCCCCTTGTACGCGACCCGCCGTCGCGGGACGACTTCGAGGCCGGCGATGCGTTCGGCCGTCTCGGCGCGCCCGTGGGTCTCGACGATCCCGATGACGACGTCGACGCCCTCCTTCTTCAGGTGATGGGCGTCTTCCAGCATCTGGTACGTCTTGCCGACTCCGGCGGCGTGGCCGACGTAGATCTTGAGTTTGCCGCGGCGGGACTTCTCGATCAGCCGGAGGAAAACGTCCGGAGAGGTGCGTCGGGCCTCCTCCTGCGGCATCGCGGCAATTCTACCGGCCCGCCGGCAGCGAGCGGTCGAGGTCCAGGTTCGTCAGGAGGACGTTGACGCGCGGCTCGCCGAGGACCCAGAGCGTGCGCGGCTCGATGTGCCGGCGGATGACCTCGGCGACCTTCTCCTCCGGAACGCCGCGGGACTTCGCGATCCGCAGCGCCTGCCAGAGCGCGGCGTCGGGGGAGAGGTGGGGATCGAAGCCGGAGGCCGACGTCGTGACGAGGTCGGCGGGCACCGGCCTCGGATCGCCCGGACGATCGGCGCGCGCCGCGGCGACGGCGGCGGCGACCGCCTTCTCGAGGTCGGAGCTCGTCGGACCGAGATTCGTTCCCTGCGAGGCGGTGGCGTCGTAGCCCTGCTTGCCGGCCGCGGAAGGCCGCGAGTGGAGGTACTTCGGGCTCCGGAACCCCTGGCCGATCAGCTCGGAACCGACGACACGGCCGCCGTCGCCGGTCACGAAGGAGCCCTCGGCCTTCGCCTTCCAGAACACGCGCGACACGCCCCAGACGACGGCGGGATAAACGCCGCCGAGGAGCACCGTCAGGACCACGACGTAGAGGGTCGAACGAACGATCAGTTTCATGGCTTCTTCCTCACGCGAGGTGAAGGGCGAGGACGATCCAGTCGATCAGCTTGATGCCGACGAACGGAACGATCACGCCGCCCACGCCGTAGATCCAGAGATTGCGCGCCAGGATGCGGGCGGCCCCGAGCGGCCGGTACCTGACGCCCCGGAGCGCCAGCGGGATCAGGGCGATGATGATCAGCGCGTTGAAGATGACGGCGGAGAGGATCGCCGACCTCGGGTTTCCGAGCCGCATGACGTTCAGCGCGGTCAGCGCGGGATAGGTCGCCGCGAACCTCGCCGGCAGGATCGCGAAGTACTTGGCGACGTCGTTGGCGATCGAGAAGGTCGTCAGCGATCCGCGCGTCATCAGCAGCTGCTTGCCGATCTCGACGACCTCGATCAGCTTCGTGGGATTCGAGTCGAGGTCCACCATGTTGCCGGCCTCGCGGGCGGCCTGGGTCCCGGTGTTCATCGCGACGCCGACGTCCGCCTGGGCGAGCGCCGGCGCGTCGTTCGTGCCGTCGCCGGTCATCGCCACGAGGTTGCCGCCCTCCTGCTCCTTGCGGATCAGCGCGAGCTTCTGCTCGGGCGTCGCCTGGGCGAGGAAGTCGTCGACGCCCGCCTCGCGGGCGATGGCGGCGGCGGTCAGCGGATTGTCGCCGGTGATCATGATCGTCTTGATTCCCATCGCGCGCAGCCGGTCGAAGCGGTCCCGCATGCCGGGCTTGACCACGTCGCGCAGCGCGATGACCCCCAGGATCTTCGCGTCGTCCGAGACGAGCAGGGGTGTGGCGCCCTCCGCCGAGATCCTGTTGAGGAGGTCGGTCACCGCCGGATCGACGCGGCCGCCGAGGCCGCGGACCCACTCGATGACCGCCTCGCCCGCGCCCTTCCGGATCCGGCGCCCGTTCCAGTCGACGCCGGACATGCGGGTGGTGGCGGAGAAGGGGATGAAGTGCATGCCCTCGACGTGTCGGCCGCGCAGGCCGAACTTCTCCTTGGCGAGGATGACGATCGAGCGGCCCTCCGGGGTCTCGTCCGCGAGAGACGACAGCTGGGCGGCCTCGGCGAGGTCGGAGGCGGCCAGCACGCCCGGAGCGGGGAAGAAGTCGGTCGCCTGGCGGTTGCCGAGGGTGATCGTGCCCGTCTTGTCGAGGAGCAGCACGTTGACGTCGCCGGCGGCCTCGACCGCGCGGCCGGACATCGCGAGGACGTTGTGCTGGAGCACGCGGTCCATGCCCGCGATCCCGATCGCCGACAGCAGGCCGCCGATCGTCGTGGGAATCAGGCAGACGAGCAGGGCGATCAGGACCGGCGTCGTGGCGACGCCCCTCGCGTAGAGGGCGAAGGGGCGCAGCGTCACCGTGGCGATCAGAAAGACGATCGTCAGGCCCGCGAGCAGGATCGAGAGCGCGATCTCGTTCGGCGTCTTCTGGCGGGAGGCGCCCTCGACGAGGGCGATCATCCGGTCGAGGAACGTCTCGCCGGGATTCGACGTGATCTCGACGACGATGCGGTCCGACAGGACGCGCGTGCCTCCGGTCACGGCCGAGCAGTCGCCGCCGGACTCGCGGATGACCGGCGCGGACTCGCCGGTGATCGCCGATTCGTCGACCGAGGCGATTCCCTCGACGACGGTGCCGTCGCCCGGGATCACCTGCCCGGCCTCGACGACGACGCAGTCGCCCTTCCGGAGCGTGGTCGCGGGCACCATCTCCTCGCCCTTGCGCGTCTGGAGGCGAGCCATCGTCTCGGTCCGCCCGCGCCGGAGCGCCGCGGCCTGCGCCTTCCCGCGTCCCTCCGCCATCGCCTCGGCGAAGTTGGCGAAGAGCAGCGTGAACCAGAGCCACAGCGCGATCTGCACGTTGAACAGCACGTCCTTGCCCCGCGCGACGTCGCGGACGAGCAGCACGCTGACCAGGACCGCCCCGACGAGGACGACGAACATGACCGGGTTCTTCGCCTGGAGGCGCGGATCGAGCTTCCGGAAGGCGTCGCCGACGGCGGCGCGGACGATGGCGCGGTCGAAGAGGGAGGTGCGTTTCGGCGGAGCCACTTTCGGTCCTCCTCTAGAAGAGCGTCCCGGCCTTCATCAGCAGCTGCTCCACGATCGGACCCAGCGAGAAGGCGGGGAAGAAGGTCAGCGCGCCCACGATGACGATCACGCTGACGAGCAGAAACGAGAAGATCGGTCCCGTGACCGGGAAGGTCCCCGCCGACTCGGGCACCTTCTTCTTGGCGGCGAGCGAGCCGGCGATGCCGAGAATCGGAATCAGCATGAAGAAGCGGCCGAAGAACATGTCGAAGCCGAGCGTCGTGTTCCAGAAGGGCGTGTTGGCGTTCAGGCCCGCGAACGCGGAGCCGTTGTTCCCGGCGCCGGAGATGTAGGCGTAGAGGATCTCCGAGAGCCCGTGCGGGCCCCTGTTGTTCAGCGACGAGAGGCCCGCCGGCAGCACCGCCGCCGCCGCCGAGAAGCCCAGGATGCAGAGCGTCAGAATGAGCACCGAGAGCATCGCGAGCTTGACCTCGTGCGCCTCGATCTTCTTGCCGAGGTACTCCGGCGTGCGGCCGACCATGAGCCCGGCGATGAAGACCGCCAGGACGATGAAGAGGAACATGCCGTAGAGGCCGGCGCCGACGCCGCCGACGATGACCTCGCCCGTCGCGATGTTGGCCATCGGCACCAGTCCCCCGATCGGCGTGAACGAGTCGTGCCAGGAGTTGATCGCGCCGCAGGAGGCGTCGGTCGTGATGGTGGCGAAGAGGGCCGAGTCGCCGATGCCGAAACGGACCTCCTTTCCCTCCATGTTGCCGCCCGTGCCGCCGTCGGTCGGCGCCGCGGCGACGCCGAGCTTCTGGTGGATGGGATTGCCCTTCTGCTCGGCCCACTCGCAGACGAAGACGCCGGCGAGGAACATCAGCGCCATGGCTCCGAAGACCGCCCAGCCGTGCCGGACCGAACCCGTCATCCGGCCGAGCGTGTTCGTCAGCCCCGCGCCGACGGCGAAGATCAGGATCATCTCGAGGAAGTTCGTTCCGGGCGTCGGGTTCTCGTACGGGTGCGCCGAGTTCGCGTTGAAAAAGCCGCCGCCGTTGGTCCCGAGCTCCTTGATCGCCTCCTGAGAGGCGACCGGTCCTTGCGCGATCTTCTGCTCGACGCCCTCGACGGTCTTCACGACGACGTCGGCGCGGAAATTCTGGACGACGCCCCGCGACACGAGGAAGAGCGCGGCGACGAGCGAGATCGGCAGCAGCACCCAGAGAATCGAGCGCGTGCAGTCGAACCAGAAGTTGCCGATTCCCTTCGCCTTCTCGCGCGCCACGCCGCGGATGACGGCGACGGCGATGGCGATGCCGGTCGCCGCCGACAGGAAGTTGTGCAGGGCGAGGCCCGCCATCTGGGTGAGGTGCGACATCGTGCTCTCGCCCGAGTAGCCCTGCCAGTTGGTGTTCGTGGTGAAGGACACCGCGGTGTTCCAGGAGGAGTCCGGCGAGACGGGGCCGAACTTGTTCGGGTTGAACGGAAGCCACTGCTGGAGACGCTGCATCGCGTAGAGGATCACGAGCGAGGCTGCGTTGACGATGAGCATGGTCACCGTCCAGTCCACCCACCCCTGGTCTTGCGAGGCGTTCACGCCGCAGGCCCGGTAGATGGCGCGCTCGATCGGCCGCAGCACCGGATCGAGGAACGTGCGCTCCCCCGAGAACACCCGCTTCATGTAGCCGCCCATGAGCGGTGTGAGCGCCACGATGATCGCGAGGTAGACCAGGATCTCGACGAAGTTGATGGTGGTCATGGCGTCAGACCTTCTCCGCCCGGACCATGGCCCAGAGCAGGTACCAGAGGAGCCCGACCGTCACGAGCAGACCCAGAACGTCTTCCCAGCCCATGCCAACTCCCTCAGATCCGGTCGCAGCGCCGGGTGTAAACGACCGACAGCCAGAAGAGGACGATCGTCACCGCGATGAAGATGATGTCGAGCATGCGCTCCTCCTCAGAACGAGTAGCCGAGCTCGATGAGCCCGCCGTGTCCCTTCGAGTCTCCGTTCTTCATGGTGTAGGCCGCGTAGGCCGTCCAGTGTCCGAAACCATAGATGAAGCCGGGCGAGAAGTAGCCGATCGAGTTCACGCCGCTGTACCAGTCCGCGGCGAGCGTCAGGCCCTTCACCCACGGCAGCGGCTGCTCGAACGACACGAGGGCACCGCCCGTCGACGTCGGCTTCGCGAAGCCGGCGGAGGAATACCAACCGCCGACGTCGATACGCGTATCGGGGCCGGCGATGCGATACGACGCGAACCCGTAGCCCATGCCGGCAGGATTCCCGTCCTCGCTGCCCCGAAGATAGAAGAGACCATAGCCGCCGGCGGTCAGCGAGAAGCCGCCGGCGTGAACGGGCTGGATCTTCACGGCGACGGTCGCGGTGGGAATCGAGGGACCGGGCGAAGAGAAGCCGCCGAAGTTGACGCCCGCCTCCATGCCGGGGACCACGCCAACCACGCCCCGGACCGTCGTCGCGGAGAACCTCGGGTCGGTGGGCCGAAAAAGCTCGTCCACCTCGGCATAGACCTTCCCCGGATCGAGGACATCGGCGGACGGGACGTTGAAGATCGTCTGCTGCGCGAGCACCGCAGCGGTCGATGCGGAGAGAAATATCGCGGCGGCGACGAGCTTCGCGCGGGGGGCCTTCGTCTCGAGAGGGCGGCGCCGCTGCTCGAACACCCTCTCGTCCGCTTTCCAAAGAATCATCGCCCGCCTGCCGCAGGCAACGTATCCCACGAAGCCGGCCGCGACGAGAGGAGTTTGCATCTGGGGAGCCGCCAGGGCGGCGACGCAGCCCCCGACGAGGACGATGAATGCCATTGAGGCGTAGAGCGTCGCTTTCCGTTCGTCTCTCATGCCGCGAGCATGATGGTCGAGGAGGGAAGAAGTCCGGAAGTTCGGCGAAGGAACCGCGGAAGACACGATCGTTTCCTCTCGAGGCGCAGAAGCGGCGATCAGGGAGATCGGTCAGCGGGCTCGTTCGACGCCGCGCGGGAAGGCGGGTTGCGCGCGTTGTGCTGATCCGAAGGAGGCAGGACGAGAGGTCGCGTTCATCGCGTGGACGAAGGACAGCGCCCCCACCGAGCCGGAAGCCAGGCCGGCTCGGACGGCCTCCAGCGCCGCCTGCTCCTCGGACCCGAAGCGCTTCGACTCGAAGACGAGGTCGTCCACGCGGCAGAGCGCCAGAGCGCGTCGGGTGCAGGCGACGTACCCCACGAAGGAGGCGACCACGATCGCGACCTGCAGCCGAGGCGAGAAGAGCGCGATGAGGCAACCCCCGAACAGCACCGCGAGAGCCAGCCCGCCGAGTCCGGTCGCCTTTCGTTTGTCCGTCATGCTGCGAGCATCCCGCCGGCCGGGAAAAGAAGTCCGGAAGAGGGGCGGAAGAATTGCGGAAGACGATGAACCCTTTGGATTCAGCGGCTTGGGCGGAAAGGGATGCCTCACTCCTGCCGCCGCACCGGCCGCGATCAGTCGGGCGAGAAGCGGTATCCCACCCAGGGCTCGGTGCGGAACCAGCTCGGCCGGTTGGGATCGTCCTCGAGCTTGCGCCGAAGACCGCCCATGTGGACGCGCAGCGTGTCGTTGGTGACGCCGGCCGTGGTTCCCCAGACCGCGGCCATGAGCTGCCGGTGGGTCCAGACGGCGCCGGGCTTCGTCAGCATCGTCGCGAGGATCTCGAACTCGAGCGGCGTCAGGTGCACGGGACGGCCGGCCTTCCGCACCGTGCGGCTCTCCACGTCCACCTCGACGTCGCCGAAGCGCGAGAGCGCGGGCCCGCGCGCCGAGTCGCCGCGGCGGAGCAGCGCCCGCGCGCGCGCGACGAGCTCCGCCACGCCGAACGGCTTCGTCACGTAGTCGTCGGCGCCTTCGTCGAGGAGGCGCACCTTCTCGCGCTCCTCGTTCCGAACGGTGAGGACGAGGATCGGCAGCGGCGAGCGGCGCCGGATCTCCTTGACGAGCTCGAGGCCGTCGACGCGGGGCATGGCGAGGTCGGTCACGACGAGATCGAAGCCTCCGTCGTCGAAGCGATCGAGCGCCTCGCGGCCGTCGATCGCGCTCACGACCTCGTGGCCCTCGCGCTCGAGCGCGTCGCGCACGACCTTGCGGATCGCCGGCTCGTCGTCGGCGAGGAGGATGCGGCTCACGCGGCGGCCCGCGGGAGGGCGATCTCGAAGAGGGCGCCTCCCGACTCGGCGTCGCCGATCCGCAGGGTGCCCCCGTTCAACTCGACGAGGCTCCGGGCGATCGAGAGCCCGAGGCCGATGCCGGGGAGGTGCGCCGCGTCCTCGAGACGCACGAAGCGCTCGAAGATGCGATCCCGCTCGCCGGCGGGGACTCCCTTGCCGCGGTCGGCGACGCGGAAGAAGACCTGGTCGTCGACGGCGGCGACCGAGACCTGGATCGTCGAGCCGGGCGGCGAATAGCGCGCGGCGTTCTCGAGGCCGTGCCCGAGTGCCTCGGTCATCTGCGCGGGGTCGACCTCGACGGCGAGATTCGCCGGCGGCGGCTCGATGTACAGCGAATGGCCGGCCAGCGCCTCCCCGAATCGGGCCACGGCCGCCTCGACGATCTCGGCGCAGGTCACGCGTTCCACGCGGGGACGGGCGGCGCCGGAGTCGAGCCGCACCAGGTCCATCAGCTCGGCGACGCGGCGGCCGAGCGCATCGAGCTGGGCCGCCGCCGCGCGCGAGGCCTCGGAGCCGCCGCTGTCCGCCTCCCAGTTTTCGATCGCGCCGCGGGCCGCCGCGACCGGCGTCTTGAGGTCGTGGGCGAGCTGCGCCAGGAGCGTCGACTTCATCTGATCGCTCGTCCGCGTCTCCTCGGCGGCGCGCGCGAGGCCCAGGAAGCGCTCGCGCTCGACGGCGAGGCCGAGCAGCAGCGCGCACGCCTCCGCCATCCGCTCGCTCGACTGCAGGCCGCGGGCGACGAGCGTGCCCGCGCGCTGGAGGCCGACGGGGATCGGCAGGTAGATGTCGGTGCCGCCGAGCTCCGACGGCAGCGCGGCCGAGTTGCCCTGCCGGTAGGCGAGCTCGGCGAGCTCCTCGCGGAACGCGATCCCGCCGGTCTCGACGCGTCGGGCGAGCTCGCCCTTCTCGTTCGGGAGCAGGATCGCGACCTCCCGGCACTGCAGCGCCTGGCGCAGCCGGTCGGCCGCGACGCCGAGGAGCGACTCCCGATTGGTGTCGGCGAGGAAACCCTGCGAGAGCTGGGTGAGCGCAATCAGGTCGCGCCGCTCCGCTTCGAGGAGCTCGAGCCGGCGCCGCGAGATGGCGGAGAGCCGGCCGATGAGCAGCCCGGAGACGAGGAAGACGAAGAGGGCGGCGACGTTGCGCGGGTCCTGGACCGTGAACGTGTAGAGCGGCGGGAGGAAGAAGAAGTTGAAGCCGAGCGTCGCGAGGAGCGCCGCTACGACGCCGGGCCCGCTCTGCCAGATCGAGGCACAGAAGAAGACCGCGAGGAGCAGCAGCAGCGCGACCGAAGACTCGTTGAGCTGCGGGAAGAGTCTCAGGAGGCCGATCGTCGCGCCGACGGCGACGACCGCAGCGGGGTATCCCACCCACCGCGGGCCCGAGCCCTTGATCACGCGGGACATCTTACCGGCGCCCCCGAGTCATTCGACGAGCATGGCGTCGCCGAAGGAGTAGAAGAGGTAGCCCTCCCGGATCGCCGCGGCGTAGGCGGCCAGCACGTTCTCGCGGCCGGCGAAGGCCGAGACCAGCATGAGGAGCGTCGAGCGGGGGAGGTGGAAGTTCGTCAGCAGCGCGTCGAGCGCGCGGAACTCGAACCCGGGCGTGATGAACAGGTCGGTCTCGAACCGGCGGTCTACGGGGCCGCCGGCGTCGGGGCGCCGCGCCGCGGCCTCGAGCGAGCGCGCCACCGTGGTCCCCACCGCGATGACGCGGCGGCCCTCCGCCTTCGCCCGGGCGACGGATTCCCTCGTCGCGGCGGGCAGGAGGACTTCCTCCGCGGGCAGCGTGTGCGCGTTCGTGTCCTCGACCGTGACCGGCTTGAACGTTCCCGCGCCCACCGCGAGCGTCAGGTCGGCGATCTCGACGCCGCGCTCGCGCAGACGCTCGAGGATCTCCTCCGTGAAGTGGAGTCCCGCCGTCGGCGCGGCGACCGCGAGCGGGTCCCGCGCGAAGACCGTCTGGTACGCCGCCCGGTCCTCGGGGCGATCGGGGGCGCCGGGCTCGCGCCGGATGTAGGGCGGCAGCGGCGTATGGCCGAACCGCGAGATCCACGCGTCCTCGAGCGCGCGATCGAAGAGGATCTCGCGGGCGCCGTCGTCGCGCACCGCCGCCACCTCCGCCTCGACGCCTCCGTCGAAACGCACGCGGCGCCCGGCGCGGGCGCGTCGCCCCGGACGGGCGAGCGCGAGCCATCGCCGTCCGCTCTCTTCCCGGCGGGCGAGCAGGAAGATCTCGACGAGACGCCCCTCCGCGTCGCGGCCGTACAGGCGAGCGGGCCTCACGCGGACGTCGTTGCGGACCAGCAGGTCGCCCGGCCGCAGACGCTCGGGGAAGTCCGCAAAGCGCCGGTGGGCGATCGCCCCGTTGCGGCGGTCGAGCAGCAGGAGCCGGCTCGTGCCGCGCGGACGCGCCGTCTGCGCGATACGGTCGGTGGGCAGGTGGTAGTCGAAGAGCGCGACGCGCACGGACGCAGAGCCTATGTCACCGCCGGTAACGGGCGAGCCCGTCCCTGTCGGGCGAGGGCCCCGACCGGGTCTCTCAGCGCTCGACGCCTCAGCGATTTACCGGGGCGCCTCCGGCTGGTATGGACCCTGCAGTGTCAGGACGGCGTGAACGAAAGGACGTGCCTCATGCCGCGCCGCCGCTCGCCCCTCGTGCTCTTTCTCGCGCTGGTCGCCGGCCTCTGCGGCGGCGCGCTGCTGTCGCTCGTCACATCGGGGATGCTCGCGCACTGAAGTAGATTGCGGCGGATGTCGCACGACTATCCGCCGGGGCGCGGCCGGGTGAGCCTCGAGGCCGCCGGCATCCCGATCGAAGGCGTGTCGATCGCCGGCCACGAGTCCTTCTACAAGCTGCCCGGATTCCGGACGCTGCTCGAGTTCGGCCGCGCGCCCGAGGACGTCCTCGGATTCTCCACCGTCTGCGTTTCGCACGGCCACCTCGACCACATTGCCGGGCTCGCGCACTTCGCCTCGCGCCGGCGTCTTCAGGGGCTCCCGACGGCGCGGATCCTCGTGCCGGCCGAGGCCGCGCCCGACGCGACCGAGTGGCTCCGGGCCTGCGAGCGCCTCGAGCGGATCGAGTACGACGTCGAGATCGTGCCGGTCTCGCCCGGCGACCGCGTCCGGCTCCGCAACGACCTCGAGCTCGCGATCCTTCCCGGCCGTCACCGCGTGCCGACGGTGGGGTTCCTGTTCTCCGAGGTGCGGCAGAAGCTCCTGCCGGAGCTCGCCGGGAAGGGTGGCCGCGAGATCGCGGCTCTCCGGGAGAGCGGCGCGCCCGTCACCCGCCGCGAGGAGATTCCGCTGCTCGCGTACCCCGGCGACTGCGGCGATGAGATCTTCGACGCGTGCCCCGAGCTCTTCCGCGCGCGCGTGCTGCTCCTCGAGTGCTCGTTCCTGCTGCCGGAGGACCGCGATCGCGCGCGCGAGTACGCGCACATCCACCTCGACGACGTCCTCGCCCGCGCCGACCGGTTCGAGAACGAGGCGGTCGTGCTCACGCATTTCTCGCAGCGCTACGATCCCGACGAGATCCGGCGAGCGCTCCGCGCGATTCCCGAGCCGCTCGCGGAACGCATCATGCCGTTCCTGCCGTGACCCTCTATGATGGAACCACCGGCCGCTGTGGGGTAGTTGAGCTGGTACAACGTCCGGCTGTTAACCGGAAGGTCGGTGGTTCGAGTCCACCCCCCACAGCCAGTGAGCCCTGATGCCATCGCATCAGTCCGATCCGGCGAACTTCCTCTTACAGTGGCTCCAGCGGTGAAGCACACGCGCGTCGTCGTCACGCGTTACGGCGGCCCGGAAGTTGTCGAAGTCATCGAGGAGGAGATCCCGGAGCCGAAGCCAGGCGAGGTGCGCGTGCGGGTGCTCGCCGCCGGCGTCTCGCTGCCGGACGTAATGGCGCGCGAGGGCATACATCCCGAGACGCCCCGCGTGCCGTATACGCCTGGCTGGGACCTCGTCGGCGTCGTGGACCGCCTCGGCGAGGGCGTCACGAACGCGGCGGTCGGCGAGCTCGTCGCGGCGATGCCGATCCACGGCGCCTCCGCGGAGTACGTCTGCCTGCCCGGCGCCGCGCTCGTGCCGGTGCCGGCGGGGCTCGATCCCGCGAGCGCGGTCAGTCTCATCCTCAACTACGTCACGGCCTACCAGATGCTGCACCGCTCGGCGAAGGTCCGGCCGGGTCAGCGCGCCCTGGTCCACGGCGCGTCCGGAGGTGTCGGCACGGCGCTCCTGGAGCTCGGCCGTCTCGCGGGACTCGAGACGTACGGCACCTGCTCGGCGCGCGGAGCGACGGCCGTCTCCGCTCTCGGCGGTGCTCCGATCGACTACCGGAACGAGGACTTCGTGGAAGTGATCCATCGGCGCACCGGCGAAGGCGTGGACGTCGTCTTCGACGGCATCGGCGGCGCGCACATCTGGCGCTCGCGGAGGGCGCTGCGCCGCGGCGGACGGGTGGTAGCGTACGGACTCACTGGTTCTCTCCAGGGCGGACGGCTCGCGTCCGGCCGTTCGGGAGGCCGTCACCGCTTCCGCGCCCTCGCGATCTTCGGCGTCTACATCGCGGGCGGCTGGCTCCTTCCGGGCAGGAAACGCGTGGTGCCTTACAGCATCCAGACGCTCATGCGAGTGAAGCCGGAGTGGTTCCGGCAGGACCTGATCGCCCTGTTCGAGCTCCTGAGGCAGCGGAAGATCGAGCCCATGATCGCGCTCCGGCTCCCGCTCGCCCAGGCGCGGCGCGCGCACGAGCTCCTCGGCGAGGGCGGTGTGGTCGGGAAGATCGTGCTGACGGCCGCGCCGGAGCCGTCCCGGCAACCGGCGCGTCCGCCCGGCCTCAGCGGCTGAGTGCGGCCTGCCCGCCTTCCATCAGCACCTGGTTCGCCGTCACAATCGGGCGGTAGAAGTCGCCGATCGAGATCGAGAGGGCGTTCCCGGTGACCTGGCCGTTGACGGCGCCGCCCGTGCAACCGAGCATGTCGATCTTGCCCGTCAGCGTGTTTCCCGCCATGGTGGCGGTGAACGACCCGTGCGGACCGCAGGCACTGGTGGACCAGGCGCCGGTCACCGCCGTCCCGTTCTGCGAGAGCGTGACGGTCATCGGCGTCGCCGGGCACGAGGGGTCGTTCGAGGCGTAGCTGCCCGACCACGTGCCCGCCACGCTCGCCATCGGCACGGCGCTCGCTGGACCGGTCATGGTGTTGGAGTCCTTCCCGCAAAACGCGGTTCCGAACAGGACGAGGACGGTCGCGATTGCCTTGCCCTTGGCGGTCATGAGACCTCCTGATAGTCGCTCATATGTAGCACGAGGGTTGCCACGGGTCACGTCTCTTAGAGAACAGAAGGCGACCGGCGTCCTCATGAAGAACCGGCGGCCGCCCGAAGGTCACCGGCGCCCGGGGGTCACGACGTCGATCGCCGCTCGCCGCTCCTCGACCGCCCACAGCCCGAGGTGGCTGCGCCACGCCGAGGCCGACGCTCGTTCGAGCACGAACTCGATCTCCTCGCCACCGGAGGCCGTCAACCGCAGCACCTCCCGGTGGAGCAGGCGCCGCCCGCTCGACAGGACGCTGCCGGTGACGATTTTCTGGATCCGGGACGTGGCGAGCGTCTCCGTCTCTCCGAAGAGACCGTGGAAGACGAGCGCGTCCTCCGTGAGCCCCAGCACTCCCGGCAGGCGCCGGTACGCGGCCGCCGTCGCCCGCTCGGCCCGGGTCAGCAGGCGGAAGGACGCCCCGGGGCCGTCGAGCATCCGCCGGGCGAGCCGGTCCTGCGCCTTTCGCAGGAGCCGGCGCGGGACGACCGCGAGAAGGACCACGACCGCCCCCGCCCCGAGCAGGACCAGTTCGAGAACGCTCACCCACCCGCAAAGATACCTCCGGGCGGCCTTCTCCCTGGCTACGGCCCGTAGAGGACGAGGCCGAAGGTCTTGACCAGGAACACGGCCATCTGTCCGCGGGTGTTCGGGTTGTCCGGACAGTAGAGGAGCGGCGACGCCTGGCAGCCTCCCGTGATCTGGCGGTTGTAGAGGTCCTCGATCCACGGGGCGAAGTTGTCGCTCACGGGCACGTCGCCGAAGATGCCCACGGCCGGCGGCGGCGTGTACGCGGAGGTCAGATGCGCCTTCAGGAGGAAGACCGCCATCTGCCGCCGGGTCACCGAGTTGTCGGGACAGTAGTTTCCGCCGCCGCAGCCGCTCGTGATCCCCTCCGTCGCGAGCTGCTCGATCCAGTCGGCGAAGAGGCTCGGGCAAGCGACGTCCGGGAAGGTGCCCGAGCACGCGGGCGGCACGTACGTCGCTCCGTGCTCGGCCTTCAGCAGGAAGACCGCCATCTGCGCGCGGGTGACCGAGTTGCCGGGACAGTAGTTGCCGCCCGCGCAGCCTCCGGTGACGCCGTTATGGAAGAGGTTTTCGATGAACGAATAGAAGTTCAACGTGTCCGGCACGTCGGGGAAGCTCGCGCCGACGTGCACCGTCCAGACGTGGAACGCCGTGTCGGAGAGCACCTCGGTCAGGGTGGCGTCCCAGTGCGGCGCCGGACGCACGGCCGGAGCCGACACGGTCACCGAGTAGCAGTCGGCGCCCGTGGCGCACGAGACGGTCGCTCCCGCCGCGATCGTGCCGTAGTTCGCCGACGCGTCGCCGATCGTGTACGTCGCGCCGCTCGGGCCGGCGAAGGCCGCGGCCGTTCCAGTCAGAGGCAGGTCGCTCGTGCCGAGGTTCTGCCACGACGGCGAGATCTTGGCGGACTCGCCCGGCTCGAGGATGCCGTCGTTGCCCGGGGGAGCGCTCGCGGAGTCGTCGAGCACCAGGGCCGCCGGCGCGGCGCCGGTCGGCTCCCACCGGCAGATGGCGGAGCAGCCGTCGCCGTCGGCCGTGTTCCCGTCGTCGCAGGACTCGAGTCCCTCGACGACGTGGTTGCCGCAGGTCGAGGGCGGCAGGGTGCCGAGCGTTCCTGCGTCGTTCTTCGGGGCCGGGGTGGCGAAGATGAAGTCGTTCGCGCTGTCGTTCGTGTCGTCGCACGCTTCGAGGGTCGTCAAGCCCATGCAGATGTCGAGCCGCCGCTGCATCGCCTGTCCCTGCACGAGCCCGACCGGCGCGTTGAACGGCGTGCCGGTCGGCGAGGGGAGCGTGGCCGAGCCGTGGTAGCTGCCCCAGGCCACGCAGTCGATCGCCTCGTAGCAGACCATCCCGCCGGTCAGCGGCAGGACCGCCGTCATCGGGAGATCGGCCGTGATGTTGAAGAGGCTCGCGGCCTCCGGCGTCGCGACGAGCACCTCCATCTGGTTCGGTCCGTTCGCGACCGTCCCGGGGAAAGTGAAGGGTGAGCCCGCGACCTCGGTGCCGGCGGCGTTGTAGACGTGGATCTTGTGCGACCCGAGAAAGTTCTGACCCGCCGCGAAGGACTGGATCATCACGTACTGCGCGTCCGGGGAATTCGCCGTCCCGGGGAACACCTCCTTGACCTTCATCAGGTGAAAGGAGGCCAGGGCGGGCGTCGCGGCCCCGGCGGCCGCGAGAACGAGCGCCGCGATTCTCGAACGCATCGGGATCCTCCGAGGACGTTCTGCCGGCGCATCCGACAGAGGTGCTGTCCGGATCCTAGCCGGCGTGGGGGATCGCCGGGGGACTTAAGGTTTTCCTAATCTTCGAATCAGTGGAGCAGCTTCTTCCGGTTCCGGATGTAGTCGGTGAACAGGAACTCGGCGAGGTTGTAGGGCGAGGCGTAGTAGGCCCGGCCGCGGTTGATCCGCGTCAGCTTGTCGACGAACTCGACCAGGTAGGTGTCGGTCGCGATCATGAACGTCGTGATGGTGATCCCGTCGCGGCGGCAGGCGTCGGCCTCCTCGAGCGTGCGGTTGACGATCTTCAGGTCGAGGCCGAAGGGGTTCTTGTAGAGCCGGCCGTGGTCCCAGATCGCGGACGGCTTTCCGTCCGTGATGAGGAAGATCTGCTTGTTCGGATTCTTGCGGTGGACGAGGAGCTTGCGGGCGAGCGCGAGGCCCGCCTTCGTGTTCGTGTGGAACGGGCCGACCTGCGTCTTCGAGATCTCCGAGATCGGCACCCGTTTCGCGTCGTCGCCGAAGAGCAGGACGTCGATCGAGTCCTTCGGGTATTTCGACTGGATCAGCTCGACCATCGCGAGCGCGACCTTCTTCGCCGGCGTGAACCGGTCCTCTCCGTAGAGGATCATCGAGTGCGAGATGTCGATGGCGAGGACCGTCGCGCAGGAGGTCAGGTGCTCCTCCTCGTGGACCTCGAAGTCCTCCGGCTTGAGCGAGATCTCCTCGGCGTCCCGCCGCACGGCGTTGCCGATCGAGCGCACGCCGTCGATCGCGCTGGGGCTGTCGCCGAATTCGTACTCCCGCGTCTCGGGCAGGAGCTCGCCGCCGGCGCCGGAGCGCGGCACCGCATGATAACCGGCGCCCGCCTTCGTCAGCGACGAGAAGATCTCCTCGAGCGCGGAGCGGCGGATGCGCCGCTCGCCCGCGGCGGAGAGCTGGAGTTGTCCGTTCCGGTCCTCGACGATCTCGCTCTTCTGGAGCTCCCTGCGAAACTGCTCGAGGTCGATGCCCGGGTCGATCATGCCGCGCTCCTGCAGGTACTTCATCCAGCGGAGCGCCTCCTCGACGTCCCCGCCCGACTGGAGCACGAGTTGCAGGAAGAGCTTGACGAGCTCCTGCATCGTCAGGAGCTGGCGGAGGAGGTCGACGGGAAATTCGGCGTACCGGTAGCGCACGGCTCAGGCTCCCTCGAGCGCTGCGCGCCAGGAAGCGGCCGACTGCGCGAGCAGGCCGCGATCGCTCGTCGTGAAGACGGTGTAGCCCTGGCGCCGCAGGGCGGGGATCTGGCTGGCCTCGCGCAGCATGATGCCCGCCGCCTTCCCGCGCGACCGGGCGGCGGCGCCGACGCGCTCGATCGCCGCGCGGTAGCGATCGTCCGCGTAGTTTCCCGGGATCCCGAGCGCCTGCGAGAGATCGTTCGGCCCGACGAAGACGACGTCCACCCACTTCTCGGCGGCGACCGCATCGACCGCCTCGAGCGCGGCGGCCGTCTCGATCTGCACGATCACGATGGATCCCTCGTTCGCGTCCACGACCCAGCGATCGAACGGGATCGTTCCGTACCGATTGGCGCGCACGCCGGCGAGGCCGCGCTTGCCGGCCGGGGCGTACTTGGCCGACTCGACCGCGGCGCGCACCGCGGGAATCCCGTCCGCCCGCGGGAAGAGGATGCCGCAGGCTCCGGCATCGAGGGCTCGCCCGACGTCGGCGGAGGCGTGGCAATTCGGGACACGAACGACGACCGGAATCGGCGCTCCCTCCGCCGCGCGCGCCATCCGCTCGACCGACTCCGGGTTGAAGTAGCCGTGCTCGGTGTCGAGAACGGAGAAGTCGAAGCCGGCCAGTCCGAGAATCTCGAGCGCGCCCTCGACCGGCCAGGTCAGGAACGCGCCGAGCTGGGGTTCGCCGGAGAGGATGCGGGAGCGGAAGGTGTCAGGCACCTTCTCCCCCGTCCGCCTTCGAGGAAGCGTTCGCTCCGCGACCGCGACGCACCTCAGTGGGTCCTGTTCTTCACCAGGTTGAACTTGAGCATCTCCGTGTAGGAGACGCGCGAGTCGAGGTCCTCGCGGGCGATCTTCAGGTGCTGGGTCAGACCCTCGAGCACGAGCTCCATGCCGATCGCGAGCTCCTCCTTCGACGCGGGGGAGAAGTGCTCCTCGACCGCCTTCTTCAGGCCCGGCACGGACTCGAGCGCCTTCACGTGCTCGGAAAACGGCGCCTCGTCCGAGATCGTCACGCGGTTGCCGGCGGAGAACCACGCCGCGATGGGCTCGTACAGCGGGTGGATCTTCTCGGCGGGCGGCGGCGTGCGGACGCGGCGGACCGGTCCCGCCGTCTCGTCGTCCTCCTCGATCTCCTGGCGGCGCCGCTCGGTCGGCCGCCCGGCGTCGGGCGCCGGGAACTTCGCGTCGAAGAGCTTCTTGACCGCCGTGCCGATCAGCTTCTTCGCGATGACCTCCGCTCCCTGCTGCTCGCCCTCGTAGACCATCTCGACCTTGCCGGTGATCGCGGGCAGCGTCGCCGGCAGGTCGCAGAGCCTCGGCGAGACACGGGACTCTCCGTGGACGAAGGCGCGACGCTCCAGGTTCGACACGAGGATCTCGAGCGCCGAGATCGGCATGCGGGCGGACACGCCCGAGGACTGGTCCACGAACTCGGAGCCGCGCGCCGCGAACGCGATCTCCTCGACGAGCTCGCGGAAGAGCTGCGGCACCTCGACCGAGGGGCCGCCCGAGCGCTCGACCCACGCCTCCTGCGCCGTGATCTTCGCCGCGATCTTCACGTCCTCGGGGTAGTGCGTGAAGATCTGCGAGGAGATGCGGTCCTTCAGCGGCGTGATGATGTTGCCGCGGTTCGTGTAGTCCTCGGGGTTCGCCGAGAAGACGAGGAGGATGTCGAGCGGGATGCGGACCGGAAATCCCCGGATCTGCAGGTCGCGCTCCTCGAGGATGTTCAAGAGGCCCACCTGGATGCGGGGCTGGAGATCCGGCAGCTCGTTGATCGCGAAGATGCCGCGGTTCGTGCGCGGCACGATGCCGAAGTGGATGACCTCCTCGTCCGAGTACGAGCGGCGCTCGGTGGCGGCCTTGATCGGGTCGATGTCGCCGATCAGGTCGGCGATCGTCACGTCGGGGGTCGCGAGCTTCTCGCGGTAGCGCTCGGCGCGAGGGATCCATGCGATCGGCGCGGCGTCGCCCCGCTCCGCGATGATCCGCCGGCCGTACTTCGTGATCGGCGCGAAGGGATCCTCGTTCAGCTCGCTGCCGGCGATCGCGGGGATCTCGGGGTCGAGCAGGTTGACGAGGAGGCGCAGGAGGCGCGTCTTCGCCTGGCCGCGGAGGCCGAGCAGCAGGAAATCGTGGCGCGACAGGACCGCGTTCGAGAGCGCCGGGAGCACGGTGCGCTCGTATCCGTGGATGCCCGGAAACGGGTTCTCGCCGCGCGACAGGGCGCGGCGCAGGTTCTCGCGCAGCTCGTCCTTGACGGGGCGCGGACGGTATCCGGCCTCCTTCAGGGCGCCGAGCGTGGTCGGTTTGTTGGTCACGAGGGGCTTTCTCCGGCTACCTGCCGGCGTTGCGGGAGTCTCATCCCGGTTTGATCGCGGGGACCTTGTCGTCCGGCCCGAAGAGGGGAGCGGGAGGGCGCCCCGCGAGGTCCGCGGCGCGCCGCGCGAGTGATTCGAGCCGCGCCCGGTCGAACCCGATCACGGTCTCGGCGACCGTGCCGTCGCCGGCGACGCGCAGGAAGGTCGGCACGGTGGACACGCCGAGGGCGTCGGAGGCGGGATACGGGGGCGGGTCGTACGCCGCCGGCACGCGCGCGCCGACGCGCCGCTCGAAGTCGCGGGTCTGTCCCGGGTCGTCCTGCGAGATCCCGAGGACGCGCATCTTCCCGCCCTCGGCCGCGCGGCCGATCCGCTCGAGGTACGGCCACGTGAGCGCGCAGGTCGGGCACGTCGTCTTGAACACGACGTAGAGAGTTTCCCCCTCGGGCGGGGCGACGGGAGCGCCGCGCTCGTCGGAGAGCGCCAGCGCGGGGAGCTTCGCTCCCGGCTCCAGAACGGGCACGCGGCCGATTATAGACTTGCGCCCCTCGGATGGGGGCGCGCATCCAGACGTCCGCGAGACTCGCCGCGTGAAGCGCACGCGACGCGGACTCTCGCGGCGAGAGCTCGTGAAGTGGGCGGGCGCGACGCTCGCCGCGGCGGCGCTTCCGGCCGCGGCCTGCGCGAGGAAGGCGAGCCCCCGGGCGGCGAGGAAGTCGCTGCGCATCCTCCAGTGGAGCCACTTCGTTCCGAGATACGACCGCTGGTTCGACTCCGTCTACACGAAGGAGTGGGGCGAGAAGAATGCGACCGACGTCGTCGTCGACCACATCACGGCGACCGAGGTGGCCGCGCGCGGCGCGTCGGAGGCGGCGGCGGGGAAGGGGCACGACCTCTTTCTCTTCCAGGCGCCGCCCGCCGCGTACGCGGAGCGATGCGTCGACCTGCGCGACGTCGTCGAGAAAGTCGAGCATAAGCACGGCCGGATGATCGGTCTCTCGGAGAAGTCGACGCGCGATCCGTCGACCGGCAAGTACTTCGCCTTCTCGGAGTCCTACGTCCCCGACCCGGGCAACTACCGCATCGACCTGTGGAGCGAGGTCGGCCTGCCGAAGGGACCCGACTCCTGGGACGACCTGCGCGCCGGCGGCCGGAAGATCAAGGAGAAGTTCGGCAACGGCGTCGGCCTCGGCCTCTCGCAGGAGACGGATTCGAACATGGCCCTGCGCGCGTTGCTGTGGTCCTTCGGCGGCGCCGAGCAGGACGCGGAGGGCCGGACCGTGACGCTGAACTCGCGGGAAACCGTCGCCGCGCTCGAGTTCGTCCGCGCGCTCTACCGGGAGACCGAGACGGCGGAGGTCTTCACCTGGGACCCCTCCTCGAACAACCGCGCGATGCTCGCCGGGCGGGCCTCGTTCATCCAGAACGCGATCTCCGTGACCCGCACGGCCGAGAAGGAGAACCCCGACATCGCCCGGAAGATCGGCCTCTGCCCGGCGCTGCGCGGCCCGGTCCGGCGCATCGCCTCCGAGCACCTCATGAACTGCTACGTGGTCTGGAAGTTCGCGGAGAACGTGGACGGCGCGAAGCAGTTCCTCGTGGACCTCGTGGACCGGTTCGGCGACGTGTTCCGGGAGAGCGAGTTCTACAACTTCCCGTGCTATCCCTCGACCGTTCCGGACCTGCCCGCGCTTCTCGCGAAGGACCCCCACGAGCCGGCGGGCAAGTACTCGGTACTCGCGAACGTTCTCGACTGGACGACCAACGTCGGCTACCCCGCATACGCGACGCCGGCGACCGACGAGGTCTTCAACACCTACGTGATCCCGACGATGTTCGCGCGCGTGGCGCGCGGCGACGCGACGGCGCAGGACGCGGCCGAGGCGGGTCAGCGCGAGGTGGAGCGGATCTTCAAGAAGTGGCGGCGATGACCCGCCCGCGAAGAATCCGCCGACGCGGCCATCCAGCGGGCCGCATGACGCCGGCCACCGGGTTGCGTTTTCCTCCGACCCGGACGAGAACGGAATCCGGATGCGAAGATCCTGCCAGGAGGTCTCATGTCTGAACCGCAAGTCGGCGCCACCGCTGCGGCCGAGCTCGTCGTCCGGCGCGCCGACCTCGCGAGCGCGCTGCGCTTCGAGCCGGGCGACGCCTTTCCGCCGGTGTTCGCCACGGCGCGGATGGTCGCGCTCATGGAGGTCGCGGCGGCGCGGATCCTCGCGCCCCACCTCGCTCCGGGCGAATTCTCGGTGGGCGTGTCCGTCGACGCGACGCACACCGCGGCCACTCCCGAGGGCGCGGCCGTCCGCGCCGAGGCGCGCTACCTCGGCCGCGAGGGCAGGGTTCACCTGTTCGAGGTGATCGCCTCCGACGCGGGCGGGGAGGTCGGACGCGCCACGCATCGCCGCGCCGTGGTCTCGGGGGAACGGCTCGTCGCGGGCGCCCGCCGGCGCGTCTCGACCGGCTGATATAGGCTTGCGCGCAGTGTCTTCTGCCCGGCGAGCCCGCATCGTCCGCGTTGCCTTGACCGGTGCGCTCGCCGCCGGCTGCTCGAACTACAAGGCCGACACCGAGGCGACGAGCGCCATCTGGACGGTACGGGTGACGACCAACATCGCCGATGTCCGGGACTGCCGGGTCATCCGCCACGTGGACTCGCGCGACGCCTCGCTCGGGTGCGGCCTGACGGTCCAGCCGACGCCGGAGGAGTGCCTCCGCTACCAGGTCAAGCGCGCGGGCGGCGACACCCTGCTGATGCGTGGCCCGGCGGGCGAGGCCTACGACTGCGGGACGGGCCAGGCGCCGGCCGAGGCCGAGGCGACTCCGGCGACGACGGCGCGGCCCGCTGCGGCGACGGCCGTCGCGGCGGCACCCGCCCCGACGAACCCGCCGGCCGCCGTTGTGCCGCC
>DAHUXD010000026.1 GCA_027307335.1 Acidobacteriota bacterium
GAGGAAAGCCTTTCAAGGTCGGTTGCAGCTTCGTGGGTCAGCAAGTCGCCGTGAGGCCTTCCGTTGAGGATGGCCACTTCGACATCTTCTTTGCTCACCAGAAAATCGCCCACATCAACCTAAACCCCCACCCCCAGCCCCACCCCCAACCATGACCAATAAACCGTCCACTATGTCTCCGAACACCTGTCCACCATCTCTCCGGTCTATACACGGGAGAGGGCAGGGGTGAGGGGAAAGATTTGGCATATCTCCCGAGAGGACCGACCACGTACAATGCGCCGAGGGGCTCGCCTGCCGGTCGGGCCGTCGTTCATGAAGCTCATCGTCATCGTGGGAACCCGGCCGGAAGCCATCAAGATGGCCCCGGTGCTGCAGCGGCTGCGCGAGGAGCCCGGCTGGCGCACGCTCCTCTGCGCGACCGCGCAACACCGGCAGATGCTCGATCAGGCGCTCGGGCTGTTCGGGATCACGCCCGACATCGACCTCGACCTGATGCGCCCGGACCAGACGATGAATGCGCTCTCCGCCCGCGTCTTCGCGGCGCTCGATCCGGTCCTCGAGAGCGAGAAGCCGGACTGGCTGCTCGTGCAGGGGGATACCACGACCGCGATGTGCGCCGCGCTGGCCGCGTTTCATCGCCGCGTGCGCGTCGGCCACGTCGAGGCGGGACTGCGGACCGGCGACTTCGGACACCCCTTCCCGGAGGAGATGAACCGGCGCGTGGTGGATCTCGCCGCGGACGCCCTCTTCGTGCCGACCCGCCGGGCGGCGGCCGCGCTCGAGGCCGAGGACGTTCCGTCGGCGAAGGTGTACCTGACGGGCAACACGGTCGTCGACGCCCTCCTCGCGATCGCGGGACGCGACGGCCCGGCCGCGGAGGAGGACCTCGTCCTGATCACGGCGCACCGCCGCGAGAGCTTCGGCAAGCCGCTCGAGAGCGTCGTGCAGGCGATCGGGCGGCTCGCCCGCGCGTTTCCGAAGACGCGGTTCGTTCACGTGATCCACCCCAATCCCAACGTGGCGCCGGTCGTCCGGCGCAACGCGGACATCCCGAATGTCACGCTCGTCGAGCCGCTCGACTACCTCGAGCTCGTTCGCCTCATGCGCCGCGCCTGCCTGATATTGACCGACTCCGGCGGGATCCAGGAGGAGGCGCCCACCTTCGGCAAGCCCGTGCTCGTGTTGCGCGAGAAGACGGAGCGGCCCGAGGGGATCGAGGCCGGGCTCGCGGCGCTCGTCGGAACCGACGAGGAGCGGATCGTCGCGCGCGCCTCGGCGCTCCTCTCCGACCCGGCCGCGCGGCGAGCCATGACCGGCCGCCTCAATCCCTACGGCGACGGGCTCGCGTCCGAGCGCATCGCCGCGGTCCTCGCCGGCCGCCCCTTTGCGCCGTTCGTCCCGCCGGCATGAGGCCGGACTGGGAGTCGGGGCTGCGCGGCCGGATCTACGCCTTCGGCCGGCGCGTGGTTCCCCTGTCCTGGCGGCGGGCCGTGCGGCGCCGCATGCGGCCCGAGCGGCTCCTGGGCTTGCGAAAGCCGCCGCCCGTTCTGTCGACCTTGCCGCTGCCCGACCGGTCCCCCGGCGGCCCCGCCGACGTGCTCGTGCTCCCCGTCATCGCCTGGACCTACCGCCGCCAGCGCCCCCAGCAGCTCGCCGAGGCCCTCGCGCGACGCGGCCGGCGGGTCTTCTATGGCTCGCTCGCGGGCGACGGCGAGCCCGGGGAGCCCGCCGGCGTCGCGCCCGGCGTCGCCCTCCTGCCGATTCCGGGCGTGCGCCGCGAGGACCCGGCGGACCGGCGGCTCGTCGAGCCCTCGCTTTCCCGGGCGCTCGCCGGCATCGAGGCCGCGCGCGCCCGCTTCGGGATCGCCGACGCCGTCCTCCTGGCGCAGTCGCCGTTCTGGGCGCCGCTCGCCCTGGCGCTGCGGGACCGGTTCGGCGGAACGCTCGTCTACGACTGCCTCGACGCCCACGAGGCGTTCGGCAAGAACCGGCCCGGCGTTCTCGCCGAGGCCGAGGCGGCGCTCGTCCGTTGCGCCGACCTCGTCACCGCGACCTCCGAGCCGCTGCGCCGGCGCCTCGAGGAGAGCGGCGCCGCTGCCCGGCTGCTCCCGAACGCGTGCGACTTCGCGCGCTTCGCCGCCGTTCCCCCGCCGTCGCGTCGTGCCGGAGCGCTGACGGTCGGCTACGTCGGCGCGGTGGACGAGTGGTTCGACATGCCTCTCCTCGACGCGCTGGCCGCCCGCCGGCCCGACTGGACCTTCGAGATCGTCGGCGGGGTCGAGGATGCGGCCGCGCGGCCGCCCCGGCGCCCGAACGTCCTCTTCCGGGGCGAGCGCCCCTACGCGGAGATGCCCGACTGGCACGCGCGGTTCGACGTCGAGATCATCCCGTTCCAGCTCTCGCCGCTGACGCACGCCACGGACCCGGTCAAGCTCTACGAGGCGGCGGCGTGCGGCCGGCCGGTGGTGGCGACGCCGATGGAGGCGCTGCGCCCGTTCGCGGAGCGCGGCCTCGTCCGCCTCGCCGACGGTGCGGAGGAATTCGAGCGGGCGATCGAGGCCGCGGCCGCCTCCGAGTCCGGGCCGCGCCTCCGCGCCTTCGCTCTCGAGAACACCTGGGACGTCCGCGCGGCGGCGCTCGACCAGTGGTTGACCCGCGCCGGGACGCGTGGCAACGTGGGCCGCGCGTGAGCCGCGAGACCGAAGCCGTGAGTCGAGAAGCCCCGCGGGCGCCCGTCTCGGCGGCGGCGGCGGGGGTACCGGTCTACGACTCCGAGCGGCGCCGCGCGCAGTGGATCGAGGAGGCCGCCAACCTCTGGCAGTACCGCGGCCTCGTCCACGAGCTCGTCATCCGCGACATCAAGGTGCGCTACAAGCGCTCCGTCCTGGGCGTCCTCTGGACGATGCTCGCGCCCCTGCTCAACATGGTGGCGCTCACCCTGGTGTTCTCGGTCCTGTTCAAACAGGCGATCCAGAACTACCCCGTGTACTTCATGGCGGGCTCGATCTTCTGGGCGTTCTTCGCCCAGACGACCTCCACGGCCGCCCAGCAGACCCTCGGCTCGAACGAGATGGCGAAGCGCATGTACGTCCCCCGGAGCGCCTTCATCGCCTCCGCGCTCGGCGGCGGGCTCGTGAACCTCGTCCTCTCCCTCGTGCCGCTGATCGTGATCCTCATCGTGACCGGCTTTCCGCTGCACGCCACCTGGGCGTTCCTCCCGGTCTCGGTGTTCATCGTCGCGCTCTTCACCGCCGGGGTGTCGCTCATCCTGTTCACGGTGGCTTCGCGGTTCGCGGACATCAAGGAGATGTACCTGGTGATCGTGCAGACGTGGTTCTTCCTGACGCCGATCGTGTATCACCCGTCGATCGTGCCGCCGAAGTACCGGTTCGCCCTGTGGGCCAACCCGATGTACTACTTCGTGCAGACGTTCCGCGCGCCGATCTACGACGGCGTGATCCCGGGCGCCGGGCTCGTGCTGGGCTCCTTTGCCCTCGCGGTCGCCGTCCTCGTCACGGGTTGGGTGTTCTTCTGCCACCGGCGCGACGACATGGCGTACTGGAGCTGACCGCCCGATGCCGGCCGCGATCCGCCTCGAGAAGGTCACGCTCCGTTACCGGATCCCGCGCGAGCGGATCGGCTCGCTCAAGGAGTACGCGATCCGGAGGCTGAAGCGCCAGGTCGCCTACGACGACTTCGAGGCCCTTCACGCGATCGACCTCTCGGTTTCCGCGGGCGAGCGCGTCGGCCTGATCGGACGCAACGGCGCCGGCAAGAGCACGCTCTTTCGCGTCATCTCGCGCGTGCTCCCGCCCGCCGAGGGCCGCGTCTACGTCGCCGGCAGGATCGCGCCCATCCTGGAGCTCGGGCTCGGGTTCCATGGGGAGCTGACGGGACGCGAGAACGTGATGCTCCAGGGCGCCCTCCTCGGATTCTCGCGCGCGGAGACCCGCCGCCGCCTCGACCGCATCGTCGAGTGGGCCGAGCTCCAGGACTTCATCGACGCGCCGATCCGGACGTTCTCGACGGGCATGGCCGCGCGGCTCGCCTTCGCGGTCGCGACCGACGTCGACCCCGACATCCTGCTGGTGGACGAGGCGCTCTCCGTCGGCGACGAGAAGTTCCAGCGCAAGTGCCACGAGCGCATGGAGGGGCTCGTCGCGCGCGGGAAGACGTTCATGCTCGTCTCCCACTCGCCGAGCCAGATCCGCGACAACTGCGAGCGCGTCCTCTGGCTGCACCACGGCCGCATCGTCCTCGACGGGCCCGCGGAGGCCGTCGCCGACGCCTACCATCAGTGGTCGCTCGGCGAGACCGACGCCGTGGGGTCAGGTCTCTGAAAGCGTGAACTCGCCGGCGGGCCGACCCGGCAAAGTCACACATTCAGAGACCTGACGTCTCTTCCTTCGGAGCCCGGCCCGGCTTCGCCGGCCCGGATTCCGATGCGGCGTTCTCCCGCCGCAGGGAAAAAAACGGACGCGGCACGAGCCGCGTCCTGATTACGTTGGTTCCCTGATCGCAATCTAGCCGCCCCCTTGCGCCGGGAAAAGCTCGCAAAACTACGAGCACAAAGAAAAGGGCCCGGCTTTCGCCGGGCCCTGGAATCGAAGCGGGTGCCGCCTTACGGCAGGTACGGGATGTTGAAGCCCTTCACCAGGAAGACCGCCATCTGCCCGTTGGTGATGTTGTTGTTCGGGCAGAAGTTTCCGCCGCCGCATCCGGCCGTGACGCCCTCGTTGTAGAGACCCTCGATGTAGTCGGCGAAGAGGCTCGGGCACGGCACGTCGGAGAACACACCCGTGCACGCCGGCGGGGCCGTCGATCCGTGCTGACCCTTCCAGATGAAGACCGACATCTGAGCGCGGGTGTTCGGCGCGTTCGGACAGTAGATCGTCCCGTCGCCGCAGCCCGCCGTGATGCCGTCGTTGTAGATGCCCTGGATGTAGAACGCGTTGTAGTCGTTGAAGTGCACGTCCGCGAAGATGTTCTGGTACACCGGCGGCGGCGTGTTGATGCCGTGGATGGCGCGGAACAGGTATCCGGCCATGTCGGCGCGCGTCACGACGCCATCCGGGCAGAAGTGCAGCGAGTCGGAGCAGACCGGCGTGCCTCCGAACATCACGCCCTGGCCCGCCACGCCATAGATGAACGCCTGGAACTGGTTGCTGTCGGGCACGTCGAGGAACCGGACCGTGAGGGTGACCGGAACCGCGGGCACCGCCACCGGCGTGTCCGTCTTGATCTGCAGCTGCGCCTGGCGCAGTCCGGGCAGCAGCGTCCCGGCCTCGAAGTCGAGGTTGATCGGCATCGAGCTCGAGCTGCCGGCCCCCGCGGAGAGCGTGCCCTGCGTCGGGTTCTCCGTCAGCCACGGGATGTCGACCGAGCAGGCGACGTTCTCGCCCGAATCCACCATGTAGATCGTCTGCGTGTTCTGGTCGATGACCCAGAGGTTGCCGGCGCAGTCGAACTCCATGCCCGCCTGGCCGAACGGCGTCATCACCGGCGAAGAGCCGCCGATGTAGAACGAGCCCAGCACGGCGTAGTTGTTGTTGGCGTCGAGGACCGTCACGTCGGGGCTGCCCGTCTCATTGCTCATCACGAGCAGGTGCCCGTTCTGAGGCGAGTACGCCAGACCCGAGATCGACAGACCGACGAAGGCCGAGTCCATGACGTTACCCGACGAATCGATGTGGTAGATGATCCCCTCGTTCCAGCCTCCGATGAAGAACGCATTGTTCACGATGTCGTAGGCCAGACCGCGCTGCGACGTGTTCGCCCACGGCGAGCCGCAGATCTTGTTGCCGGTGGCGCCGCTGGTCGGATTCATCTCATAGATGCAGTTGTCGCCGCCGACGAGCACCCGCCAGAACGTGCCGGTGATCGGATCGAAGGCGCCATCGCCCGCCCACGTGCCGGAACCCGCCGACGCGAAGGAGTCGGGCAGAACGGTGCCGGTCTGGGCGCCGGTGGTCGAGTCGTACTGGTAGTCCTTGTCGTCACCGCCCGCGACGCCGAGGTTGGAGAGCCAGAAGTTCGCGCCCGAGGACGCGACGCCCCAGCCGTACGCGATGCCCGACGGATACGACGCGAGCACGTCGCCGACGTCCATCGGCCGGGCGGCGTGCGGCGGGTTCGGCAGCGGAGCGAGACCCTTGGACGAGGTCGCATAACCCGCGGCCTTGCTCCCGATACGCGCGAGCGCTTCCTTGCGCAGCTTGTCCGGGGCAAATCCGCTCGAGTGGGTAGTTGGCGCCGGAGCGTTGAGCTCCAGGATCTGGAAGTCCGCCGCCAGGCTGCCCGTGTTGGAGAGCGTCAGCTGGAGGGTCTGGCCGGCGCCGGGATCGACGCGGCCGTCGACTCTCGTCGGCGCGGCCGTGACGTTGCCCGACCCGAGCACGAAGTTCTGTCGTACCGCATTGCCCGGGACGACGAGGACCGTGTGCTGATCGGTGCCATAGAGGCTCAGCGAAGCCTGCAGGTCGTTGGACCCGCTGTCGCTGTAAAGGATGTACAGACCATTCGGCTGGTTCGGATCGTTCGGCGTCGCGAACGTCTTGGTCCCGTTCCCGGCGGTCATGTTGTCGACCGTTGCGCCGTAGAGACCCTTGCCGGTCGCGGAGCTCGTGACGTTGCCCACGATGAGGCCGCCGGTGCCCGCCACGCAACCCGACTCGCCGACGAGGACGTTGTCCACCTGCCACCACCACGCCCAGAAGGCGTTGTAATAGTGGTAACGGACCTGCACGTTCGCCTGGCCGGCGGCAATTCCGGTGACGTCGATGTTGACCTGGTTCGGACCGCGGACGCTCTGCGTCTGCTCCAGGACGTTCGTCCACGACGATCCGCCGTTCGTGCTGATGTCGACGTCGGCGGTGTCACCGAGGTTGAAGTAATCCTGGTTGAAGCGGATGACCGCGGAGGTTGCCGTCGAGAGGTCGATCGAGGGCGTGATCAGGGACGAATCGTTGAAGCTGCCCGGTCCGTTGCAATCGCTGTTGACCAGGGCGAACGGACCCGTGCCACCGGTCAGGTTGCCGTTGAAGTCGCCGCACGGCGAATTCGAAACGATCATCCAACCCGGTCCCGTGCTGCCGTTCTCGACGTCCTGCCAGCCCGGAGGCATGACGCCGGCGTCGAAGGACTCGGAGAGTCCGATGAGGGTCGGCGCGTATCCCGGAGCGGTGCAAGCCACCGAGTCGACCGTGAGGTCGAAGTTGCGAACGACAGGACCCGCCGGCACGAGCGGCAAGGATCCGCCGCCCGGAGAGTAGCCGGGAGCCGTCACGGCGAAGGTCCACGTCAATCCCTGGACCAGCGTCTGCGAGTAGTACCCGGTCACCGGATCGGTGTAGAGGGTGTAGGTCGGAGCCCCCGGAGCGCTGATCTTGATCTGCGCGTAGAGAGGCCATCCGCCGCCGGATCCATCCTTGACGACGCCGTTGACGAGCACCGAGGGCGCCGCCGTCAGCGCGAAGTCCTGGACGAGGTCTCCACCGTCCGTGATGGTCAGGTTGTTGAACGTCTGCGGGAGGTACCCGAACTTCGACGCGGTGGCGCTGTAGGTGCCGATGGGAATGTAGAAGGAGTAGTGGCCGGTCGCGTCCGTGAACGTCGAGTTCAGGCCGACCGTCACCGTGGCGTTCGCGATCGGGTTGCTGCCGTCCGTGACCGTGCCCTCGAGCGTTCCCGAGGGTCCGGTGCTGCAGTTGGGGAACTTGAACGAGCCGATGCGGGTGTTCCAGTCGCCGGCGCCGTACATCGCCGAGTACCACATCGTGCACTGGTCCACCGGGTCGGCTCGCATCGTCGAGTAGTCGCCCCAGCGGAACCCGTTGAAGGGCTGCGTGCTGTCGAGGAACGTCCCCTCGCCCTGCGTCATCGTGCCGAGGGGATCGGTGCCGAGGCGGCCGGTGTAGTGGACCGACGGATCGATGACGATGCCGCCGCCGCCGCTCGACGCGCTCAGGCCGAGGGCGATGTTGCCCACCGCGTCCTGTGCGATCGAACCCATCCAGCGGTAAGTCCCGTCGCAGGGACCGTAGGTACCTTCCTGGTAGAGCGTGGGCGGTCCGCTCATGTTGATGCCGCGGACTTCATGCCAGCGCTCGCCGGCCTGCTCGGGCCCGCCGCACGCCGCCGCGACGTTGACGTCGTGGAGGAGGAGAAGCGAGTCGTGGTCCGCGAACACGCGATAGTCGGCGCGATACATCGAGAACGGAAGAGTCTCGAGGTTGCCGCCGCCCACCTGGGGCGCGCCGTTGTTCAGAGTCGGGTCGAAGCTCGCGACCGAGATGTCGGGCAGCTGGGTCAGGGTCGAGTTCGCCGGGTTCACGAAATCCACCATCGTCTGGAACAGGTGGATCGAGGACGGCGAGCCGTCGGTCGCCGGATTGCCGTAGCCGATGTAGGTCTCCGGGGAGCCGGCCGGCGCCTGGTTCAGGCCGCTCAAGTCCGCCGGCAGCAGGCCATCGAGGTTGGGCGCCAGCGCGCCGACGTTGAAGAGCTGGGCGTTGCCGGCGCTGCCGCCGAGGATCGCGGCGCGGTCGATCGCCAGGATCGTCATGCCGCTGAAGCTCGCGGCGTTGGCGAAGTTCCGCGCGGTGATGTAGTAGCCGTTGTTGTTCGGGTCGGGCCACAATCCGAACTTCGGATAGTCGTTCAGATCCGTCGGGCTGTAGAGGTAGTCGTACGCGTACCAGGCTCCCGTCGCGTCGCTCGTCTGCGAAACGGCGATGCACATGTGGTACCCGTTCGGCGGCCCAGGGTACGCGAGCTGGCCGATGACCCACTGGCTGGCGAACTGGTCCCATTTGACGAGGATGTCGCCGCCGTTGTTGCTGGCGCACTGGCTTCCCGGAAGCGCCGCTTGCCAGATCGCGTTGCCATTGAAGGGTCCGGAGAGAAGGTTGCCGCTCTTGTCGAAGATCGCGAAGGAGAGGTTGACCCAGTCGAAGACCTGGCTCGGGCTGACGTCGAGACCCATGTCGGCCGGCTGAACGCCGTTGACGTCGCCCACGCCGTCGAAGCTCGCCGTCGGATCGGGGATCAGCTTCGAGCCGACCGTCTTCTGCACGAGCGCATCGTGCTGCGGCGTGTCGGTGTGAAGGAACGGACGCGGAGGCTTGTCCGGCATCACGCGCGGCGTGCCGCCTTGCCGCGTACCCTCCGAAGGCTTCAGTGTTCGCAGGGGCGGTGATACGCCGACCGCCACCGCGTGGATCACCGTGGACTTAATCGTCTTCTTCGGCGTGTCCGCGCCGAGAAGCACGTTGCCTGCTCCCAGGAGCAGGACCGACACCAGGGACACGATCGCCGCAGACAGCCTTCGCGCCGAGCTCCGGTGCATGCCGTTCCTCCGTTCGGTTAAACGAAACTTGAATGGAATTCGCGGAGAGGAACTATTTACCCGTCGAGATAGCGAGTCAATAAAAAATTCACGGCCTCGTCCGAGCGACCGGGTTCCGGCGTCTGACCCGGCGGACAGGAACCGATCGGACGAGGTTCGCCGGCTCAAAATGAAAGCCGGCCGTCTCCTCCGGGAGACGACCGGTGATGCAGAAAACTGAATTCTTCCGGCTTGCGGACCGGGAGTCGGGGATCAGGGCAGCGGAAGATTAAAGGTCTTCGTGAGGAACACCGCCATCTGGGCGCGGGTGACGGGGTTGCCCGGGCAGTAGTTGCCTGCGCCGCACCCGGCCGTCACGCCTTCGGTCGCAAGTTGCTCGATCCAATCGACAAAGAGGCTCGGGCAGGCGACGTCGCCGAAGACGCCGGAGCACGCCGGGGGCACGTAGGACGAGCCGTGCTCGGTCTTCAGGAGGAAGACCGACATCTGGGCCCGGGTGACCGAGTCGGCCGGGCAGTAGAGCGGCGGAGAGACCTGGCAGCCTCCGGTGATGCCGCGGCCGAACAGGTCCTCGATCCAGGGGTCGAAGGCGCCTCCCGAGCAGGGCACGTCCTGGAAGACGGCTCCCGAGCACGGTGGGGGCGTGTAGCTCGATCCCAGCTTCGCCTTGAGCAGGAACACCGCCATCTGGGCGCGGGTGGCCGGCGCCGTCGGGCAGTACAGCCGGACGTCGCACCCGGCCGTTACTCCGGCGTTGAAGACCGCCTCGATGTAGGCGTACGCGAAGTAGTCGTTCGGCACGTCGAGGAAGGTCGTGTTGATGTCGAAAGTCGTGGAGTTCGACGAGCCGCCGCCCGGCGACGGCGTGAAGACCATGACCTGCGCAGAGCCCGACGTCGCGATGTCGCTCGCCGAAATCGCGGCCGTCAAGAGCGTGCTCGACTGGAAGATCGTCGGCCGGTCGGCCCCGTTCCACCGCACGACGGAACCCTCGACGAAGCCCGTTCCGGCGACGCTCAGGACGAAGTCCGGGTCGCCGGCGATGACGCTCGAAGGCGAGAGGCTGGTGACGACGGGACCGGGGGCGGTCGCCGGGTCGAGGCGATAGACGCCGCCGTTGTAGTCCACGACGTACACCTCGCCCGCGTCGTCCTGGCCGAACCCGGACACGCCGAGCGAGCTCGGCAGGAGCCGCGAGGTCGACCAGGTTCCCGGGGTCGCCGCGTAGATGTCGCCGAGGCAGTTGTCCGAGTAGAGGTACGTCCCGGAGAGCCCGGGAATCGCGGTGCCGCGATAGACGAACCCGCCGATCAACGCACACCACCCGGAGGAGTGGTCCTCCTCGATCACGGGCAGGATCAAACCGGTCTGGTTACAGGTGGCCGGGTTGCAGCTGCCGTCGGTGTTGTAGCAGTGGAAGGCCTCCATGATCCGCCAGCCGTAGTTCTCGCCGCCCGAGCTCGCGGCCGGCTGGAAATCGACTTCCTCGAAGCAGTTCTGCCCGACGTCGCCGATGATCATGTCGGCCGTCGAGCGGTCGAACGACCATCGCCACGGATTGCGCAGGCCGTAGGCCCAGATCTCGCCGCAGTCCGCGGTCCCGGCGAACGGGTTCGTGGGCGGGATGGCGTAGGGCATCGCGTTGGCCTGGCCGCAGGGGACGGCGCCGGAGCCGTTCACGTCGATCCGGAGCATCTTGCCGAGCATCACCTGGAGGTTCTGGGCGTTGTTGGGAGGATCCCCCCCGCTGCCGCCGTCGCCGGTCGTCACGTACAGATACCCGTCGTTCGGACCGAAGTCCATCTGGCCGCCGTAGTGGTTCGTATTGAACGGGTGCGGCACGACCAGCACGATCTGAGCGGAATTCGGATCGGCCACGTCGGGATCACCCGCCGAGACCGAATAGCGCGCCACCGTGATGTCGCCGGGACTCGCGATCTTGTTGGCGTAGTTGACGTAGAAGAAGCCGTTCGACGCGTAGTCCGGGTGGAAGACGACCGAGTTCATGCCGCGTTCGCCGCCGTCGTAGTTGACGATCGAAGATATGTCGAGGAACGGCGTCGGCAGCAGCGCGCCGTTCTTGTAGATGTGGATGACCCCGGTGTGGTCCACGACGAACAGTCGTCCTGAGCCGTCGTGCGCGGTCGTGACCTGGACCGGCGACGTGAGGCCGGACGTCGCAATCGGCGTCAGCGTCACCGCCGGCAGTTCGGGAAGCTTGGCCGCTTTCCGATCCGCCGACTTCGCGGCGAACGAAACCGCCAGAGCCGCGACAGCGAGAACGACACGAAGAGCCGCTCGACCGAGGATTTTTCGCTTCATGATCCCTCGAATTTTAGTGCAGGACGCTCGCGGCGCCACGCTCCCGTCGTAGATTAGTCCGCCGATGACAGCCACCGGGAAACACGCTCTCTCATCGCTCCGCCGAGCGCAATCCGCCCGTGCGGCCGATGCCCCTGCCCACACGGACAGGAGACCGCGAGCGCGATGAAGTCCCTCCTTCTCTTCGGCAACGTCAGCACGCCGCCGTATTGCAACAATCTCTTTCCGCCGCTCCGCGCGATGCAAAAGGCGTTCCGCACGCGGCTGGTCGAGCCGTTCCGCTTCGAGGGCTTCGTCTCGACGGGCGGCGCGAAGCCCGCGCCGATTCCGGACGCCGCGGTCATCGAGAACACGGATCCCATGCCCGAAGTCGTCGTCTGCCTCGGCGGCGCGCTGCACTTCACCGAGCGGGCGATGCGGATGTTCCCGAAGGAGACCGTTCTCGCCGGGTTCGCGCTGTCGGACCCGTACGGGCTGGCGGCCTCGATCGCGATCGCGCCGCACTTCGACCTCTTCTACACGCAAGACCCGCAGACGCTGCCCGACTACGCGATGCGCCGCATCGCCGCGCGGCGCTGCGATCCCGCCACCGACCCCGAGCTCTATTTTCCGGAGCGCGGCGCCACGCCCGAGTGCGACGTCCTCTACTACGGCAAGTGGACGGCGTACCGGGACGGGCTCGTCGCCGCGCTCGCCGAACGCTTCCGCGTGCGCGTGCACGCCTACGCGGGCGAGACCCGCTGGAGCGTTCCGGTCCTGCCGCCGCTCGACACGCCGGAGGCGCTTCGGGCCGGCCTCTCCCGCTGCCGGCTGGCGCTCGAGACGGCGCTCCTCGACGACGCGCAGGGCGCCTATCGCGGGCGGCATCGCCTCACGCCGCGCGCGTTCTTCGCCGCCTCGTGCGGCGTCCCGACGCTCGTCGAGAGCTTCGCCGGGCTCGGCGAGTTCTTCGAGCCGGGCGTCGAGATCGCGGCCTTCACACCCGCCGAGGGCGTCGTCGAGCGGGCCGCGGCGCTCCTCGGAGACGAGCCCGCGCGCGCGGCGATGGGCCGCCGCGCACGGCAACGCGCGCTGCGCGAGCACACCTGGGACCGCCGCGTCGAGGGTTTCGTGCTGGACGTGCAGTCGGTCCTGCGCGCTCCGGACGCGCGAACGGCACGATGAACCGTTCCGGCGGGCGACTCGCGCTCGCGCTGGTGGTGCTCCCCGCGCTCCGGTGCGCGACCGTCTATTCGCGCGGCCTCGTCGAAGACGGCGCGGGGACTCCCGTGGGCGGCGCCGACGTGCGGCTCCTCGGCGCGGGCGGCAAGACCGTCGCTGCGGCAGTCACCGACGCCCACGGCTGCTTCTTCCTGCAGCGGACCGCGCCCCGGGGCGAGAAACGGTTCACCCTGGACATCGGCGCCGCGAGCTATCAGCCGGCGCGCCTCGACGTGCCGCTGCAGCCGCCCGTCCTCCTCGCGACCCTCGTCACGGACTCCTCGAGCGGCGAGAGCCGCATCCGGGCCACGACGGCGTCCGAGCGTTCCGAGAAGTGGGAGCCCCGGTGCATCCCCCTCTTCCCGGGCGGCGGCGCGCAGAGTCTGGGTCCGAACTAGGCCGTCGTCGCTCCACTTTTTCGCCAGCCGGTTTAGAATCCGCGCGCACCGATGACACTGGCGGCGGGCGCCCGACTCGGGCCCTACGAGATCCTCTCGCGTCTCGGCGCGGGCGGCATGGGCGAGGTCTATCGGGCGCGGGACACGCGGCTCGGCCGCGACGTCGCGATCAAGATCCTGCCCTCGAGCTACTCGAGCGATCCCGATCGTCTCCGCCGCTTCGAGCAGGAGGCCCGGGCCGCCGGGCTCCTCAGCCACCCGAACATCACGGCCATCTACGACGTCGGCACGCACGAGGGCTCGCCCTATCTCGTCACCGAGCTCCTCGAGGGCGAGACGCTGCGCCACCGGATGGCCGCGGGTGCGATGGCGTCGCGCCGCGCGACGGAGCTCGCGCTCCAGGCGGCTCGCGGACTCGCGGCGGCGCACGACAAGGGCATCGTCCATCGCGACCTGAAGCCGGAGAACATCTTCGTCACCCGCGACGGCCGCCTGAAGATCCTCGACTTCGGTCTCGCCAAGCTCATCCGTCCGGAGCCGAGCGGCTCGGCCGCGACGGAGCCCGGCGTGGTCCTCGGCACGTTCGGCTACATGTCGCCCGAGCAGGTGCGCGGGCGCCCCGCCGACGCGCGATCGGACGTCTTCTCGCTGGGCGCGATCCTCTACGAGATGCTCACGGGTCAGCGCGCGTTTCACGGCGACTCCGCGGCGTCGACGATGTCCGCGATCCTCATGCGCGAGCCGCCCGAGCTCTCCTCGACGAACCGCAAGGTGCACCCCGGCCTCGAGCGCATCGTCCGTCACTGCCTCGAGAAGAACCCGGAGGAGCGGTTTCACTCCGCGCACGACCTCGCCTTCGACCTCGAGGCGCTGACGAGCGTCTCGACGCCCGCCACGGCGGTGGTCGATCTCGGGTGGCGGCGCCGCTGGAAGAAGCCGGTGACCGCCGCGGGCCTCGTGCTCGCGGGAGCGCTCGCGGGGTTCCTCGCGCGGGCGGGCTCCGCGCGCGCGCCGGCGAGCCCCGCGTACGAGCGCGTCACGTCGCGCCTGGGGGGCGCTTTCGCGGCGCGGTTCGCCAACGACGGTCACACCATCGTGTACTCGTCGTCGAGCGGCGGCGCGCCCTACCGGATTTTCTCGACTCGCCCGGGGGCGGGAGAGCCGGTCGACCTCGGCCTTCCGGACGGCGACCTCCTCGACGTGTCGTCGACGGGCGAAATGGCGATCTCGATCGGGCGCCGCGAGTCGGGGCGCGGGGCGGGCACGCTCGCCCGCGTTCCGCTCGGAGGGGGCGCACCGCGGGCGCTCCTCGACGGGGTCACCATCGCGGACTGGTCGGGCGACGGCACCCGCATCGGGATCGTCCGGAGCGCCGGCGGCAGGACGACGCTCGAGTTTCCGCCCGGCCACGTGCTCTACGAGACCACCGCCGAGATCCCCTTCATGCGCCTCTCGCCGGGTGGAGAGAGCGCGTTCGCCGAACAGGGTCCCGACCACCGCTTCTCGATCAACCTGATCGGCGGGTCCGGCCGGAGGATCACGCTGTCGAAGGACTGGCTCTACGTCGGCGGCGTCGCGTGGACGCCGGACGGCTCCGAGATCTGGTTCGCGGGGCGGCGGGCGGCGGGGAAGGACGCGCTCTACGCGGTCGATCCGTCGGGACACGAGCGTCTCGTGCGCCTCGAGGCCGGCAGCCTCTTCCTGCACGACATCGCCGACGACGGGCGGGTGCTCCTGTCCGACTATCTCTTCAGCCGCGGCGTGGCGGTCCTCCCTCCCGGGGAGAGCCTCGAGCGCGACCTGACGTGGCAGGACCTGCCCTGGGTCGACGCGATCTCGGCGGACGGCCGCTCGGTGCTCTTCGAGGAGCGCGAGCAGGGCGGCGCCCGCACCGGCGCGCTGTACCTCCGTCGGGTGGACGGCTCGCCGCCCGTGCACCTCGGCGATGGCGCCGGAATCGGCATCTCGCCGGACGGGCGGTGGGTGCTGTCGCAGATGGAGGAGGCCGGCGGCCAGAAGCGGTTCCTGCTTCTGCCGACGGGTCAGGGCCTGGCGCGCGCCGTCGAACACCGCGACGTCGGCACCTCGCCCTGGGGCGCGTTCTTTCCGGACGGCAACCGCATCCTCTTTCTGGCCGAGCGCGGGAGCGGAAAGGCGGGCGACGGACTCGGCCTGTTCTCGCAGGCGATCGGCGAGGGAGGCGTCGAGGCCCTCTGCCCGGGCGGCCTCTTCCCCGGTCCCGTCGCGATCGCTCCCGACGCGCGCGCGGTGGCGGCGATCGGCGCGAACGAGCGCATCGTCCTCTGCCGCTTCGACGGGTCGGCGCCGCGGCTCCTGCCCGGCGCCGCCGCAGGCGAAGTCCCGATCGTGTGGAGCGCCGACGGCCGGTCGCTGTACGTGTACCGACGCAACGAGCTGCCGGCCCGGATCGTCCGCCTCGACGTCGAGACCGGCCGGCGCGAGGCGTGGAAGGAGATCGCCCCGGCCGACCGCACGGGACTCGACCGCATCGACACCGTCCGCATGACCCCGGACGGCCGCGCGTACGCGTACGGGTACACGCGGATCCTGGGAAGCCTTCAGGTGGTGAAGAACCTCCGGTAGAAAACGCTCCCCCTCTCCCTCCGGGAGAGGGCCGGGGTGAGGGGCGTGACGACGCCGGCCTACTTCCCGATCTCTTCCTTCAGGTTGAGATTCTTCACCAGCCGGTGCAGATAGTTCGGGTGGACCCCCAGGCGACGGGCCGCCTCGGTGTAGCTGCCTCCCGATTCGCGCGTGGCCTGGAGAATCGCTTCGCGTTTGGCCGCATTGACGACGTCGTGGTACGTCGCGAGCCGCCCGGTCGGGCTCCCGCCCGTCTCGAGCAGCGCCTCCGGCAGATCCTCCGGGACGATCAGCTCGCCGGTGCCGAGAACGACGGCGCGCTCGATGGCGTTCGCGAGCTCCCGCACGTTGCCGGGCCAGTCGTAGCGGGCGAGGACCGCGCGGGCCTCCGGCGAGATGCCGGGAATGCGCGACCGGAGCTTCGACCCGAAGCGCGCCGCGAAGTAGTTGGTGAGGAGCGGGATGTCCTCGCGCCGCTCGCGGAGCGCGGGCATCGTCAGCGACACGACGCTCAGCCGGTAATAGAGGTCCTCCCGGAACCGGCCGGCCGCCGCCTCCTTCTCGAGATTCTTGTTGGTGGCCGCAATGACGCGGATGTCCACCCGGATCGGCCGCGTCCCGCCGACGCGCTCGATCTCGCGCTCCTGCAGGACACGGAGCAGCTTCACCTGGGCGGCCGGCGACAGCTCGCCGATCTCGTCGAGGAAGACGGTGCCCCCGTCGGCGACCTCGATCTTTCCCTTCTTCAGCGTGAGGGCTCCGGTGAAGGCCCCGCGCTCGTGGCCGAACAGTTCACTCTCGAGCACCGTCTCCGCGAGGGCCGCGCAGTGGATCGCGACGAACGGCGCCGCCGAACGCGGGCTCCTCCGGTGGAGCGCGTGGGCCGCGAGCTCCTTGCCCGTCCCGCTCTCGCCCAGGATGAGCACGGTGGTGTCGGCGCGTGCCACCCGCGCGACGAACTCGAAGACCCGGCGGATCGCGGGACTCTCGCCGACCATGTCGGAGGACGCCTGACCCTCCGCCTGGAGCCTCTCCCGCTCGCTCTCGAGCCGCTCGACGTGGCGCACGCTCTCGAACGCGCCGGCGGCGATGTTGGCGAGTCCCAGCAGGAGCTGGAGGTTGGCCTCGTCGAAACGGAACTCCGCCTCGTCCGAGTCGAGGTACAGGACGCCGAGGAGGCGTTCGGATGCGATCACCGGAACGGCGGCGAGGGCGCGCACCCGCGCGGCGACGAGGCTGTCGGCGGTCCGCAGCGTCTGGCTGTCCTCCAGGTCGTTCGACAGGATCGCGGCCTTCTCGCGTCGGACCTGGGCGAGCACGGTCCGACTGATCCGCAGGGGCCCGATCGCCTTGCGGCGCGCCTTCTGCGCGACGACGGCGAACTCGTCGTCCTCGCCGGGGACGAGGACCACGGCGCGTCCCGCGGGAACCGCCTCCAGCGCCAGGTCGGCGAGCCGGGCGCCGAGGTCGCCGAGGGACCGCGCCTGCCCGACGTCGCGGCTCGCCGCGAGGAGGACCTGCAGGTCCTGGGCGATTCGGCGATCGGGACTTTCGCCGATCGCCGCCTTCATGATCTCGGGCTGCAGGTAGAGCGCCTGAGCCGGCGACAGCCGGACGGTCGAGTTCAGGCGAATGTCGTTGACCTCGAAACGCCCCGGCTCGGGCCCCTCGCGGACCTCGCCGTCGCGCAGCAGGAAGAGGAGCTTGGAGGCGCCGATCTCGATCTGGTCGCCGTGCTCGAGCAGGCGGCGGCGTGCGGGAAGACCGTTGACGAAGGTGCCGTTGGTGCTCTCGAGGTCCGAGATCTCGTAGGAGCCCGAGGCGCGCGTCAGGACCGAGTGCCGGCGCGACGCGGACGAGTCGGAGATGGGCAGCGTGTTCGAAGCGTCGCGGCCGATCGTGACTTCGTCGGCCTCGAGGTAATGCACGGAGCCCTGCAACGGCCCCGCCACCACCACCAGCCTGGGCTCGATGGAAGCCATCACGAACTCCCGTTTGTCTTTCGCGAGTCGCCGCCGCCGGCCGGAACGCCTCCGTCGCGCGCGATCCTATCCGATCGGATAGGAGATTCACCGAACGGATAGAGACAGCGACCGCACGCGCGAATGCGACGCTCCTCGCGCGCGAACGCGAACGTGCATTTCGACCCGTATTCACGGGCCTTTCGTGCGCCTCGTGTCCCGCGTTCCCGGCGTGCGAACGCGCTCTCGCAAAACGGGCACGGGCGTTGCTCTCTGTGGGAAGCGAGTCGCAAGAAGGAAAACGAAAAACACAGAGTCGCAACTGAAACGCAAACGAGTTTTAAAAAGGAG
>DAHUXD010000032.1 GCA_027307335.1 Acidobacteriota bacterium
ATTGAGTGAGGAAGCGGCCCGGGCCTCCTGCTCGAAGCGCTCGCGGCGTCCGGCGTCGGCGGCCACGTCTCCCGGAAGGACCTTGACCGCCACCTCACGGCCCAGGCGCGGATCCTTCGCCCGGTACACCTCCCCCATCCCACCTGCACCCAAGAGGGCGAGCACTTCGTAGGGACCGACATGCGTCCCGACGGTGAGGGGCACGGCACAAAAAGCTAGGACACGATCTCGGGCAGCTCGCAAGATCCAGTCGAATCAGCAAGCCAGCTCTTTGGTGGATAAACGAGCTCTAAATTGGTCGGCCCCGCACGCGATTCGCGCCAGCTCAGGCGGCGATTAGCAAAACGCCGAGAGTTCCCTACCGGCGCTCAATCATCTTGGTTGCGGGGGAGGGACTTGAACCCTCGACCTTTGGGTCAGAGGGCGAGCCAATCGTCTACAGGGAGTGAAAAGAGCCGAGAGAGAGGGCGACTCCCGGAGCGCCTGCTCAGTATTGATACGGTCGATAAACACATAGCCTGAGAGCGAGGCAGGAAGCCCCACAGGAATGGCTCGCCGGCCCGGGCGAGCGACTAAACCGCAACTCAACGAGAGCACCCGACTCGCTCGAGCCCGCGCCATTCTTGATTCGACTTCATCACTCACACCTTACGTCGGGGCAAACGCGACTTCACGGCGGCGCGAAAGGCTCATCCGCGGCTGGCCAGCCGTTCGATTTCTTGACCCTTTCATGGAGGTTGTTGATGAAAACGGAGAGACGAATCGCCGCGACCCTTGCCGCGCTGCTCGTCGCACAGACCGCGACGCCCCTCGTTGCGGCGGAACCCGAGAGGGCGTCCGCTACGGCGACGCCCATCCAGCACGTGATCGTCATCATCGGCGAGAACCGCACGTTCGACAACGTCTTCGGAACTTACAAACCGAAGCACGGTCAGACGGTGTCGAATCTGCGTTCCAAGGGAATCGTCAACGAGGATGGATCGCCCGGGCCGAACAACGCCATGGCCACCCAGTTCGCACTCGGTAACATCAGTCCGGTCGCCTATTTCGTCAGCACCGCGCAGCTGACCAATCCGCAGAAGGTGGCGTATTCACTCCTTCCGACGCCGGAGGCCGGACACGCCCCGCCGCTCGCGGTGACACTCGCGCAACTCGACAAGGATCCCGTCGATGCGGCTCCCCCGTTCGATCGGCATACCTTCACCAAGGCGCAGCTGCACAGTCTCTCGGGAGCGCTCCGTCTCAGCGACCTGCACCTGCTGACGAGCGGAGCGACTGGGCTGACGAACTGCACCCCGGACCCGACGTTCCCGCCATCGGCGTGCGCAGAACCCGACACCCGGATCGACAACTACGCATCGCTGCCGAACACGGCCTTCCCGATCACGGGCGGGAACGTGCCCTACGACAGCTACACGGGCGACATGGTGCACCGCTTCTTCCACATGTGGCAGCAGTCCGACTGCGACATCTCAAACGCGACTTCCTCGAACCCGACCGGGTGTCTGAACGATCTTTACCCGTACGTCGGGATCTCCCGCGGGGACGACTCTGGAAGCAACTCGATGGGCTTCTACAACATGAAGCGCGGCGACGTGCCGTTCTTCAAGCAGCTCGCCGACCAGTACACGATCAACGACAACTACCACCAGCCCGTCATGGGCGGCACGGCCGTGCAGCACATCATGATCGGCGCCGCGGACGCGCTTCCCTGGGATGCCGTCGACGGCCTGCCGCCGGCGCCACCGACCGGTCAGATCGCCGATCCGACCCCGACGAGCTCGACCGATGACGCCTACGTCAAAGACAAGCGATGGACCGCCTGCGATGCTTCCCAGCCCGGCTTCCAGGCGATCATGAACTACCTCGGCTCGCTCCCGTGGCGGCCGGACCAGACGGTCTCGAACTGCGAAGCCGGCAAGTTCTACATGATCAACAACACCCGGCCCGGCTTCCTGTCGAACGGGAACGTCAACACGACTGAGATCAACGCCGGAACGGCCGCTCCGCCCTCCTCCCTCCGCACGATCGGGGACGCCCTGAACGAGAAGAGCATCAGCTGGGCCTATTACGGCGGCGGGTACGACCACGCGGTCGCCTTCGACAACGGCTCGACGGATCCCTTCGACGTCCTGATCGGCACCGAGGGCGACTGGTACTGCGACATCTGCAATCCATTCCAGTACTCCGCCTCGATCATGGGCGTCCCCGCCCAGCGTCAGGCGCATATCAAGGATGCCGTGGACTTCTTCACCGACCTCGAGCACGGCAACCTGCCGGCCGTCTCGTACATCAAGCCCGACAGCTTCGACGACGGGCATCCCGCGAGCTCGAAGCCCGGCGTCTTCGAGGCGCTCGTGTCACGGATCGTGGACGAGGTCCACGACAACGATCACCTCTTCAAGAACACCGCGATCTTCGTCACGTTCGATGAAGGCGGCGGCTACTGGGACTCGGGCTTCTTCCAGCCGATCGACTTCTTCGGGGACGGGCCCCGGATCCCGATGATCGTCGTCTCCAAGTTCTCTCGAGGCGGAAATGTCGTCCACTCGTACAACGACCACGCCTCCATCGTGAAGTTCATCGAGCACAACTGGGGGCTGTCCCCCCTGACGGGCCGCAGCCGCGACAACCTGCCGAACCCGGTCCACGCGCACGATCCCTACATCCCGGACAACATGCCGGCGATCGGGGACCTCTTCGATATGTTTGATTTCCACTGACTCTGATAATCAGGATGGGGCGAGGCCCAAGGCCTCGCCCCTTAGTCTTCGTGCCGTAACCGTCAACTTCACAAAGAGTTGGGCATGTCCTGGCAAACGAGCGGGGACTGACCCTGATGCTGTTGCATCTGGCCTCGCACCGGGTCATGCAGGAGGATTCCTTCATGTCGACCGAAACGCAGGTACCAAGACATTCAGGACCCGACCCCTCGTTCAATGCGGGTTCGCGCGCGGCCTTTCCCGCGTCCTCGACTTTCCGGTTGGACGAGCCCGCTTTGACCCCGTTGCCACCCGTCAGAGCTAGCGTCGCCCGATTCAAGGCGATCGAAGCCAGAATCGCCGCCTACGCGAAGGGTCGCCCGCAGTAATTGCGAAGCTCGCCCGCGCTCTCACCCGGCGCTATCCGCTCCCACACCTACTAAATCCGGGGCGCGGCCGCCACTCCCGCTCGATCCGGCGGATCGCCGCCGGGTACACGATTAAGTGTCGGAACGGCCTAATCGCGGCCATGTAGGCGGCCCCGAAGAAACCGTTTGGCTTCACCAAGACGGCCATCTGGCAGCGGAAGCCGCCCGTCCCGTCTGGCACCCAGCCAAGGTGGATGACGCCGTGAACGGTCCGATTGGCGATCTCCGCCGCAAACTCGTCGTCGAGCAGGTAGAGCGGTCTGAAGGGCAGCGCGTCGAATTCCGGGCCTGGGGAAGCGCGGAGTTCCGCCGACAACCGCTCGCGGAGCGTCCGCACGTGGGAGTCGAGGCCGGCGTCCGGGCGGTCCCAGCCCAACAGCGCACCGAGCTTCCACCGGATCGACCAAAGCGCGCGGCCGGCACCGGCAGAGCCTTGCGACGGGTCCGCAGAGGTGACTACCTGTACCAGCCGTGGGAAGTCGTCCGGGCCGCCCGGCGTCGGCAGAGCCCACACATCCTCGAGCCGGAAGTCCTGGGTGATCTCGTGGATCCGCCAGGGCCGCGAGGTATGCGCGCTGTTCGGAAGCCTCATTCACGGATCTTCGCACGCACCCAGCCGACATCATCAAGCATCGGGTCGGGCGGAGAGAGGCGGCTGGCTTCTACCGGAGACCCGCCGCCTCGCCGCTGCGCGATCGCCAGTTGGTTGCAGAACGATTAGCAGTTCGCTGGCCGCCTCAAGCCTTTTCGGTCTTTTCATTGGGTCGGCATATCAAGTCGGCCTATCACTCAGCCCGGCCGCTGATCGGAATCACCAGGATCTTGCCTTTCGGCGCCGCCTCTAGCGCCCGATAGGCATCGACGACATCGTCAAGCCGATAGCGACCCGCAACCTCGCTAATGACGGCCGGCTCCTTCAGGGCGAGCGCCAACGCATCGGAGACGAGCTTCGTAAGATCCCCGACGCCGCTGAGTCAGCGCGTACCGCTGAACCTGGTAACGAACGCTGACCTGTCGAAGAGGTCACGCGGATCGATCGGCGGGATGGGGCCGGAGAGTTCGCCATAACTGATCAGACAGCCACGGGGGGCGAGTAGTCGCAGACTGGTTTGGTAGGTGGCGGCTCCAATAGGGTCGAAAACAGCGGCACACAGACGTCCTTCTGTGCGGGCAAGGACGGCCTCCCCCACGTCCTCGACCGCCCGGTCGATAACGTGAGCAGCTCCTGCGGCGCGGACGCCCTCCACCCGTCGACCGCTCGCGATACCGATGACCCTCACTCCGCGATTGGCGAGGAGAGCAACGAGCATTCGACCCACTGCGCCCGCCGCAGCCCACACGAGTGCAGTCGCTCCGCTTTCGAGTGGCCAGACACGGGCAAGGCCTCCAGCGGTCAACCCAGCGACCGGGAGGCAGGCGCCGTCATCAAGGCTTAGTGCGTCGGGAAGAGGAACGAGCATCGCGGCGGGGGCAACGAGACTGGTCGCGCAAGACCCGGGAATCGCGCCCCAGCAGACCCGAGTGCCGGGCTGCAGCGCGACTCCTCGTCCAACTTCCCGGACCCTGCCTGAGCCCTCTCCGCCCACCGCGTAAGGAAACGGGACTCGAACGACATAGCTGCCAGACCTGATCAGAGTCTCGGCGTGATTCAGGCCGGCTGCTGCGACATCGACCAGGACCTCGCCATCGGCCAAGGCGGGAAGCTCCTCGAAGCCGACTTCGACAACTTCAGGGCCTCCGGGCCGAACGGCACGCGCCACGCGGCGACCAACTCTCAACATCGCTGTCCCTCCGTTAGTCAAAGCGGGTTCCGCGCCTGCGGCGAGCCAACATTACTTGGGGCATCGTCAACGTTTGCCTGCACGTACGTCTCGAGATGCCGGAGATCGTCGGCCTCGATCGGACAATCCTGCTTGCCCCACTCTAGCCCGACCTGAACAAGAAAGGGCTCAGGCCCATCCGCATAGCCATTCGAGTTGATTGGTTGCGAGGGAAGGATTTCCGTTCGCGGCGTGTGGGGTCACCGGGACGCGAAAACACCGGGTCGTGGGATGGCGATGCCGGGTCCAATTCGACCCCGACCGATCCCGATTCGATCCCGACGAGAATCCGCGCCCGGACCGCCTCGGCCTAGTTGAACGACAACCCGAGCGCCTTCGCCAAGAACACGGCCATCTGGCCCCGCGTAACCGGGTTGTCCGGGCAGTAGAGCGGTGGACTCGCCTGACAGCCACCCGTGATCCCGGACGCCTTGAGCGCCTCGATGTATTGGAAGAATGGATGGCTGATCGGCACATCGTTGAAAGATGGCGAACCGGGTGCCGGACTGACCTGAAGCTTGTAGCCGATGACCACGGCGGTGATCTGATTTGTCGAATCGAAAGCATTAAAGAGCAGGCCTACGAAGAGCCTGTGATTCTTGTTGTCTACGGTGTAGTTCAGCCCTGACATGTCGGCCGACACCGACGCACAGGGCTGCGAGACGTTACTGACCGACCCTAGATCCTGAAGGTCAACCGGAGGGCTAGTTCCGATGGCGGGTAGATCCCAGATCGCAATACCGAGGTGGTTGCCGCTGGTGTTGCTGTCGCAGAAGTCAAGCTCGGCATAGGTTAGAAGCGCACCGTCGGGTAGGTGGATGGGCGCATCGAAGATTCCGCTGCCAGCAATGGCATTCAGAGAAAACCCACGGAAAAAGCTATCGGACGAATACAACGGGTTGAATTCCGTATCGTTAATGATTTGGTACGACGTGTTCGTCGTGCCGAAAGCTGGCGCTTGCTGCTGACCGAACCCTTCCGCTGCAAACATGGCGATACAAACTGCGGCCAAAAAAGCGGCTCTTCTGCTCATGGACCTGTCCCCCTAGCCCGAATCGTATGCCCCGCGCTCTAAGAGCGGTGATCGTTCCGCTCTTGGTCTGAAGTCCGTCTCGCTGTTCCCACCCGTTCCGGTTTATCAACTCCACGTAAATCGGTTGCGCCGGGCCTCCCCCGCGAAAGGAATCCCCTTGCCCGCAATCCAGACAAGCTCCGTCCCTAGTGTCGTTCCCAACGCCCTAATCCTTCTCCGCCGCCTCCCGCTCGAGCTGCGAGGCGGCACGGGCTCCCTGCTCGAAGCGGCGAAGCTGCTCGGCGTCAGCAGCAAACCGTGGATGGGAAGGGCATCCAACGACCGAGACGACAAGTCGATAAGCTGACGACCCAAACGTCCCGTCCCCTCCGTTTTCGATACCCCGTGAAGGGTGAAGGTGGACGTGTGTCATGCCTCGTGCGCCGGTTCTTAGGTCTACGACAGGTTTGCCTCCCCAATTTCGCGGCGCCGACGACTTGCGTCACGACCTCGGAAAGGCGTCGGCGAGCAAGCGTACTGTGTATGGCGACCAAGGAGGTCGAAAATGCGATGCATCGACCGGATGTCCCTCGCCGCTGTCTTGTTGTCTTTTGGACTGCCGCTCGTTGCCCAGGTACCAACGAATCCGAAGTCAGCACGCCCCATGACCTATGGCACGTCTGCCGTATCGTACGTCGAAATCCCGGCGGTCGAATTCCTGCCTAGAGAATCCTCCACCTCGTACAGTGAGTCAACTTGGCTTGCGCGCTACAGCACCAATTGCATCGGCACTTGCTTTGCTGCGCCCCTCCACCTGCCTTCCGGTGCGCTGATCACTTACCTGGAGCTCAACTTCATCGACACAGACTCTCTTCATAACGTCGGCGGAACACTCCTGCAATGTGATTCTGCCGTGCAGAACTGCAGCAACCATCCGGCCGCAGGTGCGGGGCCGGCGGATTGCCGCGTGTCAGGCTACATCTGTTCCGGGAATGCATTCAACGGCGGGGAAGCGTCCGGGTCTGCCGACCTGACGCCAGATGCCATTACTGTCGACAACCACACCCATTCCCTCATCTTGCTGGCCGGTGGAAATTCGATGAGCAATTCTACTGCCGTAGGCGGAATGATTGTGGGTTACGTCCTGCAGGTCAGCCCGCCCCCCGTGAGCCCGACCTTCAACGACGTGCCGACGACGCACCCGTTCTTCCAGTTCATCGAGGCGCTGCACGCCTCTGGGATCACCGGGGGTTGCCAGGCAAGTCCACCACTCTACTGTCCCGATAGCCCGTTGACGCGAGGCCAGATGGCGGTCTTCCTGGCCAAGGCTCTCGGACTGCAGTGGCAGTAGCTGCGAGCAAGGCCGAGAAGGCCGGAAGGTGCCCCGGCTTTCTCCTCCGCGATGTCGCTGGACGTCAAACCGCATACCCCGTTCCTGGTGAGCGGCGGGGGTGAAAGTGGCGGTGTCGAGCAGGAAGAAGAAGGAGGGCGAGTTGCCCCGCCCCCCGCACGTCAGCCCGAGTGTTGCCCTCTATGTGCCCAAAGCTGAGTAGGCGTGCATTGAAGCGCGTCGACGTGAGATGAGAATCGCCCGAATTTCGTCCGGCCTAAAGAAAAAAGGGCTAGGCGCGACCGCCTAACCCTTTGATTTGCTTGGTTGCGGGGGAGGGATTTGAACCCTCGACCTTTGGGTTATGAGGACGAGCCAATCGTCTACAGGAAGCGAAAAGAGTCGACAATTAGCGACTCGCGGGGGCCATCGAGTCGACTGGAGTCGGCTCCTGTAGGCTGGTTTCCGCCCGACTTTCGCTCGACCGTTCACGTCCCTTGTTTGGTCTGGGTCGTTCCGAGGCGCAGCATGGATCGAAACACGATCTCCTGCTCGCCTATACGGATCCTGTCGCCGTCTGACAGAGACGAGCGTTGGCCGACTTTTCTCCCATTTAGAAACGTTCCGTTCTTGCTCCGCAGGTCCTCGAGAGTCACGTCGTTCCCCGCGATGAGTATTCTCGCGTGGTGACGCGACACCGAGGAATCATCGATCCACAAGGCACTATCCGGGTCGCGGCCAATCATGTTTTCGCCCTCCAGGAGGGGCAACTCTCCAAATTCGAGCACGAGAAGCCGGCGCTGCTCTGGTCGCGCAACTAACGCCCCTCCAGACGCCGGCCGAACCGGGCGACGCGCCTCGCCCCGAAGCGGCGCTTCCCAGCGGTAGCCCTCGCGCCGGATGGTCCGAATAAAGGCCTTGCCCTCGGCGCCGAATGCCTTGCGCAGCTCCGCCACCTGAAACCGGACCGCGTCGTCGGTAACGGCAACGTCCGGCCAGACCCGCTCGGTGATGTTCTCGAGTGTCAATAGTCGCCCGGGGTTGTGAAGGAACAACAGCAACAGCTCCCGGCCCTTGTGGGTCAGCGGTATTTCGGCGCCCTCGCGAAGCAAGCCGTGGCTGATTGGGTCGTAGAGAAAAGGCCCGAATCGGTACGCCATATGGGTGTGGAAATCTCATGTAGATCTTATCTCGGTCTCCGGACTCGAGGCCCCTTCCCACAGCAGAGTCGGCGGTAGAAACGAAAATCGTTTCGCGGCCGCCGGATTCCGTTCCTGGCGGTCGCCTTTCTTTTCACAACTGGGACAGGCCCTCGATTCCTGGCAACCAGCCGAAACGAAGGACGGGATTTTCAAGAGCGCGTCGGAACCGACAGGGTGGGCCGATGACAAATGAACGCCTCGTGTCGTGGACTTTGGATGGCGGCAGGTCCCGGCTGTGCGGCCGAACCCAAGCTGCGCTGCTCTTGGCTTTGCTAGGCGTGAGTTTCGCCGGAGTCGCAAGCGGTCAAATCGCCACAACGATTCAAGAAGTCTTCGCCTCACAGACACTGCCGTCAACAGCGGCTTCTTGTTGCCCGGGTCCGATTCTTCCCGACGTACTGCCGGTTGGCTACGTGGGGGCGTCCTACTCCGTCGTGTTCACGGACGGAGGCTGCCCCGGCTACTGGGGTTACACCGGCTCGCTGCCGCCTGGCCTGATCTTCCACTCTCATCCGATCCCTAAAACCGCCGTTTCCCTTTCGGGTGTGCCGACGACCCCTGGGATCTACGCTTTCATCGTGGGGGTGTCGGTCATCCACAACCCACCATGCCCGCAGCAGCGCGCGTACCTACTCCAAATCCTCTCAGCGACACCTACTCCGACCTTCACACCAACCTTGACCCCCACGCACACGCCTCTTCCGACCTTTACACCACGGCGACCCTCACGCCCACAGTGACGCTGGCGCCCACGGTAACCCCCACGCCCTTCTTTCAGGTCCTCGCGATTGCGCCGCGCTCAGGCCCCGCCTCCGGGGGCACGGCCGTCGTCGTTTCCGGTACCCTTTTTCAAGGTGGCGCCTCCCTTCTGATCGGAGGAGCCCCGGCAACGGGCGTCAACGTCGTCAGCTCGACTGAGATCGACGCCAACACGCCGGCGCTTCCCGCCGGGACCCTCAACGACGTCACGGTCACAAATCCGACGACCTTCTTCCGCTCCTATTCGCAGCGACTGACGAATGCCTCCTTGCCAGGCGGGTGGCTCTCGGACTTTCTAGACGTGCCCCAGAGCAACAGCTTCCACGCTTATGTCGAAAAGGTCGTCCGCCACGGCGTTACGAGCGGGTGCGGCGGCGGGAACTACTGCCCGTCGAGTCCCGTGACACGGGCCCAGATGGCCGTGTTCCTGTTGAAGGCGGAGCAGGGCCCGACGTTCGTTCCTCCTGCGTGCGCCGGAGTCTTCCCGGACGTCCCCTGTCCGTCGCCGTTTGCCGACTGGATCGAAGAGCTCTGGAGGGAAGGAATCACCGGTGGCTGCGGCGGCGGGAACTACTGCCCGTCGAGCCCCGTCACGCGGGCGCAGATGGCGGTCTTCCTGCTGAAGACGGAGCATGGCTTCAACCACACGCCTCCCGCCTGCACGGGCATCTTCGCCGACGTCGCATGTCCGAGCCCGTTCGCCGACTGGATCGAGGAGTTGTACGCCGAGGGCGTGACGGGTGGCTGCTCGACGAGCCCGCTTCTCTATTGCCCCGGTAGCTCCAACAGCCGCGGGCAGATGGCCGTGTTTATCGTCAAGACGTTTAACCTGCAGTAGGCCGCTGGCGTTCCCTGATAAGAGGAACCGTGAGCCAGAAGGCAGAAGGCCGAGCGGTCTCGCTTTTCGTGAGCTCGATTCTGAGGTCAGCGAAAACTGCCTGATCCCCGCGAATGCTCAGAAGTCATCTGCTTCCAGTGTTGTCGGCGACGAGCTTCTGGAACCTTGGGTTCTCGCGCAATGGTTCGAAGTTTGGATCGATCTTGAACCAGGCCGGCGAGACCATGTAACTGGCACTCACTAGCGACTCGATCTGGTCGATCGCCTTCTCCTGCTCGCCGACAAGGGTGTAGATCCGCGCGAGCAGCCCAACCAGATAGGAATGCCGCAACGGGTGCTTCGCCTCCGGCATGAGTGCGACGCCGCGCTTTCCCTCCCGAATCGCTTCTTCTCTTCTGCCGAGGTACGCCAGAGCGAGGCCGAGCAGGCCGTGGCCTTGCGCATCGGCACCCTCGGGTGCTGCGTGAAGCTCCTCTTCGAAGCCCTTCCTGGCCTCCGCGGAGTAGATCTGCACGCTGGCGGTGTCGCCCTTCAAGGAAGAGGCTTGAGCCAGGGAAATACCCCATTGCTGCTTGAGATCGTCGAAAGCGCTCGGCGTGAGACGAAGAAGCAGTTCCCGGTGCGACTCGTCGAGAACCCAGCCGAGGTCGAGGTTGGTTGCAAAGTAGACGACGAGTACGGTGGGTTCGATCTCTCTCGGCGCGGCTTGGATCGCCGCCCTGGCCCCGGCGAGATCACCCTCCCCGAGGAACGACATGGCCTTTAGAACGATCAGCCCGGGGTTGGCTGGCTCAAGGGCGAGGCCTCTATCCAGCACTTCGCGAGCCTCCCCATAGCGACGGAGATTGAGAAGCGTGGAGCTAAGGACGTTCTTGATCCAAAGTAGGCGCGGATCGAGACGCTCGGCCTGGCGAGCGTGTTCGATCGCCTCTTTCGAACGCCCCGCGTCCATCTCTGCCCACCCCAAAGCCACAAGAATCTCCGCATTGCGCGGCGCAAGGCGGTGCGCGATGTTGTACTGATCAATTGCGCGGTTGTCGTCCATCACAACCTGCATTTGGTAGGAACCGCGAGCCGAATATCCCTCCGCCCGGTTTGGAGCCAGGGCAACCGCGTTTTCTGCCCCTTCGAGGGCTCGGCGGGCCATGTCAGGTGTGGGAGCGGCGACGTACGTCTGCGAGTTCATCTCCGAAACCCGCGCCCACGCTTCCGCAAAGCTGGGGTCAAGAGCCACAGCTTGCTCGTAAAAGGCAAGGGCTTGCTTTGCATTGAGGCTCGTATTTTCATGCTCGCCCCGGAGGAAGGCGTCGTAGGCGGAAAGGCTCTTTGTGGGCGCCTCGATCAGGAGTTCTTTGTCTCTGGCTTCCAGCGCCACACCTAGAGCCTGGGCGGCGCGTGAGGCAATATCGGACTGCACCTGAAAAACGTCTGTCAGTGTCGCGTCGAAAGTCTGCTGCCACTTCGAGGCGGGGGGACCGGACTCTCGGAGCTCGATCAGTTCAGGAGTCACATGCACGCGACTGACTCCTCCGCTCCTCTGCCATCGCACGGTGGCTGTCAGTAAATATCTCGCCGCGAGCTCGTGACCAATCTGTCCTGGCGTCTTGGTCGTCCTCTTGTAACCGACCGAGGTGCTCCGAGCGACAACATCCAGGCCCGGAAGTGAAGTTAACTTTGTGCGGATCTCGTCCGCGATACCGTCGGCGAAGTAGTCGTCCTCAGGTGTCCCCAGGTTCTCGAACGGCAGAACAGCGACGCGCTTAACGGTCGGGGCTTCAGCGACTGTCCTGTGCGATGCACGTACGAGAAAAACGGCGCCAATCAATAGAACGACCACCACGGCGGCGAGCAGGCCCCTCCTCGTCCGTTCGCGAGGCTGCTCCCAGTCCCTCGCCTTCGGACCCGACGCCTGAGAGAGATGCAGCTGCAGGTGCGCCAGATCCTGCGCCAGGTCCTTGGTCGATGCGTACCGGTTCTGCGGATCCTTCGCCAAGCACCTATCCACGAGCCAGCACAACGGCGGCGGAGTCTGCGGGCTCGCGACCTCGAGCGGCTCGGGTTGCTCGTTGAGAATGGCCGCCACCGTGTCCGCCGCCGTCGTCTTCTGAAACGCGCCTTTGCCTGTCGCCATCTCGTACAACATCGATCCGAACGTGAACTGGTCGGATCGGAAATCCAGCGTCTTCGCCCGGGCTTGCTCGGGCGACATGTACCCGACGGTTCCGAGGACCAGACCGGGACTGGTTTCCGTCACCGTCGGCGATGGCGAGGCCTCACGGCGGTTCGAGTTCTTGCTCCCAGGCTTGGCCAAGCCGAAGTCCAAAATCTTGACGAGCCCGTCCCGGGTGACCATGACGTTCTCGGGTTTCAAGTCCCGATGCACGATCCCCGCTTCGTGTGCCCTGGCCAGTCCCTGGGCAGTCTGGGTCGCAATCTGCAGCAGTCTCGTCGTCCCGACCGAACCCCGGAGCAAGATCGTTCTTAGCGTCTCTCCTTCCACCAACTCCATGGCGATGTAAGCCACCCCGCCAGAAGACCCGATCTCATAAATCGTGACGATGTTGGGATGGTTCAGGGCCGAGGCCGATCGTGCCTCCTTCTCAAATCGCATCAGGCGAGAGGCATCCGAGGAGAACTCGGCCGGCAATACTTTGACCGCGACGTCGCGGCCCAGACGCGTGTCCTTCGCGCGGTACACCTCGCCCATTCCGCCTGCGCCGAGGGGCGACAGGATCTCGTAGGGGCCGAGGCGAGTGCCGGCGGAAAGTGTCATCCCGTCATCGCTGCGCGGATTCTACGAGATCGATCGACGCGCACGCCGGCGCACCGACTTTCGCTCGACCTGAAAGGAAAAGGGGCTAGGCACTACCGCCTAACCCCTTGATTCACTTGGTTGCGGGGGAGGGATTTGAACCCTCGACCTTTGGGTTATGAGGACGAGCCATTCGTCTACAGGAAGCGAAAGGATCCAACAACTAGCGACTCAAAACGCTTTTCGAGTCGGCTGGTGTAGGCCTGAGTAGGCTGGAATCCGCCCGACTTTCGCTCGACCAACGACTTACCAGCGACAAGACTCACGGCGCGGCCTTGGCGTCGGCCAGGAGGCGCGCGACACCGCCCGTGTCGACGACGATTCGATTGGAGAGGAGCTTGCCCCACCACGCGCGGCGGTCCGCCTCGTCCATTTCCTTGACGATGAGGAAGCGGCCGTCCGGGGCGATGTCCCACGAAGTGTTCGGGTATGCCCATGTGTCCTTTTGAGCGGGCAGCCGCTCGGGCACCCCGAAAACCAGAGAGTCCGATGCCTTCGTCACCCGCACGCGGAAGAGCGTCCAGCCTCCTTTGCCCTCGACCCCCGCCCAGTAGTAGACGCTCCCTCCGTCGCGCGACCACAGGGGCTCCCATCCCTCCCCGGCCGAGACCTGCAGGGCACCTCCCTTTCCCGAGAGGGCCTTCGCGAAGACCTCGTTGCGGCCAGACTCGTCTGATGTGTAGACGAGCCACTCCCCGTCGGGCGAGATGTCGGCTTGCGCCTCGTCGAATCTGGTGGAGAGAAATGGGCGAGGCTCCTTGCCCGGCTCGAGAAGCCAGATGTCTGACCCGCTTGCCGCCTCTCTGGTGAACGCCAGGACCCTCCCGTCGCGCGACCACGAGCCAACGCCCAGGTAGCTGCCATCCGGGGGCTTCCAGAGCGTGGCGATTTCTTCCGGCCCGGCGTCGAGCCTGCGCGTGTAAAGCCCCGGCGGCCCTTGATGGTGGGAAACGAAGGTGATCCCGTCCGGTCCGGGGCCCCAGATGGCTATATGAGGATCAGTGAACGTGACGCGTCGGCTCGCCTTGCGTGCAAGATCCACGACCCACGCCTCCATTCCGGGGTAGAGGAAACTCACGAGAGCCCGCTGCCCATCCGGAGAGACTCGGCCGGATAAAATCCACCCCTTTGGTGCTCCCTCAACCGGTGTCTCGTTTCCCGACGCGTCGACCCAGACGAGGGTGCGGGAGAGAGGGGGCTCAACGGACCCCGGGCCCCACGCAACGAGCCCGTCCGCCGCAAGCGCCACATGAGCGGCGCCAGTCTCGGTTGCGCTGTGGCCCGTCCAGGTCGCGTCGCGGACTCCTTCCAGAACGGGGACCACCGGCCCCGTCAGCTTCCGCGCCTTCGAATCGAGAGAAGCGGCGAAGAGTTTCCCTTCACGCGCGAAGAGAAGGACTCCCGGAGGAGCCCAGCGGCCGTCCGATCCCCCCTCCACTAGGAGCTTCCTCTCCTTGATCCCGGGAACCCCTGCGTAGATCCGGGCCTTCGTCGACGTCATACCCCCAAGCCAGCGCAGAGACGTGTAGAGCACGGTCCGGCCGTCGGGCAGGAGATGAGGGAGGCGGTGGCTGACCTCCCCGGCGGCGGCGTCCAGCGTCGTGGCCGGCTCGGGCGTCCCCCCGGTAGCGGGAACCTTTTGTAGCGAGCCTCTGGCCGACGCGAACAGGATCGACCCATCGGCAGCCCAGGCGGCGCCGAACTTGGCGTTGCACTCGCACACGGTTTGGACAGCACCGCCAGCGACCGGAACAGTCTTTAGGAACGTTTGTGTCTCATCGGGAGACTCGACGACGAACGCAACATGGCGGCCATCGGGTGAAAAGACGGGCTGATAGCCGCCCTCGGTTCCGGGAACCGGACGGGATTCCAGGGATTCGAGCGGCCGGAGAAACAGCTGCCGGCCGCCAGGCACGAATGGCCAGCGCGGGAATAGCTGTTCCAGCGGCCCCTTGGCGGTGAAGGCGGAGAAGACGAGAACCTTGCCATCCGGGGAGAGGGCAAGCGCGTTGCGATACGGCTCGAGGAAGTATCCCTGCGGCAATTGGATCTCGAACCGTCCCGTCGCCGGGCGGGGCTGCTGGCGCCCCCGGACGAGGAGAACCGCGATGACGGCCACCGCCGCGACAACGAGGGCAAACGCTGTGTTCGTCACCCGGCGCTTGACGCTCATGGTCCGAAGCGGCGCTGTTCCCGCCGTCGTCGTCTGCGACAGCGAATCCAGGGCGAAGGCGACGTCCGCGGCCGACTGGAAACGGCTCGAGGGCTCCTTCTCTAGGCAGTGCCTCACGACCCGCTCGAGACCGGGCGAGACCGCCGTGTTTGTCTGCGAAAGCTCCGGCGGCTCCTCCCTCAGGATCGCCGTCAACGTCTCGGCCGCCGTCTCCTTCTGAAACGGCCGCCCCCCCGACAACAGCTCGTACAGCACCACCCCAAGAGAGAAGAGGTCGCTCCTCTGATCGACCATCTTCCCCTGTACCTGCTCCGGCGACATGTACACGACCGTCCCCATCACGACCCCCGGCTCGGTCGGAACAGAAGCCGTCAGGGCTTCCGTAAGCGGTACCGACGACACCACCGGCTGCGTTAGCTTCGCAATCCCGAAGTCGAGGATCTTGACCCGCCCGTCCTTCGTCACGAACAGGTTCTCGGGCTTCAGGTCCCGGTGGACGATGCCCTTCTCATGTGCCGCGGCCAGACCATGGGCCACCTGCACCACGTACTCGATGGCTTTGCGCGGAGGCAGCGGAGTACCGAGCTTCTCGCGAAGCGACTCGCCCTCTAGCAGCTCCGAGACGATGTAGGGGCTTCCCTCGTGAGACCCGAGGTCGTGGACAATCAGGATGTTGGGGTGGTCGAGCTGCGAGGCAGCACGAGCTTCCTGCTCGAAACGGCGAAGCTGCTCTGAGTCCGCGGCAAACCGTGGATGGACGAGCTTGATCGCGACGTCACGCGCGAGACGCGTGTCCCGCGCCCGATAGACCTCCCCCATTCCACCTGCCCCGAGGGATGCGACGATCTCGTACGGGCCGAGGCGGGCTCCCGCAGCCAGGCTCACTTCAGCCCTTCGACGAGATAGAGATCGGACAGACTGCGGTCGTAAAAGTAGAGATAAGCCTTGCCGTCCGGCGAAATCTTGATCACGTGCACCACCGCGACGCCGCCGACGTCGGAGGGCATCAGCTCCTTCCACGCTACGGCTTGCCCGGTGCTGAGATCCAGGCGGTCGATCCTCACAGGCAGGGAGTCACTGTTGCGCTGCAGGTAGACGACGCTCGGGTTGTCGGTCCAACCCACGACGCTGTCGTTAACTCCCACACCGCGGACGGGCGTCGGTTCGCCTCCCTCGATCGGCCACACGGCGAGGGTTTGGTCGGGGCCTCTCGCGATGAATCGCCGGCCGTCGGTCGGGAACAGCCCACCTCCCCATCCTTCGGGCGTCAGGGCTCGTGGCTTGCTCCGAGCGAGATCGGCGACGAGGTAGATGCGGCTCAGATGTCCCGGCTCGGCGGCTGTGGCCAGAATGCGCTCGCCATCTGGAAGAAACCTGGCAGCCAGCACTCTCAGGCCGGGCATTGGCACGGGCCTCGGCTGGCCCGCACCGGTCGGGTAGAGAACGAGCTGCGCTTCAGCAGTCGGATGTAGGATCGCCAGCGCCCATCGCCCGTCCGGAGAGAGCGACATAGCGGACCCTTCTCCCAGACGAACGGCCGGCGATCCATCGGTTCCGCGCACGTAGACCGAAGCGCCGGGACCCCCTCCTGCGCCGGCCTCGCTGAAGAGAATCGTCTTCCCGTCCCGCGAAAGGTCCATGGCGAGCGACCAATCGAGCCACGAGAGGTCGCGCGGGTTGGCCTCTCCGGGGACGAGCGCCACGAGACCGAGGTCGGTCTGGTCGCGCGATATCAGCGTCCTCCCGTCGGCCGAGGCGTCCTGGACGGTCATCGAGCCGGGGACCCGTAAGATCAACCGTCGCCTTCCAGACGTCGTCACGCCGCAGAGGGAGCGGCTGCTCCCGACTTCCGCAGCCGTGAACCAGATCTCCGATCCGGCGGGCGACCACGCGAGGCCATCCGCGGTCTCAAAGACGCCGGTCAGCACCGTCTTTTTCCCGGTCCGGTCGATCGAGGCGATCCGGCCCGCGTCGTCGCCGAGATTCGGATGGTCGATAAAGGCGATGAGATCGCCTGAGCGCGACAGGCGCGGGCTGCCAATCCACCCCGTGGTCTCGTAAAGCGTCTTCTCGATCGGGTATTCGAGCCGACGTCTGCCTCCCACGGATCGGACGACCGCCAGTTCACGTCCGTCCGGTGACCAGTCGGCAAATTCGACGTCGTCGAGGACCCGCCTCGGCGCTCCGCCACCGGTCGCGCTCATGCGTGCCAGCGTCCCTGCGTGGGTGAGATCAAACGCCCCAGAGTGGCTTCCCAAGAGAACTGCGATCTCGCCCTGGGAGGAAACCGCCGCGACATCGGCTCCCGGGAGGCCGAACGAACGCAATTCCGGGCTCTCCGGCGAGCTGACGAAAACCTCCGTTGGCCGACCGTTCCAGGAGGCGCTGTAGACGACCGTCTTTCCGTCGGAGCCGAAGCGCGCGTACCAGATGGGTCCGCGCCGGAAGGTGAGCTGACGAAACGACGGGAGTTCGACTCTGGCGAGTCGCCACCCGACCAGAACTCCGGCCAGGAGCACACTTGCCAGAACGCCCAGCCCGAGCACCGCGATCCGGATCTTGCGCGAATGGCGCGGCCCGGCCTCGAGGCTCGCGAGGCCACCCGAAGCGGACGTCTCCGAGAGATGGTCGCGGATGCTCGCAAGGTCGCGCGCGAGGTCTCTGGTCGAGACGTATCGGTCCTCCCGATCCTTGGCCAGACACCGCTCGACGATCCAGCGCAGAGGCGGCGGAGTGGTCGGAGCGATCTGGGCTAGCGGCTCCGGCTCCTCCCGAATGATCGCCGTCAGCGTCTCGGCAACCGTCTTGCGCTGGAACGCCTTCCGGCCCGACGCCATCTCGTACAGAATCGAGCCGAGCGCGAACTGGTCGGACCGGAAATCCAGCGGCTGGCCGCTCGCCTGTTCCGGCGACATGTAGCCGACCGTCCCCAGAATCGTGCCGGGCTGCGTCGGCGGCGCCACCGCCGTCGGAACGACCGAGAGATGCTGCGACTCCGGCTCGACCAGCTTCGCCAGGCCAAAGTCTAAGATCTTGACGAACCCATCCTTCGACACCATCAGGTTCTCGGGCTTCAGATCCCGATGAACGATGCCGATGGCGTGTGCCTTGGCCAGGCCGTCGGCTATCTGAACGCCGATCTCGAGCAGCTTCTTCGAAGGCAGTGGCTCGCCTGAGGCGATCTCGCGCAGAGTCTTTCCCTCGACCAGCTCCATCGCGACGTAGACAGAGCCGTTGACTTCACCGATATCGTGAACCGTCAGGATGTTCGGGTGATTGAGTGAGGAAGCGGCCCGGGCCTCCTGCTCGAAGCGCTCGCGGCGTCCGGCGTCGGCGGCCACGTCTCCCGGAAGGACCTTGACCGCCACCTCACGGCCCAGGCGCGGATCCTTCGCCCGGTACACCTCCCCCATCCC
>DAHUXD010000042.1 GCA_027307335.1 Acidobacteriota bacterium
CTCGGCGTTCAGATCGCGGAGGGACTCGCCAAGGCGCACTCGGCCGGCATCGTCCACCGGGACCTGAAGCCCGAGAACCTGATGGTCTCGAAGGACGGCTACGTCAAGATCCTCGACTTCGGCCTCGCGAAGCTGACCGAGACGGCCGCCGCGTCGGATGCGTCCGCTCTGCCGACCGCCGTCGCTCCGCCGACCGAGCCGGGCACGGTCATGGGCACGGCGGGCTACATGTCGCCCGAGCAGGCGAGCGGGCAGGCCCTCGATTACCGCTCGGACCAGTTCTCCCTCGGCGCGATCCTCTACGAGATGGCGACGGGCAAGCGCGCCTTCCAGCGGAAGACGGGCGCCGAGACGCTGGTCGCGATCATGCGCGAAGAGCCGGAACCGCTTTCGCAGGCCGCGCCGAAGGCACCGGCTCCCGTGCGCTGGATCGTCGAGCGCTGCCTCGCCAAGGATCCGGAGGAACGCTACGCCTCCACCAAGGACCTCGCCCGCGACCTGAAGAACCTGCGCGACCACCTGACGGAGACCTCGGTTTCCGGCGCGCTCGAACCGGCCGGACCCGCGAGGGCGCGTCGCCGCGGATGGCTGATGCCCGCCGCCGCCGCGCTCCTCGTCGGCGCGGCGCTCGGCACGCTCGTGGTCTCGCGGTTCGCCGGTCCCCGGACGTCGCCGATCCGGTTCCAGCAGCTGACGTTCCAGCGCGGACGCGTCGAGTCGGCGCGCTTCGCGCCCGACGGACAGACGATCGTCTACAGCGCCGCCTGGGAGGGCCGCCCCCTGGAGGTCTTCACGACGCGGCCGGACAGCGCCGAGTTCCGCTCGCTCGACCTGCCGGGCGCCGCGTTGCTCGCCGTCTCTTCCGAGGGCGAGCTCGCCGTGTCGCTCCACCGGCACTTCGTCATCGGATACGAAGCCACGGGCACGCTGGCCCGCGTCCCGCTCGCGGGGGGCTCTCCGCGGGAGGTGCTCGAGGGCGCGCAGGACGCCGACTGGTCGCCCGACGGAAAGGAGCTGGCCGTGTGCCGGGTCGCCGGCAACCGGAGCCGCCTCGAGTATCCGATCGGGAAAGTCCTCTACGAGGCGCCCGGCTGGCTCCGCAACGTGCGCGTCTCGCCCGACGGAAAGCTGCTCGCCTTCGTGGACTGCGCGCAGCGCGGCAACACGGACGGCCAGCTCAAGGTGGTGGACACAGCCGGCAAGCTTCGGTTCGCCGGCCCGTACCTGCGCAACCGCAACGGCCCGATCGTGTGGACGCCGAAGAGCGACGCGCTCTGGTTCGGCGGCATCGAGGCGATCTCGCTCGGAGGAACGGCCCGGATCGTATGGAACTCTCCGTCGGGCTCCATTCAGGACGTCTCGCGGGACGGCCGCGTGATCTTCGACGAGTCGGTCACCCGCCGCGAGCTCGTCGGATTCGGACGCGACGGCGTCGCGCACAACCTCACCGCCCTCAACTGGTCCTTCCCGAGCGACATCTCGCGGGACGGCGACACGGTTCTCTTCTACGAGCAGATCCGGACGCCTCCCGGCATGTACGTCCGGAAGATCGACGGATCGCCGGCCGTCCGCCTCGCCGACGGCGAAGGCTACGGCATCTCCCCGGACGGACGGTATGTGATCGGCATCAAGCCTCCGAACCGCGGGACGCTCATCCTCGTCCCGACGGGTGCCGGGGAGCCCCGGACGATCGACATGCATGGAGTCCAATTCGGGTGGGGCAACTGGTTTCCGGACGGCAAACGCATCCTGATCGGCGGCAACGAACCCGGCCACGGAGCGAGGCTCTTCGTGGTCGACGTCGGCGGCGGCGCTCCGCGGCCGATCTCGCCCGAAGGCGTGGGGTTCGTGGCCCAGGCGGTCTCGCCCGACGGAAAGTCGATCGCGGCGCGGGGGCCGGACGGGCGCATCGCCATCTACCCCGTCGACGGGGGTCCGGCTCGGCCCGTTCCCGGGCTGGTTCCGGAGGACGTGCCGATCCGATGGGCGGCCGACGGACGCTCCCTCTACGTTGCGAGGCTGTCGGCCCTCCCGGGAATCATCGACGTCGTCGACGTCACGACGGGAGATCGTCGAGAGTGGAAGCGTTTCAATCCTCCGGATCCGAGCGGCGTCGAGCAGGCGGGACCGGCGATGATTGCGCCGGACGGGAGCACGTACGTCTACTCCTTCCGCCGGAACCTCGGCGATCTGTTCCTCGCGACAGGGATGAAGTGAGAACGTGACGATCGGAACGGGGTCGAAGCTCGGCCCCTACGAGATCGTGGCGCCACTGGGCGCAGGCGGGATGGGTGAGGTGTACCGGGCGAAGGACGCGAAGCTCGGGCGCGAGATCGCGATCAAGGTCCTGCCGACCTCCATGGCGGAGGACCGCGGACGCCGCCAGCGCTTCGAGCAGGAGGCCCGCTCGGCCTCCGCGCTGAATCACCCGAACATCCTGACGATCTACGACATCGGCGAGGCGGATGGCGCCCTCTACATCGCGATGGAGCTCGTCGAGGGCAGGACCCTGCGCGAGCTCGTCGCCTCGGGCGAGCCGCTGCCGACGAAGCGCCTGCTCGACCTCGGCGTTCAGATCGCGGAGGGACTCGCCAAGGCGCACTCGGCCGGCATCGTCCACCGGGACCTGAAGCCCGAGAACCTGATGGTCTCGAAGGACGGCTACGTCAAGATCCTCGACTTCGGCCTCGCGAAGCTG
>DAHUXD010000048.1 GCA_027307335.1 Acidobacteriota bacterium
GCGCCGGCGACGGCGCGGCCGGAGCGGCGGCCGCGCGCGCGCGTCGGCGCAGGAGCTCGCCCGTCGCCGAACCCTTCGTCTTCTCGAGGGCCCGCGGCGGACCGGAGAAGAGCACGTGGCCGCCGCCGCTGCCCGCCTCCGGGCCGAGGTCGATGACGTGATCCGCGGCCTCGATCGCCTCGGGATCGTGCTCGACCACGACGACCGTGTTGCCGCGGTCCGCGAGGCGCCGCAGGATCGCGAGCAGGCGGCGCGTGTCGGAGGCGTGCAGGCCGATCGTCGGCTCGTCGAGCACGTACAGCGTTCCGGTCAGGGCGCCGCCGAGGGCCGAGGCGAGCCCGATCCGCTGGGACTCGCCGCCCGAGAGCGTGCGCGCGGCGCGCGAGAGCGTCAGGTAACCGAGCCCGACGTCGTTCATGTACCGGACGCGGGCGCGCAGCTCGGCGAGGATCGAGGAGAGGCGCTCCTCCTCCTCGGGCGAGAGCGCGAGCTCGTCGAGAAAGACCCTGAGCTCCGACAGCGGCAACGCGGACAGCTCCGCGATCGTCTTCCCGCGGAACCGCACCCACAGCGCCGGCGGCGCCAGGCGCGCGCCGCCGCACTCCGGGCAGAGCGTGTAGGCGCGGTAGCGCGCGAGCAGGACCCGGACGTGGATCTTGTAGCGCTTCGTCTCGAGCCAGTCGAAGAACCCCTGCACGCCGTAGAAGTCGCCGCGCCCGCGGATGAGCACCTCGCGCTCGTGCGCCGAGAGGCGGCCGACCGGGACGTCCGTGCGCACCGAGTAACGGCGGCAGGCGCGGAAGAGGTCGTCGTAGGCGGACTCGTAGGCCGGCGTGTTCCACGGCGCGACGGGCCGCTCCGAGAGCGTGAGGCCGCGGTCGGGAATGGCCTTTTCGAGGTCGACGCCGATCACGCGGCCGAAGCCCTGGCACTCGGCGCAGGCGCCGAGCGGCGAGTTAAAGGCGAACAGCGGCGCCGTCGGATCGCGGAACTCGCGGCCGCACTGCGGGCAGTGGAGCCCGCGGCGGAAGGCGCGGACCCGCTCCTCGATGCGAACCTCGAGGGTGCCCGCGAGCGCGAAGGCCATCTCCACCGCGGCGGCGAGCTCCGGCCGCGATTCCGGACCGACGACGAAGCGGCCGACGATCAGGCGGAGGCGGCCCTCGGCGTCCAGGAGCGGCCCGGCGTCGTCGCCGAGCTCGACGATCTCGCCGGAGGGCGCGAGCGCCCGGAAGAATCCGGCGCGGCGGTACTCGGCGAGCCGCTGCGCGTCCTGCGCCGCGCGCCGGCGGCGCGAGCCGGCCGGGGCGGCGCCGGGGTCCTTCCAGACGACCGGAGCGACCAGCACGGCGCGGGCGCCCTCCTCGCCTTCGCAGAGCGCCTCGACGGCCCGGTCGACGCCGCCCGGCACCGCCGCGACCCGGCAGTCCGGACAGAACGTCGTGCCGCCGTGCGCGAAGAGGAGGCGCAGCGCGTCGTGGATCTCGGTTTGCGTGCCCACGGTCGACCGGGCGTTCCGGACGCCGTTCTTCTGCTCGAGGGCGATCGCGGGAGGGACGGGCTCGATCGAGTCGACATCCGGCCGGTCCAGCCGCTCGAGGAACTGGCGCGCGTAGGTCGAGAGGGACTCGGCGTACCGCCGCTGCCCCTCGGCGTAGAGCGTGTCGAACGCGAGCGAGCTCTTGCCCGAGCCGGAAACGCCCGTGATGACGGTCAGGCGGCCGAGCGGGATGTCGACCGAGACGTCCTTCAGGTTGTGCGTCCGCGCGCCGCGGATCCGGATCGGGGAGGGACGCACGGAACTGGGTTTCTTCACCGGGTCACCAAACCGTCGACTCTATCAGTTCCTTCGCGACGGGTCTGTCTCGAACCCGGGCTCTCGCTTCACTCGGTCCCGAGTTCGACGCGGCGTTCCCTCGCCGCGGTCAGATGCCTCCGTGCACCGGACACACCGTCGCCGGCGCGGTGCCCTGGATGAAGACCTCGATCGCGCGCTGCGGGCATCCGGCGCCCGCAAGATAGCCCGTCGTCGGGTCGATCTCCGCCGACACGATGTCCGAAGGCCGCGGAAAGTCCTCCGTGAAGTACTGCACCGGAATCGCGCGCGAGAAGTCGGCGAAGATCGGGACGGCGGCCTGGGTGCCCGAGAGATTCAGGCCGCGATTGTCGTCGTAGCCGACCCACACCGCGGCGAGGAAGCGCGGCGAGTAGCCGACGAACCAGGCGTCGCGGCCGTCGTTGGTCGTGCCGGTCTTTCCGGCGAGCGTGCCGGTGAGGCCCTTGCCGCGGGCCCCGGCGCCCGTGCCGTGGTCGACCGCGCCCTTCAGGATCGAATTGATCAGGTAGACCGCGTCGGCCGGCAGCGCCGGCGAGAGCGTGGCCGCCTTGCGGTCGAGGACGGTGCCGTCGCCCGTCGTGACCCCGACGATCGCGTTCGGCGGGACGCGGATGCCGCTGTTCGCGAAGGCGGCGTAGGCGCCCGCGATCTCCATCGGTGAGATCTCGAACGCGCCGAGCGCCACGGACGGATACCCGCGCAGCCTCGAGCCGATGCCGGCGTCCCGCGCGGCCCCGAGGACGTACGGCAGGCCGGCCGCGAGCGACACGCGGACCGTCGGAATGTTGATCGAGCGCTCCAGAGCCTGGCGCGCCGACATCGGGCCGCGATAGTCGTTGTCGTAATTGCGCGGCGTCCACATCTCCTCGTCGGTCTTCTGGCCCCACTCGACCGTGATGGGCGAGTCCATCAGGATCGTCGCCGCGGTCACCGGCGGATCCAGGTCGCGGCGCGAGAACGCCGCGAGATAGACGAACGGCTTGAACAGGCTGCCGGGCTGCCGGTGCGCCTGCGTCACACGGTTGAACTGGGACGCGCGGTAGTCGCGGCCCCCCACGAGCGCCCGCACGCCGCCGGTCTGCGGCTCGAGCACGATCAGCGCGCCCTGGAGGGGCGCCTGCTTCGACGCCGACGCGAGGCGCCGGTACGCCTTCTCGAGCGCCTCGAGGCCGTTCGTCACCGCGCGCTGCGCCGCCTGCTGCAGATCGACGTCGAGCGTCGTGTAGACCTGGAGGCCCTCGGTCTCGAGCTCGTGGCCGTAGCGCTCCGCGAGCTCGCCCTTGACGAAGTCGACGAAGTGCGGCGCTCGCGTGCGCTCCTCCACGCGCGTCTTCGGCGTGATCGGCTCCGCGAGCGCCTGGCGCAGCGCCGCGTCGTCGATCCTGCCGGCCTCGGCCATCATCCGCAGCACCAGATCGCGCCGTTGCCGCGTCCGCTCGGGGCTGCGGAACGGCGAGTAGGCGTTCGGCGCGCGGATCATGCCGGCGAGCGTCGCGGACTCCGCGAGGTCGAGGTCCGAGACCTCGGTGCCGAAGTAGTAGCGCGCGGCCTCGCCGACGCCGGTGATCGCGACCGCGCCGTGCCGGCCGAGATAGATCTCGTTCAAGTACGCCTCGAGGATCTCGTCCTTCGAGTAGCGCGCGTCGAGGATGACGGCCATGACGGCCTCGACGGCCTTCCGGCGGATCGTCCGCTCCGGCGAGAGATAGAGATTCTTGACGAGCTGCTGGGTCAGGGTCGATCCCCCCTGCTTCATGCCGCCGGTCGCGTTCCGCAGACCCGCGCCGAGCAGCCGCCGGACCGAGACGCCCGTGTGGCGGTAGAAGTCGCGGTCCTCGGTGACGAGCACGGCGTCGACGAGCGACGGCGGCACGTCGGCGAGGCGGATGACGGTGCGGTCCTCGAGCTCGGCGCCGAAGACGGAGCCGAGGAGCTCGGGCTCGAGGATCAGCGCGGGGACCGGCTCGCCGGACGCGTCCGTCACCGTGCGCACCTTCCCGGCCGCGAGCGTGACCCGGACGCGCCGCCCCGAGAAGGTCCGCCCCGGGTAGCGGAACGCCCTCGTGTGGATCTCGAAGACGTCCTTCTCGCGGCGGAAGTGGCCGGGCCGCTCGGGCGCCGCGTCCTCCGACTGGTAGTAGAGCCGCTCCAGCTTCGCGGTCAGCCCCGACGCCGTCGCCGCGTCGCCGGGACGGAGCACGGTCAGGTCGGAGTAGATGCGAGACGGCAGGTTCCACCGCCGCCCGTCGAACCGCCGCACGACGCGCGTCGTGAAATACGCGAGCCCGAGGACGCCGACGAGCAGCGCTCCGCCGAGGACCGCGAGGATCGGGAGCCGGTGCCGGTACACCCAGACCGGCAGCGAGACGACCCGCACCGGCGGGGATTCGTCGACCACGCGGGGAGGATACCCTTCGCGGCGGGGGAACGCCGCGAAGAGAGGCGCGGCGAGGGAACGCGGCCCCGGTAGAGAATCGTCATAACATCCCGTCCGCTTGGCGAAGAAGCGGCGCAAGAAGGAGACCGCCGCCGCCGCGCGCCCGGCCGCCCGCGCCGGCGCGCTCGTGGCCGCGGCCGCGCTCGCCACCGTGCTCGCC
>DAHUXD010000053.1 GCA_027307335.1 Acidobacteriota bacterium
CTGGGGAATCCAGCCATGATGGGCGTCTGCCTCGCGGCCGGGGCTTCGCCGATCACGAGCACGATCTCGTGTTCGCCAGGAGCGATCCCGGGCGGTAGTCTCAGTGTCCAGGGCGGTTTCCTTCTGCTATAGCTACAATCGGTGCTTCTGGTTATGGTCATCCATGGTCGTTGATGCTCCGTGATGCACTTCGTATAAGGGTTCTGGTATGGAAGCCGACGTCACCTTGATGGAACTTCTTGAGGGCCTTGAGGATCCGCGCAGGCCCCAGGGCAAACGCCACCCGCTCCCGGCTCTGCTCGGCCTGGCCGTTGTCGCCATGCTTGCCGGCATGACCAGTTACGAAGCGATCGTCCAATACGGCAAGGAGCGGGGCTGGGAGTTCCTGAAACTCCTCGGGTTCACCTCCCGCAGAGGCCTCTGCAAGGCGACCTACTCGCGCGTCTTCCGCCGGATTGACGTCACCGACTTCGAGGCGCGGGTCGGGCAGTGGATCCAGGGGCGACTCGGGCCGAGCGACGCTCCCCACATCGCCATCGACGGCAAGACCGCCCGGGGCAGCCGCGATGGCGACACGCCCGGGGTCCACCTGGTCTCCGCCTACGCCCCGGAGGTCAAGGCGGTCCTGGCCCAACTCCGGGTGGATGCCAAGACCAACGAGCACAAGGCCGCGCTGGAGTTGCTGGGGGTGCTGCCGTTGAAGGGCAAAGTCGTCAGCGGCGATGCCATGTTCACGCACCGCGATGTCTGCGCGACCGTGATCGAAGGGGGCGGTGATTATGTCCTGCCGGTGAAGGAGAACCAGCCGACGCTGGCCAAGGACATCGCTGCCGCCTTCGCCGAGCCAGAGGCCGGCCTTTCCCCCCCTCCAGGCGGCGCGGCGCCAGGCCGAGATCGAGCGGGCTTCCGAGGTCGACAAGGGGCACGGCCGGGTCGAGAAGCGGTCGATCGAGGTCACATCGTCGCTCGGCGAGTACCTGGGTTCGGACTGGCCCGGCTGCGCGCAGGTCTACCGCCTGACGCGGGAGCGGCGGACGGGTGAGAAAGTCGAGACCGAGGTGGTGCTGGGGATCACGAGCTTGCCGCACGAGCGGGTCGGGGCCAAGGCGCTCTTGGGGCTGACCCGCGGCCACTGGGGGATCGAGAACGGCCTGCACGGCGTGCGCGACGGGACGCTCCGCGAGGATGCCAGCCGGATCCGCAAGGGAGCGGCGACGCAGACGATGGCCGTCTTGAGGAACATCGTCGTTTTCTTGTTCCATCGCTTGGGACATAAGAGCGCCGCGGCGGCGACACGACATTACGTATGCCACCCCGAGAAGTCGCTCGAAATCCTGTCAACCCCAAAATGAGAATGAAACGGCCCTGCCGGGAACGGGGGAGCCCTTGACCTTCCTCTCGAATCTGGCTATCATTTGGCCAGAATGGCGTTCGAGATCATTCTTGCCCCCGAAGCCGTCGGCGACCTGCGTCGAGTGAGCGCGCATGACCGAGCCAAGGTGCGCGACGCGATGGAGATCCA
>DAHUXD010000064.1 GCA_027307335.1 Acidobacteriota bacterium
TCTGAGGGCTCGGCGGCGGCGGCGATCGGAGCCGCCGGCGTCGGCCGGGGCCGCCGCGTCGGCGCGGGGGCCAGCTCCCTCGCCCGGGCCGCGGAGGCGGGAGGCGCGACCACGACCGGCGTCGCGAGGGCGACGGCGTCGGGGGTCGCCATCGCGGCGGGAACCGCCGCGGCGGGCACCGGCTCCGTCGGACAGCGGGACGGCATCCGCGTGGAGACCTCCGGCGCGATGCGCGCGACGAGCCACGCCCCGACCGCGGCCGCGACCGCCACGCCGCCGAGGATCCCCGCCCAGCGGGCGAGCGATCGCCGCCGCGCGATGGCCGGGTCGGGCATGGGTGTCGGGATCCAGGGTCGCTCGGCCGACCGCGCGGCCGCCTCGTCCGCCGCCAGCGCCCGCTTGAGCGCGTCGTCGATCAGGCTCATGCGACCTCCCCCTCGAGCTCGCGGATCGCCTTGCCGATCGCCCGCCCGTCGAGCGCGTAGGTGCCGTTGACGTAGCCGTACAGAAGCGCCTTGTCGCAGACGGCGTTGATGAGGCGCGGGACGCCTCCCGAGTAGCGATGCACCCTGCGGATCGCCCAGGACGAGAAGCTCGGCCGGCCGTCCGCGCCCGCGACGCGGAGGCGATGACCGATGTAGCGCTCCGTCTCGAAGCGGTCGAGCGGCGAGAGATGGTAGCGCACCGTGATCCGCTGCCGCAGCTGCCGGAGGCTCCGGTGGTTGAGCTTCTCGCGCAGCTCCGGCTGGCCGATCAGGACGATCTGGAGGAGCTTGCGCTGATCGGTCTCGAGGTTCGACAGGAGGCGGACCTGCTCGAGGAGCTCGGCCTCGAGATCCTGCGCCTCGTCGATCAGGAGCACCACGTCGTGGCCGGCCGCGGCCTGGTCGAGCAGATATCGGTTGAGGAGCTCGATGTACGCCGTGCGGTCCACCTTCCGGGCCTCGAGCCCCAGCTCGACGAGAATCGTCCGCATCAGCTGGGTGGCGGTGACCATGGGATTCAAGACGAGCGCCGTGCGGTAGGTCGGGCCGAGCTCCGACAGGATCGCGCGACAGACCGTCGTCTTCCCCGCCCCGACCTCGCCCGTGATCTGGATGAACCCCTTCCGCTCCCGGATGCCGAACAGCACGTGGTTGAACGCTTCCCGGTGCTTGTCCGAGAAGAAGAGGAACCGGGGGTCCGGAGTGATGTTGAAGGGGTTTTCCCGAAATCCGTAGAACTCGTTGTACATCGGAGCGCGGCGCTGAACGCTAGCTTAGTGCAGAGACGAAGAGACCCTCCCCCCCTTTCTACGGAGGAGAGGGTCTCGGCGTCGCGCCGCCCGCGGATCAGGAAGCGCGGGCCACCGGCGGCCGGCAGACACGGCAGGGATGGTACCCGGCCGCCATCGCCTCGCGCTCCGAGCGGAAACGCACGGTGTTCGTCTTGACCAGGTCCTCGATGCCACCGCAGGTCGGATAGCAGAAGCCCTTGCCCTCGGGGTTGCCGAGATAGCGGATCCCCGACGCAGCGAGCCGCTCGAGCAGGGCCGGCCGGGTTCCCTCGACCTCGAGGAGGCGCCGCTTGTTCCGGGCGCCGCCGAGCGAATAGTTGCCGATGTGGCCGTCGCTCCGCACGACGCGGTGGCACGGGATGAGTAGCGGGACCGGGTTCTTCGCGAGCGCCGAACCGGCCGCGCGCACCGCGCCGGGATGCCCGATCTCCCGCGCGATCCAGCTGTAGGGACGCACCTCGCCCGAGGGAATCTCCAGCGCCTTGAGCAGCACCGCGCGCTCGAACTCCGAGAGGCCGCGCAGGTCGTAGCGTAGCTCGCCCCGTCCCTGGCCCTTCACGTTCCGGACGAGCCCGCGCACCTTCGCCGGCGCCGGCGACTTCTCGGGCGCGACCGCGCGGCCGAAACGCCGCTCGAAGGCCCTTTCGAAGTCCGGCGCCGACGCCGCGCGCGTCACCATCGAGATCCCCGCCTTGCTGTGTGCGACGAACACCGGCCCGACGGGCGACTCGAGACGCCAGTACGCGTCGCCGAGACCGATCCGCTTCAGAACGGCCGGCAGCAGCGTCGCCGGCGCCGTCGCGACCGGGAGTCTCCGCAGAGACTCGATCGCCGCCCCGTTTCCTCTCTCGCTCTTCATCTCCTCACCCCTTCCCGCCGGGACGCCACGAGCGCCTCGCGCAGGGCGTTGACGCCCCGGTGCACATTCGACTTCGCGGTCCCGAGCGGCTGCCCCAGCACGCGCGCGACCTCCTCGAGGCGGAGGCCCTCGACGTACCGCAGCAGGATCGGCGCGCGGTACCGTTGGGGCAGCCGCGCGACGAGCGTCTCCATGTCCTGACGCCGCCTTCTGCGCTCGTAGATCGCGTCGGGACGCGCGTCTTCCGAGTCGGACGCCTCCCAGGCCGTTTCCCCGCGCGGCGACAGCGGGTGGTCGAGCGACACGAGCCGGAGCCTCTTGCCGCGAAGCCGGTTGCGCACGACGTTCAGCGTGACCTGGTACAGCCACGCACGCAGCGCCATCTGGCGGATGCGCTCCGGCGGGTACGTCGCGAGCGCCCGGTAGGCCCGGACGAACGCGTCCTGCGCGGCCTCCTCCGCGTCCTCGCGGCGGGCGGTCAGCCGCAGCGCGAAGGAGAACAGGCGATCCTGGTACGCACGGACGACCTCCTCGAAGGACCCGTCGAGGTCCTCGGCGAGGCGCTCTGCCAGGTCGCCGTCTTCGCGGATCGCCAGGGCCGATCTCCCCCTCTGCTGTTCCGGCTGGCCGAGGACCACGTGGAAGCCGCCGGGCGGCCCGGCCGGCGAACGTGAAATACCGTGGCTGATCATGGCTCCTCCACCCGTACCCAGAACACGGGTCGAGGGCGCCGGGTTGCAACCCGCTCTAGACGCTCACCGGCTGGAGCCGCCCCGAGATCGCCCGGGCGATCCGCGTCGCGTGATGGCGGCTGTTCTCGATGAAGATCCTGCCGATCTCGCGGCCGCCGAGCATCGCGCCCGCCAGATACAGGTCCGGCACGTTCGACTCGAGCGTCTCGGGATCGTGGGCCGGCACGCGGTTCTCTCCCTCCAGGCGGATGCCGCAGCGCTCGAAGAGGGCGAAGTCGGGCTCGTAGCCGATCAGGGCGAAGACGGCGTCGGCGGGCACGATCGTCTCGCCGGCGGGTCCCCGCAACTGCACCGCCTCCGTCTCGATCGCGACGATGCGGGACCCGAAAAACGCACGGATCGAGCCGGCCGCGATGCGGTTCTCGAGGTCCGGCTTGATCCAGTACTTCACACGCGGCGAGAGCGCGTCGCCGCGGTGGACGAGGGTGACGCGCGCGCCGTGGCGGTAGAGGTCGAGCGCGGCCTCGGCCGCGGAGTTCTTGCCGCCGACCACGACGACGTCGCGGCCGTGGTACGGGAAACCCGAGACGTAGCGCGCATGGACGTGCGGACGGTCGGCCCCCGGGGCGTCGAGCCGCCGCGGGTTGTCGAAGAAGCCGGTCGCGAGGATCGCGGCCGGCGCGGTCCAGCGGCGCGCTCCGCGGCGGCCCGAGGCCTCCGCGTCGACACCGCCGCCCCGGCGCGCCGTCACGCGCTCGATCGTGCTCTCGGCGGCGACGCGAACGCCGAAGCGTTCGGCGACGCTGCGGTAATACGCGAGAGTCTCCAGGCGCGTCGGGTGGGCGTCGGGCGTGCCGAACGGAACGCCGGCGATGTCGAGGAGATCGCGCGTCGAGAACCAGCGCATCTCCTCGGGGAACCGCTGGATGGAGTGCAGAATGCCGCCGCGGTCGTGGCAGACGGCGTCGACGCCCAGGCGGCCGAGCTCGATCGCGCACGCGATCCCCGTCGGCCCGGCGCCCGCGACGACGACCGCCTCCCCCATCCCCGCATTCTACCGGCCCGATGCGGCGCGGCCCGGCCGCGTCAGGGAGACGGCGCGCGCAGCTCCGACTGAGGCCGCAGCCCGCCGGCGCGCATCACGAGCAGGACCTTCCGGAGGTTCGCGACGTCCTTCGTCGGGTCGGCGCCGACGACGATCAGGTCGGCGGACTTGCCCTTCTCGAGCGTCCCCGTGACCGCCTCGACGCCCATCGCCAGGCTCCCGCCGCGCGTCGATGCCACGATCACCTGCATCGGCGTCAGGCCCGCCGCCTGCATCGCCTCCATCTCGGCGTAGACCGAAGGGCCGTGGAGCGTGAGCGGGTTGCCGGCGTCGGTGCCCATCGCGATCGGGATGCCGGCGTCGGCCACGCGCTTCAGGTTCGCGGCCATGGTCGACGTCATCCCGGGAACCACCTTTTCGAGCCGCTGGACGGTGTCGGCCGCCTTCCCCGCCGGCAGCGCGCCGGGCGCCTCGATCCGCTCGACGAGCGCGCGATCGACACAGCCGTTGGGATCGTCGAGCACCGGTGGCTTGCCGGAGACGGCCGCCTGGTTCAGGCGCAGATAGCCGTGGATGACGGTCAGCGTCGGGCAGTAGATCGTGCCGTTCGCCTTCGCGAGGGACAGGAACTCGTCGTCCACCGGCACATCCCACACGCTATGGACGAGAAGGTGCGCGCCCGCCTTCAGGGCGACCTTCGCCTCGTCGAGCCCCGTCGCGTGGACGATCAGGGGCCGCCCGACGCGCTTCGCCTCCTCGCCGGCCGCGAGGACCGCCGGCGTGGACGCCTCGGCGGTCTGCTCGGGCGTCACGATGAACCAGACCTTGATCGCGTCGGAACCCCGCGCCGCGAGATACCGCGCGCCGCTCCGCGCCGCGTCGGCGTCCTTCAGTTGCAGGAACTGCCGCTCCGCGGGCAGGTTGAGCCAGAAGTCGATCGTCGAGAGGAGCGGCCCCGCCGAGGCCACTCGCGGCGCGCTCGGGTCGTCGCGCTCGCGATGCGCCATGTCGATCGTCCAAGCGTAGCCGCCGTTGTCGAAGACCGAGGTGACGCCCGAGCAGAGGTCGGCGCGGAGGATCTTCTCCGGATGGAGCGCGAGCTCCGATTCCACCTGCTCGTACGGAAAACGGTCGCGCACGTCGATCGAGTCCGGGCGCCCGTCGGCCCAGCCGGTCTGCGAGAAGTGCACGTGCGCGTCGACGAGCCCGGGCACGATCCACCTTCCCGAGACGTCGGTCACGGCGGCCCCCGCCGGCACGCGGCAGTCCCGGCCGGCGCACTCGATCCGGCCATCGCGCACGACGACCGTCGCGCCGGAGACCGGAGCCGCGCCCGTGCCGTCGATCAGCGTCGCGCCCACGAGGGCGCGCGTCCCGTTCGCGCCGACGAGGGCTTGCGGCGCTGGGACTTGCGTCGTTCCCGCGAAGAGAGCGGCGACGGCGAGCCAGAGAATCACGGCCCGCCGACTCTACAACGAGACCGCGCTACAGGCCCTGGATCCGGACCGAGCCTCCGCTCGTGTGGAGGCGTAGCGTGTTGCCGCCCTTGCCGAGGCTCCCCGACAGACTGCCGCGCGAAATCTCGCCCTGCACGCGGAGCGGCAGGTCCGTCTTGACGGAGTTGCCGGACGCCTGAATCGAGAGGTCCGCGTCGGGATCGAGCGAGACCTCGATGCCGCCGCCCGAGGTTTCGAGCGTGCCTCCCTTCGAGTTGCCCTTCGTGAACGACGCCTCGATCGAGCCGCCCGACGTGTCGGCGTGGACGCGGCCGCCGGCATCGACGATGCGAATGCCGCCGCCCGACGTCTGGGCGTCCAGGTCGCCCGTCACCTTCTCGAGCTCGATCGAGCCGCCGGAGGACTCCGCGTGCACGGTGCCGTCGAGATTACGGCCGTCGATGCCGCCGCCGGACGTCTCGACGCGGATCGCCCCCTTCACGCCGGCGAGTTGAATCGAGCCGCCCGACGTGTTGGCATCGAGATCGCCCGAGAGGTCCTCGACGCGGATGCCTCCCCCCGACGTCTCCAGCTTCGCATGGCCCCGCAGGCCCGAGATCTGGATCCCGCCGCCCGAGGTGTCGACCGAGACGCGCGTGTCCGCCGGAACTCGGACCTCATACTGGACCCTGTCGCCGTGGTCGGTGAACCAGGAGTGGTGCTTCTTTTTCGCGATGACGCGCGCCGAGCCGGCCCCCTCCTCGAATCGGAAGACCAGAAGATCGTCCAGATCGCGGCCCCTCGAGGTCACGACCACGTGCGCCCCGGAGTCCGGGCTGCCCTTCACGGTCACCGCACCGATGTCCGTCTCGAGACGGAACTCGCCTCCCGGGTCGAGCTTCAGATCCTTCTCGAGGCGGTTCTCGGCGGCCGCCGGAGCGGCGGAGAGCCAGCTTACGGCCGCCAGGGCGGCGGCTGCGGGCAGTGCGCGACGCTTCATGGTCCTTCCCCCTGTCCCCCAGATACGCAGGTCGGGGGCGGAGGTTCCGAACCTCTTTACGCCAGCGCTTCCTTCAGCGGCGTATAGCTCCTGCCCTGGGCGTCCGCGACCGCCTCGTAGGTCAGCTTCCCGGCGTAGGTGTTGACCCCCTCCGCCAGGTGCGCGTCCTCCGCCACGGCCTTCTTCAGCCCCTTGTTGGCGAGCTGCAGCGCGTAGCGCAGCGTCGAGTTCGTCAGCGCGAAGGTGGACGTGCGCGCGACGGCCCCCGGCATGTTGGCGACGCAGTAGTGAATGACGCCGTCGACCGTGTACACCGGGTCCGAGTGCGTCGTCGCGTGGGTCGTCTCGAAGCAGCCGCCCTGGTCGACCGCGACGTCGACCGCGACCGAGCCGGGCTTCATCTGGGCGATCAGGGCGCGGGAGACGAGCTTCGGCGCGGCCGCGCCCGGAATGAGCACGGCGCCGATGAGGAGGTCGGCGCGCCGGCAGCCCTCCTCGAGCGTGTGCGAGTTGGACGCGACGGTCTTGACGCGGCCGAGGAAGATGTCGTCGAGCTCGCGCATCCGGTCGGGCGACGTCTCGAGAATCGTGACGTCCGCCCCCATGCCGGCCGCGATCTTGGCCGCGTTGGTGCCGACCACGCCGCCGCCGATGATGACGACGTCGGCGGGGGGCACGCCCGGCACTCCCGAGAGGAGCACGCCGCGGCCGCCGTTGGATTTCTGGAGGTAGTACGCGCCGACGTGGACGCTCATGCGGCCGGCGACCTCGGACATCGGCGTCAAGAGTGGGAGCGAGCCGTTCGCGGCCGTGATCGTCTCGTACGCGACGCCGGAGACCTGGCGCTCGAGGAGCATGTCGGTCAGGGCCTTCGCCGGAGCGAGGTGCAGGTACGTGTAGAGGATCTGCCCCGGGCGCAGTCGCCGGTACTCGGGGCCGACCGGCTCCTTGACCTTGACGATCATCTCGGCCCGCTGGAAGACCTCGTCGGCCGTCGGGAGGATTTTCGCGCCCGCGGCGACGTACTGGTCGTCGGGGATCCCGGAGCCGGCGCCCGCGGCGTGCTCCACGACCACCTGGTGGCCCGCCGAGACCAGGGCGGCGGCGCCGGCCGGCACCAGCCCGACCCGGTTCTCGTTGTCCTTGATCTCCCTGGGAAGCCCGACGATCATCCGCCGCTCCTTCTCTCGCGCGCGGCCGCAAGGGCCGCCCCTACGTTCTCGGGACCGTAGGGGCGGGGCTCGTCCCCGCCCGCGTTCCGCCCGTCAATGCGTGTCGATCTGCGCCTTCTGGAGCTTGCCCGAGAAGTCCACGTAGATGGACTTCCACTCGGTGAAGACGTCGAGTCCGGCGATGCCCGCCTCGCGGTGGCCGTTGCCGGTCTCCTTGATGCCGCCGAACGGCAGGTGCACCTCGGCGCCGATCGTCGACGAGTTGACGTAGAAGATGCCGGTCTCGAATTCGTTCATGGCCTTGAAGGCCTTGTTGACGTCCTGCGTGTAGATCGAGCCGGAGAGACCGTAGGCGACCGAGTTGGCGACCTGGATCCCCTCCTCGAGAGAGCCGATCGGCACGACCGTCGTCACGGGGCCGAAGATCTCCTCGCACGCGACGCGCATCTTCGCGTTGGCGTCTGCGAAGACCGTCGGCGCGTGGAACCAGCCCTTGCCGAGCGTGCCCGACGTCAGCTTCTCGCCGCCCGTGAGGAGCTTCGCGCCCTCGGCCTTGCCGATCTCGACATACTTCGCCACCGTCTCCCGCTGCTTCTCCGACACGCACGGCCCCATGTCGACCTTCTCGTCGAGGCCATTCCCGACGCGGAGCGCCTTCACCCGCCCGACGAGCTTCTCGAGGAACGCGTCGTAGACCTTCCGGTGCACGAGGAGGCGCGAAGACGCCGTGCAGCGCTGGCCCGTCGTGCCGAAGGCGCCCCACACCGAGCCGTCGACGGCCAGATCGACGTCGGCATCGTCCATCACGAGGATCGCGTTCTTGCCGCCCATCTCGAGGTGGAGGCGCTTGAACGTCGGCGCGCAGGACTTCGAGATCTGGCGGCCGACCTCGGTCGAGCCCGTGTACGAGACGACCTTGACGTCCGGGTGCTCCACGAGCGGGTTGCCGACCTCGCCCCCCGAGCCCATCACGACGTTGAACACGCCGGCCGGGAGCCCGGCCTCCTCGAAGACCCTCGCGAGGGCGACCACGGAGGCGGGCGTGTCGGTGGCCGGCTTGATCACGATCGTGTTGCCGGCGATCAGCGCGGCCATCGATTTCCATGCCGGAATCGCCATCGGAAAATTCCACGGCGTCACGAACGCGCACACGCCGACCGGCTGCCGCACGCACATGGCCCACTTGTTCGGCAGCTCCGACGGCGTCGTGAAGCCGAACAGGCGGCGCCCCTCGCCCGCGGCGAGGAACGCCATGTCGATGGCCTCCTGCACGTCGCCGCGCGTCTCGGCGAGGACCTTGCCCATCTCGCGCGTCATCAGGCGCGCGAGCTTCTCCTTGTCGCGCTTCAGGATCTCGCCGGCCGCGTACAGGACCTCCGCCCGGCGCGGCGCCGGCGTGTTCTTCCAGCCCGGAAAGGCCTTCTTCGCGGCGGCCACCGCGGCGTCCACGTCGGCCTTGCCGCTCTTCGGAAAGAGCCCGACCAGATCGTCCCGGTCCGCCGGATTCCGGTTCTCGAACGTCTGCCCCGACGCGGCGGGCACCCAGCGGCCGCCGATGTAGTTCGACTGCGTTTCGACTGCGACTTCCGTGGCCATCACGATCCCTCCGATCTCGACGGCTCCGGGGTGCGCGGCGAGCCTTCGCCCGTCATCGCCACGTTTCCCTGGAGCCGCGCCCCCTCGGCGATCACCACCTTGGGAGCGTTGACGTTGCCCTGGACCGTCGCGGACGCGAGGAGCTCCGCGCGTTCGTCGGCCCGTATCTGTCCGTTCACCCGGCCGCCGACGATGACGGTCCGGGCATGGATGTCCCCCTTCAGCCGACCCGGCTGGGCCACGGTGACCCGGCGCGGGATGTCGATGTTTCCCTCGAACTGTCCGTGGATGACGACGTCCTCGTCGCCGGAGATTTCACCGACGAACCGGGCGTTCGGACCGATGACGGTCGCCGCCGACGGCGCGCCGGCGCCCTTGTCCGGCGGAGCGGGCGGACCGCTCGCGCCTTCCGGCTTTCCGAAGATCGCCAATGAGCCTCCCTCGAAAGCCGGCTAGTCTAACAAAGGCCGGCGGCGCCGCCCCCGCATCCGGCTCGGGGCCTCTTCCTCAAGGCCGCGGCGTTTCCTCGCCGCGGGTCCAGTCGACGACGATCTTGCCGGTATTCCGGTTGTCCCGCATCCGCGCAAAGGCCGCGGCCGCCTGCTCGGGCGGATACACCGCGTCGATCGAGACGGAGAGCGCGCCGTCCTCGAAGCCCGGCAGCATCTCGCTCCGGAAGCGCGCGACGAGCCGCGCCTTCTCCTCGCGCGGGCGCGACCGGAGGGTCGAGCCGATCAGCCGCGCCGCCTTGCGCATGAGGAGCGAGAGATCGAGCGCCGCCTTCGAGCCGGACATCGTCGCGATCGTCACGATGCGCCCGCCGCGCGCGAGCACGGCGAGGTCGCCCGGGAGCGTGTCCGCGCCCACCGGATCGAGCACGACGTCGACGGCATCCTTCCCCCAGGCCCGTTCGATCGCGTCCTCGAAACGCCCGGCCCGCGTGTCGATCGCGAGGTCCGCTCCCGCCGCGGAGAGCGCCGCCAGCTTGTCGGCGCTCCGCGTCGTCGCCGCGACCGTGGCGCCGAGGCGCCTGGCCGTCTGGATCGCGGCGAGACCAACGCCCGACGCGCCGGCGTGCACGAGCGCACGGCCTCCGGCGGCGAGGGCCCCCTCGACGGCGAGGTTTACGAAGGCGGTCAGGAACGCCTCGGGAATCGCGGCCGCGTCGACGAAGCTCATGCCCGCGGGGACCGGCATCCAGTGGCCCACGGGCACCGCGGCGAGCTCGGCGTGCGCGCCGCCGGCCACGAGGGCGCAGACCCGCTCTCCGGTCCCGACGAGCGTCCCCGAGAGCTCGAGGCCGAGGATCTCCGGCTCCCCCGGCGGCGGAGGGTAGTGGCCGGCGATCTGCGAGAGATCGGCGCGATTCAGCCCCGACGCCGCGACGCGCACGAGCGCCTCGCCCGGTCCGGGCCGCGGATCCGGCGCCTCCTCGAGGACCGCGCGGTATCCCTGCGCGGACGGCGTCACCGCGAGGCACCTCACGGCGCCACCGCCTCTCCGGCCGGGAACACCGTCCCGCGCCGGACGATCGCCGCGGTGAGGAAGATTGCGACCGCGACGAGCGAGAGCGGGTCCCACCACAGCCCGAAGTCGCGCGTCACCCGCCAGAGGAGCTCGGGCAGAACGCCGACCGACACGAGCACCGCGGCGAGGAAGAGCCCCGCGCGCCGGGCCGGGCCTTCGGAGACGAGAACCGCGGCTGTGAACGCCAGCGCGGGCGCCGCGATCCCATAGCTGTTCTTCTCGGTCATCGGGTTGAACAGCATCAGGTACGCCGTCGCGAGGAGGACCAGCGTCAATGCGCGCCAGGGCTCCCGCGGGCGCGCGGCGGCGCGGAGCCACAGCGCGAGCGTCCCGGCGCCCGCGGCGGCGCGCAGCGCCAACGACGCGCCCGGCGACAGCGAGAGGCCGGCCGTGCGCAGGAGCGCGGTCAGGTCGGCGAACCGGTTCTCGGTCGTCCCCGACCAGCCCGCCAGATGCGCGGCCGCCGAGCGGTACTGATCCGCCGCGAAGGCGGGGGGCGCCGCGAGAAACGGCAGCGCCGCGAGGAGCGCCAGGCCCGCGAGGAGCGGCGCGCGGAGCCTCGGATACGGCCACGGAGCGAGCAGCGCGAACACCAGGCCGAGAGGCTTCAGACCGACGAGCAGGACGATCCAGAACGCCGCGGCGTTCCACCGTCCGCCGGCGAGCGCCGCCGCGAGCAGGAGGCACACCCCGCCGAAGGCGAGATTGGTCTGCCCGTTCCGCAAAGCGCCGAGACAGGGCGTGAGCGCGAGCACCGCCGCGACGACGTACGCGCGCCCGGGATCCGCCGGGCGGCCGAGGCGGGCGAGCGCCGCGAACCCCGCGAGGACCGCGAGGACCGACAGCGCGCGCCACAGCACGTCGCCGGCCGGCGATGGCAGCGCGTGGAACGGCGCGAACAGGAGCGCGAACTGCGGGAGGTAGTGGTACCCGCGGGGATCCGCGTAGAGGTCGTGCCGCGCGAACCAGCGCTCCGACGCGAGGTGGAACACGGGCGTCACCGAGCGGCGCGCGGGGTCGCGCGCCACCATCACGGAGACGACCAGCAGCGCCAGGACCCAAAGCGAGGTCCCGACCACGAAGAGGCGGCGCGTCCGCGCGGAAGCGGCGGGTGCCGTCATTCCGCGCGGATTCTAACCGCCGCGACTACTCGGGCTTCGGCTCGGGCGGCCTCTCCGGAGGCTTCGCCTTCGCGGGCGGATGCGCCGGATGATTCGCCGGGGGACGGGAGTGAGCCTGGGAGGCCACGCGCGTGTCCTCACGGGGCTGCCCGTGCGGCGCCTCGCCCCTCGGCGGCTCGGCCGGTCGGGCCCGGGCGGTCGACGGATTCGGGGCCTCGTGCGCGGGCGCCGTCTCCGGCGGCGACTTCTTCTCCCGCTTCTGCGTCGAGGCGGGCGCCTTCTCGTGGCTCGGAGCCGCGTGGGTCTGCGGCTGGCCGCGCTCGTTCTTCGGCGCCTCGCTCCTGGCGGCCTGTGCCGGCGGCGCCGCCGCCTCTCGCCCGGTGGACGGGTGCGCATTCTCGTGCCCGTTGTGCGCCGTGGCCGGCGGCGCCTCGGCCGCGCGGCCCTTGCCATGCGCCTCGTTCTTGGGAGCGGCGGCGTGGCTCGTCGCCGCCGTCCCGGGCGAGGCCGCGAGCTTCCGCGTCTCCGAAGCGGGCGCCGCGACGCGGATCTTGCCTGCGTTTCCGGCGCCGGCCTCCGCGAGCGTCGTCGGGCGCGCCTTCACGCGGTCGATCGACACCGGCGCGATTTTCGTGCCCGCCACGCGTTCGATGCGCGCGGGAGGCGGGCCGGCGGTTCGCACGATGCCGCCCGTCACGCGGTAGTCGGTCGTCTTGACGGTGCGTGCGAAGATCGTCGCGTTGCGCGCGGCGGGGAGCCGAATGGACGCGACGGGAACGCCCACGAACTGACGCGTCGGGACGAACACGTAGCGCGTCGCCGGTAGAACGACGGGCGCGCCGACGTATCCGGTCGCCGTGAAGCCGAACGACGGCGGGATCGGTGCCCAGCCGACGTAGTCGTCGCCGTACGCCCAGGTCACCCAGGCGGGCGCCCACACGGTGCCTGGCACCCAGACCCAGCCGTACGGGTCGGCCCACGTCCAGGAGCCGTAGTGGAACGGCACGTCGCCGAACGGGTCGTTCGACACCCACGTCCAGCCGTAGTCGGTGTAGACCCACTCACCGTCCACGTACGGCGCCCACCCGGCCGCGACGCGCGGCACGAAGCAGCGGCCGTAGGAGCCGACGCCGACCCAGTCGCCGTACGGCGCGAGGTCGTCGTGGAACACCGAGATGCTCACGGCCACGGAGCCCTGAGCCGCTCGGGGCGCCGCGACGAGGACCGCTGCCGCCAGCAGAAGAACCGCCAACGCAGTTCGGGATGGTTTCATGTTGCCTCCTCTCGATGGGGTTCGAGCCCTTCGCGAAAGGGTGCAAGGCGGGTGCCACCTTCCGCGCCGCGGATGCGGTTCAGCGGGAGCGCCAGTGCCGCGTTGGGGTGCGGGTCGGCGTCGCCGGAGCGCCCGACGAGTCGGATTCCGAGGGGAACGGCGTGCGCGCGAACTGCACGCCCTCGAAGGCGAAGCGCACCACGGCGTCGGTGCGCACCGCCCGCCCCTTCTGGCGCGCGGGCTCGAAGCGCCACTGCATCGCGGCCGCGACCGCCGCCGCGTCGACGTCCTCGCGCACGTGTTTCGTCACCCGCGCCTCGAGCGGCTCGCCCGTCTCGGACACGCGCACGAGCAGGACCACTTCCCCGCGCACCCGCTGCTGCAGCGCGCGCTCGGGATAGACCGGCATGATCCGGACGATCGGCCGGGGCGGAACGTCCAGGGACTTCGCCGGCACGAACACGGCGGTCGGCGTCGCCGACGGCGCCCGGGTCGCCGAAGGGCGGGGCGTCGCCGAGCGCGTCACGGTGGCGGTCGGCGGACGCGGCGTCGAGGTGGCGCTCGGCGGCGAAGTCGGCGTATCGCTCGGCGAAGGAGTCCGCGTCGCGGACGGTCGCTCGGTGAAGGTCGCGCTCGGAGAGGCCGTTCGCGTCGCCGTGGATGTCGGCGAGGCCGACGCGGTCGGCGTCCGGGAAGGCGAGGCGGTCGCGGTGCGCGTCGCGGTCGCGGTGCTCGTCGCGCTCGACGTCGCGGTCGCGGTGATCGTCGGACGCGACGTCGCCGTCGCGGTGCGCGTGCTCGTGGCGGTCGCGGTGCTCGTCGGAGGCGAGGTGGCGGTCGCGGTGCTCGTCGGCCGCCGCGTGGCGGTTGCGGTGGACGTCGGTCGCGAGGTGGCGGTCGCGGTGCTCGTCGGCGGCGAGGTCGCCGTCGGTGGGACACGCGTCGCGGTCGGGCGAGGCGTCGGCGTCTCGGTGTCCGTCGCCGTCGCGGTGGCGGTCGGCGGCGCGGCCGTCGGCGTCGGCGGCGCGGGCGTCGGCGTCGGCGGGAGCGGCGTCGCCGTCGGTCGCGGCGTGGGCGTGTCGGAGTCGGTCGGCGCCAACGTCGGGGCCGGGGTCGCGGTCGACGTTTCGGTCACGGGGGCCGGGACTCCCGGCGCGACCGGCGGAGCGCTCTCGCTCTCGGGCCGCGCCGCCGCCGGCGCCGGCACGGACGGCGCCGGAGTCTGTGCCGTGCCCGGCTCCCCGCTCGGTTCCGCGGCCGACGCGGCCGCCGGCCGGGGCGTGGGTGTGGGCCGAGGCGGCACGGCGCTCCTCGGAATCAGACCGAGATCCGCCGCGAGCGGCGGGACGGAAAGGAGACGCTCCCGTGACAACTGCCGCGAGAGAAGACTCCCGAAACGCGGACGGAGATCCGGGTCGAGCGACGCCGGATCGTATTCGGGAAACTGCTCCTCGACCGACAGGAATCGCTCGAGCGTGGCGTCGCGGGCCTTCGTCATCCCTGCCGCGTCCTCGGCGAGCGCGAGGCGGGCGAGGATCTCGAGGTGCCGCGACGGCTGTTCGAGCGTCAGGAACCGCGCGACACGGAAGTCGCGCACGGCCTGGGCATATTGCCCCGCGCGAAAGTGGTCCATCCCCGATTCGACGATCGCCTGCTCGTCCTGAGCGCCGGCGCCGGCGGCGAGAAGAAGGACGAGCAGAGCGGCGCAGCGCCCGGCTCCGCGCGCGGAATGCCCTCGTCGAGATCGCGACATGACGTCGCCGATCGCTACAGCAAAGGACGCGCCAGTCCTCACCAGACCCGGACGCGCGCGGAGGGCTCGAGGTACAGCGCCTGCCCCGGCTGGACGGAAAAGGCCGCATACCAGGGATCGAGATTGCGCACGCAGTCCGCGCGGAACGGGCCGGGCGAGTGGCCGTCGGTGAGGATCTGCCGCCGGACCGCTTCGGGCCGGGCCTTGCGCCGCCAGGCCTGCGCGTACGCGATGAAGAACCTCTGGTCCGCGTCGAATCCTTCGACCGCCCGCGGGGCCTCGGCCGCCGCGGCGCTCCGATATCCGTCGAAGGCCGCGGAGACGCCGGCGACGTCGGCGATGTTCTCCGAGAGCGTGAGCTTGCCGTTGACGTGCAGGCCCGGCAGCGGCTCGTACGCGTCGTACTGCGCGACGAGCCGCGCCGCCGCCGCCTCGAAGTGCTCGAGGTCCTTCGGCGTCCACCAGTTGCGGAGAGCCCCCGTCTCGTCGAACTGGCTGCCCTGGTCGTCGAAGCTGTGGCTGATCTCGTGCCCGATCACCGCTCCGATCGCGCCGTAGTTCTGCACGGGATCGCCGGCGGCGTCGAAGAACGGAGGATTCAGGACCGCCGCGGGAAAGTTCATCGCGTTCTGGAGCGGCAGGTTCACCGCGTTGACCGTCTGCGGCGACATCGCCCATTCGGTCTTGTCGACGGGCCTCCCGAGCTTCGCGAGCGAGGCGCGGTAGTCGAAGAGCTCCGTCCGCTGCCGGTTGCCGAGGGCGTCGCCCCTCTCGATCCGGAGGCCGTCGTAGCTCCTCCAGCGCTCCGGGTATCCGATGCCGACGTAGAGCGTCTCCAGCTTCGCCTTCGCCTTCGCGCGGGTCACCGGCGACATCCAGTCGAGCGCATCGATGCGCCGGCGGAAGGCGGCGACGATGTTCGCGACCATCGCCTGGGCCTGGGCCTTCGCCTCGGGCGGAAAATACCTCCCCACGTAGAGGCGGCCGACCGCGTCGCCGAGGGAGGCGCTCGTCGCCGCCACCGCCCGCTTCCACCGGTCGCGCGGCTTCTGGGCGCCGGTGAGCGTCGTCTCGTAGAAGCGGAACTGCTCCTCGGCGAAGGCTCGCGGGAGGAGCGCCGAGGCGCGATCGAGGGCGCGGAAGGTCAGGTACTCCTTCCACGTGTCGAGCGGCTCGCTCCCGGCGAGCGCCGCGATGCCCTTCGCCGCGTCGGCCTGCCAGACCATGATCTTCGGCTGGGCGGACAGTCCGGCCGCCTCGAGGTAGGTCTTCCAGTCGAGCCCGGGAGCCCGCGATGCGAACTCGGCGAGCGTCCAGGGATTGTTCGCGCGGTGGACGTCCACGGACTCGGTCCGGCTCGCGTGCGCGTCGGCGATCCGCTTCTCGAGATCGTAGATGCGCCGGGCCTTCGCGTCGGGGTCCGCGGCGCCCGCGAGCCTCAGCACGGCGACGATGTGCGTCCGATAGCCGTTCTGGATCTCGACGGCCTTCGCATCGGTGTTCTCGTAGTAGTCGCGGTCCGGCATCCCCAGGCCGCCCTGCATCAGGTAGGCGACGTAGCGGCCGGGCTCGGCGAAGTCGGGCGCGGCCCAGAGGCCGAACAGGCGGTCGGTGTGGAACTGCGCGCGGTTCAACGCGTCCACGTCGGCGCGCAGCTGTTCGCCGAGCACGCGGGCGAGGGAGCTCCGGTCGCGGATCCCCGCGATCGCGTCGAGCTCGGGCCGGACCCCCGCGAGGCCGCGCTTTTCGATCGCCTCCTCGTCCATGAACGCCGCGTAGAAGCTCTTCGCGAGTCCCGCGGACGCGTCCGGATCGCCGGCCGGCTTCACGCCGCCGTCGAGCAGGCCGCGCAGCCGCTCGGCGATCTGCTCGTCGAGGATCGTGAAGGCGCCGAAGCTGGCGCGATCGGGAGGGATCTCCGTCGCCTGCATCCAGGCCCCGTTGGCGTATTCGTAGAAGTCGTCGCCCGGGAGGATCCGGCGATCCATGCCGGCCACGTCGACGCGGTACGCCGGAGCCGGAGCCGGAGCCGCCGCGCCCCCGAGAGCGCCGGCCACGGTCGCGGCCAGCGCGCCCGCCCCGACGAGTCGGATCGGATTCGTCACTGCATTTCCTCCGTCGGCCGGAGCGGCGTCACCAGACCCCGACCCGCGCATCCTTGCCGAGATACAGCTTCTCGTTCGGCCTGACCGTGAAGGCGGCATACCAGGCGTCCACGTTGCGGATGGTGTCGGCGCGGAATTCGGCGGGCGCATGGCCGTCCACCCGGATCAACATGCGCAGCGACTCGGGACGGGTCTTGCGTCTCCAGGCCTGCCCGAACGCGATGAAGAAGCGCTGGTCCGGAGAAAAGCCCTGGATTTCCGGGAGCTTTCCGCCGTAGGCGGCCCGATAACCGTCGAACGATGCGGACACGCCGGCCACGTCGGCGATGTTCTCGGAAAGCGTGAGTTTCCCGTTCACGTGCAGGCCGGGCAGGGGCTCGTAGGCGTCGTATTGCGCGACCAGGCGCCGGCCCGCCGCCTGGAAGCGAGCGAGATCTTCCGGCGTCCACCAGTTGACGAGACGGCCGTCCGCGTCGAACTGAGCCCCCTGGTCGTCGAAGCTGTGGCTGATCTCGTGACCGATGATCGAGCCCATCGCGCCGTAGTTCTGGACGGGATCCCCGTTTCCGTCGAAGAACGGGGGATTCATGATCGCCGCCGGGAAGTTGAGGGCATTCTGGAGCGGCAGGTTCACGGCATCGACGGTCTGCGCCGTCATGCACCACGCCGCCTTGTCGACGGGCTTCCCGAGCCGACGGACGGCCGCCTGATAGACGAAGAGGTCGACGCGCTGCTGGTTGCCCAGAGCGTCGTCCCGCTCGAGACGAAGGCCCGAGTCATCGCGCCAGTGCTCCGGGTAACCGATGCCGACGTAGAGGGTGTCGAGTTTCGCCTTGGCCTTCGCCTTCGTCGCCGCCGACATCCAGTCGAGCGCGTCGATGCGCCGGCGGAACGCCGCCACGATGTTGTCGACCATGGCCCTGCCCTGCGTCTTGTACTCGGGCGGGAAGTAGCGCTCGACGTAGAGCCGGCCGACCGCGTCGCCGAGGGCGTCGCTCGTGGCCCGGACCGCCCGCTTCCATCGGTCGCGGGGCTTCGTGGCGCCGGTCAGGGCCGTCCCGTAGAAGCGAAACGCCTCGTCGGCGAACGCCTTCGGCAGCAGTGCCGAGGCCCGATCGAGAGCGCGGAACGTCAGGTAGTCCTTCCAGACCTCGAGCGGCTCGCTGCCGACGAGCGCGGCGATGCCGGCCGTCGCGGTGGGGTGCCAGACCATGATCATCGGCTGCGAGGCGAGCCCCGCCGCTTCGAAGTAGGCGGTCCAGTCCAGACCGGGAGCGCGGGCGGCGAACTCGGAGAGCGGCCACGCATTGTTGGCCTTCTGCACGTCGACCGAGTCGGTCCGGCTGACGTGCACATTCGCGATCTTCGCCTCCAGCTCGTAGACACGGGAGGCGCGTGCCGACGCGTCTCGCTGCTTCGTGAGATCGAAAACGGCCTGGATGTGCGCCCGATACTTGCCCTGGAGCTCGCGGCTGCGGTCGTCCGTGTTGCGGTAGTCGTCCCGATCCGGGAGACCGAGACCGCCCTGCAGCAGGTAGGCGACGTAGTGGTCCGGGCTCGAGAAGGCCGGCGCCGCCCAGAGACCGAAGATCCGGTCGGTGTGGAAATTGGTGCAGTTGAGCGCGTCGACGTCCGCGCGCAGGCCCGACCCGAGGACCCTGGACAGAGACGTCCGGTCGGAGATGCCGGCGATCGCCGATAGCTCCGGCTGGAGCGAGGCGAGGCCTCGCTTCTCGATCGCCGCTTCGTCCATGTAGGCCGCATAGAACGTGCCCACGAGGGCCGAGGGCGAGCCCGAGGGCGCGTTCCCCTTCTCGGCCTCCTGGATCAGTCCCTGCGTCCGTTCGTTCACCTTCTCGTCCAGGATCGAGCCCGATCCCCACGAGGCTCGGTCCGCCGGGATCTCCGCCGTCCTGATCCAGCCGCCGTTGGCGTACGCGAAGAAGTCGTCGCCCGGGAGCACGCTCCGGTCCATGCCGGCCACATCGACGCGGTACGTCGGAGCGGGCGCGGCAGCGCCTCCGAGGAAGGTCCACGCTGCGAGGGCGAGCGCACCGGCAGCCACGAGCGGCTTTCTATCGACCACGGTCTCCTCCCGGGCCGAGAGGTTATACCGAAGGAGAGGAGGTCCGGGTCCCGGCGCCTCCGGAGTCCGCCACCTCCGCGTCGGCTTCGATCTCGACGAGATACTCGTCGCCCACCAGGCGCGCGGACACGAGCGTGTTCGCGGGCTGGATGCGGCCGAAGCGCTCGCCATGGGCGCGGGCGACGGCCGGCCAGTCCGCGACGCGCGCCACGAACACCCGCGTGCGGACCACGTCCTCCAGCCTCGCCCCGAGCGACTGGAGCGCGCCCTCGATCTTGTCGATCGCGAAATGCATCTGCGCGGCGGGATCCGTGCCGCCGATGACCCGGTCCCGGTGCGTCGCGGTCGTGCCCGATACCTGAACACGGCTGCCGCTGCGCGTCGCGCGGGAGTAGCCGGCCATCGACTCCCACGGCGTGCCGCTCAGGCACAACAGGCGGCCGTCGGCCCGGCGCTCGACCGCGTACGGCGCCGGGAAAGACTCCACGTGGTGGCTCAGGTCGCCGGACGCGGTGAGGAACGGAGGCTTGCGGTACTCGTCGCCGCAGTCGCCGGGAATCGGAACGAGCGTGGCGAGCCCGGCCTCCAATTCCGCGCGGTCCTCGCCGGTCAGGGCGAACGAGAAGACCCGGAGATTGTCGGCGACGTGCTCTCTTTCGCCGGGCCGGGCGCCCACGATGACCCCCGCGACGGCGGGCTGCTCGAGGACCCAGCGCACCGCGACGTTGGCGATCGACACGCCGTGCCGGCGCGCCACCCCGTCCGCCGCGCGCAGCACGCGCTGCAGCGCGCCCCAGCCGCCGGCGACGCGCAGGAAGCGCCCGTACTTCATCTGCGACCAGGTCCCCTGCCGCTCCCAGTCGGGCTCGGGCTTCGCCAGCCAGCGGTCCGACAGCCAGCCGCCCGCGAGCGTGCCGTAGGCGAGCAGCCGCGCGCCGCGCGCCCGGCACACGTCCGACATCGCGCCGGCCGCGCGCCGGTCGAGCAGCGAGAAGCAGACCTGGTTCGAGACCACCGGGATGCCGGTGGCGAGCACCATGTTGAGGTGGGCGGCGTCCACGTTCGTCAGGCCGAGATGACCGATGAGCCCCTCGCCCTGGAGCTTCTGCAGATGCAGCAGGCCGTCCAGCCAGCTCGGATCGGCGTAGCTCCACGCGTGGAACTGCAGCAGATCGATCCGGTCCGTGCGGAGCCGTTCGAGCGAGCGCTCGACCGCCGCCCGCGCGTCGGAGAGCGCCAGCGGGCCCGGCTTCGGCACCCACTTCGTGAATCGCTGCACCGGCACGTCCCCCAGACGGCCCGCCACGACCTCCGCCGACCCGTAGTGGTCGGCCATGTCGAAGGACGTGAGGCCGGCGTCGACGTACGGGCGCAGCGCCCGCGCCGCCACATCGGGGTCGAGCGCGCGGCCGTCCCGCTCCATGTCGGCGATCTGCCAGAGGCCCGTGAGCACGCGGGAGATGGAGAGGCCAGGGGCGAGTTCGGTGCGTTCGACGGCGGGAGGCATCGCTCTCATCCGGGCGGCAGCGCCGCGAACCGGGCGTCGAGGTCGACGCCCTGGCGGCGCAGCCTCCGCGTCTCGCGGAGATAGACGATCGAGCCGGCGGCCATCACGAGCAGCCACAGCGGCGTCGAGCGAAAGTACCACGCGGCCGCCGGCGCGGTGACGTCCCTCCACGTGTGCACGCCGAGAAACAGCGCGAGCACGGCGACGGCCGCCGCCGCGAGCGGCACCTGCGCGGACCGCGACGGCATCACCGTGACCTCCCGGGCGAGCGCGGCATTGCGCCCGGGCAGCGTCAGCACCGACACCGCCATCAGGAGGAAGTTGACGAGCATCGAGGTCACGAGGATGTCGATGCCGAGGAAGAAGTCCCCGGCCACGTGGCAGCCGAGGATGCCGAGTGTGGCCATGCCGGCGCTCGCGAGGATCGCGGCGTGGGGCGTGCGGAAGCGCGGATGCACCGCGGCGATGCCGCGCGGGAAGATCCCGTCCTCGGCCCACGCGAACATCAGCCGCGACACCCCGAGCAGCATCGCGGGCAGGTCCTTGATCAGCGCGACCGCCGCGCCGGCGACGATCACGACCGTCCACGCCGGAGGGAGCAGCATCCCGAGGAGGCCGGGGGCCGTCACGTCGCGGCGCCGCGCCTCGTCCGCAATGAACGGCCAGGGGACCGCGTGGTAGACCGCCGCGGTGAAGAGCATGTAGAAGATCCCGACCGACACGACGGAGATGCCGATCGCGAGCGGCAGGTTCCGTCCGGGATTGCGGGACTCGCCGCCCGCCTGCGCGATCGAGTCGAACCCGATGAAGGACGCGAACAGCAGCGCCGAGGCGGGCAGCAGGACCGACGGCGTGAGCGGCGCCGCCGCGACCGCGGGCACGGCGCGGCCCTCGCGGGCGAGCAGCGCGGCCGCGAACGCGGCATGGTCGAAGGAGAACCCGGCCACGATCACGACGCCGCCGAGGAGGAACGTCAGGAACATCAGCGGCACGATCAGGCGCTCGTAGGCCTTCACGCCGCGGACGTTGACGAGCACCGCGGCCCAGAGGAACGCGAGCGAGATCGCCAGCCGGATCGGCCCCGTCTCCAGGGCGGACGCCAGCGCCGCGGCGCCCGCGGCCACGGCGACGTCCCGCAGGAACGGCACGATCAGGTACGAAACCACGCCGATCGCGACACAGAGCGAGAACCACTGGGAGAAGGAGGCGACGAAGCCGAGGTAGGGGTCGAGCGCGCGGCTCGCGTAGACGTAGCTGCCGCCGGCGCGCGGCATCGCCGAGGCGAGGACCGCGTACGCGAGGCCCGCCAGCGCGGCCGGCAGCGCCGCGAAGACGAAGGCCGGCAGCACGTGCGGACCGATGCCCGGCGCGTGGCGCTGGATCATGAACGGGATGACGTTGACGCCCGCGCCGATCATCGAGCACACGCCGGTCGCGACCAGGCCGAGCAGCCCCATCTCGCGGGCCAGCCCCGGTTGCGGGAGCGCGGCGGGAGCCTGGCCTCGGGGTGTCGCCATGCGTGGCGCTTCTGTATCACGGGGCGGGATCGACGCTCCCCGAGCCCGCCTCCGTCGCGATCAGTCGGACGAATGTCCCGGACTGCCGACGTCGGCCACCGCGAAGAACTCGCCGCGCGGCAGCTGGATGTACGTCTCGTTGCCGCGATTCCAGCTGTAGCGCAACGTGCCGAGGTCGCCGGGAATGGTCCACCAGTCGCCGACGGCATAGAGGTGACCCCGCGCGTCGGCGGCCATGCCCGGCAGCCGCCACGGCTTGCGCCCGTCCTGATCCACGATCAGGCCGTAGTCGGTGATCGCGTGTTCGGTGCCTGCTTCGAGCGAGACGCTCAGCAGGTGGAAATCCTGGAATTCCTGGTTTCCGAACGCGCGATTCGCCCGCTGGTAATAGAACACGCGGTTCCCGCCGATCGCGATGCCGCCGAGGTAGTTGAAGCCGATGTGCCGGATGGGGGTGAACGCGGACGCCATGGGTCGGGTCGAGTCGAACTCGTAGAGCATGCCGCCGTGATCCGACATCGTGAGCAGGGCGCGGTCCCCGTCGAGCGGCTGCATCCACTCGATCGAGCGGGCGGCCTGGAGAGCCTTCTTCGACTCGACCTCGTTCGAGTCCCACCGAACGAGGGCGGGCAGCGCCCCGTCGTGGACCTCGATGACGCCCGTGTCCCCGTGGACCTGCTGCAGGTCCCCGTTCTGGTTCCTGAGAGAGAACCAGACGTCGCCGCGCCGGTCGACGAAGGTCCAGTAGCACGCAAAATCGTAGTTGTTGCGATTCGGGGCGCTGACCTGGCCGAGGTTCTTCTTCTCGCCGGTTGCGATGTCGATCCGATACATGTAGGCCGCCTGGCCGGCGTCCTTCCCCGTGACGAAGACGTAGAGGAGCCGGCGCACGGGATCGACGCCGATGGCCGAGTAGGTCGTGTATCCCGGATGGACGACGCCGAAGTCCCGCCAGCGCCCGGTCGCGAGCTCGTAACCGAGGGCGTGGGAACCGGTCCAGGTCTTGTAGACGCCGGGCTTTTCGGCCGAAAAATGCGTCGCCATGTAGAGCCAGCCGTTCGCCTCGACGATGTCGCTGTGGATCTTTCCCTGGGGATTCGTTTGAGGATCTTCACCGCAGATTTCCGTGATGTCGTGAACCAGCTCGGTGATCTGCGCGGTCCTGGGGTCGTACTTGAAGAACGAGGCGCCATGATGCGCCGAGTGCGTCGAGCTCGCGAAGTACACGTTGCCGTCGGACGCGAGACGAATGCCTTCCCATTGGCCGTCCAGTTCGCGCTTGTACGTGTTGAGGGCGAAGGTCCGCATCGGCGCCTGCGCCGGGCCCTTCGGGCCGGCCGGCGCGGGCGCTGCCGGGGCCGCGGTGGGCGCCGGAGTGTTCGTGCAGGCGGAAAGGGCGATGAGGGCGGCGGCGATGCCGAGCGACACGACCAGCCCGGGGAGAGAAACGGCGGCGATCCTGGGGCGGTGGGTCATCAAAGTCAGCTCCTCGGCTCGCGAGGGGCTCCGCGAGCTTACGCGAATCCCGAGACGAGCGCGCGGATGGGGACAGCCCTCACCACAAACCCCTCTCCCCTGCTGGGGCGAGGGGCTTTGATGTTCGCGCGCTCTCGCGCGCGGATGGGTCTCTGTCTGGAGCGGGCAACCGGGATCGAACCGGCGACATCCAGCTTGGGAATAGGAGCCGAGGCTTCGGGATATTTCCGTACGCTTCCGCATCAACCACTTAGAGCCCATCACCGAGCGTCCTGAAGCCTCCCCGAGCATCCTTTGAACCCCGTTTGAACTCTCCGTTGAACTCTTCCTCGTATACCACGCCCCTCTATATATAGAGAAGGTCCTCGCCCGCCTCCGACTCCGTTTCGAACCTCTCGGTAGCTGATTGACACCCAGCGTTCACCCTTCGCGCGGCAGCTCGATAGGCGAGCTCGCATGACGGAAGGAGTTGGCCCTGCAGACGATCACCGTTTCCATCCAGGGAGGTTTGAGCGTTGCCCAAAGCCTACAGCTCGATGCCGCCGCCGCCCTCCCACTATTCGTCAATCTGAAGATCGTTCTTCGGGGCGCCCAGGAGCGCCGACCCGACATTTCAGCAAGCCCGCTGCCAAGCGACTTACTGAACAGAGTGATCCATGGCGACTGCCTGACTGTCATGAAGCGCCTGCCCGATGAATGTGTCGACTGCGTCGTGACAAGCCCTCCTTACTTCGGGCTTCGCGACTACGGAGCAGATGGACAGATTGGCCTCGAGGAGACGCCCGACATGTACACCCGGAGGTTGGTTGAACTCTTCCGAGAAGTCAGAAGAGTTCTCAAGACCGAAGGCACCCTGTGGCTGAACCTTGGCGATAGCTACGCGGCCGGCGGAAACGGTGGGCACGGAAAGAAACAGCAGAGCAACCGTGGGACGCGGGCGATAGCCGGTACGGCGAAGAAGGCGCCCGCCGGCTTGAAGCCGAAGGATCTCGTCGGCATCCCGTGGCGCGTGGCTTTCGCCCTCCAGGCCGATGGCTGATATCTGCGGCAAGACATCATCTGGGTGAAGCCGAACCCCATGCCCGAGTCCGTTACCGATCGCTGCACGAAGAGCCACGAGTATGTCTTCTTGCTTGCGAAGAGCAGGAGCTATTTCTACGACAACGACGCGATCCGAGAGCCGCTAAAGGAAGTCTCGATCTTGAGAACGAAATATGGATGGCACGGTAAGGGAGATCATGGCCAAGGAAATTACGCAGGGTTGCGGCATATGGAAGTGATGGGTGCGCGGTTTGCGAATCCGAAGGGTCGAAATAAGCGCTCCGTCTGGAATGTGAATCCGAAGCCCTTCCGTGGCGCCCACTTCGCCACTTTTCCCGAGGGTCTCGTCACCCCAATGATTCTGGCCGGGTGCCCAAGAGGTGGGCTCGTTCTCGACCCGTTCATCGGCGCGGGCACGACGGCTGTCGCGGCAAGACGGCTCGGGCGAAATTATCTCGGAATCGAGCTGAACCCTGAGTACATCGAGATCGCGGAGCGGCGACTCGCAGCGTCAGCGTAATCCCATTCCGTTTCGAGCGTCTCGGTCGTTCTTCCACACCCCGACTCCACACTCCGCGTCGCAGCCCGATAGTCGGGCTCGCAAGACGAAAGGAGTCGTGGTTGCACACGATCACGGTATCGATTCAGGGAGACGTCAGCGTCCAGGAGAGCGTCGAGGTGAGCGACGCCGAGGCGCTTCCGCTCTTTATCCGGCTGAAGTCGGTTCTCCAGGCGGAGGGAGCTGCCACGCCTGCTCGCCGCCGAGGACGGCCGCGCAAAGAGAGACCGGCCAGCGAGGGCGCCGGACATGACCCCCTTCCGCAGAATGGCGAAGCCGCTGAACCGAGCGAGGCTTGATGACGGCCGCCGTCGGGATCGTCTCATCGCTCCAGGTCGGGGGCGGCGGTGGAGGCGCCGCCTCGCCCAGAGCGCTCGACTGTCTGGGGCTCCTCCTCGCCCTCGTCGTTCTGCCGATCCTTGCGTATTGCTTTCTCAAGTTTCGAGGCTCTCTCAACCGCTCTGACAAAGCGAAGCCTGACTTCACGAGCATTCGCTCGATGGGCAAGACCATCGTCAGCGCCCCTCCACCGGATGACGACGACCTGAATCAATTCGGAGATGTGAATTGAATCTTTCCCGCTCCTTCTTCAGGCTCTTTCGCCGCGAGCACAGCCGCCGCGCGGCGGATGAAGAACGACGGAGCGCCGGCGCGCCCGCCCGGGCGGCCGAGGCCGTCATCGAGGCAGCTCTGAACAGCCTCGGCGGCTCCTCCGCGATCCCGATCGGCACTACCGACTCGGGCAGAGTCCTCTCGGTCGATCATTCGACCCTCGTCTCGAGCGGCCTCGTCGTGGGCGCGACCGGAGCCGGAAAAAGCCGGTTTCTGGTTGGACTCATCCTCCAGCTCCTTGAGCGCCTCGCATCCGGCGTCGAAATCGAGCTCGTCGATCCGAAGTACGAAACTTACGATCTTCTGAGCCTCGCGCTCGCCGCCCTCTGGTTGAAGACGAGCCCCTGGAAACGGGACGAGCTCTCCTCGCGTATCCGGGTCATCGACTGGGCGCGCGACTGGATCACTCCTTCGGCGCCTTTCGAGCGGGTGAGCGCCGATGTCTCCGACGCCTACCTCGCGCGCCTCCGTGCCGACGTCGTCGTCCAGGCGAACGCCCGCGACTACACCGATGCCATGCGGCACGGCTACTTCATGCTCGGGCGCCTTCTCATCGAAAAGCAGTTCCCCATGAACCTGCGCTTCGTAACCAAGCTCTTCCGCGACGAGCCCTTTCGTCGCCGGATCTCCTCAGGGATCGCCGACCCGGACGTGCGCGAGTACTTTCGCGACCTGGACCGCAATCTCCCCAAGCAGACGAGCGAGGGACTGCTCCGCCGCATCCAGGAGGACTTCTCGTTCCCTGAGATCCGGTACTCGGAAGGCATCCCGCCCGCGGCTCTGAGGAAGCTCGTACCAACGGGCGCGCCCGCAATCGTCCTCGGCAACTACAGCTCGCGCATGAGCCTCCCTCAGTCGAAGGCGATCGAGCGAGCGAACCACAGAATCGTCGACGTACTTCTGAAAGCCCCGCGCCGGAGTCAGCTCCGGCCGGGGCTTCTTCTTCTTGAAGAGTCCCCGGTGCTCCTCTCGCGCTCCTCAGAATTGATCGACCCCTTGACCACCGCCGCGCGAACTCTGCGCTCCGTCGGCATGGGCATCGTCCACCTTGCGCAGGACTTCTCGAATGCGCTGCCCGCAGACCTCGTCCGGACGCTTGTCCTCAATTCCCGGTGGACTGCGATGTTTCGCGTGCGGGAGGACGCGGAGCTGATCTACCCCCACGTGCTCTGGCTCGACGAGCCGCAGAAAGCCATGCCGGAATCGGTCAAGCGAAAGGTCTTCGCAAAGACGATGGAGGGGCTTCCCCAGCGCCGCTTCTATTTCCATGCGAAGGGCTACCCCGCTCTCCCGGCTACGTCTCTCGAGGTCCAGGACTTCGCGCAATCTGCCGGCGTCTCGTCGGATGACGAGCTGCGGGAGATCTTCAGCCGCGAGATCGCGTCCCGCTGGGTGATCCCGACCTCGCTCGCCGCACGGTTGATCGCCGAGTGGGAAGCCGAGGTCATCGATCGAGCGGAAGTTGCGCCCTCCTCTCCAAAGGCAGGAGGGAAACGCCCGCACAAAAGCCTCTCCGACCTCCTGAGAGATCTCGGCAAAGACGAGGAGGCCCCGGAATGAACTTTCCATGGAAAGTAATCCTGCGCGCTTCGCTCATCGGCACGCTCTATGCCCTGGCCGCGCCGGTCTACATCGTCCTCGGAGCCGTACGCCTCAACCGCCTCTTCGAAGCGTTCGTGACGATACGCTCAGGGTGCCTCACCTGCATCCACTGCGGCCACGACAATGTCTTGAACCGCCTCGCGACGTGCAACCGATGCCGCGCGACCGAGTACGGCTCGCTCCTCTATTGTTCCTTCTGCGGCCAGGTCTCGCGGTACCTGCCGTGCGGAGGGTGTGGCGTCACGCTTCGCGTCCTCCCGGGAGCGGGGGCGAAGTGAAGGACCCCCGACAGGCGCATCGGGCGTTGAAGCGAGACCTCGAGGCGGGAGCCTGGATCGGAAGGGGCTACGAAGTCGCTCAGTACCAGCTCCACGAGGCCGTCTTTTTCGGCAAGTCGCCGGTCGTCGTCTCGCGCTTCACGAAAAGGTGGCGCGAGCGCGGATATCTCTTCGTCGAGCGCTGGAACCGCGTCGGCATGAACCGTCTGCGGCTCACGTCCAAAGGCCGCGACTTCCTGCTGCTCCATGCCGCAGCCGACACTGAAGACCTTTTTGTCCCCGCGCGAGCGGTGGCTCCCAAAGACCTCGCTCATCGGCTCTGGATTAACGACCTGCGTGTCGTGCTGGGACGCATGTCCCCGAAGCCCGAGCTCCTGCTGCCAGCGTGGGCACTGGAACGCCGCTTCGTCCCGCGCCTGCCGGCCATTCCCGATGTGCTCTCGGTAACACGCGGCGGCGCATCGACTAGAGCTCTAGCCGTCGAAGTGGACTTGGGCGGCGAGCCGCTTCGAAGCGTCTTTGTCCCGAAGCTCGCCGTTCTGCAGGACGTCCTCCAGGGCATGTCGAAGGAGGGCTCCGCCGCGATTCTTGTCTTGACCTCGAGCGACAGGCGGCGGGACACGATTGCCGCCTTGACCTCTAACCTCGATGGCTCGATTCCGATTGCCGTCGAAACGCTGCCCAGGGAGTGCGGCCGCGATGGTCTTCTCTCGCTCGAGCGGATGTTCAATCCAACCGTGAACCCGACTTCACAGCCCGAAGCGGAGAAGGCTCGATGTTTCAGCTAGTTGCGTTTTCGGCGAGGGCGGCGCTTAGGGAGGATCACTCGCGGACGTGCCTCTCCAAAATCAAATCGAGAATCCTCTTCAACTCCACCAACGAGTTCCGGACGATCTCGCCATCGGCCCAAGCACCCTTTCCTCGGTGACTCAGGTTATTCCGCACCTGGTAATAGTAGAGGGCTGCCTTCGGAGGATTTGCGGGGTCGAGTACGTAGACGTCAGTTGGATCCCGTGAATCACAAACTTGGTCTCGGCGTGTGATGCCTGCCTTCCTGAAGGCCGCTTGAAATACCTCGTGTTTCCCAAGACTCTTTACTCTCGCCAAGGGACCAAGGCCAGGACCAAGAAGAAGAGCTGTATAGCGTTCAACGGCAGACCACAAGAGCAGGTAAGCCATCTGCAGCCGGAAGAACCGCGGCCAGTCCGGCCAATCGAAACCAGCGCCGGCTTCGGAAGAGGTCGAACTCTCGACCTCAGGGAGGCCGTAGCTGAAAACCGGGTCATCGCAGAGTGTCCAGGATGATGTCTCGAGCAGCGCGGCCCGACCCTTCTCTAGCTTCTTTCCGACGAGCACGTTCACCGGGGCCCGCGGGTCGCGCAGTCTTACGTCATCCTTCCAGAAGTAGTGGTTCCGCGGCTCGAAGGCGCAAATGGTCGCGTAAGCCTGCTCACTCAACTCCGGCCTAAACGACAGAAGAAATCCATCGATCAATTCCTTCTCCGGCGAATCCAGCTCCAGCAGAGGCAGACCGTCCCGGATCCAAAGCCTGCCGTCGATTGTTGCCGGCGAGGGAGCCTGTGAGAGAAATCGCTCGACCTGATGGTGCGCCGGTTCCCGTGGCTTCAGCGACCCGTACGCGAAGAACGGCAAGCTCGTGTCTCGAGGAGGAGGAATGCTTCCGCCCTCGCTCTCGGTACCATCTGAAGGTGGTGGGTCTTTTTTCATTCAGCAGCCGACTTGAGCGAGCCGGCTGCGAGGATCATATCGGTCAGGGAGAAGACCGGCGGCTATGGTCGATACATCGGACGCGACGCCCGCCGGGGAGCTCCCACCAGCCGTCGATGCATCCGCTCCCAACCGTTGCGCGATGCACAGGCGTCGACCGAAGGCGCCAGGGCTCGTTCACTGAGCTCGCGGATTCACTCTCCCAGACCGCCTGCCATAACCCCCGATTCTGCGGCGTCTCCCACGTACCCCGAATTCGCTCTGAGGACACGTCGGAAGCGACCAGGGTCATCGAAAACTCTTTTCGCTCACATCTTTTGTTGAGCGCGACGGTCAATTCCGTCACGGAACCACGAATCGTCGCCCGCCAGATTCTTCTGTCGTGGGTTTCTGTCGAGAACCCTGAAATCTCGTCTCCGCGTTGCTCAAGACGCATGACGAACGGCACCCTCGTACCGAACCAATCGAAGCTGCCCCGCCATTTCCCGGAGAGATGAACCGGACGGAGAGATTGGGTCGGCTCCGGTGCGGACGGCGTCGGCTCTGACGCGACAGGAGTCGGTGTCGGCGTGGGCGGCTCCGGTTCTCGCGTGGGCGTCGGCACGGGGATAGTCGGCGTTTGTTCAGGGGTCACCGGAACTGCCGTGGGTTCCTTCTCCCTCTCGACGGCCTCAGCTCGTCCCGGCGGAGAGATGCTCTGCGCCTGCTCAGTCGATGCCCTGTGGCAAGCCACATAGGAAACGAGAGCCAGAACCACAATGGCGCCCGCGGCAGCTCCGCCGACGAGCACGCCGCGTAAAAAGAACAGGTATCGATAGGCGCCTTGCGCCGAGGGCGGAGGCGCCGCGGCCTGTGCCCCGGCCGAGCTCGAAAACCCTGACGGGGGAGGAGGCGGTGGAGCACTAGCCCCGGTGGAACTGAAGCCCGAGGTTGCACCGGCCTTCCGACTCTGACCCAAGTCATAGTCGTAGATCTGCCGGCGGCTGGGATCTCCGAGAACCTGATAAGCGAGATTGATCTCCTTGAACTTCTCCTCGGCGCCCTTTCTCTTGTTTCGGTCGGGGTGGTACTTCTTCGCGAGCCGGCGATACGAGCGCTTGATCTCGTCCTGGGTCGCCGCTTCGGAGACCTCGAGAGTCTCGTAGTGAGTGCGGCTCACTTCGAGCTCGAGGTCCTCGCCGGCAGAAGCCGAGCCGCGGAGGAGATGGCGACTTCGAGCTCGCTGTCGGCAACCGTCGTCGCGAGGCCGGAGGCCGTCGCGAGCTTCTTCAAGAAGTCATCGTCGGCGTCATGGGTGCCGATCGCGATGATCGTGATGTCATGCCGCTTCGCCTCCCTGGCTGCGGCGAGTGCGGAGTCGGCGCTGTCGGGATAGCCGTCGGTCACGAGAACGATCGCGCGGGGGCCTTGCCGGTCTGCGAGCTTTGAGCCGGCTAGGTTGATCGCGGCGGCCATGTTCGTTGTCGCCTGAAGTCCGACCTCGGAGAGTCCGGAGCGGATCGGGGGAAGGCTCGTCGTCGGATTGGTCCGAACTGAGGCCCAGCTCGAGAAGTGGACGATGCCGACCGCATAGCCCTTTCCGATCGCGTCCTCGGCAAAGGAAAGACCGCCGTCTTTCGCCTGGCGGAGCTTCGCCTCGTCCATGCTGGCGGAGATGTCGAGGAGCAGGTACACGGTTGCACGACCGGTAGCCTCGGGCGTTGGAGTGCTTAGTGCCCGCGAAGGCGGGACGGAGCGTTCGATGGCGGAGCTTCCTCGCGCTTCGCCCGGCGCTGTGAGCAGGCGATCGAGAATGGTTTGAAGTCCTTTCATGGCGGGAAGCATGCGGTCCACCCTGCCTTTCGAACCCGAGGCCATCGAAATGGCCAAGGGCTCCAGCAAGGAATCTTTCGATGTACTTCGGACGAATGATGTCCGAGTGGGGAGGCACAGCCGGGGGCGAGGCTTTCAGCGCGCCGATAACCGGAGTAATGAAGCAAGGCTTGGGGTCGCTTCTATGGTCGGCTCAAGCCCTACCGAACCCTCTGTTGGCTCATCACGTGCGGAGGGGTCTTGTGCGGCTGTATCCGTGTGGCACAATTAGAGAAAGTCCTACCGATTCACAGCTCACAGCTCAGAATCTGGCCTCGGCGGTTTAGCTCACGGCGATACCTGTCGGCCGGATTGCAGGGCCCCCTCTTTCCATGGAACCCAATCCCGAACGCAAATCAGGTGTATCCAGAGTACTCTCGGAGTCCCCAGAGCGGGAAGCTGCCCTCTCGAAGCGCTTCGAAGATGCTCTTCGAACGCAGGAGTTCGGTTCATTCGAGCGATCTCCAACCCCCGAGGAGGGTGCCGTTATTGTTCAACTGATTCCCGCCGTTGCAGAGTTCGTAGAGAAGTATGGAGGAACTCCCGTCGACAGCATCTCCGCCGCGAACATCCATCTCCTAGACCCGGACCGCCTTGCCCCTGAGGACCGCGAGGCAATTGATCGTATGAACATCGGGGGCGTGTACGACCGTGAGCGCCAGGCCGTCTTCATAGCTCCCGCCGATTCACTGCTGACGACGGCTCAGCGAATTGCACATGAGCTCCTCCATTTCCACAGTTATCAGTCGGTGCACGACGAAGGTCCCGAAGGTCGGCCCTCGCCGCGGCGCATCGGATTCGGAGCGTTCGATAAGTCCATGACGACACGGTATTTCCGCGATCTCGACGAGGCAATCGTCGAGGAACTTGTTCTTCGGCTTGACGATCAATGCTTCAAGAAATTCGAAGCCTTGACCTCCGCTTTGACACGGCGAGAGCGGTTCAGGCTCACAACGAGAGCGCCGCGGGAGATCGCGGCTGTCACTGATCAGCAACTACCAGACGGCACCTGGCAAACGCGACTCGAGAGCTGGAGGTACAGCCGACCGCGAGCTCAACTTGGCACCCTCCTCAAGGACATCTGCGATCGAAATCGCGGCCGGTTCAGCGACCCGGAAGCGGTCTTCGAAGTATTCGCGCGAGCCGTCTTTACGGGGCGACTCCTTGAGCTCGCACGCCTCGTGGAGGACACTTTCGGCAAGGGCTCTTTTGCGACACTCGCCAAGGAAACGATGTCTTCTGACCGCCTCAGCGCTGCTCAAGACCCTGTCGACGACAGGAGCGCCCCCTGAAAGGCTACTTCTTGTCTACCTCACCTCGGGAGTACTTCTCTCCCGCGTTCCGGTCCGCCTCGTCGCGACTCCAGCCATGGCCGGTATACGTGTTGTCGTCCTTATGAACGACGGTCACGTCCTGAGTGATCTTGTGGCCGATTACGAATTCCGTGTCGTGTGTTACCTTATCCGGAGCGCTCTCGTCATCCTTCGCCATGGCGTCCTCCTTCTCACAGAGCCCTGCAATCACTCACCGTTGCCGGCACAAACTGTACCGTGCATATCGTCACGCTATTTGGTGGGAAGGAAAAACGTCGTGGTCCCGCTTGTCGCCACGACCTCGTGAGCTTTGCCCGCAGCGGTCGCAGCCTCGCGACCGATCTGGCAGCCCTTCGCAGAATCCACGTTGACCGCGTAGTACTCTGCCGGGGGAAGAGCATAAGTCCGGTTGTCGTTGCCCCTAATCGTCCGCGAGAAGCCGCGCCTCGCCATCTCCTGATGTAGCTCCTCGTAGTCCGCCTCCGTCGCGTACCCTTTCAACTCAACTCGAACAATGCAGTCCATTGCAGTTGCGCCCTCCACGCCGCCTGGGCCTTAGGTCGACTACTTCCTCTCTACAGGAAAAGGCCGCTCTGAACGGCCGGCTGCCTGGGCAGCAAGCGTTGGGCGCACAGCGACCGCTGCGACGTGCAACTTCCTCAGTGCGTGCGGGGCCGCGCCCGTGTCGGCTACCTTGGGTTCACGGTCGGAGATGTACGCGACGACCCTGAGGTCCCCGTCGTCGGCCTTGACTCGCGCCTGAACGATCGCCTCATGCGCAGAGATCTCGAGCTCCGCGTCGACGCCCGCCTCACGCAGACACTCCTGGAGCCTTCGTGCCAGTTCGTCCTTGACTTGGCTGTGCTTCGGCATGGGTCCTCCCTATCGAGGAAGCAGGGCGAGCGCGACGCTTTGGTTCAGACTCGATCAGGCCATGCTTGTCACCAGGGATCCGTCAGTCCCGCGGTCGGGGAGGCTGTGTGCATCGGCGACCGAGGTACCGTTCTGTATCCAGGTTGGTGGAAGGAGGACCGTCGGAATGGCCACCCCCGCGCCGAGGAAGGGACCGTGATCACCGGATTGAGCGCGCTTCACGGCATTTCGAACATGACGGGTAGCGAGAGCCGTACGAAGTCTAAAGTGGGTCGCCCAATCACCTGGATAAGCGAATGGATTCTGACGCCTCTGGATAGTGGGAGCATCGACCAGCGCTGAGAACGGCGCATCCACGGCGAAGACGTTATGGTGAGGGACATCCGGGCGAGGCAGCCAGCCGTCTTCGCCATAGCCACCGGTGAACAGACAGCGATCGAATCCCCCGCCAACTGTCGGCGGATCGGGCGAGGCATATCCCTCGTGCTGCGTCCACATCGACGAATTCACCCACCTCTCGGTGATGAAGCCTAGAAACTTCGGATCCTGAACAGCTTCATCCACTGTCGGAGCCTTCTTGGGGTCGTCGATGTACGCCAAGACCATTGCAGCAAAGTTGGAGTGAGCATAGAAATCGGCGATCGCATGACAGGCCAGACCGTACGGTACGGCTTCAGAACTGCCTGAAGCAACGGTGTGAAGCGGGGTCTCCCCATCCCACCTTAGCCGGTCGTCGAGCAGGGCTATCGACTCGAGAATCATGGAGTTGTCAAAGTGTTCTCGAGGATCGTAGTTGGGATGGGTCCAGGGATCGTCCACCCGAAAATTCACCCGGTTGATATCGTCGATGACAGAGAAATCGAACATCCCTTTCAGAGCGCTGTTGTTGATGTCGCTGTGTATCGATATGAAAAATTGCGGGCGCAGGTTCTCGAGTTCATCAGCCGATGCAGCCGTCCAAACTAGCTCTCCATCGAAGAGCGCCAAGGGCTGTAACTCGTGCCGGGGTGCGGGTTGGCAGGGTCGATGGTGATAGAGGATCCGCGTACTCGGTCGAGTAGCCACGCGTGATCTACGACAGCACCGCTTTGAAGACGAAGACGGCCGACCGCCAAGAGGCCATGGCTTAGCTTGTTCTCGTGAAATCTCCTGACGGCCACACGCAGACACGCACCCCAAGTAGACGGGTAATCAGCGGAACCTGAACTGGAGCGGATGAAATCACGAATCTCCCGGCCTAAGCTCCAGTTGGGCTCAACCATTGGTTCCAAGCGGGAGTTCATCTGACTTCTCCTTGCCTAATTCACCGCAGCCGTTACGCGCCTGGCTTCCCTGAATCGAGCTCGCCGAAGCCGTCGCGCAAGCCGACTCGTCGTTGTGCTGATCAAGATTCGCCATCCCGACCGCTGATCTCCTCGCTTACGGAGTCTCGCTTCTGATTACCCTCATGCCCTTGATTCGAGAGGCCTCCTCGGAGGCGGCTGCCGTTATCCGAAGCAGCGCGACATCGATAAAAGCCCGAGCACTCAATAGCGCTACCGAGGCGACCGCCTCATCCTCCACACGCTCGAGCGCCTCATCAACCTCGGAGGCCGCGCGCTTGAGACTCTCTTCGATCATCCGGGATCGTTCATCCACTGTTCAGGGTTCCCTTGTGGTACATCCGAGTGTCATCCCGGTCATTTCCACAACTAACGAAAGCTCTTTCGATCGACCGCCCCGGAAGCGCTTCCGATTCCTTAGGTTAGCCACCGGTTTATTGCAGATTGAACGTCTTCGTCAGGAAGACGGCCATCTGTCCCCGGGTGTTCGGGTTGCTCGGACAGTAGTTCCCACCGCCGCAGCCTCCGGTGATGCCCTCGGCCGCCAGCCGCTCGATCCAGTTCGCGAAGGCGCTGGGGCACATCACGTCGAGGAAGACTCCGGTGCATGCGGGTGGGTTGTACGCCGGCCCGTGCTCGGTCTTCAAAAGAAACACGGCCATTTGCGCGCGAGTCACAGGATTCGAGGGGCAGTAGTTTCCGCCGCCGCACCCGCCGGTGATGCCTTCGGCTGCGAGGCGCTCGATCCAATTCGCAAAGGCGCTGGGGCAGGTCACGTCCGCAAAGATCCCCGTGCACATTGGCGGCACGTACGTTGAGCCGTGCTCGGCCTTCAGCAGAAAGACCGCCATCTGAGCGCGGGTCACCGAGGCGTAGCGGCAGTAGTTGCCGCCGCCGCATCCGGCCGTGATCCCGTTTCTGGCAATCTTGATCACGTAGTCGTGGAACGGGTCCGAGGGTGGCACGTCGAGAAAGTCCACCTGAATCGCCAGGATCGCCTCCGGCGAGGCGCAGGAGCCGACCGACTCGACGACACCCGCCTGCATGGTCGTTCCAGGCGAGCCGGCGTCAAACGTGATCTGGTTCGAGCCCTGCCCAGCCGTGATCGTGCCCCCCGTGAGCGTCCAGGCATAGGTCGAGCCGGTATTGTTCGTGACGCTGGCGAGGTTGCCCATGGAGCCAACGCCGACCGACTCGGGCGCGACGATGACCGGCAGCACCGGCGAGTCGTTGACGGTGAGCGTGGCGGCCGCCGACGTTACCATCTGGCCAAACCCGTCGGTCACGACCACGGCGTAGCTGGCCGAGTCGCCGGGGACCGTCGAGGTGATCATGAGTTGTGATGTGGTCGAGCCGGAGATCCTCCCGCCGTCGGACAGAGGATTCCCTCCGTCGAGCCACTGGTATGTCAGGGTGGGCGCGCCGGTGGCCGTCACACTGAAAACCGCCGTTGCCCCCGCACAGAGGGTCAGGTTCGAGGGCGCGGTCACGGAGAGAGGAACCCGCTCGTACGCGCCCATGTCGACAATCGGCGGCGTGCCCGCACCGGTATCGGGCACCGCCGGATCGTCGTAGAACCGCGGAAGGCCGGATATGTCCGTGGTGACCCCGCCCGGGACGGCGCCGTTGTTGCCCGCGTCCACTGCGGGGGACGGAGTGCCCAGACGCAGGTCCGTCGGAAAGTTCCGAAACAGCGGATCGGCGAAAATGTTGCCGGTACCCGTCAGGGCGTCCTGCGTGTCGCAATACGTCGCTGAGAGACTCGAAAAGCCGTCGTTGAAGACTCCGGCCACGGCGTTTCCCCAGACGATCGTGTTGGTCATCGTGTTGCTGTTGCTCGCGAGGAGTGACACGCCGTAGGCCTGATTGCCCGCTATCGTGCAGTTCTCGAGCGTATTACTGTCGGCGATCAGATCGAGACCGTCAGGCGCGTTGCCGGCGATGATCGTATTGACGAGCGTCATGCCCCCGGCGCTCTCGACTCCTCCCGAGCCGACCGAGGCGCCGGAGATCTGGTTCGACAGGAAGAAGCAGTCCGTCGCTGTCACCGTACTGCCGCCGCCAGACTTGAACCCGCCGCCGGCGCCGCCAAAGGCGACGACGTTGGCGACGAAGGTGCAGTGATTCAGTGCCGGAGACCCGCTCGTCACCCGCATGCCCCCGCCTTCGAAGCTGGCGAAGTTGGCGCTGAAAATGAGGTTGCCGAGGGTCGGCGCCCCTGCGTTGTCCCACATCCCTCCGCCCCGCTCGTTCGGCGACGAGGCGGCATCCGCCTGGCCGGCCGTGATCGTGAACCCATCGAACACGCCGGTGGCCGTGACGGTGCCGTCCGCCGTGACAACATGGTAGCTGTTGTCCGTCGCTGTGCCAGGTGTCCCGATGTCGCCGGAAAGGATCGTCACGTTGACTGTCGGGTTGCGCTGCGAACGCTGCGTCTCTGTGCCATTGAAGCCGCCGTAGACGCCGACGTTGTTCTTGAGCGCGAAGCTGATCGTCCGATCGGTCGTCGTCGTCGGCTTGTACGTCGCCGCGGCGACCCAGATCTCGTCGCCCGAGCCGGCCGCGGACAGACCCGACTGCAGACTCGTGAAGGCGTCCATCCAACTCGAGCCGTTGTTGGAGCCGGTGGCGGCGGCGTTGACGTAGATGACCGAGGCGCGCGCAACGCTCCCGAAGACGACTGCCAACGCCATAACGCCCAATGACAATCCGGATGGCCGGCAACGCGAGCCTGACCGCGCCAGCCGCAAAAGAAGCCCCCGCACCGACGAACACACAGGCTCGGCCAGCCGTTTGTAGCACTGGCCACGCAAGACGAGTTGCATGCCTTCTCCCTATTACGGCAACTCCAGGAATCGCGACGTCAACGACCAATACCAGGCGCCTGCCGCGGCGGCACTCACGAGAACCCTACCAATCCTTGGCGCTACGGGCGCACCCCGGCGGACTATGCACCAGATAGGAGCCACGATCCCAGCGACCGCAGCGAGTGGCACGACGACGACAAACAACAAGTAGCCGATCAGAAGTGCCACCTGCGCGGCGCCCGCCGGTGAGGCCTCCATTCCCTTACCCGTAGCCAAGCCAAACCCCAGATAGGTGACCGAGATCGCGCCGGCCACGAACCAAGACCATTTGTCTAACAATTGGTCCATCCTCGTAGCCATCGTGCGCGACTCGGCCATCGACTACCTTAGAACCCTCTGCCGTCGCGCTACTCCGCGCCACTGGTCGCCCCTCTCAGCAATGCGCGACCGATCGGGACTGCCGCACCAGCTAGAACGCCCACAAGCAACCACGCAGTGACCTCGGGCACCGCAGGCACGATCGTCGGTTCCGCAATCGGCGCAACCAGCTGGGTCCACGCTACAACCGCGGCCGCACCGAGCACACCCATCATCACCCAGTCAAGTAGACCCACCGCTCTTACACGCTGGCGCGTAGCTACGATTCCGGTTCCGAACGTCGTGCCCAAACTGAACACAGCAATTCGAGGGAGGTAGACGAGAACCGTCAGCGACGCGAGTTCGCGGCTACGCTCGCCTTCCGCAAGAGTTATCGACTGGAAGACTGCCCAGGCAAGAAACGGTGCAGTCGCTGTTGAGGCTGTCACGAGCCAGCCCAACGGTATTCTAGCCGAGCGTGTCATCCTCTTTGCGATATCAGAAGTTACCCGGGCATGGCTGATACCACCCAGGTGCGCGAAGCCTGAAGGTTTGGTCTAGGTGCGTATAGGGGTCGACATAGATGCCACACTTGCTCGCAACACAGCTCGCGAAGGTATTGCTATTCCTGCCGTTTCCGATGCCCAGATTTGCAAACACGTAGCTATACCGCTCCACAGGATATTGCGCCGAATTGCTTCGCGCGCAGGTCTCGAGGCGGCCACAAGGATCTGATCGCCATGGTGAACACTGCCCACCTGTATCGGATGGGTCGTTCATTCGGTAGACACCATTGCCATCCTGAATGTGTAGGCCGAACGTGCGACGTTGGTTGTTGCTGTTCGACTCCAAGTAGCAGTGCTTGTAGCCACTGAGCACCTTAGAGTCAAGAGGACGGCAGCAGACACGAACATCCAGACCGTAAGGATCGACGAAGCGAACCGGCGTACCCTTAGCGTAGCTGAAGAGGTCTACGTCGGCGTCCAGCCCCACCGGATCCGCCTCTGCATATCTACCCCAATTTGGTCGGTACCATCTGAAGATGTTGTACTCACGTTCGGACATGCCGTTGACGGAGTTGGTGGGCTGCTGCTCGACTTCCTGGCCCGGAAGGCGGAGGACCTGGTGCTGGTCGGCGAGGCCAGAAGGTCGTTTGGTCCAGACTCTTCCGTAGGGTTCGTACTCGACGCGCCAGTAGGTGTTGACGGAGGAATCGGTTTGCATGATGGGAGCGCCGAGGTGGTCGGTTAAGGTCCAGTGCGTTGTCGAGGTTACGGTATCGACTTCGGCGACGGGGGCGCCGCCCATCCAGACGTGCTCGTAGGAGATGACAGGGTGGTAGGTGGTGTTCCAGTCGGTCTCGGTGATGATGGAGAGCTCCGGGGAGTAGACGAAGTAGCGTTTGTTGCCGGCGGGGGTGACGTTGGCGGTAAATCCCCAGGTCTTCGTAAGGAACGTGGCCATCTGGGCACGGGTGACAGGGTTGGTCGGGCAGTAGTTTCCTCCGCCGCATCCTCCGGTGATACCGCGGCGGGCGATTTCTTCGATATAGGGGGCATGGGGGGCGGTCTTTGGAACGTCCGAGAAGACGCCGACGGCGGGAGGAGGCACGTAGGTCGAGCCTTCGAGTCCGAAGAGGAGGAAGTTCGCCATGGTCTCGCGGGTGACCGCGGTGGATGGGCAGAACTGCAGGGGGCTCAAAACGCAGGCGTCCATGATTCCCTGGTGATAAGCGTCTTCGACCCAGTTGGCGAACTGGCTGGGACAGGCGACGTCCTGGAAGATGCCGGTGCAGTTGGGCGGCGTGTACCCGGAGCCGTTCTTGGCCTTCAGGAGAAAGACCGACATCTGGTCGCGATGAATAGAGCTCCCGGAACCGAACTGCCCTCCCCCGATTCCAGCCGTGATGCCGCGGGCCGCGATGATCGTCACATAGGGGTAGAAGGGGTCGGTGTTGGGCTCGTCGGAGAAGTCGACGACGAAGTTGGTTGAGTTGCTCGTCGAGGCGCCGTCGGTGACCGTGATCGGGGCCAGCGTCCCTGCGGAGGCGATGTCGGACGCGTTGATGGTGGCGTGGATCTGGTTGATGGAGTCGAGCGTCGTCGTGCGAGCTGAGCCGATCCACTTGACGACGGAGGAGCCGGTGAACTTGGCTCCATAGACGTAGAGGGTGAAGGCGGCGCCGCCTGCGGCTGTCGAGGCGGGGGAAAGCCCGGTGATCGAGAGGGCGTTGTCACGGGCGATGGTCCGGACACCCCGGGCGTCGTAGTTGTACGCGAATCCGGCTGCCGGATCGACCGAGGATACGGCCAGGAAGTTGCGGGCGGAGTACAGGAAGGAGTTTGCCGTCGAACCGACCTGGGTCTCATTGCCCGCGGAATCGTACGCCACTGTCCGGGAGCCGATGGGCGACTGCTCGGTGACCGAGGAGAGCTTCGGGGTGGTTCCAGAATACGTGAAAGTGGCTGACCGCATGGTGCCACCGCTCGAGAGCGAGAGGCTCGTGACGTTGCCCATGGAGTCGTAGTTGTAGGAGCCGGTCGACCAGAGGTTGCTGCCGGTTGAGGCGGTCTTCAAGCGGTTCAGGTCGTCGTAGGCCATCGCCGTACGGCTGTAAGTTGAATCCAGGGCATCCGGGATCGAGGTCACGTTACCGACACCATCGTAGCCGATCGTGTGGTAGTCGGCGAGGGTCACCGAGCCTGCGTCCTTGACGAGCTTGTTCAAGGTCATTCGGTAGCGCTGGTCGTATTGCATCGTCCGGGTCGTGCCGTTGCCGAACTTCAGCTGGGTGGGCGGGCCGAAGGGAGCGTAGGTGGTTGCTCCCGCGGTAGGAGAGACATAGGTCGTGGAGCCGGAGGCGGCTGAAAGCGGCCGATCGGCAAAGTCGTAGGTATAGGTGAGGGTCTTCTGGGAGGGGTAGATGATCGAGGTACGGTTGCCGTTCTGGTCATAGGCGTACTGGGTCTCGAAGGTATTGTCCCAGACGGCCTTGCGCTCGGCCTTGAGCAAGCCGCGGCGATCGTAGTTGTACTGAGTCGTGCCGGTGGGCTCGGTGACTCTGCCCACCCGTCCGCCGCCGTAACCACCGAGGGTCGTGTTGTCGTAAGCCCAGCTCACGGTCTCGGTCGCCCGGTTCGAGCGGGTGGAGGTCGACGTCACCACCCGGTTCGCGGCGTCGTAAGTTCGGGTCGTCGTGGCCGCGTTCGCGTCGGTCACGGTCAGAAGGTTCCCGGCCGGGTCGTAGCTGTAGGTGGTCGTCCCTGTGACGGGGCTGACCTGCTTCTGCATCCTGCGGAAGTCGTCGTAGTTGTAGGTGGTCTGGTTGGTGTTCGGGTCGGTGACGCTCACCAAGTTGTCGTGGGCGTCGTAGCCGTACGAGGTTGAGGCCGACCCTGCGCCCAGAGTCTGCGAGACGTTCGTCAGGTGGCTTAAGCCGTCGTAGGTATAGGTCGTGTTGGCGGTACTGTGGTTCTCGTCCTTGACCGTCTTTAGGTTGCCGCGCGTGTCGTACGTGTAGTCGATGTGAGTGTTGCCGGGATCGGTGTGCGTGATTTTCTGAAGTCGGTTGTGGGTGTCGTAGGCGAAGGCATCGGTCTTGGCCGCGGCTGCCCAGGAGGAACATGAGGAGGCCGGTGACGAACACGTCTGGTAGTCCTCCTGGATCTTGTCGCCGATCGTGTTCAGGGTCAGATGGATCCGCTCCTGCTGCTTGCCTGTGGCATCGACGCGGATGGTGTCCGTCAGGCGGTTCGTCCCGTCCTCGTACGCGTAGCTCGTCGAGTTCCCGACGGGGAGAGCGATCGAGGTCAGGCGATCTCTGGTGTCGTAGGTGTAGGTGGTCGTGTAGGGGCCGGGCTCGTTCGTATCGGCTGACGGCGCGACGGACTGCACTGTCTGGACTCTCCCGCGGACATCGGTCCCGGTTACTGTTTGCGCGCCGTTTGGATCGGTCACCGTCCCAGGGGTGCCGTACAGGTCGTACGTATTACTCGCGACGGAGGTGTCGAGGTGCGTCGTTGCGCTCGTATACACCTGGGTGAGGTTGCGCCGGCCGCCGTCGTTCGTGGCCGCGTTCGCGTTGAAACCGTAGGCGATCTGCTGGTTCGTGGCCGGCCCTGAGACGTCCGTCAATCGGTGCTTGGGTGCTGTTGCCGGGCTGTCAAAGGTCGAGGTCGTCCCGTAGGTGATGCTCACTAACGAGTTCAGATACCCCGTGACCTGCGTTGTCAGCGTTGTCTCAGGAGTACCGGAGCTGTTCCAGGCAAAAGTAGTGAACTTGGTCTGCCCGGGAACAACAACCCCCTGCTCGGTCAACTTCGTCATGAAGGCCGGCCAAGCTGGCGTGCCCACGGGTGGCGTATAGGCGTACTCGTAGCTCGTCGTCCGCTGCTCGGGCTTGCCGACGGCCTCGATCTTCTCGGTCAACATCCCGTTGCCGTCGTAAGTGTACTGGGTCTCGACCTGCTCGCCTTGGGCGGGGTCCCCGTCCTTGCGGTCGATGACGTGGTTCGAATAGTCGTAGCTGAAGATCTCGAGGTTCGCGTCCGCTCCGCCGCAGGTGGCGCAGTTGCCCGAGATCTGTGTCGGCAGCCACCGGCCGACGAGGTAGGCGAGAGCGAAAGTGGTCGTCTGGTTCGTGGAGCCGTCGATCGTGTGAGTCACGGTCCGTTGCGTTGCCGAGTCGTAGGAGACGGACACGTTGCTCTTTGTTCCGCCCGCCTGCGAGGACGTCAGGCCTCTGTCTGTCCCGGTTCCTGGGGTGTTGTCGTACGTATGGCCCTCGAGCTCGATCGAGGCGTCGTCCTTGATCGAGGAAAGGAGGCGCTGGGCTCCCAAATGGTCGCTGAGGTACGAATACGTCCTCCAGTTCGTGGACGTGTGGAGCGGATCCTTGGTGGCCGTCATGAGCCCGCTGCTCAAGGTCAGCTTCCAGGTCTGAGAGTTCGGCAGCGTGATCGTCACCAGGCTCGAGGTATAGGAGATCGTGATGTTCCGCCCCGCCGAGTCGGTGATCGTCGTCAACTGACCTGACGAGTACGTTCCCGAAATCGTGTTGCCCCAGCGGTCAACCGTCTTGTTCCAGTGGCCCGTCGTCGTGTCGAAGTGGGTGACCGTGCCGTTCAAGTCCGTCAGCAGGTACTCCGACCCAGAGGTCGTCACCGTGCCCCGGACCTCACCTGGGTTGATGGCGGACCAGGTCGTAGCCGGCGACACCCGCAGGTACTCCTCCTCGTACCCCTCCGCGGTGGTCCGATAGAGCCGGTTCCCGCTCGTTCCAGGCTCAGCTACCAGGATCTGGTTGTACTCATGCGTCCAGCCCTTGCCAACGGGTTCGCTGATGAGCGTCGGAAACATCGCCGTCGAGCTGTGGTACGTGAGCGTGAACGGCAAAGACATAGGCTCTTGGGCGATCACAAAGAGTGGTTGCCTCACCATCACGTCACCGGATCCGACGTTGATCGGCAGCCCTACCGAGGTCCCGCCGCCACCCCCGCACGCACGACGATCGGCACAGGTCCCCGTCAACATTTCCGTGTCGGTAGCAGTATTCAACTGAACGAGACTGTTTAGGTATGTGATCGTAGCTGTTACGGATTCGCCGGCGCCATTGCACGGGAGATCTACCCCGGTGTCCCAGGAGCCGATTTCGTAATAGATGTAGGCGGCGACGTTGAAACCAGGACCGGTAACAAGTAGATTGTCGGTTTGAGCCGAAGGCGGCCCGCACGTGATGCCAGGCGGCCAGTCGCCCGTATTTTGGCAATAGTAACTCGGTGCCGTGTAGTCGACCCAGACGCGCGTACCTACCATCCGCAGAGCCACGGATGGAGTAGCCGGGGGGGCTCCGCTATTGTTTGTGCAGGGGCAGTTCGGGAATCCGACTGTGATTTGGGCATGGCAGTTCGCGGGGTTTGGAAACTGGAGGCCTTGGCTCCATTGCACGCCTCGTATAGCCACCGGGTCGCACCAGGTCAAGGGGCCGATCGTGTCCGGAAAGCACTGCTGCGGCTCGTTAGCTCCGCACCCTCCCGACAGTACAGTGCAGTTTGGCGGAAACGGTGGCGGGCAGGTGGATTGACCACTGGCGGCAGCCGCGAAGGCGACGAGAGAAGCAACGAATGCTAGAAGTACTCGAAGTGGGCTCGGCACTTCTGATGTCGTCGAAGTAACTGTCATCAGGCTGCTTGACATTGGGCCGGGCTGATCTAGCAATGCCTGAATCCGCTCAAGATCCCCGACGTTCACCCGTAAATTGCTCATGTCCCACCTCAGCTCTCGAAGCCCTGCGCGATTGCCCAGACCGGGCAACGTCCGCAGGCCCTCCCACAGATGAAGTGCGTTTCGGGAGGAGAAATTGGGACACAGAGAGGAGCGAAGCTGGCGGTGCGGCGTGCCTGAAGCAGCCCCAAGGGATGGGATTCACATCGACTTCAGGCCGCCCGTCTCGGCGTCGGGGATCTTGTGCCAGGGATGTTCTTTGACGGAGTTCGGGCCTTTGCTTGCCTAACGCCGAAGCGGAGCTCAGGAAAAATCCGCTCGACACTCCCAGCCCCTCCTGAGATAGAGTTGCCTCACTTTTCTCGGGGCGTCGAAGCGAGTGATCGAAGCGGAAGCTGCGCGGACCAGCCTGCAAGCCGCTGAGGCGGTCCTTCTGGACCGGAAGGCTCAGAAGAAGCTCTTCTCATACGCGCGATCGCATTTCGGAATCCCTGTCGTCGACGCGGAGGACCTTCTCGGAGAGACGGTTCTCGAGCTTATCCGTCGCCCGAGCTACATCCGAAAGCCCGACGGCTTTCTCTTCGCAGTCTTCCACTCACGATGCGTACGCTTCGCGGCGGGCCGAAGAACACGCGGCAGGGAAATCTCGATCGAAGGGTCCCCTGGCGACCGCTCTCCGGTATCAGCCCTACATGAAACGGCCTACCAGCGGGTTGCCGTCCGCGAGGCCCTGGCCGGGATCTCTCGCGCCTGCCGGCGCCTCCTGACCGCCTACTACCTCGAAGGTCAGTCGCTCAGGGAGGCGGCGGGTACGGCCTCGCTGCGATACTCTAGTATGGCGAAGTCGATAAGCCGCTGCGTCGAGCAGCTGCGGAAATACATGCGATGAAACCGCACGTCGACGATTTCACGCTCCTCCGGCTGGTCGCAGGAGAACTGGCCGACCGAGATCGCCAAAGGGCGGAAGCTCATCTCTTCGCGTGTCGCCCGTGCGGGGTCGCGCTCTCCGAAGTGAGGAGGCTCGACCGCGGCTTGCGAGAGCTTGCGGCGACTGGAGACTTTGAGGCCGCGCCGACCGAGGCGGCCGGGTTTCCCCCAAACGACCCTTTCCGCCGACGCCCTCCACCGCAGAGTCCTGCCCGTAATACCCTGGCCATCGGCACGGAGGCGATCGCCGCCGCTGAAGCGGCGAGGCTCGCGGCCACCAGATCGCTACAGACGGTGGGCGGCGAGCCCCGGAGCCGGGCGCGAGTTTCGCTCCGGACAGCGGAGAGCCGCCTAGCTCTCCTCTACGAGCTTCAGGAGGCTGGTCGCAACATTGCCGAGGATCCGGTTCGTGCGCTCGAGTTGGCAAGATCAAAGATCAACGGCTTGCTTCGTGCCAGACCGAACGCTGCGGCCAGAGCTAGCGTCGCCGAAAAGGTTGTCCCCTGGGACATCTTAATCGGCCAGGCGCATGTCCTAGCGGCTCAGGCCCATATCTGGACCAAGGAATTCGCCCGGGCGGGCTCGCACCTTCGCGTCGCGTACCGCTCCTTTGGCCGGGCGGGAGATGAGACGAGTCTCGCCATCGTGGAGCTGAACGAGGCCCAGCGGCGCTCCTTCATCGGGCAGGGACGAACGGCGCTGCTTCTCGCCTCTCGTGCCCGGGCGACCTTCGAGGAGCGTGAGCTTGACGAGCTTGCCGCAAGGGCGAGAGTTGTCGAAGGTCTGGCTCATTTCGACCTGGACGACCAGGAAGCCGCCGTCGCCGCATACCGCGAGGCTATTCCGATCTTCGAGCGCTATAGCCTTTGGAGCAATTTCGTCGGCGCGCTGAATAGCATCGCAACATCCCTCACGCGCCTCGGCCGACTTGACGAGGCGCGTCGCGAATACGCTCGAGTTCTCCACCGATTTTCGAGGAAAGAGCATCGCTCCTGGCATGGGTTCGTCCGAATCGGTCTTGCGGAGATTCTCTTCTCAGCCGGCCGGTTTCAAGAGGCCGCGCACTCCGCGGCGAGCGCTGGAAGGGCTTTTTCGGAGTGCGGCCTTTACGCAAATGCCCTGATCGTCTGGCTCCTCGAGGTTGAAGCTTGGGCACGCCACGGAGATCTCCAACGGGCAAGGCGTCGGCTCGACGCCTTCTCGCGTGCCGCACAAGCTCAGCGAGCGATCGACGGCGCGGTCAGGCGCCAACTCGAGGACGCCCTCACGGGCGTCAATCCTGATTTCGGTCAGCTGGCGAGACTCAGATCCAGCCTCGACGAGACCCTGCTAAGACTCTCTTACCGGTAACCCCTTTCGCCGGTCCCGGTTTCTTTCCTAACGTTGTCCCAATCAAGCCCTAGTTTCGGCACTTCACCACTGAACGTGAAGGCGGAACGGAGCGCTCCACAAACCGCCTCTAGGCCGGCTCAGCCATTGGGCAGGCAAGGAGGTTTGTGTGAACGGTCTGAACGGTCCGGTCCCGAACTAGGTACGAGAAGCGACGGGAGAAGTCGGCGGGCGTACGGCCTCGGAGGGTCGACGCCCGCCGGCACAATCGCTGTCGAGGCGAGCATGAAGCTGCATCAGACACAGGCTTGGCCCCCTCGGGCATTTACTCATAGACCTGAAGTCTCGCCCCGCGGCGCGGCTGGACACCGGGTGCTGATCGGCAGAGAATCCAGGCGATGCGCAAGCACGGTCCCCCGAGCGAAGAGGAACCGGGAAACCAAGGCCCTCCTGCCAAACCCACTCTCGAACCGAGAGGGGAAAGCAGGTTGCGGTACAGTCCCGCGCCGCCACGGCCCACGAAACCGGCACGAATTCATCCTCGACGACCCCTGCCGACGATTCCAGAGAAGTCACCCGCCAAGGGTCGGGAGATCGAACCAGAATCACCCAACGCGTAGCGCGTCGCCCCTCCTCTCTACAACCTTCTCGTCCGTAACCGACCGTCCCGCACGGAGGCTTCGATGAAGAAGCGCCCGCCCGCCCGAACTTCGGAGAAGAAACAAGTGCCCACCGCTAGAGGCATCCCACTAGACTCGCCTTCCCGAACAGCTGTCCAAGTCTCACATCTCGACTCCCCTCCAAAGTTCGTGAAGCCCCGGCGTATCCACCCTCGTCGCATCTTGCCCCTGGTGCGAGAAGGCTATGAACGTGGATTCCACTCCGCGACGCTCGCGATCAACGCGCCCATCGTTCGACGCTTCGCTGAACCTGCTCTACAGCCTGGAGTGGACATTCTGATCTCGACCAACACGGAGCTCTCAGGACCGGGTGAGCAATTGACGGCATCCAACGTCGATGAGCCAAGTGTGGCCCTTAACGGCGATGTCGTTCTATTCACAGGGAATTGGTACGCCGCGATCTCGACTGATGCCGGCAAGACTTTCCAATTCATCAGTCCCGCCAACGCCTTCGCCAACAAGGACCCTAAAGACTCGCATTTCTGCTGCGACCAAGTCGCGCAGTACATCAGCCAGATCGACTGCTTCGTCTGGCTTCTGCAGTACGGCCCGGACAAGGACAATTTGCAGCGTCTGGCCTTTGCGCGGACGGCCGACGCGGCCGCAGGACATTGGAGCATCTTTGATCTCACAACACAGATTCTCGGCGTTCCGGGAGCCTTTCTCGATTTTCCTGACCTCGCCGTTGGAGCGAACTCCCTCTACGTAACGACGAATATCTTCCTACCAGACAAGGTCGGTTCTGGGGTGGTTCGAATTCCCATTCAGTCGATCGAGGCTGCTACTCAGGACCCCGCCAGCGCCAAGGCTCCCACGGTTGTCCCCTTCGTGTCTTTCGACTTTCAGAGCTTCAGAGTGGCGCAGCACACCGGGGAGACGGCCTTCTTTGCCGCCCACGAGGACACGAGCACGTTGCGTGTCTTTTCTTGGCCCGAAGGACAGGCTCAGCCGACCTCGAGCTCCGTGGGTGTCGCGCGCTGGATAGGTGGCAATGGATACCGGTCCAAGACACCCGACGGCCGGCGATGGCTTGACCGTGCCGATCCGCGAATTACCGGAGCGACCCTGCGGGGAGACGAGATCTGGTTTGCGTGGTCGGTTGATCAGGGCTCGAACCAACGACCGCAACCGTTCATTCAAATTGCGAGGATTGCGGCCTCAAACCTCACGCTCCTCGACAACATCAACGTATTCGACCCGACAGCCGCGACGTGCTACGGCGCCATCGTTGCTAACGCTGGTGGCGACGTCGGAATCTCCTACGCCATCGGTGGAGGAGACCGCTTCCCCTCCCACATGGTGGGGATCCTGACGGATCCACGCAAAGATGCCCTTGCTGCCGCTGGCGATCGGGGCCCGCAGTTCGATCCGGACACGGGCAAGGGCGAATGGGGCGACTATCTCACGATCCGCCGCGCCTTCCCCGCGGAAAACCAGTTCGCAGCCACCGGCTACACCCTCAAGGGCCAAGATTCACCAGGTGAAGGAGGCCGGACACTCGATGCGACGCCGCGATACGTCGTCTTCGCCCGTACGGGAACTGGACCTTCAGCCAAGGCCTCAGGTCCGATTGCCGCCGCACGTGGGGTACCGGCCGCCGCCGGCGGGGAGCCGATCACAGACGTCAGCAAGCTTCCCCTCGTGAGCCAGGAGGTAGCGGCCCAGATAAAGATGGCGGCCGGCATCTCCGCGGTGCCGCTCGCGCGACCGCTGCTCGCGCCGATGGCGCCGCAGCTGGTCACGAGCCCGGGCGTCGAAAGATGGCCAGTCAAGACCGGACAGGACACAGATATCGCATTGGTCGGTAAGAATGTGATCGGAGGCAGCGACCTAGGCCCAGGGATCGTTCCTTCCACCGTCGAAGAGCTTGCCGGTGTTCCGAGACCGCCGGAGATGCCGGATCTGGCATCCCTTAATCCTGCCTATCAGGCCAGGCGTTCATCGCCGGTCGAAATTGTCATATGGCAACTGGATGCAACGATCACGGTTCTCAAGCTCGAGGCCGACGGCGATTACCACCTCGTACTGCAAGGTTCGAGCGGCCAGACGATCATCGGAGAGGTCCCAACACCGACAACCCGCTTCATCGGTCAAAGTCCCTGGATGAAAAACATCAGTGAGGCGCGAAAGGCAGTCGACGACAAGCTCGTAAGCCCTCTACACCCGGCGGACTTCGTGCAGGTTGGTGACAAGCTCGTACCTCGGCAGGCGCTCACAATCGGGGCGCCAGTACAGGCATTCCCTAACCTGCCAGTATCCTTCCGCACACCACCGGCTGGTCAGGAGGCGACGGTTCCGCCCTTCCAGACGAGTGTTCCGCCGACGCGAGCGAGGCTGACCGGTGTCGGGTTCTTTGACAAAGTCCACGGTCAGACCGGTGTCTCACAGCTGAACGGGATCGAGCTGCACCCGATCCTACGAATCGAATGGCTGTAGCCACAGTGCAAGGCCTCATGACCGACACGTGGCCCGCCTGAGCCGGGCCCACAAATCATGGGTGCTTTCATCCTTGCGTACCTGACGGTCCTCGCGGCAGAGCTCGTGGGCGACAAATCGCTTTACGCCATTGCGTCGCTCTCGATGCATCTCAGCGCGCTGAGCGTACTCACGGGTGCCGTGCTCGCGTTCATGCTGAAGATGCTCGTCGCCGTTCTGCTCGGGAGCGCCCTCTCGCGAATCCCGCCAGCCTGGACGGCCCTGCTGAGTAGCGCCGGTTTCGCAACCTCTGCGCTACTCGTGATCCGGCGGAGCTCGCCAGCCGCTTCACGACAGCTTTCAGAACTATCCCATCGGCGAGCCGTCGCCGTCTCCGGAGGCTCGCTGCTTCTCGCGGAATGGGCCGATGCCGGCCAGTTGGCGGCCGCGGCCTTGTCTGCGCAGACCGGTGCCCCGGCCGCCGTCTGGCTCGGCGGCACATTGGCACTGCTCTCGAAGGCTCTGGTCGCCCTATTCGTCGGTCGCCGACTTGGCCCCATGCTTCCCGACCGGGCTCTGCGCTTCGTCACCAGCGGAACCCTCAGCATCCTAGCCGCAGTCTCGTTGGTGCGAGGTCTCCGAAGTCTTCACGGTTTCTGAGTAAGGCAGTGATGTGATGAAACGGCCCTGCACGAGGTAGCGCAATGTCAGGCGAGGATCCAGACCCTTCAGCGCCTCACGACGAGCCTGCGGGTCGCACGGTAAAGTTCTTGGGCATCGAGTTCCCTGCACCGTCCTGGGTCGGCTACTGCTTAGGCGGACTCGTCATCGTGGGCTTCGGGGCAGCTGTCTACCTTAAGGTGATCGTGCCCATCATAGAAGAGCAGGCGGGTCAGCTGCACCGCGTCTCCGAACTCAACGAATACCAGCGGCACCTAAGTGAGGTGTTGCTCCACAAGTCAACGGTGCTCGAAGGCCCTGAGCTTGGCGTTCTCACTGTTGGCTATTACGCTTCCGACGGCTGTCTCCTAATCACGGCGACTCCTCCCGGGAATCAAGGTTCATTGCATCACTTCATCCAAAAGGCCGCCTATGCGGGGCCACCACCAGGTCCTACCCTCGGAGGGCGATCAGCGGACAACATCGGCACGTCGCCGGAGATTCGGCCTGGCGCGCGAAATTCGGCCCGAGAGTTCCGCGACGCAGCTCCACAGGCGACAAATGGGGCGCTTACTATCGCCACCGTTCTCTTGGCCAACACAACCGCCGGTAGCTCCGGTCAGGGTTGTACCGGTCGTTGTACGAGCCCACACCCTGGCCCGTTCCGGTCGTGGAATGGCGACAGAAATGGATGCTGGTTGGCGATCTGGCGCCAGTGGGCTGACGGCTGTACCCACTACCAGTGGTACAACACTTGCAACGGAGCCTGGGACTCGAATCCCGACGGCTCACCTAAAGTCTGGTGGACCTGCTGTGTCCATTGACGTCAGCCGCTTCCAGAAGCGGCCGAGGCAGCTCGATCATCGGCCGAACCAGCCCTCAGCCTCGCCGATCGAGCGCTTTGTAGTCCTCTTGGTGATGCTGCTGGCTCCTACTCTGGCTGTCTCTCAAACGGCGACGCCCTCAGCGCAGACACTCGCTGCATCCTCGGCTTCGGCCGATCGCCCTGGCGATGACTGCATGAAGCGGTGGGAGGGCAGGCTCGGTGACCTTGTGTTGACAGACGACAAGTCGCAACTACGACTTGACGCTTGCAACTCTAAGACACTCGTAACGGTCGTTGTCGGTGACCGGCCCCTCCGCGACTGGCTTGGGTCGAAGGATAGGAACCCGAACGACATCGTTCATCTTGAGTTCCGCGGCGCGGGAGACTCGATAACGCTTGACGCAGCAAAGGATGCCTCTGACGAAGGGTTCTCTGGCTGGACGCGGGCGATCGCGCTTGTCCTCGCCGAGCTCATGCTCCTCGCCCTGGTGAGGCTCTTTGTGGGACAGAGCACCGCCGCGCTGATCCTCGGAGAGGACAACCGATATAGCAAGTCAAAGTTTCAGATGGCCGTATGGTTCAGCGTCTTGATCGCAAGCTACGGTGCAACCGTGACTCTACGGCTGCTGTCGAAGCACCCGGTCGTGGTCGGCGGGGTCGATATCCCGCCCCATCTAGCCCTGCTGTCGGGGCTAAGCGCTTTCACGTTCGCTGCAGCCAAGGGAATAACCACAGCAAGCGATCAGAAGGCGAAGGTCGCGGCTGCCTCGGGAAAACCCCTGGGCCCGCCGAAGACGTACAACCCGGGACGCGCCTCATTCCCGTCGGATTTAGTCATGGATGACGATGGCCGGCCCGACCTCGGCGACTTCCAGATGATCGTTGTAACGCTGCTCGCAGTGATCGTCTATCTCGTGGCCGTTTACCGCTTCCTAGGAACGCTGCCGCTCGGCGCTCGCGTATCGCTTCCAGATGTGGACACGACGATTCTCGCAACCTTCGGACTGGGTCAGGGAGCCTACCTTGCCAAGAAGGCGGTAAGCCAATGAAGGCGAAGCGCGGCGGAGGCACACGTGGGTAAGGCTACGAAGGCGGCGGCAGGAGCAGCGAACCGGATCAGTCACGTCGTCGTTCTGATGCTCGAGAACCGGTCGTTCGATCACATGCTCGGGTCGCTTCAGAAGGAGCTGGGCCTCGACGGGGTTGACACCGACGCGCCGCCGCGGTCAAACCAAGCCGCAGGCGCCCCATATCAACAGATTCCGGGAGCGCTTCGTGTCTTTCCCGACAACATGGACCCGAGGCACGAGTACCCGAACGTAAGGCAGCAAGTCAACGCTGGCGCGATGGATGGATTCGCGCAGGACTTTGCATCCAGCGTTCCTCACGCTCAGCCGCCCGACATCCAACAAGTGATGAGCTATTTCATGCCAGGCGACCTCCCTGCCCTTCACACCCTCGCACGGAACTTCACCGTGTGCGACCGCTGGTTCGCTTCCGTGCCCGGTCCCACCTGGGCGAATCGGTTCTTCGCCCACAGCGGCACCTCGCTCGGGCACCTTGCGATGCCGGAGGGCCTCTTCAACCTTCACCTGCATTGGTATTCGCAGGACACCATTTATGACAGGCTCAACGACGCGAAGTGCGACTGGAAGATCTACTACGGGGACGTTCCCCAGTCTCTTCTGCTCGTGCACCAGCTTGCGCCGGCGAACCTCGGTCGCTATCAGCGGCTCGCGCAGTTCTACGCCGACGCGGCCGGCGACGCGAATAGCTTTCCCACGTTTTCCTTCATAGAGCCCGAGTATTACTCGCCGGGACAGAGTGACGACCACCCGCCGCACGACGTTCTAAATGGCGATCACCTCATCGGGACCGTCTACAACGCCTTGCGGAGGAACGAGGCGCTTTTCCAAGAGACGCTTCTGGTGGTCGTCTGGGATGAGCACGGCGGCTTTTACGACCACGTGAAGCCAGCTCCCGCCGAGCCCCCCGACAACCGACCTGGCGAGTTCGACTTTGACTTCCGGACTTTGGGTGTCCGCGTCCCGGCGATCCTCGTCAGTCCCTGGACGGCCCGGAGGGTCTCGAGCGACGTATTCGATCACACAAGCGTTCTGCGCTTCGTTATTGAGGAAAACCACCTAGCGCCGCTTGGCAACCGTGTCGCGACGATGACGAGCGTCGGCGCAGCACTGCTCGCAGAGCCGCGACCTCTTTCTCAGTTACCTCCTTCGATTCCGGGCTTGAGCCCTCTTGAGACCACCCGTCCGACGAGCAGTCCCGACAGACTCAACGAGAACCAGCGAGGTCTCGCGGCCTACTCGCAGTACCTCGCGACCCAGACACCCGAGGATCCCATCCGGGCGACCGAGCGGACAGCCGCCATGATGACGAGCGCTCGGGCGCAGATCGATACCTCCTACGACAACTTCGACCGATACCTCACTGCATTTCGGCCGACACAGGGAGTGAAGAATGGCAACTCCGGCTAAGCTCTCAGAGTTCCTCGACCAGTCAGTCGCGCAGGCGGGCGACGCGAGCCTGTTCCAGGGAGCCATCGTGTTCGTCGCCCTCAACCGGATGCTCGACCGGGTCATCCAGCAGGCCCTCGCCCTCGATGACTACCACCGCGGAAGCCCGAGCCCCTGGTCGCACTGCTTCTTGCTCGCCGAGCCCTATCACGGACCGGCCACCGCGCTTATCGAGTGCAGTGTCCGCACGAAAGACAACCGGGTTATTTGGGACGAAGACCACGTTGACCCTATTAAGGTTCTGAGCGGCGAGGACGTGAAGAGCGGCCGCTGTCAGGGGCAGATCGCTGACTACGACGACCCGCGCGTCACCCGATGGGGCGTGAAGTGGCTGGACAATCTCCTGCCTTCGCAGCGACAGGAGATCGCGGTCGATGCCCTCGATCCGAAGTGGGCGCCCTACCGCTACGACTTTCCCGGTCTCTTGCGCGATCTTATTCGCCTCATATCGGGCGGCGCGATCGACCTCCCCGCCGGGAAGAACCTGCTGTTCTGCAGCGCCTTCGGTCAATCCGTGTACACCGATGTCCTGGCCGACCACGGGCACTTTGCACCGGGAATCACGGACGCCGGTACATCACCTGATGACCTTTGGTACTCGGATCTTGGCTCCCGGATTGGACCAATGCCCGCGTCCTAGGTGCCTATCGCAGGCCAGAGTCAATGCATCAGTTTGGTCAAATGCGCATGTCTCACGGCCCGTCATTGACCGTGGTGTCGCTCCCAGTCACCAACCACGCCACCATCGACCGACAGCCAGACCAAAGACAACTTCGAACGCTTTCTAGAACATCGCGGTGCCGCGCGCGCTACGTACGCGCTGACGACACCGCGAGAGGTGTGATGAGCCATGAGATCCGGCTACCAAGGCAGCGTTGTCGCAGCGGGAGTCGAGGAGCCGCCGATAGCCGGAAATCGCCGGCTCAGGCCGTCTACACGCCGCTGGCTCTCCCCGTGGTCAACCGCGTCGCGCTGGCAGCAGGGCTTCGTACTCCTGCTCTCGGCATTCGTCGCGGCACGCTGCGGAACTACTGCGACCGGTTATCCTGCCCAGTCAGGCTACACCGCCGCAGACCTTCACGCGCTCGATCAATACTTCGCGCCGGACGTCCTTGCCACTTACCACACCAAGGATTCGAGCCCAGACGAGCAGCGTCAATACCGGGACGTTGTCATCAACTCGCGGATCAGGGCCATTGACCTACGCTACACGGCCTTCGAGCAAGCCCTCACACGGGACATGGCCGCCATCAACGTGGGGACTGATTGGGCCGTCATCGGTCTCAGTGCAGCAGGAGCTATCGTTGGAAGCGCCACCACGAAGAGCATCCTTGCAGCTATCTCGGGAGGCCTCACAGGCGCAAAGGGCTCGATTGACAAGAATGTCTTCTATAACAAGACGCTCCCTGTTCTCTTCACACAGATGGATGCGCTGCGCCGGACCGCGCTCGTAACCATTCGAACCGGAATGCAAGCCTCAACGACCGAATACCCTCTCGAGCAGGCGCTTCTCGATGTCGCTGACTACTACAACGCCGGCACGATCCCGCGGGCTCTCACCGGTATCACAGCGGCAGCTGGGGCGCAAAGCAGCGAGAAGACACAACAGCTGGAAGACATCTACAAGAGCGACGCGGCGACTAGCCAACTGCGCGCGTTCTGGAAGCCTGATGGACACACCAAGGACCCGGACAATGACAAGACGCTGCGCGACTGGCTTAAGAGTCACGGGCTCGACATTTCGATTACGTTCTTCTTGCACGCCCAGCAGTATAGCGACCAGCGACGGCAGGCCGCGGCGGAGCTGATCAAGTGACAGACACTAGCGCAAGGCTCGATGGGAGACGACGCCAAGGAGTAGCGTGAATGCCGCGAACTGAGACACTTCGAAACGTTCCCGACGCGGACCTGGACGAAGTTGTTGCCGACTTCAAGAGTGAAGGAGCCAGTGTCACGACCGACCGCCAGCCGAACGGCCAGTGGACCGTTACTGCTACGTTTCCGGATGGAGCCCAGGCAGGGCCGAGTACACGCGCAGCGCCCAAGCCAGCGCGTGGTGGTGGGCGTGCCAGGAAGCCGCAGCCATGAGCGGAGCGGAGCGCGCCACGCTGCGTAGACGCGGTCGGCTAGCCGCGATAGGGGCCTCAGAGCAACGGAGACGTTCCACGCAATACCCCACAGATTCGGGCGCACCATGGTGAAGCGATGGAGGGATGCATGGCAGGCGACGTAGATGAATTGATCGGCCGGGTGAAGGGGCTCAAGTCAGATGAACTCGAAACCTTCTCAACGAGCCTTCCGCAGTCTCTCGACCCCTCCAGCCTGGCGCTATTCGTCAATAAGGGAATGCTTCCCGCGTTTGACGAGTTGCCACCCGCGGAAAAGAGTAAGGCGCTGGCTGGCGCTGTCTCGTCTCAAACTCCGGAGGAGAGACAGCGGCTCCTCCGTGAGATCGCTGGAATGCCTCCGCCAACGCCTCGGGCCAGGGACCGCTTGTGGCTGATCGTCGTCATCGCATTCGCGCTCGTTCTCGTTGGGAGCTTCCTTACACTGTCGGCTGCTGTGTTTGCGATCGGCGGCAAGGCAAGCCCTGAGCTAATCCTCACGATGTTCACGAGCGTTGTAGGATTTCTCGCGGGCCTCTTCGTACCGAGCCCGGTCGGCCGAGACGAGAAGGACTAGAACAGCCATGCTCGGCAAAGACCTTTTGCTACTCCGACCGAACAGTCTCCGGCAGAGTTTGGCAAGGCCTTTCAGGCGGGGAGACGACGCCAAGGGTGTGCTTCCTGCTACCTGCTAGAAAGGAGGCAGGCGGAGCCTCCGCTCAGACCGCGACGGGCCTGGCGACCCTCCGCGCCGAGACGACCGCCGGAGTCCTTACCCACGAGGATGCCCGGCGGTGAACGGGCTCTCGAGCATGTGTGCTTTCGTCACGTCGCCGCTTGCCAGGGCTAGCCTTCCGCCCGAAAGCGGAGCTGTCCCCTTCTCTGAAGGTCCGTGGCAGGTCGGCACGTCGATTGTAGCAATCATCGGCGGCTTGATAGCTGCATTCAAGGCGGTTCAGGAAATGGGTCTCGCGCGGCGGCAGCGGGAACGCGAATTCGCCTGGAACCAAGCGAAGGAATGCGCTGCTCTTTTGAGTCAACTCGACTCGAGCGCTGCCAGCTCTGCGCTGCTCATGCTGGATTGGTCCAATCGTGCCTACACCCTCGCTTCAGGCGACGTCGTTCTGATCAACGCCGAGCAAGTTCACCGAGCGTTGCGAACTACAGCACTCAACCTTACAGCCACCGAGGGTTTCATTCGCGATCGTTTTGACGCTCTCTTCGGACTCTTCGAACGCGTCGAGCGAGCGATTCAAGTCGGCTTGGTGCGAGAGGAGGACCTACTGTCCTCTCTTGGGTACTACATTAAGAAGATGGCCGAGGCGCAAGACACATTTGAGAACTTCATGGCGACCTACGGTTATCGACAGGCTCTTCAATTCGCAGCTCGCCTTCCCGCTTGGCGATTCAACGAGACAGTAAGGAGACAAAAGTATGAAAAAGGAGCCGAGACAAGTCAAGCCGAAGGCTAGTGCCAAGAAGTCACGCCCTCGACGCGTCCGACCGATCGTGGATAAGAGGCGGGGGATTATCACTCTGCCGTCCGGAAAGACGAAAGCGCTGTGGAAAGAGGAAGAGCCCCCGGAATAGGTGTTGACCGGCCTTGTCAACGCTGGCAGTGAGGGTCTTCCCGCGGTACCCATCAGTAGGCCGACCAAAGCGGTATGTAAGGAGAACATGGCGTGGAAGCCGTACTGAAAACCCTAAAGGATGCACCGGTTGCAAACGTTCTCTTGCTTCTCGGGTTTCTACTGCTGCTCGCGGCCGCCAGTGGCCGCGCCATCGTCATCACGGCACGGCTCGATCCGTCTGGAAGACGCCTGAGCGGCTGGGCAGGCGCAGTCGCTATGCTCTTCGGCGCCTACATCGGCTATCGAATCAGTAACACAACCATCAAAGGCTCGTCTCAGCCCCCACACGAAACCGTGGTCCGGCCCACTTCCAGCGATACGCGGCCGACGACGTTGGCGGGCAGCCCCACGCCCACACCCGTCTCGGCTCCCACGACCGTTGACTCTCCCGAGACATACGTTGACTGGAATTGCGAAGAGCCTAAGACCGCAGGACTCGAGTACCAACTGCCGGTCGGTGCCCACTTTCTGACGGCGAGCGTTCAGATCCGAGAAGTCGACAAGGCCAAGGCCTACTCACTTTCGCCGGTCACTTATGATGAAGCATCACGCACGGCACGTGCCTCTGCCACGTTCGTCGGCTTGGACAAATTCCTATTCAACTGTGCAGGCGGCGGTCACGCGCGAATCTTCTTGCGAGTCTCCTACGTTCCCTGACATATGCGTCCGCCAGCCCCAGAGGGTGAGCGCACCCGATTTCCGAGGCGACAGCGCGTCGACGGCATAGGCTCAGTGACGGCCCCACGGGTACTTTCTTCCTATCCTAGCCTCATCCCCTGAGTTCGCCGTAGCATTCCGCGATCTCAATAGCGTTTCGCGGCCTGGCCTGCACAGGTAACGAACTCCACGCTTGGGTTATGATCGGGTTAGTTCCTAGTAGGTAGGCGGTCAGATGCTTCTCAAGCGAACAACAGAGCATGTTCTGGTCACGGCGCTGCTAGTCATCAGCTGGGTGTTGCTCGACAAGTTTGGACACCGGCCGCCGGGTCGCTCCCAGGCCTTGCTTGAGGCTGGATACTACCTAGTAGTCGTCGAGTATTTCCTAGAAAGGCTCAGGGGCGTTCTGCGAGTTCTCCAGTCCAAGGAACTTCGCCCCGTCGTTAAGGCACTCGTGCTACTCGTACTGATAGGTCTCGGGATGCTTCTCTTCGCGTTTGGCTTTCTCTTTGCGCTGTTTGCCTTTGCCGTGCTCCTTCTGTGGCGCTCGATCAAGTCACCGTCGAAGTGGTTCAACTGGCTGGCGGCACTCGTTCTTGCGGCCCCGGTTATTGTGGGCCGAAGCACCGGCCGCGTACGGCTCGAGCTTCCATTCCTCGACGTGTACACTCGAGAATCTAAGGCGATATGGATGCTTGTGCCACCGCTCACGACGGCTGGGGTGGTTTTGGCATGCGCGTCACTTCTCGCTGTAATGGCGCAGCGCGCGGGTACACATGCGGCGGCGGAAAACTCCTAGGAACTCGGCAAAGGAAAACCCACCCGGTCGGGTGGGTTGAGGGTGACTTTTTGGCCAGGGACAGCGGACGGGTCGTTCTCGGTCAACGAGCAGGCGGTGTCCGCCGGAGTAGAAAGTTCGCGGCGTACACAAGACCCAAGAATGGCGCTGTGATCATGCCTTCGACGCCTGCGATGCGCAACACGGAGTCCTGGAGGTAATCACCGCGACCGACAACGCCGGCGAAGCCCGTCACGAGAAGAGCGAGTAGGGTCAGGTCGAGTAGGACAGCAAGCAGGAGACTCCATATGACGACCACGAGATACAGTCTTGGCAGTCGCTCCCTCAAGAAATCAAAAAATCCTCCAGCGGAAACGTGGGTGCAATTGACTCGGACATTACCGACTCCTTTCTCCCTTTCGGGGGTATTAAGTTTTGAGATCTGCCTGAAGTGTAGCAGGTAAGCGCCTACCTGTCAATAGGTTATACCCGATCAACTCCTCGCCGCGTATCGGCGACTGCGAGACCAATCGCCACCGCATCGAACATGTTCCCGTGGTATCTGGCCCTCCACTTGGTTGTCTGGCGGAGGTAGGCCTTAAGCTCGAGGTATTGCCGCGCCGCGGCGCGCGCGACTTGCTCTTTGCTGGCGCGCCCGTTGCCGGTGACGAGCTTCTTCACCGTGCTTGCGGCCTTCGTGATTACTTCCACGCCTTCGCGCCGCCCGATACGCCGGGTCTCGCTGACGACGGCGTGAAGACGAGACCTGGCTCGACTGCCGCCGATTGAGTTCTCCTCTATTGTTAGGACCTTCGGCCGGAAGTCCTGTAGGAGCTCCTGAAGAAGCACCCGTGTATTCCGCCGCACGGCCGCAAGCTGCCGGCGATAAAGCATTGCCAGTACGCCGTGGTAGATCAACCGAGATCCATGGAACACGGCGATTCCGACATGCCGCGTGCCGGGGTCGATGGCTAGGATTCGTGGGCGTTGTCTGCTCATCTATATGTAGAGAGTCATGCCGCCTCGACGAGGACCGACTCGGTGCGCTTCGGCAGTCTTTCGAAGTACGTGACTGCGAGGGATGTCGCATCGAAGAGATTCATGCGCTCGTCCTCGCTCTCGTAGCACTTTCGCTCATCCGGAAGGCGCGGAGAGAGCTCGGGATATCGCCTGGCGAGTTCCGCGGCGATCGAGTGCTTCGTCGGCCGGCGGAGGGCGGGAAACACTCCTCTTACATCCCGGCGGGAGAATGCCCGGTGGTGAATACCGCACGAGAGCGCCAGCGCTTCGATGCTCCGGATGAGGGCACGGACCCGCGGCTTTCGGTGCGAACCGGCGCCGTCGTAGTCTTCAAGAACGATGACCTCGGGATCGTACCGGGCGACAAGGTCTCGGATCCTGGCCATGCACTTCGGATTCTTCTTATCCTGCCTTACCTGGCTTAACCCCCACTCGATGAGAAGGTCGGGTCCCTCGAACACGGTGTAGGCAAAGCCCCTCGTCGTCGGGTCGATCGCGAGAACCCTCGGGTATGTTGAGTGGCCTCCGATCATTGCGTGATGGTTCTCCGAAGGACTGCGGCGATCGACTGAAGCCTCTGCAGGATCGAAGGAGTCTCGGGTTTCGCCGAGAGCCGCCGACGGAGGAACGCGGCACGGCGCCGGACAGACCTTCTCGCCTTCGCAAAGCGTCCCGCAAAGAGCTCGCGGGGCGGAATGCCAAAGACCGCCTCATAGGCAAGCGCCGTGTCAAGGCTCGGCTGCCGGCCGCCCCGCTCGTAGCGGGAAACTTTCGCGCCGTCCCGCGTGCCGAGTAGGTATGCCAATTCATCCTGGGAGAAACCGGATCGCTTGCGATACGTCCGCAGATAGTTGTCCAGCTTGTGGACGGCCATGGGAGTTTGGCTTCATCGTAGGGAACTGGTATGGGGTTTGTAGGCGGTGAAAGTTGCCGCATTCGACAAGAAATGGTTGATGACGCAAATAAAATCGGGCCTTTCGGGCCCGGGTCTTAGATTCGCCGGTGGGCTTCCCGAGAGGGAAGGTTGGCTAGTTTGGACTCGTATAGTATGCCATAAGTCATTTAGTTTGTCAAGGTTACGACTTCTGCGCCACCGGTAGGCTGGGTGCATGACTTCACTGTCGCGGGCAGGTAGATAGCCGCTGGGCCGGTCGTTAAGTAAGTAGGTTGAGGGGTACAGATGAGCAAAGCGCTGGAACTCTTCGACGCCTATCTAGAGAACCTCATTGAATCCGGGAAATGCGTACCGACTGACTCGGAAAGCATTCTGTGCCCGCTTTGCCTCAACACCATTCGGCGCATCGATGTCGAGGAGGGAAGAGTCTCCCTGGAACACATCGTTCCACAACATGCGACGGTTCAGCGCCAACAGAAGGCGCGGGAGACTCAGCTGGGCAACAAAACGACGCGCTCTGGCGTGACGCTAACCTGCGCCGATTGCAACCAGAAAAAGGGGCGCGAGCTCGATTGGATCATGAGAGATCTGATCGGACCCGGGCCACGAGAGGAAGCCGACTACCCGCGACGCGCGGGCGTCGCGATTCTTATCTACGCCTACCTGCTCGCATTCTCGACCCATGGATACGAGTACATTCTCGCGCCGGGTCTAGAGACTATTCGTGAGCAGTTTCGAGAACCGGATCGAGACGTTTCGGAATGGCTTCAGCACGCAAGAGTCGATCGTGAAGGTCGTCAACCGATCGTTGCTACCGAACATGGGGGACCTTCCGTCGTTCGCATCGGCGGAGACGGCCCTCTCGAGGTTTTCTTCTGGCGGTTTCGATCACTTCTTCCACCGGTAGGTAGTGTGATCCATCCGGTCAGAATCCCTGCGTCGCTCACGGACACCACACAGTGGGAGGGCTAGAGTGCGGCTCCATCACCAGGCCCTTCCCCCGTCCCAGGCACTCCGTGGGCTCCGAACCGTGGCTGCCTTGGTCTTGGAACCCTGACGGGACCATCGTTGCTACTCGAGGTCGGCAATCGAGGGACATTGGGACATTGGGTGACATTGCCGGGGACGACAGTCCCGGCAAAGCCACGTCTTTCAAGGCCTCATCTTTCCTACATCGCCTCCGGGTCCATCCCGTATCAATGTCCCCCAAAGTCCTGAAGTCCTGGAGCCGGGGTGAAGAAGTCCTGCGCTGCCGCCTCCGCGGGTCGATCACCGGCGGGTTCGTCGCCCGCAAGTCCGTACTTAATATAGAGGCGCTTGAGCTTTGGTAGCTCGGCCGGCAATATCACGAAGACACCGTTCACGCGCTCGGGCTGGACCCGGAGCCTTTTCCGAATGAGCGAGCCAACCCACTTCGGTGTGACCTTGCGCTCGTAGTCCTCTCCGTGCCGGTCCGCGAACCAGTTGGCGACCTCCTTCACCGAGACCGTTCCATCGGTTGAGGCGGCCACGGCGTCGCGGATCACCTCGAGGAGCTGGGCCTCGATTTCCATGCCGCGCTCGGAAACGAGCTCCTTGTTGTACCGATGGAGAAGGGTCTTGAGATTTTCCCTGGCCTCGGGATCCTGAGTCACCGCCAGAAGCGGAGCGAAGATCTGGTTCAAGCGCGGCTCGATCGCCCGGTCGACGGCCGCGTCCACTCGAAAGCCTTTCCTGAGGCTGCGGAACCGAAAAAGAAGCAGCTTGTTTCGAAGGCGCCGGGCCTCTTCCTTGTGGTGCTCGTCCAGGTTGAGCGGGATGTCGTCGCGCAGGGACGCCTGCCCCATATCCTCCGTGATGCAGCGGCTCTCGAGAGCCCGATCCTCGAAGAACCCGCGCGTCGCGACGAGCTTCGGCCCGAAGACTTCATAGGCCCGAGGATCGAATTCCTTCTTGCCGTTGGCTTCGCTTCGGAGCACCGGGAATCCGCAGGCATTTCCGTTATTCAGGATCTTCACGACTTCCGCCTTCTCGTCGGAAAGCCGGAAGTCCCCCTCGTCGATGATGAGGGTCCCGCGGAACGCATCGAGGATGCGAAAGAGCGGCGAAACGGTCGACGAGCCGCTTGCGAAGATGGGCTTGTAGCAGATCGAACCGACCGTGAGGAGAAAACGGGTCTTGCCGCTTCCGAAGTCTCCGCGGACACGGAGATACGGCAGCTCGTTGAAGGCGTCGTAGATCCAGGTGAGGAGCACGTAGTAGCTCGCGATCTCTTCGAAGAGCGGCGAGACGTCCACGTAGCGATGGATGAAGGACCGAATCTCCCCGAGAAGCTCGGAGTCCGAGCCGTACTCCTCCGGACCCGACGGCAGGAGCACCACCTCGTGCTTCAGCAAGTTGTTTCGGGGCGAGTACGGGACGAGCCGCTCGCCGCTCGCGAGGTCAATTTCGTTGACGTATTCGAAAAGGCCCTGATCGTCGGATCGCACGAATAGCGTGCTCCGCTCCTCGGGGCGATACACCATCTCGATCAGTTCGCCCGTGTCGAGGGCAACCGACGCCACCGGGGTCGCTGGCTGCACCGGAGGGTTATGCGGCGGGTTTTCGGTCATGCGAGCTTGGCAATGTTCTTTCGAGCGACGACAGCGCTTCGGAAAATGTCAGGTTCCTGGCGAGCATCAGGAAGTTCACGACGTCGCCTCCCGCTCGGCACCCGAAGCAGTGAAAGGACCGGGTCTCCGGGAAGACGACGAGAGAGGGTGAGCGGTCAGAGTGGAACGGGCAGCGGCCGATGAGATTCCTTCCTGACGGGCGGAGCTCCACGTACTGCATGGCCAGCTCTTCGATCGGGATGGCTTCCTTGACCCGCGCGATCCGGGACGAGAGTTCGATCGAAGTTGCCGAGATCGAAGACGATCGCCGTTCCTCACGAATCTCCGGAGAGGCTGGCTGGGCAGCGGCGAGGAGCGAGCCGAAGTCTTCCGGGGTGCGTCCCAGGCGCACGAAGAAGTCGGTTACATCGCCGCCCTCTCCCACCTCATTCGGCAGTGTCACGATCCGAGCATTCGGGGTCTGCCTGGCGACTCTGAGAGCGCCTGACTCCCCCGCTTCATCACGGTCGTAGCAGACGAAGACCTCTGGGATATCGCTCAGGGCATCCGACCACTCCGGGCGCCAGGAGCCGGCGCCGCCGGTCGAGGTCACGGCGTCGAAGCCTTGCGCCTCGAGAACCAGACGGTCGAACTCCCCCTCGGCGATGATGAGCCGCCGGGGTTTTCGGGCGACGACCTCCCAGCCGTACAGCTCGATCGTTGATCCCGGCGTGGCGTACATCTTCGGGCTTCCGGAAGTGTCATCGGGATCTCTCCCGAGCTTGAAGAAGGCGGCCTCGCGATTGCGGTTAGGGATTGGAATTGTGATCCGTCCGCTCCAACCGAGGAAGTGGCGATGGATCAGCTCGTCCGGGATGCCACGGGCGTTCAGGTAGTGGCGGATTCGGTCTGGAAGCTGGCGGTGGTAGTGGAGGGCGAGGTCGTGGAGGCCTTCGTTGGTGGGCATGCGATCAAGCGTGGCGCACGAATCGCGTTTGAACAAGGGAGGGAAAGTTGGCGGAGGCGCCCACTATTGCACCCTTGGATGTCCGGCATCGCGTTCGTAGAGTACGTGGAGGCTTGAAATGAAAACGATCCAGTCATCACCCACACCCGATGCCGAGCTTCAGGAATTCAAAAAGCTCCTCGGCCCGGAACTGACCAACCAGTACACCGAAGGGCAGCTTCGACAGCTGTGGCGCGACATGTATGACCTGGCGGATCTCCTCCTCGAGGTCTACCTCGCAAAGAAACGTGGGCCCACCCCGTCGAAAAACCCGTCATCCCCATCGACTTGACGACCACCGCCGGGCCGCTACCATTTAGTGAAGTCGAAGAAATCCCATTTCCTATTTCATGAACGGAGTCATTTACTGCCGCGTATCCTCGAAGGAGCAGTCCGAAGGGACCAGCCTCGAGTCCCAGGAGGCTGCCTGCCACGAGTACGCCAAATCCAAGAACATCAAGATTGAGAGAGTCTTTGTCGAGCGCGGGGAATCCGCAAAGGTTGCTGACCGAACCCAGCTGCTCGACTTGCTCGAGTTCGTACGCACGGCAAAAGGCCGCATCGGCGTTCTCTTGGTCTGGAAGGTTGATCGGTTCGCACGTAACGTGACCGACCACTTCAACATCAAGGCGACGCTTCTAAAGTACGGAGTGCGCGTCGTTTCGGTGACCGAGCCGATCGACGCTAATCCTGAAGGAAAATTGATGGAGACGATCCTTGCGGGCTTCGCGCAGTTTGATAACGACATCAGGGCCGCGCGGACGGTCCAAGGCATGAGACGCAGAATCCAGGATGGGATCTTCCCATGGACCCCACCCCTCGGATACCGAGGCGCCGACCAGCTCGGCGAGAAGAAGACCATCCCGGACGTTCCGGAACAGCCGCTCTTTGAGCTCGGCCAAAAGGCGTGGAAGGAGGCTGCGACCGGCGCACACATGAAGGCCGACATGCGGCGGCTCATGACCGCCTGGGGCTTCGTGACGAAGAAGGGCCGGCCTCTATCACACACCGCCGTGGACAATTTCTTCCGGAACCGCTACTACGCAGGCTTCCTCGTAGATCCGTGGTCGGGTGAGGAGCACAACGGAAGGCACGTCCCGATGGTGAGCGAGGCCGCCTTCCTTAAGGTTCAAGAAGTCTTCGGCAAGAAGCGGGGGCCTTCCGCCCACCAGACGCTGCGGGCAGAGTTCCCGCTTCGCGGCCTCGTCCGATGCGCGCGGTGCCAGCGTTATCTCACAGCAGCCTTCTCGAAGGGGAGGTCTGGCAACCGCTACCCCTACTACCGGTGCGGATACCGCGGCTGCGGCTTTCGCCAGAGCTTTTCCATCGAGACGGTCCATTGCGAGTTCGAGAAGTTCCTCGACTCTCTAACTCCCGTGCCGGACCTCGTCGAGAAGCTGGGCGAGGTGATCCTGCGAGCTGCCGAGGATCGAAGTGCGCGCCAGACCAAGCTGAGGACTCAGCGAGCCGAGGCGTTGCGGCGCGTGAAGCAGGAATCCGAAGAATTGATCCGGATGCGGGCGCAGGGCCTCATCTCGGACCAGGAGTTCATCACGCATAAAGACACCCTGCGGAAGCAGAGCTTTGCGCTAGAGGGGGCGGAGCGAGAGGGCGAGCTCGATTCACGCGAACTGCGTCGTCATCTCGCGGAAGTCAAGGAGCCGTTAGGCAATCTGCCCGGGTTGTGGCGATCGATGAAGGATGAAGTTCAGAGGCGCCGGCGGTTTGAACGTTTGGTGGTTCCTGCGGGGTTCGTAAACCAGAGTGTTGAAACCGCCGATGTGGGGCTTCTTTTCAAGACGTTTCGGCAGTTTGCGACGAGCGATGCAAGCGTGGTGCCCCTCGTGGGCAATAGTTTGAACCTAATTGTTGCCGAAATACTTGAGTTTGCAGGTCTCGTTCGGGGCGATGGTGACTACAAACCGGCCATTCGGGCCCCTGGTCGACGGCGGACACCGGGGCGACCCCCGGTTGCCGAAATTGAACCCGAGGCTTCAGCTCTTCTACATCGTACCAGTCCTGGAGAAGATGAAAAGGGGGCTAGCCGCGCCGCCTGACCTGCCGCTAACGCTAACGGGGCAAGTAGTCGGGTCGCTCCACGCCGCATTCTTCGAACAGCCTTTCAAAGAATGGCAGAAGTGCGGACCGAGCGCTCTGCCCGGGAGATAAGAGTCCCTCGGCCTCGATAACGTCCGCCGCGCAAGTAGGTCCCGCCGACCCAAGCCAGACATGATTGGGCGCTGGCGGGTATGCCAGTCGCCGCCCCTGCGCGCCGACCACGCCAGTCTTCCATTTGAGAACGCCGGTAATGCCGAGAGTCGCCTGGAAGCGGCGGTATCTCTCCGCGCTCTCGGACAACACCTTCTCAATCTCGTCAGAGAAGAGCCTGGTGGTCTCGTAGGCCAGCAGCGCGGTGTCAACGCTCCAGGCTTCGCCAGTCCGAAAAACGAACGTGACGCCGGCTACCTGAATCGATTCCGGCGGGTCGTCCATTCGCTGGATTGGCTCAGCGCGATGCATGCCGAGCCCATCCTCTGCACGTAGATGCGAGTATCCGCCGGCCCCGCTCACCATCGGCATGAGCAGCCCTGCGTCGCCTTGGACCGCTCGCTCCTTGATCTCACGTGTGGTCCATCGTCTCGCCGGGTTTACACTTGGAAAAAGACGGAGCCAAATCGCTGGACCGGCGGCGAGATAGACCTTCCGATTGCTACCGCCGAAGCTGTCATCTTCGAACCCCAACGCCTCACCAGGCGCCCTGAACCGAGCCGGGCCATCTTTTGCGGCAGCTTGAGGGAATGGCGGGGGTTCGGCGACGAGCGGAGTTGGGACAGTTCCCAAGCTCGCTCGAAGAGCAGCCTCTAGGGTCTTGGCTAACTTACGCTTTTCCTCCCTCTTAACCTCAGCCGGTCCATCCTCTGCTAATGAGTACGTGATCGGCCACCTGAGATGTGCCAGGTCGAAGGGCAGGTCTTCCCGTGTAGGCGGTCCATACGCGGCGTTCATAACGCAAATCACGTGCTCATGGCCAAGCGATTTCAGAGCCCACCCATATTCGATAAGCACGTTTGCGTTTGGGGTGGGACGCCCATCCATCCGTTTCCCAGTGAAGGTCATGTCGGCGACGAAGACAGCGGAGGCATCGATCTTCTTGAAAATGGTCTCCGCAATCGGCGGCTGCCCCGCGACACCCTGAGTGTCGCTATCAACCGCGAGATCGCGCGCTGCCTCGTCTAGGGTGGTATCCGCGGCTATCACCGCGCAGACTTCCTCGAGGACCTCTCTCAAGAAGGTCCGGCCGACTCGGTTCGGCGTATCTGCCTGCCATGAAAAAAAGACGGACTGAGCCATTGGGTTAGTACTTGCCGCGTGGGATTACTTCTTCTTGCTTATCGTCTTGTACGCGGCCCTCGCCTTTTCGAAGACCTTTTCGTCCCGCGCGCGCTCCTGCAACAAATATTCTACGAAGGAGTCGGAGTACTGAGGGCTGCCGAATCGAGGCTTGTGAAACCACCCTGGTTTCCTCTCCACTTCGTGGGCTTTCCTAATCGCGAGCACCTCATTTCTACCAATCCGAGCCCGGCCGGCTAGCCGCCGGTTGACCTCTTCCACCAGCTCTTTCAATCTGTACGGATGCGTAATGTCGGCATCGACTCCCCGAAAGACAGGCGCACGCGGATCATCGACAATGCGAATGCCTTTACCGCCACCACCGGCAATGGCTCCCGCTGGAGTTGAGAAAACAACCTGGGAGCCGCGTGGCGCGGTCACGACACGTCGGATACCCGACAGCCATGTGTTTCGTGTCCGGCGGATCTCCCTGGCGATGAATTGGGCAAGATCTTTTCCGGTGCCTGGCTCACTCTTTGCTCCGTGCCGGAAATAGACGGTACCTTTGGAGAACGACGTCTTTTGCTGCCCAGGGCTAACTTCGTAGGTTCCAGGTCGCTCAAAGGCTAGCGGATTGCCTTCCGCAGCAGCGATGTCGAGACGGCAGTACTTGCTGGGACCGATCGAACCAGAAGTGATGATGACGCCAGCGAAGTGCTCGCCAGTGTACTTGGCGAGTTTGTCAACGATCATGGCCGGATCAACCGCCACAAGTATTGACGAGTCCCAGCCGGTCGGCTTGCCATCGTCGTCGAGACCGATGAAAATTCTGCCGCCTCCTGAATTTGCCATGGCGGCAATGTCCTTGATCAGTTCGCACCAATCTCCTGGGTTTTGTGGAGCAAACGCGGCCTTAAAGTCGACAGCGCGTGACTCAGATGCGGGTATCTCGTCCTTTTGGGGTCGCCGGGGCATAGCGGAAATATAACAACGCGTTGGAGTTGCGTCCAACACCTGACCGTCAACGGTCGCCCTCGACGCACACCACTTCCGGGTCAGGAAAGCGTGCTCGGCGGAGCATCCTCCCACTCACCTTGCTCGTTGCGCCTGCGGTTGGTTATCTCTGGTGGAAAGCGGTTCCACTTGCCCTTTCTTGGATAGACCTTCCGTTCGATGACCATGTGGTCAGCCCTGTCCGAGTCCACGGTGGCGCCCTCCGCAACTGGACGCCCCTCGGTCCTCAGACGCTCGAGCTGCTGCAGAAGCTTCTTCTGAGCCTCCGGGTCGGGCGGGGGCGATGGCCGACTCTGACGCTCGCGCCAGTCGGAAGCCATGTGTCTGTCCCATAGCCGCGAGATCAAGAATGAATCATCAGGGGGCGGGTAGAAGGCGAAGCTCATAAGGCCGCGCTTCTTGACCTCTTCCGGGAACGCGTCGTAGTGCGCATCCAGCTTGGCGAGATCCGCCTTCAGCTCGCTGCCAGGTACGAACGTCTGGTTCTCTCGCAGAAAGAACGGCACCAAGTCAACGTGCAACTTGTCGTTCGATGTAAAGACCGTGCAGAACGGCAAGTAGTACAGATAGGCGAGGTCGACCTTGTGGCTCGCTCGGCCGCGGCCGACAAGATCGGCAGCCAGCGCCAAGTTGAAGAACAAATCGACTCCGTACACGTGGGCAAAGTACGGCGCGAACGTCGAAATACTCGGGCGACCTGCGCCGCGCCACCGCGAAAGGACCGCTTCCCTCGTGTCATCCCCGTACCCCATCAAGGAGAGGCCGAACGAGAGGATCACCTCCTGGTCCGGCCCGCCGAGGTAGAAGTCCACCATTCGCTTCACATCCGCGAGAGTCTTAGGCCGCCCGAGCGGGAAAAACCGTTGGAACGAGCGGTAGTTCTCTTCCAGGTTTATGTGCGACAGCGCTCGCCGCCACACCTTCGCGTAGGTTCGGTCAAGTTCCAAGAACTCGTGCCGCTGCCAGCGCTGGAAGGCCTCCTCCTCAGGCGATTGCTGGAAGATGACACCCAACCTGCCGCCAAGTTCTTTGGCTTGGCCACCGCTAATAATTGGTCGACCCAGGCCGATCTCAACCTGGGCAGAACCCGAGAGTTCGGCTGCGAGGAGAGTCGTGTGGTGGACATTACATTTTGAGCTTTCGTCTGGGGTCTTATAGGCAAGGCTACCCACGACATCTTCGGGGGTTCGGCCGCCTCGCGCGGCCTTCTCGAGATCCGCAAGGGTCTCGACAAAGAAGAGCGGTGTCAGATTTGAAAGATAAAAGTTATCAAGCCATACGGCCTCATCTGGGTTGAGGCTTTCCAGCACTGATTTGTCGAAAATAAGAGTTGGTCCCATAGCTCGTCAGCCTAACAGTAGCGTTCACAACTGGCCCTGTCAAAGCTCGTTTTGGCGCTTCGCATCAGTGGTACTCTCCCGCCCCCGAAGGAGAACGCACGATGCCGAAACGCAAGACTCCCTTCCCCAAGCTCTCCCCCAAAGAAGCCCACGCAGCTCTTCGCTGGCTGCACGCTCTTGGAAAGGTGACCGCTTCGGATATCGCGGGCGCGCTCAAGCACCGGCAGCAGCTCGTCCAGGAAATCAAGGAACGTCTGGAACAGCTTGGAGGCGAGGGACTGCGGTTCCTCCGCGGCCCGGAAGGTCTGCGGAGGCGTTCGCGGAAAGCGCCGAAGAGAGTGTCGAAGGCGGCTCGGGCCGCGTGGCGCACCCAGGGGCGCTACATGGCCGCGGTCCGGCGGCTCTCGAAGGCAGACCGCGCGAAGGTCAAGGCTATTCGCGAACAGTCCGGCGTCCTGGCGGCGATCGCTGCGGCGAAGAAGCTGGCGACGACCCACTAGGCGCCTCAGTCCGGCCTGAACTCCTTCAGCTTGAAGGCCACGTGGTATTGGTATACCTCGACGTCCTTGACCTTCTTTAGGGCGTAGCGGAGACGGTCATCGTATCGGGCTGCGATGATGATGCCCTTTGTCGGACTCCCGTTTGTTTTGTGCTCCTCGAGCCAGCCCATGTAGCGCGCGAGCTGACCGACCGTGTCGTCGCTCGACTGGTTTTTCTTTAGCTCGATCACGACGAGCTGCTTCGTCTTCTTGTCGCGGACCAGAATGTCGATGATCCCGATTGGCGTGTGGTACTGTCGACTTGCGAGCTCACCGTCTTCCTCGATCAACTCGTAATCCTTCCCGAGCTCGGTCTTCTCCCAATTCTCGATGAGAAAATCCTCGAGCTGTTTCTCCATGTAAAAGAGAGATGGGTCGCCGGCAGCCTGGCCTCCGCCGGAACGGGCGGAGGGGCTTCGGGGCCTGGCCCGACCTCCTGCTCAAACTTCCAAAGGTCCTTCACCCCAGCCGAATACAGGAACGCCGAGATCGTGCGGGCATTCTGGTTCACGCCGAGCTTGCCGAAGCCCTCACGGATCGCCAGGTTCGAGAGCGCAATCTTCTTGCCGACCGGGTCCTTCTCGAAGTCGATCGCGTACGCGAGGCTGAAGTAATCGAGTACCTTCCGGCGGTCGTTTAGCGAAATGACGCTGACATTCCCGAAGGGGTCGTGGGCAGCAAGGAAGGCGCCGATCGCGGTTCCGGTTGCCCCCGTCAGGTTGTTCCGGCGGCCCTTGTTCACGTCGTAGACGCGATTGATAGCCGCGGACAGCGCAATCCCGTCGCGATCCGCCTTGAACATTTCATCAAGGGCGGTCGAGAGCTCTCGCTCGCCCTTGATCTGCTTGAAAAGTCGCCTCCATGCTCCCTGAGCAATCATCGCCCGGGCGACTGCCTCGTCGTTGCCCGTGTTGCCCTTGCCCTGGCGGTCGAGGATGCGAACCATGTCGTCGATCTCGCCGTCGCTTAACTCCCCTGACCCCGAGGCCATGATCCGCGTCTTCCAGAAGTCGTTGAAGCGCTGGCTGTGCGATCGCCAGATGGCGTTCTTCGCTTCGACGTCATAACCCTCGAGGAAGGAGGCGAAGAGCTTGGGGATATCGAGCGTGTTCATGCGACCGCAGCCTAGCGCGAGCGTCAGATACGTCAAGGTCAATTGTCTTCACGGCACTAGAAAAAGGCCGGCAGTATTGCCGGCCAGGAGAATGAAGGGGTCAGAGGAGACCCACCTCACGAAATGAAACGCAGCCCGCGGAGCCCACGACGATATGGTCGAGGAGCCGCAGACCGACTGCCTCAGCGGAGGCGCTCACCCTCCGCGTGAACTCCCGGTCCTCCCGCGAGGGAGTCGGGTCGCCCGACGGATGGTTGTGGTACAGGATAATCCCGACCGCGTTGCAGAGAAGCGCCCGCTTCAGGATCTCCCTGGGCTCCACGACCGCCCGGTCGAGCGTGCCTCGATAGACCTCGGGGTCGTGGCGAATGAGGCGGTTGCGGGCGTTGAGATAGAGCGCACCCGTCTGCTCTTGCGAATCGTCGCCGTGAAGGCCCGCAAGGTACTCCTTCACGAGAGCGGGCTCGTTCAAGAGATTGCCCGACCCACGGAGCTCGCGGGTACCTTCCGCAACCCTAAAGGCGCGGAGAATGACAGGAATCATTGGGTCATCCGGGGCGTAGGACACGCGCACGGTGACCCGCTTGCGCCGTTCGGCCACAAGGCTCCTCCTTTCAGGAGTGAGTGTTGAAAAGAGAGCCAGCGTTCCACGCTGGCTCGGGATGCCTCACGAGATGCGGATGAGAGCCTCTTTGGCTCTCTTCGTGTCTCCGAGACAAATGGGAAGGAAGTCGCACCAGGAGCACCAGGTTCCCGGCCGCTTGTAGAAGTGCTGGGCCTTGATCTCTCGGGCGACGTACTCGGCTTTCCGGAGGAACTCCGTGAGCTGAGGACCGTTCCTCTTCGAGAGGTGCCACTCGATGCGCGGCTCCTTGGTCTTTACGAAGACGCAGAGCGCCGCCTCCTCTGCTTCGGGCACAGCGAGGCTGTAGGCTGTGAGCTGATCGGAAAGAGCGACGTCGTGCTCCGCATAGGAAGACGATGACGTCTTGAAGTCCGCGAGAATGAGCCGGCCGTCGCGGAGGGCAACGAGATCGATGACTCCGATGAAGGGCACATCTACGTTCGGGATCGCAAGCTCGAAGGAACGCTCCGAGCCAAGAACGGTGCCCAGCCGCGGAAACTCCTCATCGACGAACTTCTTGAGGAGCGCCTGGCCCGTGAACCCGAGGCCGCTCCAGGTGGCCCGTCCGCTATACCGGACGGGCATCCGCTCGATCTCTTCCCAGGCCTTCACGAAGAAAGCGCCCGGGTCGCCGTTCATGGTGAACAAGTATGCGAGCGCCTGATGAATGGTCTGCCCGAAGATGAGGTTTGCCGAAGGCTCCGTCGGCCGGAAGCCCTCGAGGTAATAGAGCCGATATTGCTCCGGGCAGTCGAGGTAGCGGTCGATGCGTGTAAACGAGAGATGCGGAAGGAGGTTCTTCGCGGTGGTGGCGGTTTCGGTACTCACCTCCGTCCCCCTAATTCTTGGCGGGGATAACCCGCCGAATATTCATGTACCGCCCGTCAGCCGTCGGCTCGACGAGAACGCGGCACGGAAGGTCGAGGTCAAGCCCTTCGGCGATTCTCTGGGAGTATTCGGGAAAGCCGGCAAAGCCGAGGATCTCGCCGAGGCGCCGCGGAGTTCCGAAGAGCTTCAGGAGTTCCCCGTTCGCGTTGAAGGTGAGGAAGAGCCTGCGGCCCCACTTCGTATCCATCGCACGTACGCCCGTGATGCAGGCGTAAACGGTCCCGTCAGAAGGCTCCGGCTCTGTGGCGTGGCCGTTGCCTTTCCCCTTGTTCCCGAGGAAGCCCTCGACGATCTCCGACTGGAGGGCAAGCGCCCTCGAGGCCGAAGCCTTGATGTCCGAGGTCGAGAGCTTCGCTACGGGTAGGGAGAACTCAACGGAGAGAGAGTCAATCCTGCCATCGGGGCTGACGCTTCTTTTCAAAAGCATCTGCCGGGTCGTGTCCTCGGAAGAATCGTTTCCCTTACGTTCGGGGGCGTGTTCGATCGGGATACGTGTGGCAGGAGAAATGGCGGCAACCGGCTGAGGAGCGAATCTGCCTCCCTGAGCTGCGAGGACGACACTGATGTGAATGCAGGGTACGCGTTCGCCGCGGCCTGGTGCGTTGTACTCTCGGCAGGTACAGGTAGGGATGCCGTTCAATCGAACGGTGTGGACGTCGCCCGGGCTTCCCGGCGCGTAGACTTTGAATGCGTCGCCGTTGCGGGCGACGACCCAAGCCTTCTTGTCACGCCCGTTTCCGTTTCCTGATTCGGTGGATCCTGGCTGGTCGGTCACGTCTGTTCTCCTTTCAGAATGTTGGCTGTTCAGGAAATCGACCCTTCGAGGCGGACTCCTCCCCCGAGACGGCACGTCGCCATCACCCCCTTTTCCGTTGAGCTATTCAGTTGTTAAGGAAGCTGAGCTCAGGTTAGGACGGAAAAGGAGAAACCACGAGACGGTGAAAGTTGTCGTTTGCGGCAAGAAGTGACGGCTTTCGCCTTTGTTTCTGCGGGCTCACGCTTTCAGGATGGACAGCCCGCGCATCGCATTCTTCGGGAAGACTGACTTCCGCAACGAAGGCCGGACCTTCGGCATCCGGCAGGCGGACCGGCGTTCCCACATGTACGCCCTCGGGAAGACCGGAACCGGCAAGTCGTCGCTCCTTGAGAGACTGCTCCGGCAAGACTTCGTCGCAGGCGAGGGAGCGGCGCTTTTTGATCCGCACGGCGATCTGGTCGAGCGCGTGGCGGCGGCTCTGCCGAAGGAGCGACAGGCTGACCTTATCTACCTCGACGTGCCGAATCAGGCTCGTGCGTTCGGCTTCAATCCGGTCGAACGGGTGCCCCCGGAGCGGCGGCCTCTCGCCGCCTCGGCGCTCGTCGAGGTCTTCAAGAAGATCTGGACGGACTCCTGGGGCCCGCGGCTCGAGCACATCCTCCGTAACGCCGTCTTCTGCCTTCTCGAACAGCCGGAGGCAACACTCGCCGACATCCCGCGACTCCTCGAAGACCAGGACTTCAGGAAGCGGGCAGCCGAGCGCGTCGGGAACGCGCAGGTACGGAACTTCTGGCTTCGCGAGTACGAGAACTATCCGGCGAGATTCCGGGCCGAGGCGATCGCCCCGCTTCAGAACAAGGTCGGCGCGTTTCTCTCCGATCCCGTTCTCTGCCGGATATTGAGCACTCCTAAGAGCTCTTTCGACCTTCGCCGCGTGATGGACGAAGGGAAGATCCTCCTCGTGAATCTTGCGAAGGGCCGCATAGGCGAAAGCTCGGCAGCCCTCCTTGGCGCGCTCCTGGTTGCTCGGCTCGGTCTCGCGGGTCTTTCCCGGTCGGACATCCCCGAAGAAAGGCGGCGGGACTTCTACCTATATATAGACGAGTTCCAGACCTTCGCGACGCTGAGCTTTGTTTCGATGCTCTCGGAGCTGCGCAAATATAGAGTGAACCTCACCCTCACGAATCAGTTCCTCGGGCAGCTCGACCCTCTGGTGCGTGATTCGGTCCTCGGGAACGTCGGCACGCTCGTCTCGTTTCGCGTCGGACCAGAAGACGCGGCGTCACTTGCAGAAGAATTCGCACCCGAGTTCTCGGCCTCGGACCTGATTGGCCTCCCGAACTACCGTATCTACCTGCGACTCATGATCGACGGCGCGATCTCGAAGCCCTTCAGTGCAACCACAATCCGGCCAGAGGATTAGGCGCTCGCCTTCGATACTTCGGAGCGGGTCGTGTAAAATGCGCGGTTCGGCAGCAAGCCGGCCAGCGGTCATTGACAACCGAGAGCGTTCCCAGAGTGACCTGGGAAACGTGGTTTAAGAGATCCGGTCGAGCGTGGGCCCCTTCAACCTCCAGCCAAGGAGAGAGATGAGCCCACCCGCAGAAGCCCGTCGGATTTGTATAAGTTGCCGGCAGGAGCTCCCGCCGGAATTGAACGGCGCCCCAAGCGCCCCGGCGCAGGCCGAATGGCCCGCCGACGAATCAGACATCCCGCAAGAGATCGCGGTAATCGGAAGCCGCGAGCTTCGAACGGACAAATATCGTGTCGTGACCAGTGACCCGGCCCGCGCGCAGCAGCTCAACGAGCTCGCGCGCGTTGAAGCCGAGAATCGGCGGCCCGGTGCGAACCTACGCGTCGAGGCGATCGTCGCGGCAAGCCATCCCCAGTTGCGGGACTGGCTGCAGAAGAGTGATCGGCTCGCCGATCCGAAAGAGATGAAAGGCCGCAGCGACCTCGTGAAGCAGCGGCGATTGGGCATCCTGCGGCACCTCGAAGGCGAGGACCGCGGGTTTCCGCTCGGGCAGCCCGTCCCGACCCATCATTTGCCGCAGGGCCAGGGCTTCTGGCTCCTGCGCTTGCGAGACGAACTCGAATGGCTTTCGATGCCCGTCTTAAAACCGACACCATCGCGGCCGTACCCGCGGCCCGTAAAGGACAGACTCAATCATCGGGAGGCGCGCGCCATCCTCGACTGGAAAGCGTCGCGCCTGGATATGTGGTTGGCCGACCGCCCCCACTTAATCGGTGGGCGCCTGGCGGTCGATTCTTCTCGCGGCGTCCTGTTCGACACGGACGCTTTTGTTCGTTGGGTTTACGCTCTCATGAACTGAAGTAACGATTGGCTCATGCGTGCATGAGCCGTCGGCTTCGCCCCTTCGCCCCTTCCCACGCATGCTTGCTGCCGGGAAGCCGGGCCTCCCGCGAAAGCGGGAGGCGTCCTTTTCTTGGAACTCCAGCCAGTCTGCCGACACACTCGCGCTGAGCCGGACGGATCTCTCCTTCCAGTAACCAAGAACTCCTTCGACCTTCCTTAAGTGAAGCCCTATGGCCTGCCCACAGCAACGGTCGGGCGACTCGCGCCTCTAGGGTCGATACAGATTGAGCGCAAACGTATTTGTCATGTACACCGCCATCTGACCCCGAGTCACCGGGTCGCCTGGACAATACTTTCCTGACGTTGTGCCGGCACCCGGGCAGGAACCGATCGCGACTCCTCCTTCGTGCGCCAACTCCTCAATCCAGTTCGCAAAGGTCGACGGGCAGGTGACGTCGCTGAAGATTCCGCTGCAAGTAGGCGGCGTATACGAAACACCATGCTTGATCTTTAGTAAGAACACGGCCATCTGTTGGCGCGCGGTGCTTGCTGTCGGACAGAATAGCGGGGGCGACACCTGGCAGCCCGCCGTGACACCTTCGTTGTAGAGCTCCTCGATCCAGTTTGCAAATTGGCTTGGGCATGTCACGTCGCCGAAAATCCCCTGACAACTAGGCGGCGCATATAATGACCCATGCTCTTCCTTTAGCAGCATCACGGCCATTTGCTGCCGTTGAATACTACTGTCTGGACAGTACGTCGTCCCGGTATTGCAACCTGCAGTAATTCCGTAGTGCAAGACTGTCTCAACGGCTTTGTACCGGCTATCGCTTTGCAGCACATCAGTAAAGCTGTTCCCAATATGGAGTAGCCAGGTCTTCAGCAGGCCAGTTTGCGATATCTGCTCGGTGAATGCTGCGTCCCAATGAACCAGTCCTCCCGGTCGTGTCGCGGATACCTGCAGGACGTAACAATTACCGGCTGCTAAGCAAGAGATGGTACTACCCGGCGCAATCGTGCCATAGTTTGCAGCCGCGTCAACGGTCGTGTAGGTCGCCGGCGTAGGACCAGCAAAACTGTACACTCCGGGGGATCCGAATGGGGCGGGAATACTTACTACGCCGCTGGCAATCGCCTGCGCCACTCCGTCGTTCTTCCAAGAGGTCTCCACCTGGACCGTCTCGCCGGGTTCAAACACGCCGTTCAGATTTCCATTAGTAACATTGTTAATGCTGTGGGAGTCAACCGCTAAAGCGGCCGCAACTGCCGGCTGCGACCTTTCCACCGCATAGTCAACCGGCAGCGCGCCCTGTGATTGGAAAAACGTGCAGCTTCCCTGAGGATGCAGCGCCTGGTTGAACGTAGCTACATAGCCCGACAGCTGCGGGGCGCCGCTGCCGTTAACCCCATGCTGTATCAGGGAAAAGTACGCTCCGCCGGCGCCGCACATCCAGTATTCCGGGGGGCTAGTGTCTCCAACGCCGTCGCCGTCGTTATCTTCGGTCGGAAGCCAAATATTTAGCTCTTGCGGGTTGCCCCACACGAAGTTCCCCGTACTGGACGTCGGAAGGGAGCCGATAACGTAGTACGCATGTTCTTTGTATGGGGTCGGGTTTCCATTAAAGTCAGGCCCGGGTGTATAGATGAATAGAACCGAGTCAAAGGAGCCATCCGATCTATAGAGCATCCGAAGGTCGTGGGGGTCTACCGGGCCCGTGAGATAGTTCGGGACGGGAGAGGGCGGGTCTCCAGCATTTGACTGAAACAAGTCGCTCGTTAGCACTCCCGTCGAAGGCACGAAGCCGTTCTGCGTTCGGTCGTACAATTCGAGTGCGCCTAGGCCGAACGTCGCTGATGGATTGAAGGCAAGCCGCCACCACGTCGCTCCGATTCCCTGCTCGCCCGCGTAGCCCGCAGCGATGTAAAACTTCTGGTCGAACTTGTTATACATGAACGCTATGTGCCAGTAATAGTCAGACCATGACTGGGTCCTAGGCGAAACGCAGTTGACATTGCTGGATTGAATCAGCCTTGTGAAAAGAGGAGTTCCCTGACTATTTACTCGCTTTATGAGTTGGATCGACTGAGTTGGGTCGGTCGTTAAAGCCTGCCCGCTCTGCGGTATGAATCCCCAGTCCGAGCCTGAGTCCACGGAGCCGGTCTTGCTGACTGCGATCGTAATCCAGCCCATGGCTGGCGTTGTAGTTCCCGGCAAGACACAGCCATACTGATCTTGGCCCGGATGGCCCTGATTTGCACCACCGTTGAAGTCGCCGACGGGTACAATCGCAAAGTACTTATACCCTCCAGCGGCCGCGAGAGGGGCGGTTGACGCGATGCTGGAACCGGCGCCAAGGCCCCCAACTGTGGTCCAGTCGGCGGGTGGAACGGCCTTGTTGAAGTGAAGAACGGGATTCTGGGCAAGATTCAGATTGAACTCACCATTGGCGGGGTTACGGGTCACTATGCTTAGTGAGTCACCGATCGCGGGGAAGTTCGCGCCAGGTACAACCGAGTAGCCCATTATGAGCCACTCTTTTGTGCAGTCATTATCGATACACGCTATGTGTTGTTGGGCGAACTGTTGATCAACGAACGTGCTGGGATCGAGGTTGAGGACGTCCGACCACAAAGTGCCATTCGAATCGGTCCAATTCGGCACATAGTCCGTGATCACTAGCTGATTCCACTGCCCTGCCTGCCCGGTAAGGGTCCTAGCTGTGAGGAGGGCAAGTACAATGGCGCAGGCACTGATACGAACAAGAATGCATCTCGCACTTAGAGCAGCGATGCGCCTCACATTCTGTGCCGCGACGTGTCGTGTGAGACCCAATAAGTTCCGGGTACGTGCTGCTGACGTCATTTGGAGTTCCCCCTTTTCGGCTGTAGTAAGACCGTTCACATCGACGGTGCGAGCCAGGCGGCCGATCGGGTGACGGCCAATCGTAAAGGAATCCATGTCAGGACGAGGCGCGCTTCAGCGGTGACCAAGTGAGCGCAGACTGCGAACCAGTGCACGGCCGACATGCGTTCGAGCAATCGCACGAGCACGGTCTGCAACCAAGACCCGCCACGCCGTGGCGCTGAGGTCGCGTGTGGCGACCCCTAGCTGGACCACGATCGTTAGCGCGTGTCCAGTCACTCTCGCAAGGCCACTCTTGCGGCGAGCTACGACGACCGCATGATAGGAGCAAGATGGGTCGCTCGCGAGGTCCGCCTCTTCCATCGCGAGCAGTCGCTCGATCAACGCATCTCGGTCCGCCTCGGCCACCCTGTCAGACAGTTGCGAAAGGATGACGGCAACGAGATGTCCGCCGAATGGTCGCTCCGCGATGACACGAAACAAGCGGTGCACAGCCGGAAGGATCGCTGATGAGCGAATGGCCTCGGATGGATCGTCGGCCACGATAGGTGCTCGAAGGACCGGATAGGCCCGCCAGGATGCCGGCAGTTCTGCGTAAAGGGCGCGCATCTTGGCCAAGCGGGAGTCGTTCCACTCGGTACGCGATGGACCCACCCACTCTTCGAGATACAGAATGCCGTCCGGAGTCAGTGCACGCTCGACCCGCGCCAGCAGTCTTTCAACTGAGCGGACGTGGTGAAGCGACGCGTGGAAGAAGACGACATCGTAGTGATCGCGTGGCAGCCTGAGGGTGTTCAAGTTGCCGACCCTGTATGAAATACCTGTGACACCCTCGGCTTTCGCTCTCGACTTGGCGATGTCGATGGATACCTCGGACGCGTCCACTCCCTCGATTGCCTCGCACAGGTCGATGCTGCGTGCGGCGCGCTCGAGGTTTCCGAGACCGCTACCGAGGGATAGTCCTCGCTGAAATCGGCGCCCGATGTACCACTTGAAGGCCACGATCGGCCACGCCTCGGGGTGGCCGCTGACGCGGCGGTTGATGGCCTCTCTGCATCTGGGATTCGCCTGCCAAGAGGCTGGATCCTCATTGGTGTGATGATGCCTATCCCAGTAGGCTCGCGCTTTCTCTTGAGTCGCCTCGCCCAACGCCCCTCCTCCCTGGCCACGCATTCTACGCCGCGACGAGCAGCTAGATCCGTGCGGACGGAAGCCGCCCGCGGCACGACGCCAAGCGGCTCTGGCAAAGGACACGAGCTGCCAACCTCCCCCAGGTGCTCGACTTCCGCCCCGGCTGGCTTGGCGGCCGGCCCTATCGAGGTAATGGCTTGACATTCACCGACGGATCCTCAGCGCTCGGCAGCGCTTCTCTGCGGTTGGCTCGAAGCTAACTCGTGCGGCACGATCAATGTCAGGGAACGAACCACCCCAACGAAGACACTGGGTGCGCTCCGATTCGGCGGGGAGCTGACCTAGCTACTCCACCGAGCGTCGCGACAATCTCCCGACGCCACCTCGGCCCGCGCCAGTCAGGGGGACGTGGGGGACATTGGGTGACATAGGGGACATCGGGAAGCAGAGGGAATGGACGGAGATCAAGGAAGAACAAGGCCTCCCACACAAAGGGTTGGTTGTCGATTTACCCCGCCGCAATGTCACCCAATGTCCCCTATGTCACCCTAGGGCCATGACCCAGGCCACCGGACCCCGTTACATCGGCTCCAGTGGGCTCGAGGGACATAGGGACGTTGTAGACGTCGGCCGGGGTTAGGGAGAAGGGGGCTAAGAACGACAAAGGCGCGCAGAAACCTACGGGCCCGATTCGGGGCTGGTCCGTTGCCGGCGCCCTGCAGGAAGTCCCTACGTCCCTATGCTTCCCTGCCCACGCCGGTCCGGGCTGGAGGCGTCTGATAACCCAAACAGCGCCCGACGGGTGTGAACTCGCCAGTCGCTTCCAGGTTCTCTTGATCATCTCCTGGGTTTCGAGCGGCGAACGTAGTCCCGACCAACCCGTCTGGCCGGTGGGCAAGGAAGAACGCCTGAACGGAGTGCGATCGGGAAGCGCATCCGTGCAGCCTGCGCCGGCCGGCCTCTTGCTGGCGATGTCTATTTTCCGCAGGTGTCCCACTTTCTTGCTTCACAAGGCACCTTAGTCGGTAGATGCCGGCCCACGCTCTGATTCCGGGGAACGGCGGGTACGCCCTTCCTGTCCGGGAAGTCTCAGCGACGGGCATCACTGTCGCGATCATCGCGCCCTGCTCTTGCCACACCGCCTCGGTCGAAAATGATGGGTATTGCTCACGCACCGACACGGCCATTCGCGCTACAAGCCTCGATTCGTCAATAACGCTATGCCTTTGTATCAACGGTCTCCAAGCGCCCTCAACCGCACAACATGCCTTCCCTCCCCGGGTGCAACCACTTCTCGCACGTATTGCGCACGCATGCAGCCACCACTCCTGCTAGCCAGGGTCGGAGACAAGAGAGGTACGTGATGGAATCCGCGACAACGGTCGGCCATAGGGTTCGAGTCTCTGCCGGGGTGTGCCTCGCCGCGGGCGTCATCCTCCTCCTGGCTCAGAGCTCACTTTTGGCCCAGAACGGCCCCGACAACGACGCAGACCTGGCACAGGGCTACGTGAACAGCATCTTTCACCACAACGATGTGGACTCAATCAACCTGTACAGTGGTCAGCTCACCATACCTATTCCTCTCGGGCCATCGTATCCGATCGGGCCGAAGCTTCGCCTTCAGCTCATGATGACGTACGGATCTCGAAACCTGGAGGATGGCGGCCCATATACACAGCCGACACTGTATAGCTATTCTCTCGTTGTTGGTGACCCAGCCCTTGGCCTCGGCTGGACATTCACTCTAGGGGCGATCAAGCCTTGCAAACAAGGGATCACGGTGGCGCAGTGCTTCTTTGCACCGGACGGGAGTCAGCATCCCTTCAACCTGGTACGCCCAGGCGGTTGGAAGACCGGGGACGGGAGTCAGTACTTCCTAAGCGGGAGCGGGCCCTACGACATGTGGGACGGGGACGGAAATCATTATTACTTCAATCAGCAAGTGGTTGGGTATGACGATCCGTTTCCGACCAGCAACCCTGGCTACATCCACGACTTCGGGAAGGGGCGCGATGGATGGTATCTCTCCTCCGTAACGGACCCCTTTCTGAACTCGTACTCCGTGACCTACCACGACAATACGGACATGAATCCCTCGTGGTATTACGACGAGTCGTGCGCGCTCAATATGGTGACGAGTCCAACCGGCGGAGGTGCCGGCAGGTGGGTGCCGAAGACTATCTCCTTCAATGGCACCTCAATCACGGTTGGCGTCGCGGCGAACAAGGTGTCGTCATTCGCCTTTCCAGTGTTGGTGAACAACGTATCGACTACGGCCACGTGGAGCCTGTCCTATGATACCGCGCTTAATGGGCCGGTCTATCCGCGCCAGTGCCCTGACCAGACGACGCTCCATGTGAACTTTGACGTTCTGCGCAAGATTACGCTCCCGGCAGACGACTCCGGTACCAGTCCAACCTACCAGTTCGACTACGGAACGGGCGTCATTGCAGGGATTCTCAACGAGATGATACTGCCGACGGGCGGCAAACTCGACTACTGCTACGATCAGTACAACTTTTATCATGGGCACACGGGCAACCTGCCCAAGAATTGCCTTCCCGTAGCACCCCCGACGACAGGCCTTGTTCCAGGGATCACTCAGACGGGCCCGGCCTTTTGTCACGCAGGAAGCGCGCCCGAGCCGATCGTCAGGCAACCGGAGCTAATCTGCAGCAACGACAAGAATGCGGACGACTATTCATTCCGATTCTCCTTTCAAAACTATGGCGTGACAAGGCGAACTGAGACCTTGGTCGGCGCAGTAAATGTCACGGACTACAACCAGTATGCGTTTCCGTTTGGCGAGCAAGGGTCGACGTCGAACCCGCAAAACGCAGAGACGCTCACAGTTGTCGTGTATCCCAAAGCGGACGTCAATTCGGGCACGGATACGGGTGTCCGGCGCGCGAAGGCCGTTCGCTTCAACAGCACGACGATAGGCCAGATCGTTACGATCCCGGGGGATCGTCTGGGCGCTGACGTGGAAGAGCGCGTGTTCGACTCGGACCCGTCCGACACGAGCACCACGATGCCGGCGTGCGGGTCCGGTGGCGAGCAGGCCTACTGCTCGAGCAAGTCGCTTCGGACGACGTTCCGCACCTATGACTACGATAATCAGGCAAGCGAGTACCAGAATCGCCGCCTGTCCCTGGAGAACACGATCTTCGGGGCGGGAACCTGCTCGACTTGTCCGAACCACCAGATCGATTATCAGTTGACCGCCTCCGACTGCACGACTCCGGTCTCGGGGATGTGCGACTGGGACTCGAGCAACGGCCGTCACTACAATGTGGAGAGCCACTCCGGCACGGCGGGCGGAACGATCGAGCGAAATGTGACGACATTCTGGGACCCGCAGCACTGGGACGGGACCTCTGGAACGGCGCTGCCGAACATCTTCAAAAGGCGGACGGAAGAGGAGCAGCAGGGGGCCAGCGAGGTCGTCCGCCGCTTCGAGTTCGATGCGACAAACGGGTTTCTGAAGGGGACGTCGAGCTATGACCCGTCCCAGACCGTGGCGCTGGTCAACTGCAGGTTTAACGATGGGAGCGGCAACGTTGGCGCGGAGCTTACGAAAACGTTGGCTTCCCAGCCATCGGACACCCAGTGCGTCACTGATTATGGCAACGTGTTCCCAGCCGCTGGCAAGGGCGTCGGCACCAACGGTGACCTCTTCGGAAAGGCGTACACCTACCAGCATGGTGAGCTAACGTCCGCGCGCTGGATCTATGACGACAGCACAGCAAACAACACGTTCCTATTCCGCAGCTACCAGCGCGGTGCCAAGACCGGCTGGATTGCATCGTCGACGGACACCTCTGGCCTGACGACGACCTATCAGTACGACAACTTTGGCCGAATCCGCCTGGTGACGCCGCCCTCCGGGTCGGGGGACCTATCGACGTTCGTTTGCTATGAAGGGCCGAACGCGACCTCGGCCTACCGCGCAGCGTCAGCGCTGAGCTGTCCGGTGGCCGGAACGGCAGCCGTGACCACCTGGCAGCATTACGACTACGACGGCCTGGGGCGGACGATCCGCGAGAGGCGCCGGCTTACGACCTCAACCATCGCCAAACGATTCACGCTCTACGACGGCCGCGGAAATGCCAACTTCAACTCGGAGTGGGTCGCGGACGCCGCGGCTGAGTCCGTGACCGGCAACGTCGCGACGACCTGCACGTTCCAGTCGGCCACCTATTCGACCAACCGGCCCTCGACGGCCTCGGGCACCTACCGGATGTGCTACGACCCGTTCGGCCGACCTCAGGAGGTCATCGGCGCGAAGCACACGAGCCGCGTCACCGTTGACCGAAAGAACGGCGCGGAGTGGTACAGCGACACGAAGGAAGCAGCGTCCACTCTCTGCATCAACGGGTCCTTCACGACCGGCGTTTGCGGAGGCGGCTCCACTTCCTTGACGACGACCTGGCGGGATGCCTTCGGCCGCACGACCGAGGTCGACGAGCCGACGGGTGGCACCAACACGACCTACACGTATGACGTAAACGGCAAGCTCCTCTCGGCCAAGCAAGGCAGCCAGGCCTCGCGTAGCTTCGGATACGACACCCTGGGGTTCCTGCGCTCGGAAACGTCACTCGAGAAAGGCGCGGTCACCTACAACACGATCGGAAGCCTCGGCAACGTCCGGACGGAGACGGAGCCCGACTCGACCGTCGTCAGCCGTACTTTCGATTTCGCGGGCCGGCTCGCCGAGGTCGATGCCGGCGGGAACAAGTACATCGTCAACTGCTACGACGGCTCTTCGTCGCCGCTCCTGAACACGAACTGCGTGGATGGCTCACCGAACTATGCGGGCGGCACCAATCCGAACGGCAAGCTCACACGCCGTTACGGCTACAACTGGATTCCGACTGCCGGACCAACGGTCGATGAGCAGTTCGACTACACGGATACGGCCGGAAGACTCCACTCGATCGCGACGACGGTGGGCAACGGCGACCTGACCACGACGGCCACGGAGACCTGGACCTACACGACCCTGGGCCTCGTCAACCAGAACAACCACCCGCGCCGCTCCGGCGACGCGGCATTTCCGGTGACGTACGCCTACGACGCGGGCCTGCCGACAAGCGTCACCGCAAATTCCCAGACCATCGTGAAGAGCGCCGCGACGTACAATCTGGCGGGAGGCCTTGCAACTTGGACGGCCGGGAACACGGGCACATCGGTGGTGACGACGATCACTCAAGATCCAAGCGGCCTTCCGAGGCCCACGCAGATCAAGGCGCTGCAAGGAGCGAGCTCACGCTTCGATACTGGCACCTATTCCTACGACGGCGGCGGGAACATCATGTCGGAGAGCGACACGTCCAATGGCGGGACGTTCACCTACGATATCCTGTCCCGCGTCACCTCCGCGGCATATTCCGGGTTCTCCACCCGTAATTTCACCTACGACAACTGGGGCAACCTGACTCAGAACGGCGCGCTGACCTTCACGCACACCAACTCGACGAACCACATCAGCACGGCAGGGTTTGTCTACGACGGGCGAGGCAACATCTCGACGACCCCGGCGGCTTACGGAGGTGATTCGACGTCGTACGACTCGGTGGACCGGAAATACCGAAACATCAACAGCTCGAGTGACTGGGTGAACGTCTACAGCGGAGGCGACGAGCGGGTGGTGAAGTTCCCGGGGAACTCATCGCTCGTGAGGCGGGAGATGGCCCGGCTGGTGGGGGAAGCGAACAAAGCCGCGGGCAAGACGGGCTGGTCGACTGCTCCGGATGCGTGCCAGAACTTGTTTACCGACGTGCCGTGCCCGAGCGACCCCGACTCGCGTTGGATCGAGACCTTGGTCAACCACGGCATTGCGGCCGGCACGGGTGGCGGGCTGTTCCAGCCCGACCAGACCTTGACTCGAGGGCAGATGGCGGCGTTCGTGGTGAAGGGGTATAAGACCGAGCCGTACACGCCGCCGGCGTGCCAGGGGATTTTCACGGACGTGCCTTGCAGCAACCAGTTCGCGCAGTACATCGAGGTGCTCTACAACGAAGGGGTGACGGCTGGGTGCGGGACGAATCCTCTGATCTTCTGTCCCGGCAACCCGGTCACGCCGTGGCAGATTCTGGTGTGGATGACGAAGACGGCGGCGGTACCGGGCGGAGTGGCCTGGGGGGCGGCCTACCATCCGGTGCCCCGCGGCTCGACCTACAGTTTGAGGGACGAGCAGAACCGTGTCGTGACCGAGCTGGCCTCGACGACGAGCGGGGCCGGCAGCGCGAGTCCGACGATCGGGCGGGACAACGTGTTCTTCGGGAACCTGATGGTCGGCACCAACTCGCCAGCACCGACGGGGTGGCAGTACGTGGTGTCGGACCACGTCGGCAGTCCCCGGGCGATCCTGAGCTCATCGGGAGCTGTGGCGGAGAGCCACAAGTACTGGCCCTACGGCGAGGACACCAACACGACCCCGCCGACCCAGAAGCTTGCCTTTGCGCTGATGGAGAGAAACGACGGGGCGGCCAGGTACTTCGACCATGCCAGGCATCAGGACTACAACCTCGGGCGGTTTGTCAGCGTCGATCACGTCCGTGGCGTCGTTCGCTACCCGCAGACACTGAATCGCTATATTTACGCTGGCAATAACCCTCTAAAGTTCGTCGACCACACCGGCCTTGACTTCGTGCTTGCGGGTTGCGGGGCTAACTCCACTCAAACGAACTGCGACTATCAGAAAGGGTTGCTCAAGCGGGCGGTCGGCGATAAGTCCTACGCCGATCTAAAGATCGGCCGCGACGGGTCTGTCACTCTGGGAGCGAATACAGCGGCCCACTTTGTTCAGTCATCCCTTAGCGCGACGTTGGCTCGTGGCCTCACGGCGCTGATTAGTGACAAGAATACCTTCTCTCTGGTTAGCGACAACCCGACGATGGCCGGACTCGGTGGTGGCAGCTACACGAAAATCCTTCCCGGCGGCGGCGCCAACATCTACGTCGACGATACGGTCTTCCCGAAAATGACTGGGGATGTCTTAGGCACTACATTGACAGCTTTCGCGCACGAGATCGGCCATGCCCTGGGTGCTGTCTATCCAGCGCTTTACAAGAGACTTGGGGCCGAGCTTGGGTTGACAGACTACACGCGCTCTTGGTTGGAAGCCTATCCAATCAATTTTGAGGACCGGTATCGCCGCGAGGTAGGTATGGGACCAAACGATATTCGAGCCTCGTATTTTGGGCTGGGACAAGACGTTATGCTGGATTGGGATACGAATTTGGTGCCGTCGAAGTAGAGGTATGCCATGCGTACGGTCCGGCGGATCGCCTTTTGCTTGGCATCGTCAGGTCTTCTGGCGTTTGCTGTTTTTGACCTGATGGTATTGCCAGTCGGTGCACCGCGGTGGCTTGATACGGTTATCAATGCGTTTAATCTGCCGGTGTCGGCTGTGTCGCTCTTGCTGCCGTGTGGCCAGCGAGGTTTGGATTTGCCACTCGGAGACTGTCAGCATCAGGGACCGGAGATGCTGTGGAAGCATCTCCGGCTGGCCGTACCGGTCTATTTCGGAGTCCTGTACGGCTTTGGTGCAGTCCTTGACCGGGTCGGGCACGGAAGGTCCAAGGGGACGCGTGAGAGATCGGCCACGATTGGGTAAGGCCTGAGCGCTAGAGAGATCGTGAGGGCTCGATGACGCGATTGTGTCGAGTAGTGCTGATACAGGCTCTGGACACCTGGCTTCTAGTCGGCGTTCTGCTAGCTGGAGCTCCATCAACGCCTCATGATCGCGAAAAGGCTGTTAGCCTAGTAGCACATCTAGAGCAAGATCCGTTCGCGACGGGAGCCCGGGCTGAGCGACAGTGGCTGACGGCGTGGCTAAGCGACGTGTCAGACATCTCCGTTACGCTTTGTACGGAGTTCTTCCCGTCTCTGGCGACGGGGTTTGGAAAGTACGGCGCCGAGCTTGCTGTTCAATCCGCGTTCTCGATGGCGGCGTTCATCATTGAGCATCCAGACGCGGCGAAGGACGAAACAGCCCGATACGTCGCAGCCGTTAATGGAACACTCAGAACTTACGAATCGATGCGACGGCAGGAACAAGGCGTGCGTTGGCCGGAGCTCGACCGGCTGTTGGCTGTTCGGGACCGGGATCAACTCGCGGCATTCGTGGCTGCGACGGAGCCAAAGTGTCGTTCCCGGTAGAGACGGGCGCAGCAGGTCAAGCGGCCGAATGAGACCAGGAGTAGCTTCTCCCCTTAGGCCGAGGTGCCAGAACGTATTCTCCGACGTGCGGTGCCCGAGCCATCCGGAGTCGCGGTAGACCGAGACCGTGGCTAATCACCACATTAGGGGAGGCACGTTGGGGGCAGTTGAGGCTGACCCGAGCCCAGATGGCGGTTCTGGTCGTCAAGGGCTACAAGGCCAAACCCTTCACGCCTCCGCCCTGTCAACGCATCTTCGCCGACGTCCAGTGCAACGACCCGACCTACGGCCCCTTTGCTCCGTACATCGAGGTGCTCTACAACGAAGGGGTGACGGCCGGGTGCGGGACGAATCCTCTGATCTTCTGTCCGGGCAATCCGGTCACGCCGTGGCAGATTATGGTGTGGATGACGAAGACGGCGGCGGTGCCGGGCTGGGGGACGGCCTATCATCCGGTGCCCCGGGATCGATCTACACTTTCCGGGACGAGCAGAACCGTGTGGTGACGGAGTTGACGTCGACAACGAGCGGGACTGGGAGTGCCAGTCCCACGATCGGGCGGGACAACGTGTTCTTCGGGAGCCTGTTGGTCGGCACCAACTCGCCAGCACCGACGGGGTGGCAGTACGTGGTGTCGGACCACCTGGGCAGTCCGCGGGCGATACTGAGCTCGTCGGGAGCGGTTGCGGAAAGCCACAAGTACTGGCCCTACGGGGAGGACACGAATACCCAGCCGCCGACGCAGAAGCTGGCGTTTGCGCTGATGGAGAGAAACGACGGCTCCGCCAGGTACTTCGACCATGCCCGAGCCGTGTTGTGCCCGGAAAGATCGGCTGCCTCAGAGGCAGGTAGAACGCCGGTCTCTCAACCGCATCGAGCCCGGCATGATGCACGTCACCGACTACCCCGACGACCTCGTGCCAGTCGGGTTCGCCGCCGGGTTTCCGAAACGAGGTTCGCCTGCCGATGGCCCCTGCCGAGCGCGCACCCGGTAGAGAGGCCAGGCGCGTGAGGGCTCCTCGAAGTAGGCCTCTTGCTGCACGAAATCGGGATAGCGCGACGGTCGGAGCAGAACGCCGAACGACAAGGCCTGTTCCACTCTGAAGCCCGGTCGGACTTCGCGGAGTTTCTCGAAGCTCCGCAGGAGCAGGCCGGCGCCGACCATCAGCACGAGAGCAAGAGCGCATTGAGCCACCACGAGCGCCTGCCGCGGCCTGGCAGCGCGGCCGGAGACACTGCCCGAGAAGCTCTCCCGAAGCATGGCACTCAAGCGAGCGCTTTAGACCGTTTTATAGGGAGTGCGCTGTTGAGCTGTGGATACGACGCTGACCTCGATCCTTAGGTACATATTTAGCGCACCGGTTAGGGGGTTGCCCTTAACGCCCTGATCACTGGTCTCGGAGGACCGGACCGCTAACGACTACTCCCCCGCTGACCGCGGCACACTCACGCACGCGGTGAAGTAGGAGCGCCCCGCCGTTTAGCTCGCCTTCTCGAAGAAGGCGCGAATCGCGGCGAACACCGTCGACGCCTTGTCGAGAGTCCCCGTGGGGAACGCCTCCGGCTTCGCGCGAGCGAGTTCCCTACGGATCAGTTTTGCGGCGGACTCCTTGTTGAACGGAATTTCGAGCTCCTCGAAGGCGCGCTCGACACGTTTCACGAGCGTGCCGCCCTCTTCGAGCTTGACGTCCGCCGCGCTCTTGCCCTTCGCCTTCAGCTTCGCCCCGTGAGAGTCGGTCGCCTTCTTCAGGTAGTACGCCTCTGGAAAGAGATCCTCGATCTCGACGTTTCCCTTTTCACCGAGGGCATCGCCGAGCAGTAGGGTGCCCGACTTCGTGTCCTTGTAGTGCGTGAGCCACTTCGTCCGCAGGGTGGTCTCTTCGCGGCGGCCCGCCTCATCAGAATCGAACAGTGAGAGGGTCACGAGGTCTTGGCCGATCATGAACGTTGCCAGATGAACGACCTCTGACGCGCCACCCCCCGCCGAGATCAGGACCTCTTCGGGAAGCCCTTCGTCGCCCTTCCTGATAAGCCCGTTGGACAGCTCGGATAGGAGCCAGTAGTCGTCAATCCCCTCGACGACGAGGTTCAGTTGAGACACGAGGTAGCTCTGATTCGCCTTCATCCCGAGGGCGGACTGAAGGGTGAGCTTCTCCTCCTTTTGGGACGCGCCGAGATTGTCGGTCACCGATGCCGCGTCGTTCTTCTGCATGATGACCTTGATTCGACTCGGCTCTCGAAGGTCCACCAGGAACGGAAGGTGCGTGGTGTAGACCGTGACGTTCTTGACGGAGTAGGCGTCGAGTCGCTTTAAGAGGTCTTCTTGCCCGCCGGGGTGTAGATGGAGCCCCGGCTCGTCGAGGAGGAGCACGCAGCCCTCGAACGTCCCGCCGCTCTCGTGCATGAAGTGTAGATCGAAGGAGAAAAACCATTGAAACCCCTTCGACTGCTCGTCGAGCGGAATCATGCCGATCGCCTTATTCGTCTCCTCGATGTTCGTGAAGAACGTTTGCCCGTCAACGCGAAACTCGACGCGGTACTCGTTTTGATTCCAGCGACCGGCAACGAGGTTTGTGAGGGTGCGCCCGGCGTCGTCGAGGTCCTGCTGACGATCGTCGATGACATTCTTGTCGCTCGACTTCCCCTGCCTGATGACCTCGTCAAGGTCGAGCCCGGAGAGTTTTAGGATCATGAGAAACGTCTCGTCGGCCTCCGTCAGTTGGGCCGGCGTCTTCCTCTTGACCTCTTCTAGATCGGCCAGGCCGGAGAAGCTCTTGTAATCGTCCATGTAGATGAACTTCGGAATCCGGGAGACGAGGTACTCGTGCGCCTTGTCGTGAATCGTTCCCGCGCCCTTCAGCTCCGACGCGATCGTGGCGAGCGCCGATCCGTGATTCGCCGCGAACGTGTTCTCGGCGACCCTTTCGGGCGCGTTGTCGGCGCTGTAGGCGGCAACCAACTTCGCCTTGTTCGTCGATGCGAGGTTGGCGAGGTCGGTGTACCGTCCCTCGGCGGCAAGGCGGCGGGCTTCGTCAACGCACTCTCTCGCGGCCGTCGCAAACCCGGACCCGAGGTCGGACGGCGGCTCGGCAAGTCGAGCGACACTCTTTTCGACGGTCGACGGATGGACCATCGCCGGAAAGAGGTCAGGCACGTCCGCGCTCGTGATCTCGAAGTTCCCGTCGTAGTTTTTCGTGATCGTGACCGTCTTCGGGACCGGCTTCGCCACGAGCTGCGCCAGCTCGGCGGACTCCGAGTCGTCCAGCTCGAACCTGACCTCGCAGACGATTTGCTTGCCGTCCCGAGCGGTTCGCTGGCCTCGCGGCCACTCCCGCCGCATGTCGTAGGGCTTCGGAGAGAAGGGGTTGAACTTGTGGAGAGCCTTCAGGAGCGCCGTTTTTCCCGACTGATTCTTCCCGACGACGCAGGTCAGATTGTCGAGCAATTCAACTTCGCCGGAATCCTCGATGTTTCGGTACTTTCGTATCCGAAAGCTCTTGATCTTCATGAAGGCAATTGTCGTCGAGGTCGCGCGACGATTCCAGCGGTTTACCGACCCCGCCGCGCTTCGAGGATCAGCTTCGCGGCCTTCGCCTCCTGCGGGACTGCGAGTAGCCGCTCCTAACTGGGAAGAAATGGTCCCGCGCCCGAGACAACAGGCGCGGTGCACGGAGCATGGCTTCCGTCGGTAGGCGGGCGATGCTCGGTCCTGTTGGCTGGCTGTCCGTGTTCCTGTCCGAGTCCTCACGGACAACGAGGTATCTTTCACGCAACTCCGACTGGAAAGGCCGATGAACGGAGCGCTGTGTCAGCGAGATTGTCTGCGAACTACCCGCCTCCGACCGCCACGACAGTTGAGTCGGGCGCACTCAGGAGTGGAAAAGAAATGCCGCCGCAAGTTCAGTTTGCCACGGCACGAGGCCAACAGGTTGGCGGAAGAGTGTGGGAGTCGAACCCACCGACGGCGTTCACCGGTCAGCTTTTCGTGGCGCGGAAGCCGTCAAGGGCTCTCTTGATCTCCTGAAGAGCCTCTTCGGACGGCCGCGCGTACCGCTCGGACATCCTGACCGATGCGTGTCCCAGGGCCCTCGCGATCACCTGAAGACTCACCCCTCGTGAGGCCAGCGTGCTCCCAAACGTGTGTCGAAGATCATGGAACCGGAAACGCCGGGTGATCCCTGCGACCTTCTTTGCGAGCACGAAGTGTCGGTGAACGGTCGCCCAGGAGAGCGGCCGTCCGCCGGCTGTGATGAACACATGCTCGCCGAGGACTCCACGCCCCCTGCACTCGAGGAGTGCCCTACGGCACGCGTCTGAGATCGGGATCACAGCCTCCCGCCGGGTCTTTTCGACCGTGACGCGAATCCAGCCTCCCGATAGATCGACCGAGCTCCATTTGAGGGCGAGAAGATCGCCGCGGCGCAGCCCTGTCTCGAGGGCAAGTACGAAAATGGGCTTCATCGCTCGGAAACGGTCGAAGTAATAACCGAGGGCAGCTCCCTCCGGACGCAGACCTCCGCCGAAGACGCGCGGGACTTGTCCAAAGCGCGAGCTCGAGATCACACGGCCGGGCGCTCGGTGCTCGGCAAAGTGACGCCGAAAAGCGGGCTCATCGTCGAAGGCGCCGACGAACCGTGCCTTCTCCTCGGCCGAGAGCTCGAGCCGCAAGACCGGCTCCTTCTCCTTCGGGAGCCGTCCCTTTGCGGGATAGTCGCGGATCACTTCACGGTCGACAGCGTCGTGGAGGATCTTCCGCAGCACCGAGAGAGTCCCGTTGATCGTGCAGGCGGCGTACGGCTTCAGCCGCAAGTGCGCCGTGAAGTCCCGGACCAGAGCGGCGTTTATTTTCTCTAGCCGGTGGGAGCCGAAGAACGGGACGAGCCTTTTCGTAACAATGAGGTTTTCGTTTGCCGCAGTCTTCGCCCCCAGGCGCGAACGTATGACTGGCCAGAACCGTCTGACGTATTCGGAGAACGTCTCGGGCTCTCGCTTTCGGGAGGCTAAGGCCGCCTCTCGAAATTGCCGGTAAAGGGAGAGCGCCTCATCCCGCGTCGACGCCTCGACGGTCCGTCGCCGCCGAATTCGCCCGCCCGTCCTGGGCAGAGTCACCTCGAAGGTGGCGCGCTTGCGCTTCGCATCGAAGACAAAGCCCGGGACGACGCTCCGGCGGGGCATCGGGTTAATTCACCCTCTCCGGGGTCCGGCGTTCGAGCTCCGCCAGGAAGCGCTCGACCTCGGAAACCGGGTAGGCGACCGAGGTCCGCCCCAGGCGTACCCATCCTTTCGGTCCCTTGCCCTTCTGGCGCCATTTGGCGAGGGTCCCCGTCTTGATCCCTAGGGTGCGCGCGACTTCGCGCGCCTGGATAAAGCGTTCGAGCATCCTTTCCCCCCGCTTGCGACGGTAGGGCGCAGGGGGGACCGGATGCCCGAATTGCTCCGAATCGAGGGCCGGAAAAAGGAACCGTTTGAACTCTTTTTTGAACTCCGAGCAGCGCGGGGGCGCGGCCGTGCCTTCAAGGTTCGAGCCTAAGTGGCTCGTGGCGTTGGGGCTAGGTTGGAGCGGGCAACCGGGATCGAACCGGCGACATCCAGCTTGGGAAGCTGGCGTTCTACCGCTGAACTATGCCCGCACCGCGGGCGATCTTAGCGAACCGCCGGAGACGGGACAAGCGGCGCCGCGGCCGGCAGCGGCGTCGGACGCGCCGGCTCCGGCGCCGAGCGCCACCGCCGCGAGGATCGCGAGCATCACCTCGGCTCCTCCTCGCCCGCGGCCGCGCGGAGCAGGCGGAGCCGCGCCGCGAGCTTCGGAATGCGGCCCTTGGCGAAGAGCCGGCCGTTGACGAAGAGCACCGGGATCGAGTCCGACCAGCGGCGCGCGATCTCGTCGTCCGAGTCGACGTCGACCACCTCCCAGGCGTGCGGCTCGCCCTCGAGCAGGCGGTCCACCTCCGCGCGCATCTCCTCGCAGAGGTGGCAGTCGGGCCGCGACAGCAGGCGGAGCGAGATCATCGCGCGGGGACCGGGGCCTCGGGGTTGCGGGCGACGCGGTGCAGGTAGTCGAAGCCGGACAGGACCGCCACGCTCGCGGTCGCGCCGTACGCGACGAGGAGGAGCTCCCGCGGGAGCGTCCACACGTTCGCGCACAGCACGAGCAGGACCGTCACGATCTCGGTCACCGTCGTCACCTTGCCCGCCCAGGAGGGCGGGAAGCGCTTCATGCCCGCCGTCAGGATGAGGAGCAGGCCGACGAGGAGGATCAGGAAGTCGCGGGAGAGCACCATCACCGCGAGCCAGAGCGGCACCTTGACGCGCGCCGGGTAGTTGGGGATCGCGAGGAAGAGGTACGAGGACATCAGGAGCAGCTTGTCGGCGATCGGATCCAGGTACGCGCCGAGCGCCGATTTCATGTCGAGGCGGCGCGCGAGGAACCCGTCCACGCCGTCGGAGAGGCCGGCCGCCACGAAGATGCCGAGCGCGAGGGTGAAGCGGCCGTCGGCGATGCAGAGGAGGAAGAACGGGAGGGCGGCGAGACGGACGAGCGTGATGAAATTCGGCAGCGTCCAGGGACCCCTCAACGACGTCTCCACTCGTTCTCGCGCGCGCCGGGCGGCACCTCCGCCGGCACCCACACCATCGCGCCCTTGATGCGGATGAGCTTGCGGTCTTCGAACTGCTTGAGCATCCGCGTCACGGTCTCGCGCGTGGCGCCGATCGAGTTCGCGATCTCCTGGTGGGTCGGCCGGTGGACGACGAAGTAGCCGTCCACGGCGGCCTGCCCGGACTCGTCGGCGAGCCGCAGCAGGTAGCGCGCGAGCCGGCCTCCGACGTCCTGGAGAGCGAGCGACTCGATGACCTCGTTCGCCCGGCGGAGCCGGGCCGAGAGCGCCTGCAGGATCTTCCGGGTCAGCGCGAAGTCGGAGGAGAGGGCCGTGAAGAAGTCGTCGCGCGACAGCGCGACGGTCTCGCAGTCGGTGAGCGCGGTCACCGACGCGCTGCGGGACTCGCCCTCGAGGAGGGCCATCTCCCCGAAGAAGTCGCCGGCCTGCAGGTGCGTCAGCACGACCTCGCGCCCGTCCGGCGAGTCGACGAAGACCTTGACCGATCCCTGCGCGATCACGAAGAACTGGTCGCCCGGATCGGATTCGTGGAGGATCGTCTCCCCCGGGTGGAAGCGCCGGACGCTCGCGACGCGCGAGAGCGTCTGCAGCTGCTGAGGCTCCAGGCCGGCGAAGAACGCGACGCGGCGAAACACGGCTGGATCGATCACGGCTGTTTCCCCTCCCCCGCCGGCAGCGACGAACGCAGGCGGTCGAATCCCCGCATGAGCTCCGGACCGCTCATGGCGGCACCCCCCGATTCTGACAGCAGGTCGCATCGGCTCGCCAGCCGGAGCGCGTCGGCCCCCCCGCGCCAGGGCCCGGGCGAGTCCTTCAGGCACGGGAGCGGCGCCCTCGACCCGCCGAGCCAGCCGGCCAGGCGCAGCAACATCTGCGCGGCCGCGGTCCGGGACAGGAACGCGTCCGGGCGCGCGCGGTGCGTCTCGGAGTCCACGTCGAGAAGACCCAGCGACACCGCGCGCACGAGGGCGGGCGTGTCGCGCCGGTCCAGGACGTCGGCCGCGACGGCCCCCGTGGCGCGCGCCTCGCGGACCTCCGGGAACATCCACCACACGAGGTCGGCGGCCTGCGAGCGCGTGACGCGGCGGGCGCGAGCGGCGCGGCGCTCCGCGTCCGGCCAGTTCGAGACCCGGAACGCGAGCCGCGCCTCCTCGGCGGACTCGGCGAAGCGGGGGTCCTCCGCCGCGAGCGCGTCGAAGACGGAGACGGCGAGCGCGTCGTCGCCGATCTCGAGGGCGAGGCGCCCCGCCTCCGCACGCTGCTCCGGAGAGAGCCCGCCGAGGGAGAGGGCCTCCCGGTCGTACTGCAGGGCGCGCTCCTTCTGCCCCGCCGCGCACTCGATCGCGGCGGCGCGGACGAGGACCGGTCCCGAGCGCGGCTCCCAGGCGACGACGCGCGCCGCGGCGGCGCGGGCGGCATCGAACCGCCCGGCGGCCGCGTCCCGATCGGCCTCGGCGAACACGGCGTCGGCCGCGGCCGGCAGCAGCTTCTGCGCGCGCGCCGAGAGTCCCGGACGCTCGGCTCCTCCGGCCGCGGCGGCTCGCGCGGCGAGCTCGTACGCCGTCACGGGCGAGCCGGCGCGGGCCTCCGCCTCGCCGCACGCCACGAGGAGCGGCAGCGTCGCGCCCGGATCCGCCGTCTCCCGGGCGCACGCGGACAGCGCATCGGCCGATCGGCCGGAGCGCACGAGGACCTCGATTTTCCCGATCGCGGCCGCCCGCGCCGAATCCCCGCCGCGAGCGGAGGCGAACTCGCGCGACGCCGCGGCCGTGTCGCCCGCGAGGAGCGCCTTCCAACCCGCCTCGACGCTCTCGTCGAACGGGCCGGCGAGCCCCTCGCGCGGATCGAGCGGAAAGGCGTCGCGGGGCGCCGGCGGCGCCGAGCTCGCGCAGGCGTGCGCGAGGAGCGCGGCGAGGCAGGCGGCGGCGAGGGAGCCGGAGCGACGGAGGAAATGGGACCGGAGCCTTCGGCGGCCGGCCGCGGTCATGCTCCCGGGGGCAGACTCTCCGGCCGGATCGACGCGATCGCGTGCTTGTAGATCATCTCCTCCCGGCCGTCGACCTCGAGCACCAGGGCGAACTTGTCGAACCGGCGAAGGCGTCCCATGCGCTCCTCGCCGGAGGTCAGCCGGACCATCACCGGGGTGTTGTCCTTGCGCAGGTTGTAGAAGAACGAGTCCTGCACGTTGATCGGGGCCTTGTTCATCGCGTCTCCCCCTCCCCCGTCCCGCCCACCAGGGCGAGAATGACATCGAGGGCCTCCTCCGGCTCGACTCGCCGCGCCTCCCGCTCGCGCCGTGACCAGGTCGCCTGGCGCTTCGCGAGACCGCGCGTCGCTCTCACGATTTCCGTCTCCGCCTGTTGCCTCGAGGTGCGCCCGAGCACCCACTCGGCCACCTCGCGATACCCGATCGCCTGGAAGGAATTCGCGTCGACCGAGAGGCCGCGGTCGAGAAGCTTCCGGACCTCTTTGCCCCACCCCGCGTCCAGCATGCGCCGCACGCGGGCTTCGATCCTAACACCAAGGGCGGCCGCGTCCGGACGCAAGTGGATCCGGACGACGCGAAAGCGGCGGCGCCAGCCGTCGCCGGGCGCGAGCCGCGCGGAGGCGGGCGCTCCGGTCAAGAGCAGGATCTCCAGGGCGCGGAGGACGTACCTGAGGTTGGAGGGCGGGATCCGCGCGGCCGACGCGGCATCGTTGAGCGCGAGGACCCGGTGGGCGGCCGCTTCCCCGCGCGCGAGCGCCCACTCGTGGAGGCCCTCGCGCAGGCGATCGTCGCGGAGCGCACCCTCGGGAAGCCCGTCGAGCAGCGCCGAGAGGTAGAAGCCGCTGCCGCCGACCACGATCGGGACGCGGCCGCGCCCCGCGATCTCCTCGACCGCGCGGCGGGCTTCGTCCGCCCAGCGGCCGGCGGAGAAGGACTCCTCCGGCTCGGCGACGTCGACGAGGTGGTGGCGGACCTCGCGGCGCGCCTCGGCCGACGGCTTGTCCGTGCCGATGTCCATGCCGCGGTAGACGGCGAACGCGTCGGCGGAAACGATCTCGCCGCCGAGCGCGAGCGCCGCGGCATGGGCGACTTCGGACTTCCCCGAGCCCGTCGGACCGAAGAGCGCGACGAGGGGCGGCCGGGGATCCGGAGTCACGGCCGCACGGCGCCGCGCCAGTCGAGGCGTATGGCGGATGGCAGCAGGTCCGCGCGCACGTCCGAGCGCTCGTCGGTGCGGAGCACCGGCACGCCGGCGCCCTCGAGCGTCTCGAGCGTTTCGGGCGCGGGGTGCCCGAACCGGTTGTGGCGGCCGCAGGAGACGAGGGCGACGCGGGGCCGGACGGCGTCGACGAAGTCCGCCGTGGTCGCCGTGCGGCTCCCGTGGTGGCCGACCTTGAGGAGGTCGGCGCTCGGGACGGCCCCGTGGACGAGCAGGTCGGCCTCGGTCGGCGCGCCCGCGTCCCCGGTCAGGAGGGCGCGGCGGCCGTCCCGCTCGAAGACCGCGACGACCGACTGGTTGTTGACGCCGTCGAGCTTCCGCATCGCGCCCCCCGAATGCAGCACGGTGAGCCTCGCGCGGTCGCGCTCCCAGGTCGCCCCGGCCGGGAGGCGGCGCACCGGCACGCCGCGGTCGGCCGCCTCCGCCTCGAGGCGCGCGTAGAGGTCGCCCTCGTCCGCGCCCGCGGAGCGCCACAGCGCGCCGACCGGGATCTCCTCGAGCACGGCGAAGAGACCGAGCGCGTGGTCCGGATGCGGATGCGTCGCGAGCGCGGCGTCGAGCCGCGTCACGCCGCGATCGAGCAGCTTGGGCACGAGGCGCGTCCGTCCGAAGTCCGTGGCCATCGCGTCGAAGGGCCCTCCCCCGTCCACGAGAATCGCGTGGCGGTCCCAGCGCAGGAGTATCGCGTCTCCCTGCCCCACGTCGAGGACCTCGACGGAGAATCCGGCCGCCGGCCCGCGCGGGGCCGGGCGGAGCACGAGGGCGAGGAAGATCGCCGCCCCGGCGAGGGCCGCCGGCCGCCGGAGGCGCGGCGGGCCGAGACCCGCGGCGACCACCAGCGCCTCGACGAGGAGAATGCCCGCCAGCGGCGGCGTCGGGCGCAGGAGCGCGATCCCGGCGGCGCGCTCCGCCCGGAGCTCCAGCGCCCGGCTCCCGAGGCCGAACAGCGCCTCGAGCGGCCCGGCCGGGAGCCCGGCCGCGCGGACGATCAGCACGAGACCGCCGACCCCGATGAGGCCGCCCGCCAGCGGCACCGTGAACGGCGCCGTCAGCCACGCTCCGGCGGCCACGACGTTGAACCGCCAGAAGAGCACGGGCGCCGTCGCCGCCTCGGCCGCGAGCGCCGCCGCGATGCCGGAGAAGAGCCATTCCGGACTCCGGGGCAGCCGCGCGCGGATGCGCCTCGAGAACATCGCGATCCCCGACACGGCCGCGAACGTCAACACGGTGCCGACCGAGAAGATCTGCTCGGGCGCGGCGAGGAAGAGGCCGAGGGCCGAGAGTCCGATCGCCTGGGCCCCGGCGATCGGCCGCTCGACGAGCCGCGTCGCGAGCAGCACGCCGACCACGAGCCCCGCGCGGACGGCGGGCGGATTGGCGCCGCCGACGAGCACGAAGAGGAAGACCGCCGCGAGCAGCAGGGCGTCCCGGCGCCGGCCCTCGACGCGCAGGGACGTCAGCGCCGCCGCCGCCAGGCCCGCGGCGAGCGCGACGTGGAGTCCGGAGACCACGAGCAGGTGGTAGAGCCCGCCGCGGCGATAGCGCGCGACCATGCCGCGGTCGAGCTCCGCCGTGCGGCCGAGAAGGAGCGCGGCGAGCGGGCCGCGGACGTTGCGGACCTTCGCCGCGTCGCCCGTCGGGAGCGCGCGGAAGAGGAGGCGGTTCGGCGCGGTCAGGAGCGACAGCGGCGTGATCCGCTCCCGCTCGACGAGCATCGCGCTCTTGACCGACAACCGGTACCGCGGCATCGGCACGGGCACGTCGCGGTCGGAGGCCGGAAGGTCCTCCTCCTCGAGGTGACCGGAGACGCGAACGCGGTCGCCGCGGTCGGCGCGCGTCGAAACCGCGCCCTCTCCGGAGACGAAGACCGCCACCTCGGCCGGAAAGCGCGCGGCGGCGATCCCGGGCGCCCGGAGCCGTTCCGCGCGCAGGACCGAGCGCGCCCGCGGCGGCTCGCCGCTCCAGAAGTCGGCGAGCGTGCCGTCGAGGACCACCGCGTGGCGCGCCTCCTCCGAGAGCGCCCCGAAGGCGGACCGGGCTCGGACCGCCGGCGCCGCGATGCGCAGGGCCCCCGAGAGGAACCCCGCGGCCAGCCAAAGCGCGGCGAAGGAGAGGCGGGATGCGGCGCCGCGGGACGGAGCCGCGGCGAGCCCGGCCGCGGCGACGCCGAGGAGCGCTCCCGCACCGCTCGCGCCCGCGATCGACCACGCGCCCGCGCCGATCCCGAGGACGAGGAAGACCGCCGCCCGGGCCGCCGGAGCGTCCCCGTCCGCGAGGACGGGGCGGATCACGCGGCGCGCTCGAGCGCGACCATGGCCTCCACGCGGTGCGTGAAGGCGAAGAGATCGTAGAGGCGGACCCGCCGGATCGCGAGACCCTCGGGGAGGATCGCCGCGAGATCGCGGGCGAGCGTCGCGGGGTCGCAGGAGACGTAGATCAGCCGGCCCCGCGTCCGGCGCGCGAGAGCCCGGGCGAGGTCCGCCCCGAGGCCCGCGCGCGGCGGATCGGCGACGACGGCGTCGAACGCGCGATCGTCCTCCTCGAGGAAGCGCTCGACGGTCGACGGCGTGATCTCCCAGCGCGCGCCGTCGGTCCATCGCTCCCGCTCGCGCCGTGCGTCGGCGAGGGCGCCTGGATCCGCCTCGACCGTCTGGACGCGGTGACCGGCCTCGAGCAGCGCGCCCGCGAAAAGGCCCGCGCCGCCGAACGCGTCGAGCGCGTTGCCCGCCGGGAGGGCGCGCGCCTCCGACGCCACGTCGGCGAGGAGCTCCGGAACCAGGAAGCGGTTGGCCTGGAAGAACGTGTCGACCGAGATCGAGAACTCGCGGCCTCCGACCTCGAGGGCGAGCGCGCGCTCGCCGCGGGCGACGAGCACCCGCCGGTCGGGCCCCTCGACGCGCACGCCCGCGACGGCCGCCGCGAGCGCCCCCCCGAGGCGCGCGGCCGCGGGCG
>DAHUXD010000022.1 GCA_027307335.1 Acidobacteriota bacterium
GGAGATGGTGATGCCGGGGGACAACGTGAACCTGGAGATCAACCTGATCACGCCGATCGCGATGGAGAAGGGGCTGCGCTTCGCGATCCGCGAGGGCGGCCGCACCGTCGGCGCCGGCACCATCGTCGAGATCATCGAGTAAACAGGAGTCCACGATGCAGGAAAACGTCAGTCTCGCGTGTCCCGAGTGCAAGCGCCGGAACTACACGACGACGAAGAACAAGAAGACCAACACCGAGAAGCTGGAGCTGACCAAGTACTGCCGTTTCTGCCGAAAGCACACGGCACACAAGGAAGGCAAGGTCTAGCCGAAGTGATGCTTTCGAGCCATGGGCTGGCGCGCTGCGGCCGCTTGCTCTCTCACGGCCCCGTCGAGGGGCCGCTAAAAACGTCTCATAGGGGTGTAGCTCTAATTGGTAGAGCGGCGGTCTCCAAAACCGTAGGTTGGGGGTTCGAATCCCTCCACCCCTGCCACTACGGAAGTTGAGGAAGGTCGAGATCAACCGATGTTGCCGGTAAAGGAATGGTGGCCCACCACGGAGAGCTTCTTCCGTGACGTGTGGTCCGAGATGAAGAAGGTCAGCTGGCCGGGCCGGCCGGAGGTCACGGGGACGACGGTCGTCGTCATCGTCGCCTGCTTCCTGTTCGGCTTCTACCTGTTCCTGGTCGACAGCGGCCTGTCGTGGCTCGTGGACAAGCTCTACCGGGCCGTGGGGTTGGTGACGTGATGATCACCGAGACGAACACGAAGAACTGGTACATCGTCCACACCTACTCGGGCTTCGAGGAGCGGGTGCGGCAGAACCTGCGCCAGCGCATCGAGGCGATGGGCATGCAGGAGAAGTTCGGCGACATCCGCATCCCGACCGAGACGCTCGTCGAGATGAAGGGCGGCAAGCGCCGGGAGATCCAGCGCAAGTTCTTCCCCGGCTACATCATCATCGAGATGGAGATGTCGGACGACGCGTGGCATCTCGTCAAGAACACCCCCACGGTGACGGGCTTCGTGGGCTCCGGCAAGGAGCCGACGCCGCTGACCGCGGAGGAGGTCGAGCAGATCCTCCACCGGGTCACCTCCACGAAGGAGAAGCCGAAGCCGAAGCACACGTTCGAGAAGGGCGAGCACGTCCGGATCACCGACGGGCCGTTCACGAACTTCACGGGCGTCGTCGAGGACATCAACCTCGATCGGTCGACGCTGAAGGTCATGGTCACGATCTTCGGGCGCTCGACGCCGGTCGAGCTCGAGTTCCTGCAGGTCCAGAAGCTGTAAGCGAGGAAACAGTCCGATGGCGAAGAAGATCACCGGCTACGTGAAACTGCAGATCCCCGCGGGCGAGGCGACTCCGGCCCCGCCGGTCGGCCCGGCGCTCGGCCAGCAGGGCGTCAACATCATGGACTTCTGCAAGAGCTTCAACGCGAAGACGGCCTCGCAGAAGGGCCTGATCATCCCCGTGGTCATCACGGTGTACGCGGACCGCTCCTACAGCTTCATCACGAAGACGCCTCCGGCCGCGGTGCTGCTGCTGAAGGCGGCGGGCGTCCCGAAGGGCTCGGGGACGCCGAACAAGGAGAAGGTCGGCAAGGTGACGAAGAAGCAGGTCGAGGACATCGCCAAGACGAAGATGCCCGACTTGAACGCGGCGGATCTTCCCGCCGCCATTCGCGTGGTGGAGGGCACCGCGCGCTCGATGGGAATCGAGGTCGTTTGACGTTTCGGTCGCCGAAGGACCCTGAAAGAAGTCGGAGATCGGGCCCCGGCCCGATCGTTGGCACGACGAAGGAGGACGATGCCCAAGAGCGGTAAGAAGTTTCTGGCGGCAAAGGGTCGGGTCGAGCCGCGCCCGTACGGTCTCGCCGAGGCGGTGAAGCTCGTCCGCGACGTGCGCTACGCCAAGTTCGACGAGTCCGTCGACCTGGCGATGCTGCTCGGCGTGGACCCGAAGCACGCGGACCAGATGGTCCGCGGCACGGTCGTGCTGCCGCACGGCACCGGCAAGTCGAAGCGGGTCGCGGTCATCGCCGCGGGCGACAAGGTCAAGGAAGCGCAGGAGGCCGGCGCGGACCACGTCGGGGGAGAGGACCTGGTCGAGAAGATCCAGGGGGGATTCCTCGACTTCGAGGCCCTCGTCGCGACGCCCGACATGATGCGGCTCGTCGGCAAGCTCGGAAAGGTCCTCGGCCCGAAGGGGCTGATGCCGAACCCGAAGGCCGGCACGGTGACGATGGACGTCGGCAAGGCCGTGCGCGAGATCAAGGGCGGCAAGATCGAGTTCCGCGTCGACAAGACGGCGATCATTCACGCCCCGATCGGCAAGATCTCGTTCGACGAGAAGAAGCTCGAGGAGAACGCCTCGGCGTTCATCCGCGCGGTGCTCAAGGCGAAGCCGGCCGCGGCCAAGGGCAAGTACTTCCGGACGGTCTCGGTCTCCTCGACGATGGGACCGGGAGTCGTGATCGACACGACGCCGATCGAGGCCGCCTAGGGCGGCGGGAGAAGACATGAACAAGACCGAAAAAGCCGAGATGGTCGAAGCCCTTTCGGGCGACCTCGCGAAGTCCTCGAACGCGATCCTGTTCGCGTTCGCGGGCCTGAAGGTCCCCGAGGTGACGGAGCTGCGCCGGCAGGTCCGGGGCACGCAGTCGAAATACCTGGTCGTCAAGAACACGCTCGCCCTGCGGGCGACGAAGGGCACGGCCCTCGAGTCCGTGGCCGAGCACTTCACGGGCGCGACGGCGGTCGCGTACAACCAGTCGAGCCCGGTGGCGCTGGCCAAGGTGCTGACCACGTTCGCCAAGGCGAACCCGAACCTGGTGTTCAAGGCCGCCGTGATCGAGGGGAAGGCGGTCGCCGCCTCCGAGATCAAGGCGATCGCCGAGATGCCTTCGCGCGAGGAGCTCGTGGCGCGCCTGCTGTTCCTGATGCAGTCGCCCCTCCGGAGGCTCGTGACGGTGTTGAACGGACCGGTCCGCAACCTCGCGGGCGTGATGTCCCAGATCGCGGACCAGAAGTCGAAATCGGGTGCGGCCGAAGCCGCGCCCGCGAACTGAAATACGAATTTGTTACCGCATTCAGAGAGATAGAGGAGAGGGAAAGATCATGGCGATGACGGCAGAGACGTTCGTCAAGGAAATCGAGGGGATGACGGTTCTCGAGCTCAACACCCTGGTCAAGGCGCTCGAGGAGAAGTTCGGCGTGTCGGCGGCGGCGATGGCGATGCCGGTCGCGGCGGCCGGGCCGGCCGCGGCGGCGGCTCCGGCCGAGGAGGAGAAGACCGAGTTCACGGTGCACCTGGCGGCCGCGGGCGACAAGATCAAGACGATCAAGGTCGTCCGCGAGGTCACGAGCCTCGGCCTGAAGGAGGCCAAGGACCTCGTCGATGGCGCGCCCGGGGTCCTCAAGGAAGGCGTCTCGAAGGACGAGGCCGCCGCGATCAAGAAGAAGTTCGAGGAAGTCGGCGCCAAGGTGGAGATCAAGTAGTCATCGGACTCCTGGGATCCCGGTGCTCGGTGCCTAGTTGCGACGGCGCGAAGCGTCCGTCGCGCTCAAAGGAGTATCTCTGATGACAGAGGTGGCTGTTTCGCAGGAGCGGAAGAACTTCTCGAAGATCCGTTCCTTCATGGATCTTCCGAACTTAATCGACGTCCAGCGGCGGTCGTACGAGCGGTTCCTGCAGATGAACCTCCTGCCGGAGGAGCGGGACCAGTCCGGCCTCCAGGCGGTGTTCACGAGCGTGTTCCCGTTCGCGGACTTCCGCGGGGCGTGCGAGCTGCAGTTCGTGAAGTACGCGATCGGCAACTGGGAGTGCAAGTGCGGACGGCTGAAGGGCCTCGAGCACCTGCGCATGGACTGCCGCTCGTGCGGCGCCCGGATCGTGACGGCGCACCCGCACGAGGAGGTCGTCTCCTGCGACAAGTGCGGCGCCCAGAACGCGAACAAGGTCTCTCTGTGCGACGTCTGCGGCAACCCGGTCGACCTGCAGATGAAGTACACGGTGGCGGAATGCCAGGAGCGCGGAATGACCTATTCCGTGCCCCTGAAGGTCACCTTCCGGCTCTTCGTCTATGACAAGGACCCGGACACCGGCGTCAAGACGATGCGCGACGCGAAGGAGGAGGAAGTCTTCTTCGGAGACATCCCCCTCATGACCGAGCACGGCACGTTCGTCATCAACGGGACCGAGCGCGTGATCGTGTCGCAGCTCCACCGGTCGCCCGGCGTCTTCTTCACCAAGGAGTCGGCGCACGGCTATCTCGCGAAGATCATCCCGTACCGCGGCTCGTGGGTGGAGTTCGAGTTCGACCAGAAGGCCGTGCTCTTCGTCCGCATCGACCGCAAGCGCAAGTTCCCGGCGACGATCTTCCTGCGGGCCCTCGGGCTCGAGACCGACGAGTCGATCCTGCGGCAGTTCTACGCGGCCGTTCCGGCGCGCTTCGAGCGGGGCCGCGCGCACCTGACGGTCACGAAGGACGCGCTGAAGCAGGAGGAGACCCGCGACCGGTACGCGCGCGTCAAGCGCGAGACCAAGGTCGTCTTCGCCGGCATCAAGCTGTCCGGCGACGACCAGAAGGAGATCCAGAAGAAGGGCGCGATCGAGCGCTCCGTCGACGAGTCCGCCATCGAGAAGGCCTGCTTCCTCGCCGACATCGTCGACCTGGCGACGGGCGAGGTCCTCTTCGAGGCGGGCCAGGAGCTCGGCGCCGGCGCGGTCGAGGCGCTGAAGGAGCGCGGCATCAAGGACGTTGAGATCTTCTTCCCGGATTGGGACCTCTCGTCCGACGTCCTCGTCAACACGATCCGCAAGGACACCCACAAGACGAAGAACGAGGCGATCCTCGAGATCTACCGGCGGCTGCGCCCCGGCGACCCGCCGACCTACGAGTCGGCGAAGAACCTCTTCGAGGGCATGTTCTTCGACGCGAAGAAGTACGACTTCTCGCGCGTCGGCCGCTTCAAGTTCAACATCAAGCTCGAGGCCGATTCGTCGGAGGACACGCGCACGCTGACGCCCGCGGACATCTTCCGCGTCGTCGGCTACCTGCTGCGCCTGAAGCGCGACGTCGGCCGGACGGACGACATCGACAACCTCGGCAACCGGCGCGTGCGCTCGGTGGGCGAGCTGCTCGAGAACCAGTTCCGCATCGGCCTCGTCCGCATGGAGCGGGCGATCAAGGAGAAGATGTCCGTGCACCAGGACATCGACTCGGCGATGCCTCACGACCTGATCAACTCGAAGCCGGTCATCGCCTCGATCAAGGAGTTCTTCGGGTCCTCGCAGCTGTCCCAGTTCATGGACCAGACGAACCCGCTGTCCGAGGTCACGCACAAGCGGCGCCTGTCGGCCCTCGGCCCGGGCGGCCTCTCCCGCGAGCGAGCGGGATTCGAGGTGCGCGACGTGCACCCGACGCACTACGGCCGCGTGTGCCCGATCGAGACGCCCGAGGGTCCGAACATCGGCCTGATCTCGTCGCTGTCGTGCTACGCGCGCATCAACGACTTCGGCTTCATCGAGACGCCGTACAAGAAGGTCGAGAAGGGCCGCGTCATCGATCACTTCCAGGTGACGCAGATCGGCGACACCTCCTTCAAGCTCGGCCAGATCGTCGAGAAGAAGGAGCTCGAGGACGAGAACGAGCGGGTCCGCAGGAACCACAAGCGGGTGGCCGACGCTCTCCCGTTCGCGTTCTACCTCTCAGCGTGGGAGGAGGAGAATTTCGTCATCGCCCAGGCCAACGCCGAGACCGACGGCTCCGGCCGCATCAAGGAGGAGCGCGTCATCGCGCGCTTCAACGGCGAGTTCATCACGGCCGAGCGCGAGAAGGTGGACTACAAGGACATCTCGCCGAAGCAGCTCGTTTCGGTCGCGACGGCGCTGATCCCGTTCCTCGAGCACGACGACGCGAACCGCGCGCTGATGGGCTCGAACATGCAGCGCCAGGCCGTGCCGCTCCTGAAGGTCGAGGCGCCGCTCGTCGGCACCGGCCTCGAGGCGACGGTCGCGCGCGATTCGGGCGCGGTCATCCTCGCCAAGCGCGGCGGGGTGGTGGACCAGGTCGACTCGGAGCGCATCATCGTGCGCGTCGAGGGCGGCCCTGCGGAGGCGGGGACCGGCGGCGCCAAGGAGTTCGGCGCCGACATCTACCCCCTGACCAAGTTCCGGCGCTCCAACCAGAACACCTGCATCAACCAGAAGCCGATCGTGCAGGAGGGCCAGCGCGTCGAGCGCGGCCAGGCTCTGGCCGACGGCCCGTGCACCGAGCAGGGCGAGCTCGCCCTCGGCCGGAACGTCCTCGTGGCGTTCATGCCCTGGCGCGGCTACAACTACGAGGACGCGATCCTGGTCTCCGAGCGTCTCGTGCGGGACGACTACTTCACCTCGATCCACATCCAGGAGTTCGACATCGAGGCCCGCGACACGAAGCTCGGACCCGAGGAGATCACGCGCGACATCCCGAACGTCTCGGAGAACGCGCTGCGCGACCTCGACGAGTCCGGGATCATCCGCATCGGGGCCAATGTCAAGCCGGGCGACATCCTCGTCGGCAAGGTCACGCCGAAGGGCGAGACTCAGCTGACGCCGGAGGAGAAGCTCCTGCGCGCGATCTTCGGCGAGAAGGCCGGCGACGTGCGCGACGCGTCGCTCAAGTGCCCGCCGGGCATCGAGGGCACGGTCGTCGACGTGAAGATCTTCTCGCGCAAGGGGATCGACAAGGATCTCCGGGCGCTCGCCATCGAGCAGGACCAGATCGCCAAGATCGAGAAGAACTCGAAGGACGAGATCCGGATCATCCGCGAGGAAGCCAACAAGAAGATCCGCGACCTGCTCGTCGGCCGCGTCGCCGCGGAGGACGTCTCCGACCGCGACGGCTCGGAGATCGTCAAGAAGAGCGCGAAGTTCACGCCGGAGGGCGTGGCGCGTCTCACGCCGCAGCAGCTGAAGCGGCTGAAGCTCAAGGACGAGGAGATCGCCGACGAGATCCAGCTCGTGCTGCGGCGCCAGGACTCGCAGATCGAGGTCTTGAACCGCGTCAACGCCGAGCGCATCGAGCTCCTGCAGAAGGGCGACGAGCTGCCGCCCGGCGTCATCAAGATGGTCAAGGTCTACGTCGCCATGAAGCGCAAGCTCTCGGTCGGCGACAAGATGGCCGGCCGCCACGGCAACAAGGGCGTCATCTCGCGCATCCTCGCGGAGGCCGACATGCCGTACCTGCCGGACGGCACGCCGGTCGACATCGTGCTGAACCCGCTGGGCGTGCCGTCGCGCATGAACGTCGGGCAGATCCTCGAGACCCACCTCGGGTGGGCCGCGCGGACGCTCGGCTACTCGATCGCGACGCCGGTCTTCGACGGCGCGAACGAGGGCGAGATCAAGAAGCTGCTGAAGGACGCGAACCTGCCGGGCTCGGGCAAGACCGTGCTCTACGACGGCATGACGGGCGAGCCCTTCGAGCAGCAGGTCACCGTTGGCTACATCTACATGCTGAAGCTGTCGCACCTGGTCGACGACAAGATCCACGCGCGGTCGATCGGACCGTACTCGCTGATCACGCAGCAGCCCCTGGGCGGCAAGGCCCAGTTCGGCGGCCAGCGCTTCGGCGAGATGGAGGTCTGGGCGCTCGAGGCGTACGGCGCGTCCTACACGCTGCAGGAGCTGCTGACGGTCAAGTCCGACGACGTCGAGGGCCGTTCGCAGGCGTACGAGGCGATCGTCAAGGGCGAGGTCCCGGCCGAGCCGGGCCTGCCCGAGTCGTTCAACGTTCTCGTCCGCGAGCTGCAGAGCCTCTGCCTCGATGTGGAGCTGATCAAGCGATGAGCTCGTTCGTATTCAGTAAAGGAGCGAACTAAGTGGAAACGCTCGCTTTTGCAAATCGGCCGACCACGTTGAAGGACTTCAACGCGATCAAGATCTCTCTGGCGTCGCCCGAGAAGATCCGGTCGTGGTCCTACGGCGAGGTCACCAAGCCGGAGACCATCAACTACCGCACCTTCAAGCCGGAACGGGACGGGCTCTTCTGCGCGAAGATCTTCGGCCCGATCACCGACTGGGAGTGCCTCTGCGGCAAGTACAAGCGGATGAAGCACCGCGGCGTCGTCTGCGACAAGTGCGGCGTCGAGGTGACGAAGTCGAAGGTCCGCCGGGAGCGGATGGGCCACATCGAGCTCGCGTCGCCCGTGTCGCACGTGTGGTTCTTCAAGGGCCTGCCGTCGCGCATCGGCCACCTCCTCGACATCTCGCTGCGCGACCTCGAGCGGATCCTCTACTTCGAGTCGTACGTCGTCGTCGATCCGGGCGACACCGACCTGAAGGAGAAGGAGCTGCTCTCGGAGGAGAGGTATCGCCAGCTCCGCACCGAGCTCGGCGACGTGTTCGTCGCCCGCATGGGCGCCGGCGCGATCAAGGAGCTCCTGCAGCGGGTCGACGTCGACATGCTCGCGGAAGAGCTCCGCATGATCATGAAGACCGAGACGTCGCAGATCAAACGCCAGAAGGCCGCGAAGCGCCTGAAGGTGTGCGACGCGTTCCGCCGCTCCGGGCATCGGCCCGACTGGATGATCCTGGACGTCATTCCGGTGATTCCGCCCGAGCTGCGGCCCCTGGTGCCTCTGGACGGCGGCCGCTTCGCGACGTCCGACTTGAACGACCTCTACCGCCGCGTCATCAACCGGAACAACCGGCTCAAGAAGCTCCTCGAGCTGCGCGCCCCCGAGGTCATCGTCCGCAACGAGAAGCGCATGCTCCAGGAGGCGGTCGACGCCCTGTTCGACAACGGCCGCCGCGGCCGCGTCCTGAAGGGCTCGAACAACCGGCCGCTGAAGTCGCTGTCCGACACGTTGAAGGGCAAGCAGGGGCGGTTCCGCCAGAACCTGCTCGGCAAGCGCGTCGACTACTCGGGCCGTTCGGTCGTCGTCGTCGGGCCGGAGCTGAAGCTCCACCAGGCGGGGCTGCCGAAGAAGATGGCGGTCGAGCTCTTCAAGCCGTTCATCTACAACCGCCTCGAGAAGAAGGGCCTCGCCCAGACGATCAAGGCGGCCAAGGAGCTCGTCGAGTCCGGCGTCACCGAGGTGTGGGACGCGCTCGAGGAGGTCATCCGCGACCACGCGGTCCTGCTGAACCGCGCGCCGACGCTCCACCGGCTCGGCATCCAGGCCTTCCAGCCGGTGCTCGTCGAGGGCAAGGCGATCAAGATCCACCCGCTGGTCTGCCCGGCGTTCAACGCCGACTTCGACGGCGACCAGATGGCCGTGCACGTGCCGCTGTCCCCGAAGGCCCAGGTCGAGGCGGAGCTTCTCATGCTCTCCTCGAACAACATCCTGTCGCCCGCCTCCGGCCGCCCGCTGGCCGTGCCGTCGCAGGACCTCGTCCTCGGCATCTACTACCTGACGAAGGCCCGCTCGAACACCAAGGGCGAGGGCCGCATCTTCTCGGACTTCGACGAGGTCGTGCTCGCGTACGAGCAGGGCGACGTGGTGACGCACACGCCGATCCGCGTCCGCTACTCCGGCAAGTACATCGACCTGACGACGCAGTACAACGACCAGGACATCACGCATTCCGAGGTCCAGGACATCGAGCGCACGCTCATCGACACGACCGTCGGCCGGGTCCTCTTCAACCGGGCGCTGCCGGACGTCGTGCCGTTCATCAACGGGAACCTCAAGAAGCGCGGCCTGACGGACTTCGTCTCGTACGTCTACCTCACGTTCGGCGAGAGCATGACGGTCCAGATGCTCGACGACCTGAAGGACCTCGGCTTCGCCGCCGCGACCCGCGCGGGCATCTCGATCGGCGTCGACGACATGGTCATCCCGGCCAAGAAGGAGGATCTCCTCCAGGCGGCCCGGAAGGAGGTCCTCGAGGTCGAGTCCCAGCGCAACTCCGGCGTCATCACGACCGGCGAGCGCCACAACAAGATCATCGACATCTGGCACCGCACGACCGAGAACATCTCCGACGAGATGTTCCGCGAGATGAAGAAGTCCGACCAGGTCGGCAACGAGTTCAACCCGATCTACATCATGGCGGACTCGGGCGCCCGAGGCTCGAAGGAGCAGGTGCGTCAGCTCGCCGGCATGCGCGGCCTCATGTCCAAGCCCTCGGGCGAGGTCATCGAGACGCCCATCACGGCGAACTTCCGCGAAGGCCTCTCGGTGCTCCAGTACTTCATCTCGACGCACGGCGCCCGAAAGGGCCTGGCCGACACCGCGCTCAAGACGGCCGACTCCGGCTACCTCACGCGCCGCCTCGTCGACGTCGCCCAGGACGTCATCGTCATCTCGGAGGACTGCGGCACCTCCGACGGCATCACGGTGTCCGCGATCATGGAGGGCGGCGACACGCTCGAGCCGCTGCGCGACCGCATCGTCGGCCGCGTCTGCCAGGAGGACATCTTCGACCCGCTGTCCGAGGAGAAGCTCATCGGCATCGGCGACGAGATCACCGAGGACCTCGCCTCGAACGTCCAGGAGGCGGGCATCGAGCGCGTGAAGATCCGCTCGGTGCTCACGTGTGAGACCAAGCGGGGCGTCTGCCGCCTCTGCTATGGCCGCATGCTCGCGACCGGCAAGATGGTCGAGATCGGCGAGGCCGTCGGCGTCATCGCGGCGCAGTCGATCGGCGAGCCGGGCACGCAGCTGACGATGCGGACGTTCCACTACGGCGGCACCGCGTCGCGCGTCACCGAGCAGTCCAAGCACGCGGCGAAGAACCCCGGCACGGTCCGGTTCCTCTCGATCGCGACGGTCGAGCGCAAGGACGGCCACCTGGTCGTCGTCAACCGCAACGGCAAGATCACGATCGTCGACAACAAGGGGCGCGAGAAGGAGCGCTACTCCGTGGTCTACGGCTCGACTATCAAGGTCACCGAGGGCCAGGAGGTCGTTCCCGGCCAGGAGCTCGTCGAGTGGGATCCGTTCACCTCGGCGATCCTGACGGAGGTCGGCGGCACCGTCGAGTTCCGGGACATCGTCGAGGGGGAGAACCTCCGCGAGGAGACGGACCGGGTCACGGGCCTCGCCCAGAACATCATCGTCGAGACGGTGGGCGCCGAGAAGCGCTCGCCCCAGGTCATCATCCGCGGCAAGTCCGGCGAGAGGAAGTACCTGCTGCCGATCGGGTCGCACCTGATGGTGGCGGACAAGTCCGAGGTGCACCCGGGCGACGTCCTGGCCAAGATCCCGCGCGAGACCACGAAGACGAAGGACATCACGGGCGGTCTGCCGCGCATCGTCGAGCTCTTCGAGGCGCGGCGCCCGAAGGACGCGGCGGTCATCACCGAGATCGACGGCACGGTGTCCCACGGCCCGATCGCCAAGGGCATGCGCAAGGTCATCATCACGGGCGACGACGGCGAGACGCGCGAGTACCTGATCCCGCGCTACACCCACGTCAACGTCCAGGAGGGGGAGCGCGTGCGGGCGGGCGATCCGCTCATCGACGGGCCGATCAACCCGCACGACGTGCTCGCGATCCTCGGCGAGAAGGAGCTGCAGCGCTACCTGGTCGACAAGATCCAGGAGGTCTACCGCTCCCAGAACGTCGCGATCAACGACAAGCACATCGAGGTCATCGTCCGGCAGATGATGCGCAGCGTGAAGATCGAGGACGTCGGCGACACCGATTTCTTAATCGACGAGCAGGTCGATCGCTTCCGTTTCGAGGAGGAGAACGACCGCGTGCTCGCCGCCAACGGCCAGTCGTCGACCGCCCGGCCGATGCTCCTCGGCATCACCAAGGCGTCGCTCTCGACCGACTCGTTCATCTCGGCGGCGTCGTTCCAGGAGACGACCCGCGTGCTGACCGAGGCGTCGATCGCCGGCAAGGTGGACAGCCTCCGGGGCCTGAAGGAGAACGTCATCGTCGGACGGCTGATCCCCGCCGGCACCGGGATGGAGTACTACCGCAACGTCGTCCTCGAGCGGGAGGAGATCCCGCAGGTCGAGGAGCCGGCGCTCGAGGACTTCCTGACCGATCCGGCCGAGGAGCTGGCGCTCGCCGAGGCGGACGCCGAGGTCGACGCGAGCGACGAAGATTAGAGTTCCGGAGAGATTCGCAACCTCACGGGGCCCGGCGACGGGCCCCGTTTCTTTGGGAGCTCTAGCCGGGCTCGCGTCTCGCCACGGGCGCCGCGGGTTTCGGCCCGGCGGATTCGGCGAGGCGGCCGACCGGCCGGAGCTCGGGTTCGGACGATCCGCCGAGCGGGCGACTCAGCCGATCGTTCCACCGCAGGGCCGTCGCCACCAGGGCATCGATCCAACCTCGGCGCTTGGGAGGGGGCGCGTTGGTCATCGGGGAGTCTCCTTGATCCTCACGCGCAGGCGGCCGGGCGAAGGGATCATTTCGGGCGTATCGGCAGGTGGCTCCGGCACTTAGCGGAAAATTTCAGTCGAAGCCCGGCGGTGCCCCGGGCCCCATGGCGAGGTGCGGTTCCGTAATCCGGCCGCGGCGCGGCGTCCCGGGTCGGCGTCGCCAGCGAAAGGGACGGGCCACGGGCGGCCGCGGTCGGGCGGACCGGGCGGGCCCGGCGGTCGGGTCCGCCGCTCCCGACCAGTCGCGTCCGGCCGCAAAGCCGAGAGCGGACAGCAGTTTGTGCTTGACACGCCCCTGGACCCCGCGTACGATTCGCGGGTTTTTCCTCTGGACTCGGGCGAGGCGGTGGGCCTCTCTCGCCCGATCCGAAGTAAAGCGAAACGGTCGATCTCGGGTCCTTCCACGGCTCCGGGGGACTCGGGGAGATCAGGAGAGTCGATGCCGACAATTTCTCAACTCGTCCGGAAGGGCCGCGAGCGGCTCGCGGTGAAGACCGCGTCGCCCGCGCTGCAGCGCTCGCCGCAGAAGCGCGGCGTCTGCACGCGCGTGTACACGACCACGCCGAAGAAGCCGAACTCGGCACTGCGCAAGGTCGCGCGCGTGCGGCTGACCAACGGGATCGAGGTCACGACCTACATCCCGGGCGTGGGACACAACCTCCAGGAGCACTCGATCGTCATGATCCGCGGCGGGCGCGTCAAGGACCTGCCGGGAGTCCGCTACCACGTGATCCGCGGAACGCTCGATGCGGTCGGCGTCGCCAACCGCAAGCAGTCGCGTTCCAAGTACGGCGCCAAGCGCCCGAAGGCTTAAGAACATGCCGAGACGCCGAGTCGTTGCGAAGCGCGAGATCCTGCCGGATCCGCTCTACAACTCCCAGCTCGTCACGAAGTTCATCAACTCCGTGATGGTCCAGGGCAAGAAGTCCGTCGCCGAGGGGATCCTCTACGGCGCGCTGAACCGCGTCGCCGAGAAGACCCAGGACGATCCCATGAAGACGTTCAAGAAGGCGATCGAGAACGTCAAGCCGGCCCTCGAGGTCAAGTCCCGACGGGTCGGGGGCTCGACCTACCAGGTGCCGGTCGAGGTGCGCCCCAACCGGAGGACCTCGCTCGCGATCCGCTGGATCATCGAGTATTCGGCGGCGCGCGGCGAGAAGACGATGAAGGAGAAGCTCGCGGCGGAGCTGCTCGACGCGGCGAACCTCCGCGGCGGCGCGATCAAGAAGAAGGACGACACGCACAAGATGGCCGAGGCCAACAAGGCCTTCGCCCACTACCGCTGGTAACCCAGGAACTCAGAGACCGGAAGCCGACCACCATGCCGCGCACCCATCCCCTGAAGGACACCCGGAACATCGGGATCATGGCGCACATCGACGCCGGGAAGACGACCACGACCGAGCGGATCCTCTTCTACACCGGCGTCAACTACAAGCTGGGCGAGGTGCACGAGGGCACCGCGACCATGGACTGGATGGTGCAGGAGCAGGAGCGCGGTATCACGATCACCTCGGCCGCGACGACCTGCTTCTGGAAGGCATCCGGCACCGCAGACCTCGTCCGCATCAACATCATCGACACGCCCGGCCACGTGGACTTCACGGCCGAGGTCGAGCGCTCGCTCCGCGTCCTCGACGGCGCGGTCGCGGTGTTCGACGCGGTCGCCGGCGTCGAGCCGCAGTCGGAGACCGTCTGGCGCCAGGCGAACCGGTACGGCGTCCCGCGCATCGCGTTCGTCAACAAGATGGACCGCGTCGGGGCGAACTACCCGCGCTGCGTCGAGATGATGAAGACCAAGCTCCACGCGAAGCCCGCTCCGATCCAGGTGCCCTGGGGAACGGAGTCCGAGCACCGCGGCATCATCGACCTCGTCATGATGAAGGCGGTGGACTTCCACGACGACGCGCAGGGCTCGACGTTCGACGTCCTCGACATCCCGGACGACATGAAAGAGGAAGCGGAGAAGTACCGGGAGATGCTGATCGAGGCGGTCGCCGAGACGGACGACGCGCTCCTCGAGAAGTACCTGCACGGCGGCAAGGTCGAGATCGCGGAGATCAAGGACGCCCTGCGCCGCGCGACGATCGCCGGGCACGTCCAGCCGGTCGTCTGCGGTTCGGCCTTCAAGAACAAGGGCGTCCAGCAGCTCCTCGACGCGGTCGTCGACTATCTCCCGTCGCCCCTCGACATCCCGGCGATCAAGGGCCACGACGACGTCGGCGCCGAGCTCGAGCGGCCGGCCTCCGACGACGCGCCCTTCGCCGCCCTGATCTTCAAGATCATGACCGATCCGTTCGTCGGTCAGCTCGCGTTCTTCCGCGTGTACTCGGGCCACCTCGACGCCGGCTCGTCGGTCTTCAACTCGACGAAGGACGGGCGCGAGCGGGTCGGGCGCATCCTCAAGATGCACGCCAACAAGCGCGAGGAGATCAAGGAGGTCTGGGCCGGCGACATCGCGGCCGCGGTGGGCCTCCGGAACGTCCAGACCGGCGACACGATCTGCGACGAGAACAACCCGGTCATCCTCGAGGCGATGAACTTCCCCGAGCCGGTCATCGCCGTCGCCATCGAGCCGAAGACCAAGGCCGACCAGGAAAAGATGGGGATGGCGCTCGGCAAGCTCATGCAGGAGGACCCGACCTTCAAGGTCCACACGGACAAGGAGACGGGCCAGACCATCATCCGGGGCATGGGCGAGCTGCACCTCGAGATCATCACGGACCGCATGGTCCGCGAGTTCAACGTCGGCGCGAACATCGGCAAGCCGCAGGTCGCGTACCGCGAGGCGATCACGAGGGAAGCTCAGGGCCACGGGCGATTCGTCCGCCAGTCGGGCGGCCGCGGCCAGTACGGCGACTGCCGCATCCGGATCCGCCCGGCCGAGGAAGGCCACGACTTCGTGTTCGACAACCAGATCAAGGGCGGCGCGATCCCGAAGGAGTTCATCAAGCCGATCGAGCAGGGCATCAAGGAGGCCCTGGAGACGGGCATCCTCGCCGGATACCCGACGACGGGCGTCCACGTCGAGCTCTACGACGGCTCGTACCACGAGGTGGACTCCTCGGAGATGGCCTTCAAGATCGCCGGCTCGATGGCCTACCAGGAGGCCGCGAAGAGCGCGAAGCCGATCATCAAGGAACCGATCATGGACGTCGAGGTCGTCGTCCCCGAGGACTACATGGGCGACGTCATCGGCGACCTGAACTCCCGGCGCGGCCACATCAAGCACATGGAGCCGCGCGCCGGCGTCCAGGTGATCACCGCGCGCGTGCCGCTGTCGGAGATGTTCGGGTACTCGACGAACCTGCGCTCGATGACGCAGGGCCGCGGCAACTACACGATGCAGTTCGCGGTGTACGACGAGGTGCCGAAGTCGGTGAGCGAGGAGATCATCGCCAAGGTGGGCAGCAAGTAGCGGATTTCGATCTTTCGTTTTTTATTGAGGACGAGGAGAGATGGCCAAAGAGAAATTTGATCGCAGCAAGCCGCACGTGAACATCGGGACGATCGGGCACGTGGATCACGGGAAGACGACGCTGACGGCGGCGATCACGTTGATCTTGTCGAAGAAGGGTCTGGCGACGGCGAAGGCGTACGACCAGATCGACAACGCGCCGGAGGAGAAGGCGCGGGGCATCACGATCAACACGGCGCACGTGGAGTACGCGACCGACAAGCGGCACTACGCGCACGTGGACTGTCCGGGGCACGCGGACTACGTGAAGAACATGATCACGGGGGCGGCGCAGATGGACGGGGCGATTCTGGTGGTGTCGGCGGCGGACGGGCCGATGCCGCAGACGCGGGAGCACATTCTGCTGGCGCGGCAGGTCGGGGTGCCGTTCATCGTGGTGTTTTTGAACAAGACGGACATGGTGGACGACCCGGAGCTCCTGGAGCTGGTGGAGCTGGAGGTCCGGGAGCTTCTGACGTCGTACGGTTTCCCCGGGGACAAGATTCCGATCGTGAAGGGGTCGGCGCTGAAGGCTGGGGAGTCGGCGGATCCGAACTCGCCGGATGCCAAGTGCATCCTGGAGCTG
>DAHUXD010000049.1 GCA_027307335.1 Acidobacteriota bacterium
TCGATCGCCTCGTCGCCGAGCTGTCGAAACCCGACGAGGGCGGCCGCGAGGACGACGACGCGGGCGAAGACGAGCGGCGCGAGCGCGGGCGCCGCCGGGAGCGCCGGCGGGAGGCCGCGCGGCGGGCGCGCGCCTTCGTCGGCCGCGCCCTCGAACTCGCCGCGTGCGCGGACGGCGCCGCGTGCGACCTGAGGGAGCTCGCGCGCGCCACGCGCACCTTCGTCACCGAATTCGCCCGGGTGGCCGACCCTCTCGACGGCTCGGCGCTGACCGGCCTCCAGACGCTGCTCGAGGAGCTCGAGCTGCTCGCGCCCGCCGCGCTCTCGCCGGCCGAGGCGGCGGCGCGCCTGGCCGATGCGGTCCACGGCCTCTCGGTCGAGTCGGACCGGGCGCGGCCCGGTCGCCTTTACGTCACCGACGTCGCGGGCGGAGGCTGGTCCGGGCGGCGGCACGCGTTCCTCGTCGGCCTGGACGAGGCGCGCCATCCCGGCGCGGACCTCGAGGATCCCGTCCTCCTCGACTCCGAGCGCCGCGAGATCAACCGGGCGCTCGCACCCGCCGCGCTGTCGCTCTTCCGGGATCGGCCGCGGGACGCGGCCCGATCGCTCCAGTCCTGCGTGGCGCGGTTCGCGGGCTCCCTGACGGCGAGCTACTCGAGCTGGAAGCTGCGCAGCCTCGACCAGCAGAGCGAGCAGTTCCCGTCCCCGTTCTTTCTCGAGATCCATCGAGCGGCGAGCGGCCGGCCCCGCGCCGACTACACGGACCTCGCGGGCGCGCTGCCTTCGCCCGCCGGGTTCGCCCCGGGACCGCACGCCGCTCTCGACGAGACCGAGTGGTGGCTCTCGGGGTTGACGCGGGCGCGGGGAGCCTCGGGCGGCGGCGCCGCCGAGGCCGTCGCCGCCCTGTATCCGCACCTGCGAGAGGGCCGCCGGGCCGAGGAGGCCCGCGCCTCGGACGCGTTCACCATCTACGACGGGTGGGTCCGCGGCGGCACGCCCGAGCTCGATCCGCGCGCCGGCGGTGCGCCGCAGTCCGCGTCCCGGCTCCAGCAGCTCGCGGCCTGCCCGTTCCGGTACTTCGTCCGCTACGTGCTCGACGTCGAGGCGCCCGAGACCGCCGAGCGAGACCGGACGCGCTGGCTCGACCCGCTCCTCGCGGGCTCGCTGCTCCACGACGCGTTCCGCCTCTTCTTCGAGCAAATCACCGCACGAGGCGAGAAGCCGTCCGTCGCCCGGCACGCCGCGCTCATCGAGGAGATCGCCGAGGAGCAGATCCGCGTCTGGCGCGACCGGATCCCCCCGCGCAGCGAGATCGCGTTTGCGCAGCGGCGCGAGGAGCTGCTCTTCGCGTGCGGCGCGTTTCTCCGCCTCGAGGAGGAGCACTGCCGCGGCGTCACGCCTCGCTTCTTCGAGGTTCCCTTCGGCCTGCCGAGGGCCGAGCTGCGGGGGCCGATCGCGAGCCGCGATCCCGTGACGATCGACGCCGGCGGCGGGCGTTCCTTCGCGCTCCGCGGCTCGATCGACCGAATCGACCAGGGGTCCGACGGCGCCTTCCAGGTCTGGGACTACAAGACCGGCGCCGCGTTCCGGTTCTCGGAGGCGCGCGGCCTCGACGGCGGCCGGCGGATCCAGTACGCGCTCTATGCCCTCGCCCTCGAGGCGTTGCTCGAGCGGGCCGGGCTCCCGTCTCGGGTCTCGCACTCGGGCTACTTCTTCCCGGGACGGCGCGGCGAGGGGCAGCGTTTCCGCATGCCGCTCGACGTCGGCCGGACGCGCGAGACCGTGAACCGTCTCATGGATCTCCTCGCGGCCGGCGCCTTCCCCCACTCCCTCCAGGCCGGCGACTGCGGGTTCTGCGACTACGAATCCGTCTGCGGCGGCGCCTCCGCGGCCTCCGCGCGTGCCCGGGTCAAGCTCGCCTCGCCGCCGCTCGAAGCGCTGCGGGCTTTCCGGGAGATCCATGACGCCGAGTGACCTCGCGGCGCTGCCCGACGGCGCGGCGCGGGCGGCGATCCGCGACGATCTCGACACGACGATGCTCGTCGAAGCCGCCGCCGGCACCGGCAAGACCGAGAGCCTCGTCGAGCGCATGGTCGCCCTCGTCCGCAAGGGCAAGACCACGATCGACCGACTCTCCGCGGTCACCTTCACGATCAAGGCCGCGGCCGAGCTCTCGCAGCGCTTCCAGGCGCGCCTCGAGGAGTCCGCGCGGGAGGCGGAAGGCGAAGAACGGTGCCGCATCGAGGAGGCCATCGCGCGGCTCGATGCGGCGTTCGTGGGAACCATCCACGCGTTCTGCGCGCGGCTGCTGCGCGAGCGTCCCGTGGAGGCGGGGGTCGATCCCGGCTTTCGGGAAATGGAACAGCCCGAGGACGAGGCCGCCCGCACCGAGGCCTGGGACCGCTCGGCGGAGAAGCTGTTCTCGAGCGAGAGCGCGCTCCTGCGGCGTCTCTCGGAGCTCGGCATGAAGGTCGACGAGCTGAGGCCGACCTTCCAGAAGATGTGCGAGAACGAAGACGTCCTGCCGCCGGTGCCCGGCGAGACGCCGCCGCCCGACTTCGCCGCGGCGCGGCGCGCGGTCGCCGCGTTTCTCCATCGCGCCGAGGCGGCGCTGCCTGCGGAGCTTCCGGCGGGCGGCCGGACGGAGTACGAGGAGGCCGTGCGGCGAGCGCTGCGGCTCGCGTCGTTCCTCCCGGAGGCGGAGCCGGCGGCGTTCGTCGAGGTGATGGACGCGCTCGAACGCGCGCGCAGGAAGTCGGGCCAGGCTGGACCGATGCGGCCCGCGTACGAGGCCCTCTGCCGGGACGTCCTCGAGCCCTCGCTGCGAGCCTGGCACGAGCATCGCTACCCCGTCGCTCTCGCCGTCGTCGTGCCCGCGGTTCGCGACTATGCGGCGTGGAGGCGTCGCCACGGACTTCTGAACTTCCAGGACCTGCTCTTGCTCGCGCGCGACCTGCTCCGGGATCACCCCGGGGTGCGCGCCGATTTCCAGAAGCGCTTCCTGCCCGTCCTCGTGGACGAGTTCCAGGACACCGATCCGATCCAGGCGGAGATCCTCTTCTACCTGACCGGACGCGACGTGAAGGAGCGGGACTGGCGCGCGGCCGAGCCGCTGCCGGGATCGCTCTTCGTCGTCGGAGACCCGAAGCAGTCGATTTACCGCTTCCGGCGCGCGGACATCCTCACCTACGGCCTCGTCCGGGACCGGATCGCGACGTCCGGCCGCGTGCTTCGGCTCTCGACGAACTTCCGCTCGACCGGGCGCCTCTGCGCGTGGGTCAACGGCGCATTCGGCCGCGACGGGTTCTTCCCCGAGAGCCCCACGCCGGAGCAGGCGGGCTACGTGGCCCTCGAGCCTCACCGCGAGGAGGGCGACCCCGCCGTCTTCCGCCTCGAGGTCCGGACGGCGACGGCCGGCGTGGCGGGGGTCGTCGAGCAGGACGCGCAGCGGATCGCGAGCGCGATCGCCCGAGCGGTCGGCAGCGGGACGCGCCGCCCCGGAGACTTCCTCGTCCTCTTCCGCAACCGCAAGTACATGTCGAGGTACGCGCGGGAGCTCGAGGCCGAGGGCATCCCGAGCGAGCTCGCGGGCGGCGGGGCGTTCGCCGACTCGGAGGAGCTCGCGGCGCTGCTGCCGCTGCTCGCCGCCCTGGCCGACCCGGACGACCCGGTGCCGTGGCTCGCCGTGCTGCGCGGGCCGCTCTTCGGCGTGGACGACGAGGCCCTCTATCGCTTCGTCCGGGCCGGCGGCCGCTTCGCGTACCGGACGCCGCTGCCGGCGGGCGTCGATCCCCGCATCGCGGCCGCCGCGGCCTTCGCGCGCGAGGCCGACGGGTGGGTCGCCTCGCTCCCTCCCGCCGCCGCGATCGGGCGCCTCGTCGAGCGCCTCGGCTGGATCGCGTACGCCGCCGCGCGCGAGCTCGGCGACAGCCGCGCGGGCAACCTGCTGAAGGCCCTGGCGGCCGCGCGGAGATTCTCCGCGGACGGCCTCGACTTCGGGGACGTCGTCGGCGAGCTCACCCGCATGACGGAGGGCGGCTACATCGAGGAGATGAGCGCCGAACCGGGCCGCCGCGACGCGGTGCGGCTCCTCACCGTCCACGGCGCGAAGGGCCTGCAGGCCCCCGTCGTCTTCCTCGCGGATCCGCGGCCGGATCCGCGCCATGCGCCGCAATTCTGGATCGACCGCGACGCGGAGCCCGCGCACAGCTTCTGGCAGATCTGCCGCCCGGGCGGCGACTTCCGCACGATCGCCGTCGCGCAGCCGCCCGGCTGGGCGGCGATGGAGGAGCGCGAGGAGGCGTTCGACGAGGCGGAGAAGATCCGCATCCTCTACGTCGCGGCGACCCGCGCACGGGAGACGCTCGTCGTCAGCACCTGGAGGCAGGGCAGGGGCGCCCCGAAGGGCATCTGGTCGCCGCTGGACGACCGGCTGACCGACGCGCTCGAGGAGGGGCCGGCGCTCGCGCTCCCCCGGCCGGTGGCGCCGGACTTCGCCGCCGGCCTCGCCGCGTTTCGCGCCGAACGCGCGGCCCGACTCGCCGCGAGCGGGGCGCCGACGTACGCCGTCTCGACGGTCACGTCGCTGGCGCACGCGGAAGAGAAGCCGGACTGGGAATCGACCGGCCGCGGCATGTCGTGGGGCCGCGTGATCCACCGCGCCCTGGAGGCGGCGATGCGGGACCCGAAGCTCGACCTCGCGCTCCACGCGGCGAATCTCCTCGCCGCGGAGGAGCGGCCGCCGGGCGAGCTCGCCGAGGTGCTCCGGACCGTCGAGGCCGTGCGCGCCTCGGACCTCTGGAAGCGAGCCGCCGCCCGGCGCCGTCTCGTCGAGGTGCCGTTCGCGCTCGAAGTGCCGCGGGAGGAGCTGGGCGTCTCCGAGGGCCCGGAGAGAGTCCTCCTCCAGGGAGCGATCGACCTCGCCTTCGAGGAGGACGACGGATGGATCCTCGTCGACTACAAGTCGGACGCCGTTTCCGGCGGCCTCGACACGCTCGTCCGTTTCTACACGCCGCAGGTCGGGATCTACCGGCGCTACTGGGAGCGGCTGACCGGCCGGCCCGTCCGCGCGGGCCTCTTCTTCGTCCAGACGCGCGAGACCGTCTGGATCGAGGGCCCGGAGGCGCCAGGCGGATAAGATCCGCCCGATGAGGATCCCCTTCGCGCGCTCGTTCCGGGGACTCTTCTCCCCCGCCCGGCGGATGCGCGAGGACTGGGACGAGCGCGCGCGGAAGAACGCGCGCTACTTCATCGACTGCGGCCACGGCGGCTCGGACGAGGAGTTCTGGCGCTCCGGCCCCCGCGACGTCGAGGACTTCGTGCTCGAGGGCCTCGCCGTGTCGCCCGAGGCCGAGGTGCTCGAGATCGGCTGCGGGATGGGCCGGCTGCTGCGGCCGATGTCCGAGCGCGTGGCGCGCGCGACCGGCGTCGACATCTCGGGCGAGATGATCGCGCGCGCGACGCAGGCCCTCGCGGACCGGCCGAACGTGCGCCTCCTCCGCACCGACGGCGACCTCCCGGAGACGCCGGACGCGTCGCTCGACCTCGTGTACTCCTTCGTCGTGTTCCAGCACGTGCCGAGCCGCGCCGCGGTCTCCCGCTATCTCGCCGAGGCGGCGCGCGTGCTCCGCGCCGGCGGCGTGCTCCGCTTCCAGGCGGACGGCCGGCCCCGCAATCCCCTCGAACCCGTCGACACGTGGCGCGGCGTGCGGTACACGGCCGCCGCGCTGGCCGCGGAGCTGTCCCCGCTCGGACTCGACGTGGCCGACGTGGTCGGGGAAGGGTCGCAGTACATGCGCTTCACGGCGCGCCGGCGCGCGGACGGCCGGGCGGCCACGTCCGCCGTCCGGATCCTCGAGCGCGCATGGGATCCCGAGGCCCTCGAGGCGCTCCTCGCGCGGCTCGGCCGTCCCGCCGCCGCCGACCGCCCCCGGATCGAGTCGGGCGCCGCCACCCTGCGCGGCCTCTCGGACGGATTCCTCGCCGCCCGCGCGGCCGATTCCGCCTCCGCCTTCGTGACCGCCGCCTATCGCACGTTCCTCGGCCGCGAGCCCGATCCCGAGGGACTCGCGTTCTACGCGCGGGAGATCGAGACTGGCACCCCGCGCGCGCACGTCGTCGACTGTTTCCTCGGGTCGGCGGAGCTCGATCGGAAGCTCCGGCCGCCCCGCCTCACCTCGTCTTCGCTTTCCGCGTGAGAGCCTGACGCCGATGGACGCCGTCCGGTACGATCTCGTCGTCATCGGCACCGGGCCCGCGGGCCAGAAGGGCGCCATCGCGGCCGCGAAGCTCGGCAAGAAGGTGGCCGTCATCGACCGCAAGGAGATGGTCGGCGGCGTCTGCCTCCACACGGGGACCATCCCGTCGAAGACCCTCCGCGAGGCCATCCTCTACCTCTCCGGCTTCCGCGAGCGCACGTTCTACGGCCGCGACTACGCGGTCTCGAAGGACATCACGGTCGCGGACCTGGCGTTCCGGGTCCAGAAGGTGCTCGCCCGCGAGATCGAGGTGGTCCGCGCGCAGCTCCAGCGCAACCACGTCGAGACGCTGTCGGGGAGCGCGCATTTCGTGGACGCGAACACGGTCGAGATCGAATCGCTGGAGGGCACGACGCGGGTCGCCGCCGACCACGTCCTGATCGCGTGCGGCACGCGACCGGCGCACAGCGACACGGTGCCCCTGGACGGCAAGCGCATCATCGACTCCGACCAGCTCCTGAAGGGCGACACGCTGCCGCGCGACCTCATCGTCGTCGGCGCCGGCGTCATCGGCCTCGAGTACGCCTCGATGGTGACGGCGCTGAACATCAAGGTCACCGTCATCGAGGCGCGGCCGACCGTGCTCGACTTCGTCGACCGCGAGATGATCGACGCGCTCCTCTACTTCATGCGGCAGCGCGGCGCCGCCTTCCGCCTCGGCGAGAAGGTGGTCTCGGTCGGCATCGACGACAGGGGACGCGTCGTCGCGTCGCTCGAGAGCGGCAAGGAAGTCCACGGCGACACGCTGCTCTACACCGTGGGCCGGCGGACGAACGCCGACCTGCTGTGTCTCGACGCGGCCGGCCTCTGCGCCGACGAGCGCGGCCGCATCGCGGTCAACGAGTTCTTCCAGACCGCCGTGCCGCACATCTACGCGGCGGGCGACGTGATCGGATTCCCCGCCCTGGCCTCGACGTCCATGGAGCAGGGGCGCCTCGCGAGCCGGCACATGTTCGGCGCCGACGGGCAGACGCGGCGCGACCCGATTCCCTACGGCATCTACACCATTCCCGAGGTGTCGATGGTCGGCCGGACCGAGCAGGAGCTGACGGCGGCGAAGGTCCCGTACGAGATCGGCCTCGCGAAGTTCGAGGAGCTCGCGAAGGGTCAGATGCTCGGCGTCGACGCGGGACTGCTGAAGCTGCTCTTCGACCGCAAGACGCGCCAGCTCCTCGGCGTGCACATCTTCGGCGAGCGCGCGACCGAGATCGTCCACATCGGCCAGGCCGTGCTCGCCTACGGCGGCACGATCGACTACTTCCGCGACGCCGTCTTCAACTATCCGACGATGGCCGAGGCGTACAAGGTGGCCGGTCTGGACGGATTGAACAGGTTGTAGAAACTTCCCAGCGAGAGGGAACTCTCGGCGACGTTCCCTCTCAGGTCGGCGCGTCGAGCGCCGCTCAGAACGACCGGTTCAGGTAGAGATACGCCGAGTTGTTCTTGCTTCCCGATCGGCCATAGCCGATGAAGAACGGGCCGATGAGCGTGTCGGCGATGACGTACACGCTGCCGGCGTGCTTCATGCCGGCCCAGGAGACCGGTGCCTGGTACCCCCAGGTGTTGCCCGCCTCCGCCGAGACGCCGATCGAGAGGTTCTTGACGATCGCGCCCTCCGTGTCGGTCAGCCGGTAGTAGAGGAGCAGCGCGCCGAGCCCGTATGTGTTGCCGAAGAGCTGACCCTCGGGCCGCCCGGAGAGCCGGAAGAGACCGCCGAGGCGGTACTCGTCGTAGAACGGGATCAGAGAGCCGAGGCCGGTGCCTCCCTCGAACTTCGCGAGGCCCGTGAAGCGGCCGATCGTCTGGACGGCGACGCCGGTGCCCAGGAACTGGTCGTACGAGGCCGAGGCGCCGAGGCCGGTCCGGTTGCCCAGGTAATCCGCGTCGAGGAAGAACCCCGAGTGCGGCAGGTTGACGTTGTCGAGCTGGTCGACGCGCAGCCGGGCCGTCAGTCCGCCCTCGTCCCAGTCGAGATCGGGGAAGTCCGGGTTGCCGACCTTGCGGCGTCCCTTCCCCCAGGCGCGCGTGTACCCGACGCGCAGCTCCCCCCACGTGCCCAGGTCGTAGCCGAGGTCCATGCCGGCGGCCGCGCGCGAGACCTGGTACGTGCCGAGCGCGACCTGATCGACGTAGACGTCGCTCGTCTGCTGCTGCCAGCCGGCGAAGGGCGACAGGAAGAGGTCGCCGCGGTAGGTGAGCGGCTGGAAGAAGCGCGTCTTCAGGTCGAGAGGCTGTCCCACGGTGAACGTCGTCTTCCACTCGCCGCCGAGACTGTTCATCTCGGTCGCCTCGTAGAGAGCGGTGACGCCGAACTCGGTCGTCGTCTGGAAATCCGTCGCCAGGAAGAGGCCGAGCTTCAGATAGTCGGGGCCCCATGACTTCGGCGTCGCCGTGATCTTCAGGACGTGGCGGTTCCCGTCCTCCACGATCTGATAGCTGACGATCTCGAAGGCGCCGATCGCGTAGATGCGCTTCAGGTCCTGGCCGAGAAGCGCCGTGTTGAGCGGCCCGGGCTTCGTGTGGACGAGGTACTCCAGACGCCGCGGATCCATGCCGGGCACCGGGTCGATGACGACCTCGTCGATGGCCGGCGCGGGCGGCAGGGTCTCGTCGTGCCGCCGCAGCCACGGCCCGTAGACGCTCTCGGGCACCGACCACTTCTCGAGTTTCGTCTTCTGGGCGATCGCGGCCTGGTAGCCGAGCGGGATCATCTTCAGGCCCTTGACGAAGTCGGCGGAGGTGTAGCCCTGGAGGTCCGGCGTGATGACGAGGTCGGCGAGCTTCGCGGAGGCCATCGTGTTCTGCTGCAGCGGGAGATCGATCAGTCGCCCGATCATGCCGCCGACGCTCGTCGGCTTCGCGGCCGTCTCCGCACCGGAGGAGCCCACGTTGACCGCGATGACGATGTCCGCGCCCATCGCCTTGACCGTCTGAACCGGGAGGTTCTCCGATTCGCCGCCGTCGACGAGCAGGTGGCCGTCGATCTCGACCGGGGTGAAGATGGCCGGAATCGCCATGCTCGCACGGATGACGCGAGCGAGGTTCCCCTTTCCCATCACGTAGGGTTTCCCGGTCTGGATGTCGGTCGCCACCGCGCGGAAGGGGATGCGGAGCTGGTCGAAGTTCGTCACCGACGAGCACGGGAGCGTCGCGGTCTCGAGCACGTATCCGAGCTTGCTGCCGGCGATGAGGCCGGGCGGCAGGAGGAGACCGCCCTTCTTGAAGTTCAGCCCGAACTCGAACGGCATCAGGTGCTCGAAGTCGTCCTCCTTCTGGCGGAACGACTGGTCCTTGCGCTCGGGCGCGTCCTGGAAGAGCGTGTCCCAGTGGATCGAGCCGATCAGCTTCTCCATCTGATCCGGCGTGTAGCCGCACGCGTAGAGGCCGCCGATGATCGAGCCCATGCTGGTGCCCGCGACGTAGTCGATCGGGATGTGGAGCTCCTCGAGCACGCGGATCACGCCGATGTGGGCGGTGCCGCGCGCGCCGCCGCCGCCCAGGGCGAGCCCGATCTTCGGCCGGCCGGCTGGAACCTGGACGACCGCCGCCGTCTCTTCCTCGGGAGAGGCCGAGGCGGGCGGCGCGAAACCGTAGACGCTGAGGCACACGAGGAGCGACGCGACGAAACGGCGAAGAAACATGGGCGGAGCCTATCGAATCGCGCCCGGCCGGTCGAGATGCCTCGCGGGCCTTCCGGCCGGGGGAGAATGATGCGAATGCGTCACGCTCGGAGGCGCCGAATCGGCGCCCGGGAGAGGAGGGTTGCATGAGCACGGCCGAGGCTCACTGGATCGCCGACGCGATTCTCCAGTTTCGCAAGTACAGGAAGCTCGGCGAGGACGCGCTCGCCCAGGTCGCGGACGGGGACTTCTTCCGGGCGATCGATCCGGAGTCGAACAGCGTGGCATTGATCGTCAAGCACGTCGCGGGCAACATGGCCTCGCGCTGGACGGATTTCCTGACCGCCGACGGCGAGAAGCCCGGCCGCAACCGGGACGAGGAGTTCGAGGCGCGGTCCGCGGATTCGCGGGAGAGCCTGACGGCGGCGTGGCAGGCGGGCTGGACGACCCTCTTCGACGCCCTGGCTTCCCTGCGCGACGACGATCTGCTCCGCGAGGTGCGCATCCGTCGCGAGCCGCACACGGTCGTGCAGGCCGTGCATCGACAGATGACGCACTACGCGTACCACGTCGGCCAGATCGTCTTCCTCGCTCGCCACTTCGCGGGACCGCGCTGGAGGTCGCTCTCGATTCCGAAGGGCAAGTCGCGCGAGATCGAGGTTTCCCGGAGCGGAGAGCCCTACCGGCCCTCCTGAGACCGACCGGCGCGCAGGCGCTCCTCGGCGAGCCGGCGCGCGGCGGCCTCGGTCGTCAGTCCCTCGCGGTCGGCCGCGGCGAACACGCGCGAGAGCGTCTCGCCGATGCGATCGACCTCGCGCTCCGCGCGCGCGGCGGACCACCCCAGCGCCTCGATGCCGGTGATCGCGACGGCGCCGCCGGCGTTGACCACGAAGTCCGGGGCGTAGAGGATGCCGCGGTCGCGCAGGCGCGCGGCGTCCTCCGGCTCCGCGAGCTGGTCGTTCGCGGCGCCGACGACGGCGCGCGTCCGCAGCCCTGGGATCGTCTCCGCGGAGAGGACGCGCCCGAGCGCGCACGGCGCGAAGAGGTCCGCCTCCGCATCGAGGCAGCGGTCCGGCGCGACGCGCGCGAGGGCCGCGTGCACCGACAGCCGCGCGGCGGCCGTCGGGCTCGGGTCGCTCCAGGAGACGCGCGCGCCCGCCGCGACGAGCCGCTCGATCAGCGACGCTCCGACGCTGCCCGCTCCCTGGACGACGACCGAGCGGCCGCGCGGCGACGCCTCTCCGAAGAGACGGCCGCACACCGTCTCGATCGCGGCGAAGACGCCGCGCGCGGTCCACGAACCGGAGCCGCCGGCGCCGCCGCGTTCCGGGGTCCGGCTGAAGACGTAGGGCGCGCCGCTCTCGGCGATGACGTCCATGTCGGCGCTCGACGTGCCGACGTCGCCCCCGGTCCAGAAGCGTCCGGAGAGCTCCCGGAGAAAGGTCCCGTAGCGCCGCAGAAGACCGGTTCGCTCCGCCGGCGTCAGCGGCGCCGACGGCAGGGCGATCACCGCCTTGCCACCGCCCCGCGGAAAATCGGCCGCGGCCCACTTGTACGTCATGGCCCCGGCGAGCCGCATCGCATCGGACCGCGCGTCGTCGAGCGAGGGGTACGCCATCATGCGCGTGCCGCCGGTCGCCGGTCCGAGCCGCGACGAGTGCACGGCGACCAGGAACACGGCGCCGGTCTCCGCGTCGCGGCGCTCGAGCAGCGCCTCGCCGCCCCAGGCGTTCAGGGGCGGACCGCCGTCTCTTCCCCGACCTCGGCCCGCGCCACCGCGAGCGCCTCGTCGAGAGTGGCCACGATGTTGTTTCTTCCGTAGGCGTCGAGCTTGCCCGCCCGGTCGAGCGCGACCAAGGGCTGCGCGTGCATCCCCGCGATCACGAAGCGAATGCCCTGATGCCGGAAGGACTGAAAGAGATCGTCGAGCACGCGGATGCCGGACGCGTCGATCGCCGGCACGTTGCGCATCCGCAGCACGAAGACCCGCGGCTTCCGCGCGACGAAGTGGAGGACGTCCTTGATCTTGTCGGCGGCGCCGAAGAAGAACGGCCCGTTGACCTCGTAGACCTCGACCCCCGGCGGAATGCGGCGCCGGGCCACGCCCTCGGCGTCGCCGTCCATCGTTCCGTCCGGGGCGTCCGTCAGCTCCTGCGTCACGGCGCCGACGTTCGTCACGTCGGCCATGCGCTTGATGAAGAGAAAAGCGGCGAGCACGACCCCGACCTGCACCGCGATCGTCAGGTCGATCAGCACCGTCAGGAAGAACGTCGTCAGGAGCACGGCGACGTCGCTCTTCGGCGTCCGGAAGAGGTGCGCGAAGGCGCGCCACTCGCTCATGTGGTACGCGACGACTGCGAGGATCGCGGCCAGCGTCGCCATCGGGATGTAGCGCGCCCACTGTCCGAGGAAGACGAGCACGAGGAGCACCGTCGCCGCGTGCACCATCCCCGCGACGGGCGTGCGTCCGCCGTTCTTGACGTTCGTCGCCGTGCGGGCGATCGCGCCGGTCGCGGGCATGCCGCCGAACAGACCCGACGCGACGTTGGCGATGCCCTGGCCGACGAGCTCGACGTTCGACTTGTGCCGGCTCCCGATCATGCCGTCGGCGACGACGGCCGACAAAAGCGACTCGATCGACGCGAGCAGCGCGACGGTCACGGCCGGCGAGAACAGCTCGCGCACCCGCTCGAGCGTGATCCGCGGCAGCGACGGCGCCGGAATCGCGGCGCGGATCTCGCCGAAGCGGGACCCGATCGTCTCGACGGGAAGTCCGAGGGCCGCCACCCCGGCCGAGGCGAGGAGGATCGCGACGATCGGTCCCGGGATCTTCCGCGACACCTTCGGCCAGGCGAGCAGGACGAGGAGCGAGAACGCCGAGACGCCGACGGCCGCGGGGGATGCGGTGCGGAGGTGGGCCCCCAGCGCCTCCCACTTCGCGACGAAGGGCACCGGGACCGCTCCCATCCGGAGGCCCAGGAGATCCTTGATCTGCGACGAGAAGATGATCACCGCGATCCCGCTCGTGAAGCCGGTGACGACCGGGTAGGGAATGAACTTGATCGCGCCGCCGAACCGCGCCAGGCCCATCGCGACGAGGAGGATCCCGGCGAGCACGGTGCAGATCGTCAGACCGTCGAGTCCGTACTTCTGCACGATCCCGTAGACGATGACGACGAAGGCGCCGGTCGGGCCGCCGATCTGGACGCGGCTCCCGCCCAGGAACGAGATCAGGAACCCGGCCACGGCCGCGGTGACGAGACCCCTCTCGGGAGGAACCCCGGAGGCGATCGCGAAGGCGAGCGCGAGCGGGATCGCGACGATGCCGACGACGATTCCGGCCTGGATCTCGGTGACCAGCTGGGCGGCCGACATGCCGCGCAGGACGACGAACGTTTTGGGGAGCCAGCCGGAACGCATCCGCGCATGATACGCGGCGCGCCACGCACGCCCGAAAGTCCCTACTCGGCCGGCTGGATGTTCGTGAGGATGTTGTTGCTGAGCGTGATCCGGACGCGGTCGCCTTCCTGGAACCGCTGGTACTGCTGCCGCGACACGGGGAGCCGGTAGCGCGACGTGGCCTGGCCCTCGCGGGTCACGAACGTCATGTAGTAGTCGCCCGTGCCCCCGCCGCGGTAGCTCGACGCGCTCGAGCCGGAGTCGTGCTCGCGGGACTCGACCACGCATGCGAGCGTGCGCACGCCGAGGCCGGGGTCGGTCTTCTTCGGCGCGCTCGAGGAGCAGGCCGGAAGGACCAGGACGGCGGCGAGGAGAACGGGGCCGGCGGCCCGGAGGCGCTTCATGTCCCGGGAAACCGCCGCCGCAGGCCGGGGATTCCGTCTTTAGCGGTCTTCGGGGAGAGGAGAGGACGCCTGTACAATCCCGGCGACCATGAACGCTCGCAGGCACGCGCGCGTGGCGCTGGTGGGGCTCGGACCCATCGGCGTCGAGGTGGGGAAGGCCCTGGCGGAACGGGAGGGCCTGACCCTCCTCGGCGCGGCCGACCCGGCGCCGGACAAGGCGGGCCGCCCGCTCTCGGAACTGCTCGGCGGCCCCTTCCGCGGAGTGGCGATCCGGGCCAGCGCGGCCGACCTCTATCGGGAGACCGCCGCGTCGCGAGGCCGCGCCGACGTCGTGCTGCTCTGCACGGGTTCCCGTCTCCACACGGTCCTGCCGCAGATCGAGGAGGCGATCGGCGCCGGCTTCCACGTCGTCTCGACCTGCGAGGAGCTGGCGTATCCGGAGCTCCGCCACCTTCCGATGGCGCGCCGGGTGGACGCGCTCGCCCGCGAGCGGGGCGTCGCCGTGCTCGGCACCGGCGTCAATCCCGGCCTCGTCATGGACCGTCTCGTCCTCGCGGCGGCCTCGGCCTGCGTGCGGGTGGATTCCGTGCGCGTGACCCGCGTGGTGGACGCGGCGAAGCGCCGCGGCCCGCTCCGCGCCAAGGTCGGCGCCGGCATGACGCCGCAGGAGTTCGCCGCCGGCGTCGCCGCGAAGAGGCTCGGCCATGTCGGCCTGTCCGAGTCCGCCGCCCTGATCGCGCTCGGCCTCGGCCTGCCCATCGACGAGATCACGGAGACGATCGAGCCGGTGATCGCCGGGACGGAAACCGAGGGCGTGGCGGCCGGACGCGTGCTCGGCCTGCACCAGCTCGCGCTCGTCCAGGCCGGCGACGAGGTCAGGGTCACCCTCGACCTCACGATGGCCGTCGGCGCCGCTTCGCCCGCCGACTCGATCGAGATCGACGGCGATCCGCCCGTGCGCCTGAAAGTGACGGGCGGCTTCCACGGCGATCGCGCCACGGTCGGCACGGTCGTCAACGCGGTGCCCTTCGTCGTCGCCGCTCCGCCGGGCCTGAAGAACGTCGTGACCGTGCCCCTCTTCGGCCTCCAGCCCCTCCCCTGACCCGCCGGAGCTCGACAGAGTGCGGGTCCCGCGAACGCCTGCGGTAGGCTCGCCGGCCGTGCCCACGCTCGACCGGACCCAGACGATCGCGGCGCCGCTCGATGAGGTCTTCGCCTTCTTCTCGGACCCGGGCAACCTCGCGCGCATCACGCCGCCATGGCTCTCCTTTCGGATCCACGGGGAGGCGCCGCTCCCGCTCGCGGAGGGCAGCCGGATCGAGTACCGCATCCGCTGGGGATGGCTGCGTCTCGGCTGGGTCACGCGGATCACGCGCTGGAGGCCGCCGCACGAGTTCGAGGACGTCCAGGAAAGGGGCCCGTACCGGCGGTGGGCGCACACGCACCGCTTTCGCGCGACCGAGCGGGGCGTCGTGATCGAGGACCACGTGGACTACGCGCTGCCCTTCGGTCCCCTCGGCCGGCTGGTGCACGCCCTGCGCGTGCGGGGGCAGATCGAAGGCATCTTCGACTATCGTCGCGAGGCCATCGCCCGGATCTTCACGGCCGGGACCGCGCCATGAGCCGCTCCTTCGGCGCCGGGCTGGCCATGGCCGGCGCGGCCGTGCTCGTCACGGCGCTCCTCGGCGGCCGCTTCACGGCCATGGGAATCGGCCCCTGGTACGACGGCCTCCGGAAACCCTCCTGGACGCCGCCCGGCTCCGTCATCGGCGCGGTGTGGACGGCGCTCTACGTCTTGATCGTCGTGGCGAGCGCGCTGGTGTGGTCCCGGTCCCCGGGGAGCCCCCGCGCGTACGCCGCGGTGCTCCTCCTCAATCTCGCGCTCAACGCGGGCTGGTGCTGGCTCTTCTTCGCCGCGCGGCGCCCGGGCGCGGCGCTCCTCGAGATCGGCGTTCTCTGGTTGACCTGCATCGCCCTCGTCGTCCTCGCCGCGCGCGTCTCCGCGGCCGCCGCCGCGATGCTCGCCCCCTACGCCGCGTGGGTGGCCTTCGCGGGCTACCTCAACGGGAACGTCGCGAACCTCAACCGTTGACCCTGATCCACTGGTTCCGGCGCGATCTGCGCGTCGAGGACAACACCGCTCTCGTCCGCGCCGCCCGGGACGGCGAGCGCGTCGTTCCCGTCTTCGTCCTCGACGACCACTACGCGGAGGACCCCGACGTCGGTCCCGCGCGCTTCCGCTTTCTGCGCGAGAGCCTCGAGGACCTCGACCGCCGCCTCGCGGCGATCGGCGCCCGCCTGACCCTGCGGCGCGGCCCGGCGGCGCGCGCGCTCCCGGCGCTCCTCGCGGAGACGGGCGCCGACGCCGTGTACGCGAACGCGGAGATCGGACCGTATCCCGAGCGGCGCGACCGCGAGGCGGCCGCCGCGGTCGAGGCGGCGGGAGGCCGGTTCCGGTCGTTCGAGGACGCGCTCCTCGTGCCGCCCGAAGCGCTCGCGACGGAGAAGGGTGACCCGTACACGACGTTCACGCCGTTCTCGAAGCGCTGGCTCGCGGCCGGGAAGAGCGACCCGCTGCCCGCGCCCCCGGCGCTCGATTCGCCGGAGATTCCCGGAGTCCCCATCGCGAGGGTCCGGGCGTGGCGCGACCTGGCGCCCGACCCGGCCGCGCCGCGCGGCGGCGCCGGAGAGGCGCTCGCGGCGCTCGCCCGCTTCTTCGAGGGCCCGGCCGCGCGGTACGGGGACGACCGCGATCGTCCCGGACTCGCGGGCACATCGCGCCTGTCCCCTCACCTCCACTTCGGCACGGTTTCCGCGCGGACGGTCCGCGCGGCGGCGGAGGCCGCGTGGCGCGAGGGAGCGCCGGAGGCGCGGGAGTCGATCCGCAGGTTCGTGCTCGAGCTCGCCTGGCGCGAGTTCTTCCACCACGTGCTCTTCCACTTTCCGCGGGTCGCCTCCGAGAGCTTCCGCCCCGCGTTCGACGAAATGGCGTGGAAAGACGATCCCGGGGGCGTCGAGGCCTGGAAGCGCGGACGGACCGGCTATCCCCTCGTGGACGCCGCCATGCGGGAGCTCGCGCGGACCCACTGGATGCACAACCGCGCGCGGATGGTCGCGGCCTCGTTCCTCACGAAGGACCTGCACGTCCACTGGAAGACCGGCGAGGCCTGGTTCGAGCACGAGCTCGCCGACGCCGACCTCGCCAGCAACAACGGCGGGTGGCAGTGGGCGGCGGGCAGCGGCACGGACGCCGCGCCCTACTTCCGCATCTTCAACCCGGTGCTCCAGGGACGCCGCTTCGATCCGGACGGCCGCTACGTCCGCCGCTTCGTCCCGGAGCTCGCGCGGGTTCCGGACGCGAAGATCCACGAGCCGTGGACGATGACGCCTGAGGAGCAGCGGACCGCCGGCTGCGTGATCGGTCGCGACTACCCCGCGCCCATCGTGGATCACGCCCGGGAGCGGGCGGTCGCGCTGGCGATGTCGAGGGGGTCAACGAGGCGTTAGCGGGGTCGGCAAGAGTTTCCCCCCCACCCCGGCCCTCTCCCTCCGGGAGAGGGAGAAATTCTTTCCCCCAAAAAAAGGCGGCCCCGACTTACTTTGTGTCGGGGCCGGGAAGGAAGGTATCGCGTGCTGACTCCAATAACGGCGGTCCCGGGGGGTTTATTTCAGGCCGCAAGTGGCTGGACCGAAGGAGTTTATCCGCGCCGGATCTCGAACGTTCCCGGGGCCGCGGTCTCGTCCACCTGGAGCTCGACGCGCACCGACAACGCCTCTTCCACGTCGGCGAGAAGCGCAGAGTCCTCGGCGAGGAGCTCCGCGAGTCCGGCCGGCACGCGGACGCGCACCGTCTCGCCCGGCGCGTAGAGGTTCGGAGGCCGGCGCAGGCTCCGGCGCAGCGCCAGCGCCGCCGTCACGTCGGTCTTCACGCGCCCGCTCCCCGAACAGGCGGGGCACGGCCGCGTCAGCGTCCGCTCGAGGTTGCCGCGCGAGCGCTGCCGCGTGATCTCGATCAGACCGAACTCGGAGATCGGCAGCATGCGGGTCCGCGAGCGGTCGCGCGCGAGCTCCGCCGCGAACGCGTCGACGAGCTGCCGCCGGTGCTCGGGGTCCTCCATGTCGATGAAGTCGACGACGATGAGCCCGCCGAGATCCCGCAGCCGGATCTGGCGCGCCACCTCGGGGGCGGCCTCGAGGTTCGTCGCGACGACGGTGTCCTCGAGCCCCTTCTGCCCGACGAACCGGCCCGTGTTGACGTCGATCGCGACGAGCGCCTCGGTCTGATGGATCACGATCGAAGCCCCCGAGGGCAGCGCGACGCGATTCCTCAGCGCGTTCTCGATCTCGGCCTCCACGCCGAGAGCCTCGAAGAGGGGCGTCTCCCCCTTCCACGGCTCGAGCCGGCGGGAGAGCGCGGGCGCGACCGCGTCGAGGAACTCCTTCAGGCGCCCGTAGGTCGCCGCATCGTCGACGCGGATCGCCTCGCACTCGTCCGGCGCGACGTCGCGCGCGCTCCTCAGCGCCAGGTCGAGCTCGCGATGCAGGAGCGCGGGCGGCGCCGAGCTCTCGCGCCGGCGCACGATGCGCGCCGCGAGATCCGTCAGGTACGCGCGGTCGGGAGCGAGCTCATCGGCGGTCTTCCCGCGCGCCGCCGTCCGGGCGATGTAGCCGCCGGGTCCGCCGAACCCCTCGAGAATGCGCCGCAGCCGCTCGCGCTCGATCTCGTCGGCGACGCGCCGCGACACGCCCACCTCCCGGACGCCCGGCAGATAGACGAGCGTGCGCCCGGGCAGCGACACCGCCGTCGTGACGCGCGGACCCTTGCCGCCGAACGGGTCCTTCGTGACCTGAACGACGATCTCCTGACCCTCCCGCACGAGGTCGTCGATGCGCGGCGGCACCGAGTCGGCCGGGGTCGCTTCGGCCGCGGCCTCGTCCTCGCCGAAGTCGAACTCCTCGCCGCGGCGGGCGGCGTCCTCGACGTAGAGGAACGCGTCGCGATCGAGGCCGATCGAGACGAACGCCGCCTGCATGCCGGGCAGCACGCGGTGCACGCGGCCCAGATAGACGTTGCCGACGAGGCCCTGCCGTCCGCGTCGCTCGTGGAGCACCTCGACGACGCGGCCGTCCTCCGTGAGTGCGACGCGCGTCTCGGGCGGGGCGGCGTCGACGAGCAGCTCTTTTCTCACGCGTTGGCGAACCGGCGATACTGCACGCCGAGGATGAGGCCGATCGCGAGGAACGTCGTCGCGACCGAGGACCCGCCGTACGAGACGAAGGGCAGCGGGATGCCGGTCGTCGGCGCGAGGCCGATCATCATCGACGCGTTGATCACGACCGAGAAGAACATCATCCCGGTCAGCCCGAGCACGAGGAACACCCCTCCCCGGTCGCGGGCGGTCTGGGCGAGCTTCAGCGCCCTCAGGAAGAGAGCGGCGAAGAGGCCGAGCACGAGGATGACCCCGAGAAAGCCCCACTCCTCGGCGATGACGGCCAGGATGAAGTCCGTGTGCTGGACCGGCAGGAAACGCAGCTGGCTCTGCGTGCCGCCGCGGAAACCCTTGCCCGAAAACCCGCCCGAACCGACGGCGATCTTCGACTGGCGCACCTGGTATCCGGAGCCGAGCACGTCGGCGTCGGGGTTCAGGAACGTGCCGATCCGCGCCTTCTGGTAGTCCTTCAGCAGGAACCAGCCGGCGCCGGCCACGACCGCCACGATCAGGAAGATCGCGACCCACCCCTTCGCGGGCAGGCCGCCGAAGTACAGCCCGACGAAGATGAGCGGCAGGAACGTCAGCGCGAGCCCCACGTCCGGCTGCAGGAAGACGAGGAGCACCGGCAGGCCGACGATGACGCCGAGCTTGAAGATCGCCGACGTCCTCAGGCGTCCGTCGTCCTCGTTCTCGAAGAGGTACGCGACGAGCAGCGCCGTCGCGATCTTCGCGAGCTCGGCCGGCTGGAACTGGAACTGTCCGAACCGGATCCAGGACCTCACGTTCGCGATCCGCGCGCCGAACGCGAGCAGGTAGACGAGCGGCAGCAGGCACGCGCAGTAGATCGCGAACGAGAACTTCAGGAGCATCCGGTAGTCGAACAGGATCGCGGCGACCATCGCGCAGAGGCCCACCGCGATCCAGATCGCCTGCCGGGCGGCGAGGCCCTGGAACCGCGTGCCGGTGGTCGCGGAGGCGACGAACAGCACGCCGAGGGCGGCGAGGCCCAGGGCGCAGCCGAGGACCACGAGGTCGATGCGCCGCCCGCCCGGGAGCGTCCCCGCGATCATGGCGTTTCCCTTCGCGTCGCGCGCGCGACGCCCTGGCGGTCCGTCGCCGCCGCGCGCACCGAGGGGACCGGCGGGGCGGCGGCCGGCGCGCCCGTTCCGAACCGCGCCTCGACGAGGGCCTTCGCGAGCGGCGCGGCGGCGAGGTTGCCGTGGCCGCCGTTCTCGACGAAGACGACGACGACGATCTGCGGATCGGACACCGGGGCGAAGCCGGCAAACCAGGCGTGGGTGTCGAGCCTGGACTTGTCCGCGTCCGCCTTGATCGTCGTATCGTGGCCGACGACCTGGGCGGTGCCCGTCTTGCCGCCCATCTCGATGCCCTGCGCCCGGGAACCGTAGGCCGTGCCGCCCGGCTCGTTGACCACCGCCCACATCCCGTTCTTGACGATCGCGAGCTTCTCCGGCGCAATGCCGGGGCCGTCCACGAACTCGGCCTTGTAGCGCAGCTGCGCGCCGGTCCGCGGGTCCTGCGAGGAATAGAAGAGGTGGGGCGTCGGAAGCCGTCCGCCCTCGAGGAGCGCGGCGAGCCCGCGCGCGATCTGCATGGAGGTCACGAGGAGCGGGCCCTGTCCGATCGCCACCGAGATCGTCTCGCTCGGGTACCAGCGCGCGCCGCGCTTCGTGCGCGCCCACTCCTCCGAGGGCACGAGTCCCGCCTTCTCGAAGGCGAGGTCGACGCCAGTCGGCGTCCCGAACCCGAAGCCGGTCAGGATCTCGTGGATCCGGTCGACGCCGAGCTTCTGGCCGAGCGTGTAGAAGTAGACGTCGCACGACTCCTTGATCGCGTCGCGCAGGTTGACGGAGCCGTGCCCGCCCTTCTTGTGGCAGTGGAACTCGCGGCCGTAGAACGTCGCGTGCCCGGGGCAGAACACGCGCCACTCGGGATCGACCAGGCCGCGGGCGAGCGCGCCGTACGCCAGGAACGGCTTGATCACCGAGCCGGGCGAGTACATGTTCTGAATCGCGCGGTTCTGCAGCGGCCGGTCGGGGTTCTCGAGGAGCCCGTTCCACTCCGCGGCCGTGACGCGCCGCGTGAACCAGTTCGGGTCATACGAGGGCGAGGAGACGAGCGCGAGGATCTCGCCCGTGCGCGGGTCGAGCGCGACGACCGATCCCACCTTGTCCTTGAAGTACTCCTCGGCGACGTCCTGCAGCTTCGCGTCGAGCGTCAGGAAGAGATTCTGGCCGGGCGTCGCCTCGAGGCGCGCCTCCTCGGCGACCTCGCGGCCGTGCGAGTCCACGATGACGCGCCGCTCGCCCGAGACGCCGGCGAGGAGCCGCTCGTACGCCGCCTCGACGCCCTTCTGCCCGATCCAGTCGCCGACCCCGTACGCGTTGTTGGAGTTCTTGATCTGCTCCGGCGTCGCCTCCGAGAGGTAGCCGAGCGCGTGCGCGGCGGCGCCGGCGTGCTTGTAGAGCCGCCGCTGGGAGACCGTGATCGCAAACTCCGGATGCTCGGCCGCGCGGGCCTGCACGGCCGCGACCTCCTCGATGCCGAGGTTCTCCGCGATCGGGATCGGCACGAACTCGGGATCGCGGCGGCCGCGCTCGACGCGGGAGCGCACGGCCTCCGGATTGAGGCCGAGGAGGTCCACGATGAACGCGACCGACGCGTCGAGGTCCTTCGCCTCGCGCCGGTATAGGTGGAGCGTGTAGGCCGGCTCGTTCTCGACGAGCGGCACGCCCTGGCGGTCCAGCACGTAGCCGCGCGGCGCGGTGATCTTGACCGCGCGGATCCGGTTGTTCTCGGAGAGCGAGAAGTAATAGTCGCCGCGGACGATCTGGACGGTCCAGTACGCGACCGCGAGCAGCGACAGCATGGCGCCGACGGCCACGCGCGCGATCTCGATGCGCCGCGCGACGGCCTGGCGGTCCTCGCGAATCCTCAGCACGTCACCACCGTCCCGCCCCGGTTTCCGAGATCCGCACTCACCGCAGCCTTCTCAGCCGCCGGCGCGTCCACCACTCCCGCCACGGGAACTCCCAGGCCGACTCGAGCGCGCCGCCCGCGAGTCCCGTGACGGCCGCGCGCCACAACGCGTCCTTCGTCACGATCACGAGCGGAGACTGCGCGAGCAGCGCCGAGAGCAGCGCGACGATCGCTTCGTTCGCGATCGACGCGACGAAGAGCGCCAGGCCCACCGCCAGCGAGCCGCCGAAGACGACGCGCACCGCCACGAGCGTCAGGCCGTACCCGAGGATCGCCTTGGCGAACGCGTTCATGCCGATCAGCGGCATCGACAGCGCGTCCTCGAGCGCTCCCGCCGCCGTTCCCGCGAGCACGGCGCGCACGAAGTCGCCACTGCGCGCCACGACCGCCGTCGCGAGCAGGAACCAGTCGATCGGCAGGAATCGCCGGTACGGCGAACGGCCGACGAAGAACTCGAGGACGGCGGCCGCCGCGAGAAGAAGAGCGACCCGTCCGGCCTTCACCGCGACGCACTCCGCCCCGCCTCCACGCCCTCTCGGATGGCCGGCGAGGGCGCCAGCAAGAGCACGTCCGTCAGGCGCGAGAAATCCACCGAGGGCGTGACCCGGATTTCCAGAAAGAGCTTGCTGCCGCGGGCGACCGAGCTCACCCGGCCGATCGGCACTCCCCGCGGGTAGATGCCGTCGATGCCCGCCGACTCGACGAGGTCGCCCCGCGCGACGGTCGAGGTCGTGGCGATGTTGTTGAGCACGAGCGTCCCGTGCCCGTCGCCGCGCACGACGCCGAGCTCGCCGGTGCGCGCGATCCGCGCTCCCGCCGCGGCCGAGGCGTCGAGCAGGAGCTGCGCGCGGGACACGCCCCGGCCGACCGTGACGACGCGGCCGACGAGCCCGGCCGGCACCGCGAGCGGGCTGCCGGGCGCGACGCCCTCCGCCGACCCGGCGCCGACGAGCACGCTCTGGACGCCGGCGCGGCGCTCGACGAGGAGGATGGGCACGCTGCCGATCACGGACGGCAGTCCCGATCCGGCGCCGAGGAGCCGGCGGTCCTCCGCGTCCTCGAGCGCCTCTGCGCGGAGGCGGAAGAGCTCGCGCTCCCGCGCGTCGAGCTCGCGGCGGAGGCGTACGTTCTCCTCGCGGGCATCGAAGAGCGCCGCCGTCGCCTCGATCCTTCGCGACACCGCGCGGGAGACCCCGCCGACCGCCTGCATCACGGGCGCCGACAGCGAGAGGAACCACGCCTGGAGCACCGTTCCGCGTCCGCCCCGGGCCGGCGCCTGCGCGGAGAGCACCAGGACCCACACGAGGAGCACCGTGACGAGCACGGCCCCGCCGCGGCGGGGGTTCACGGCGGCGACTTCGACGCGGGCGCTGTGGGGTCTCATGGGGGCGTCGACCGTGAGAGGCGAGTCTCAGAAGGAAGAATGGGGTCCGACCTCTCTTCAAGCTCTCCGTTTCAGGTGATGCTGATCTTCCTCAGCAGATCCATGTCGGTCAGCATCGCGCCGGTTCCCAGGGCGACCGACGCGAGCGGGTCCTCCGCATAGGAGATCGGCAGGCCGGTCTCCTCGGACAGGCGGCGGTCCAGATTGCGCAGGAGCGAGCCCCCGCCCGTGATGATGATCCCCTTGTCCATGATGTCGGCGGACAGTTCCGGCGGGGTCCGCTCGAGCGCGACCCGCACCGTCTCCACGATCGCCGCCACGACCTCCGACAACGCCTCGCGGACCTCCTCGTCCGAGAGCATGAGCGTCTTCGGCACGCCCTCCACGAGATCGCGGCCCTTCACCTCCATCGTCAGCGGTTCGTCGAGCGGGTGCGCGGAGCCGATCTCGATCTTGATCTGCTCGGCCGTGCGCTCGCCGATCAGCAGGTTGTACTTGCGCTTGAGGTACTGGATCAGGGCCTCGTCCATCTCGTTCGAGGCCGTGCGGACCGAGCGGCTGTAGACGATCCCGGCGAGCGAGATCACGGCGACGTCCGTCGTGCCGCCCCCGATGTCCACGATCATGTTGCCGGTCGGCTCGGTGATGGGGAGGCCCGACCCGATCGCGGCCGCCATCGCCTGCTCGATGATGAAGACCTCGGAAGCGCCGGCGCGGAGCGCGGAGTCCTGCACGGCCCGCTTCTCGACCTGCGTGATCCCGGACGGCACCGAGATGACGATGCGCGGCCGCACGAACAACGAGCGGCCATGCGCCTTCTTGATGAAGTGGTCGAGCATCTTCTCGGTGACCTCGAAGTCGGCGATGACGCCGTCCTTCATCGGCCGGATCGCGACGATGTTGCCGGGCGTGCGCCCGAGCATCTCCTTCGCGTCCGTGCCGACGGCCTCGACCCGGTTCGTGGCGGTGTTGACGGCGACGATCGACGGCTCGCGCACGATGATGCCCTTGCCCCGGGCGAACACGAGCGTATTCGCGGTGCCGAGGTCGATCGCCAGGTCGTTCGAGAAGATCGAGAAAACCGATTTCCAGGCCAAGGAATCCCTCCTCACCTTCGGACGCGAATCACATCGATTCGACGAACACTCTCACGCGCCGGACCGTCTCGTTGCCCGAGGCGTCGACGGACTTGACGACCAGGACCGACGCGCCGTCGCGCTCGATCGTGATCGTCTTCTTGAACGAGCCGTCGGCTTCCACGTCGGCCGGCTCCGCGTTGACCGTGACGACCGCCCCCGGTTCCGTCTTCCCGTATACCAAAAACAGGTTCCCCATTTGCTGCGGCGGAAACACCGTCAGGTCGGGCGGGGTCGTGTCCCCCGTGCCCGTCTTGACCGGCTCGGTCATCATCTTGAATCGGCGGATCGGACTCCAGTCCGACGTCAGGCCGCCCGCGTCGATCGCGGCGACGCGCCAGAAATAGGAGCCCTCCTTCGAGACCTTCACCCGGGCCGTCGTCTGGACGCGGTCGTCGAGGTCCACCTCGGTCGAGTCCGGGACGAAGAGCCGCGACCGCGAGATCTGGAGGCGGTAGCGCGTCGCGTCGGGCACCTTCGACCACTTCAGCTCCACCTGGTCGCCGGTCTTGAGGTCGTAGATGCGATTGTCGGCGGGCAGCGCCGGCTGCGGCGTGTCCGGGAGGGCGACCTTGGGGGTGAAGGTGCCCGTCTGCGCGGCGGCCGCGACGCGCTCGCGGCCCTCCAGCGTCACGCTCTCCTTGGCGGTCGACACGGTCGTGCGGCCGCGGAAGCTCGTGACCTCCGTCTTCTCGCCGGGCGCGACGTCGACCGACACGCGCGAGTCGCGGCTGATCGCCGCCGTCGCCACGTCCGTCGACACGGTGGAGTTCGAGGACGACGTGTAGACGTTCACGGCGCCCGACACCATCTTGATCTGACTGCCCGAGGACTCGGACGAGACCGGCTTGCGGCACTCGAACAGCGAGCCGGGCCGGATCGTGTAGAGGGTGCCGTCGTAGAACATGATCTCGGCCGATCCGGTCTTCCCGGCCTTGACGAAGTCGCCGTCGAAGAGCGCGTCGCGCTGCCGCGCCGGCTCGAACGTCGAGCGGCCCGCGCGCTGCAGCGACACGTCGCCCTCGACGAAGACGAAGGTGGCGTCGCCCTGCTCGCCCGCGCCCGAGGCGCCGAGCGCCCGTCGCGAGTAGGACTGCGACTCGACGGCGAGGCGGAAGGCCTCTTCGTAGCGCGCCGCGGCGAAGGACTCGCGGGCGTCGCGGAGAAAATCTTTCGCCTGCGCGGTGTTCGAGCCCGGGCGCGCCGCGCCCGTCGCCCGCGTCGCGCGGGCGAGCAGCGAGTCGGCCTGGGCGATCTCCGAGCGGGCGCGCTCCTGCGGCGAGCCCCTGCCCCGAAGGAGCACGAACCAGCCGACACCGCCGGCAACGGCGAGGAGCACCACCACCAGCGCCCACTGACGGATCTTTTGGATCGGAATGACGAACCAGTCCAGATCCGTCCCCGCCGGCTGGTCGGACTTCCGCTTTCGCATAAACTCCCGAAACTGCGGGACTTACCCCGAAAGCTTATAGCACACTCGCGCGTTCGACGCCGGTGTCGGGGACTCCAAACGGCCTCGGCGGGCGGCCGCTCCGCGCCGCATCGGCGCGCGGGCGCCCTGCTATAGTCGCGCGTTCTCGAACGTCGGCGGAGGGGTTCTCGATGCTCAAGACGATGCGCAACAGCTTCCACCACCTGAAGTGGACGCTGTTTCTGGTGATCGCGGTCTTCATTCTCGGCTTCGTGTTCTGGTCCGGCTCGAGCTCGGACCCGAACCGCGGCAGCCAGATCGTCGCCCGGGTCGGCAACGAGCGGATCACGGCGGTCGATTTCGACCGGCAGTACCGTGCCCAGGTCGAGCGCTACCGGCAGATGTACCAGGGCAACTTCTCCCCCGAGCTCGAGCGCGCGCTCGACCTGCCGCGCAACGTCCTCGACTCGATGATCGAGCGCATGCTCCGACTCGAGGCCGCAAAGAGGCTCGACCTCCACGTCTCGGACGAGGAGCTCGCTCAGAAGATCGTGACGCTGCCCTTCTTCCAGGAGAACAACCAGTTCATCGGCCGGGAGAAGTACGAGAAGATGCTGCGCTCGAACGGGGTGCTGCCGGACCGGTTCGAGGAGGAGCTCCGCGAGGACCTGCTCCTCGACAAGTATGCCGGTCTCGTCAAGGCGTCCGTGGTCGTGCCCGAGACGGACCTCGCCCGCGAGTTCGCGGCGCGCAACGACAAGGCGACGATCGAGTACGTCCTGATCCCCGCGGCGCGTCTCGACTCGAAGGCGCAGCCGACGGACGCCGACCTGCAGGCCTATCTCGCGAAGCACCAGGACCGGTACCGCGCGCCCGTGCAGCGGAAGATCAAGTACCTGCTGATCGACCGCGGCCGCGTGAGGGCGAAGATGACGCCGACCGAGGCGGAGCTGAAGGCCGCCTACGAGCAGAAGAAGGACACGTTCACCGTCCCCGAGCAGGTCAACGCGTCGCACATTCTCGTGGCGGTCAAGGAGGGCGATCCGAACGCGGACGCCGCCGCCCGGGCCAAGGCCGAGGTCCTCGCGGCGCGAGCGAAGCAGCCGGGCGCCGACTTCGCCAAGCTCGCCAACGAGAACACGGACGACCCGAGCGGCAAGACGACCGGCGGCAAGCTCCCGCCGTTCTCGCACGGCCAGATGGTGCCGGAATTCGAACAGGCGGCCTTCTCGATGGCGCCCGGCGAGATCCGGGGACCGATCAAGACTCAGTTCGGGTACCACATCATCAAGGTCGAGTCGAAGACGCCGGCGCGCATGCGCTCCTTCGACGAAGTGCGGGGATCCCTCGTCGCGGAGCTCTCCGACCGGCAGGCCCAGGCCGAGGTGGACCGCCTTTCGCGCGAGCTCGCCGAGAAGCTCAAGGGCATGAGCTCGGCCTCCGACGACGACCTGCGCAAGCTCCAGAGCGACGCCGTCACGTACAACACGACGGAGTGGAGCGCGCGCGGCGACGCGATTCCGGGCATCGGCGCGAACCAGAAGTTCTCCGACGAGGCGTGGACGACGCCGCTCGGCAAGGTCTCGGCCACGCCGATCACGACGCCCCGCGGGATCGTGTTCGTCCGGCCCGCCGAGGAGCGGGCCGCGGGCGTGCCGCCGTTTGCGGAAATCAAGGCGAAGCTGGAGAGCGACTGGAAGGCCGAGCGCCGCGAGAAGGACGCGCTCGCGCAGCTCGAGCCGGCGGCGAAGGAGCTCGCGTCGGGAACGACTCTCGCCTCCCTCGCGGCGCGGTACTCGACCGACGTGAAGACGACGACGGAGTTCGGGCCGTCCGGACCGGTGCCCGAGGTCGGCGCCGCGCCCGATCTGGTGTCCGCGGTCTTCCGCACGCCGAAGGGTCAGGCGGGCCCGCCGGTGGCGGTGCCGACGGGCTTCGTGCTGTTCCGCGTGCTCACGCGGACCGAGGGCGACAAGGCGACCTTCGAGGCCCAGAAGGATCAGCTCCGCGACTCGATCCGGCAGCGCGAGGCGGATCGCCTGACCCGCGCCTTCCTGCAGCAGGCGCGCATCGAGCGGAAGGTCGAGGTCAACGAGCCGCTGCTCGCGACCTTCCTGCGCGACACGGGCACCGGCAACCGGCGGAGCGAGCCCGGCACGTAGAATCGCGCCATGATCGGCCGGCTGACGGGCCGCGTCGCGGCGAAGACCCCGGACCAGGTCCTCCTCGACGTGGGCGGCGTCGGCTATCAGGTGCACATCCCGCTCTCGACCTTCTACGAGCTGCCCGACGCGGAAGCGCCGGCCTCGCTCTGGATCCACACCCACGTGCGCGAGGACGCGCTGGCGCTCTACGGCTTTCTCACCGAGCGCGAGCGCACGCTTTTCCTTCTGCTGCTCGGGGTAACCGGGATCGGGCCGCGCGTCGCGCTGACGGTGCTCTCCGGCATCCCGCCCGCCGAGCTCGTCGCCGCCCTCCGCGCGCAGGACGTGCGGCGCCTCGTCGCGGTGCCCGGGGTCGGCAAGAAGACCGCCGAGCGCATGGTGCTCGAGCTCGCCGAGAAGGTCGCGAGCCTGCCGGGCGAGGCGCCCGCGAAGGCACCGGCCGCGGTCGCGGCCGACGACGTCGTGTCGGCGCTCGTCAACCTCGGCTATCGCAAGGCCGAGGCCGAGCGCGCGGTCGAGGCGGCGGCCCGCGCCGGCGGCTCCGCGGACTTCGGGGGATTTCTGAAAGAGGCGCTGAGGCGGCTGACTTCCGGCTGAGCCGCATCCGGCACCCGAGCGATAGACTGTTTCCACTTTGACCGACTCCCGCGAGATCCTCGCCGGCACGGCGCTCGAGGACGACGCCGCCGTCGAGCCGAAGCTGCGGCCCCAGCACCTCGGCGAGTACGTCGGACAGACGAAGGTCCGCGAGAACCTCTCCGTCTTTCTCGCCGCCGCGAGGAATCGCGGCGAGCCGCTCGATCACGTCCTCCTCACCGGACCACCCGGGCTCGGCAAGACGACGCTCGCCCACATCATCGCGCGCGAGATGTCGGCCGGGCTCCGCCTGACGGCCGGGCCGATGATCGCCCGTGCGGGAGATCTCGCCGGCATCCTGACGAACCTCCAGCCTCGCGACGTCCTCTTCGTGGACGAGATCCACCGCCTCTCGCCGGCCGTCGAGGAGATCCTCTACCCCGCGATGGAGGACTTCCGCCTCGACGTCCTCATCGGCGAAGGCCCGATGGCGCGGACGATGAAGGTCGACCTGCCGCCATTCACGCTGGTCGGCGCGACGACGCGCCCCGGGCTGCTCTCGCAGCCGCTCCACGGCCGTTTCGGCATCACGCTGCGCCTCGACTTCTACGACGTCGGGGCGCTCTCCGAGATCATCGCCCGCTCCGCCCGCATCCTCTCGATCCGGATCACGCCCGAAGCCGCGCGCGAGATCGGCGCGCGCAGCCGCGGCACGCCGCGCATCGCGAACCGGCTGCTCCGCCGGCTGCGGGACTTCGCCGAAGTGGCCGGCAAGGACGCGATCGACCTCGAGACGGCCCGCGAGGCTCTCGCGCGCCTCGAGGTCGACGAGCACGGATTCGACGAGCTCGACCGGCGCATCCTCGGGACGATCATCGAGAAGTTCGGGGGCGGCCCGGTCGGCGTCGGCGCCATCGCGGCCTCCCTCGGCGAGGACCGCGGGACGCTCGAGGATTTGTACGAGCCCTACCTCCTGCAGGCGGGCTTCTTGCAGCGCACCCCCCGCGGAAGGGTCGCCTCGCCGGCGGCCTACCGGCATCTGGGCATCGTCGCACCGAGGAGAGATGGAGAACTGTTCTAAGAGGGTCTCCGGTTCCTGGTTTCTGGTCTCTGGTTCCTGGCGGAAGCCGTCGCGCCAGGAACGAGGAACGAGAAACCAGAAACCCGTCCTCTCATGAAGCGCGGACTCCTCGTCTACAACCCGACGGCCGGGCAGCGCGACCGTCGGGCGGAGATGAACGCGCTCATCGACCGCCAGCGCGCGCGCGGTCTCGAGCTCGTCAACGCGCCGACGAGCGGGCCCGGCGACGCGACCGAGATCGTCAAGACGTTCCTCCCGCGCGGCCTCGACGTCGTCGCGGTGTGCGGCGGCGACGGCACGATCTCCGAGGCCGCCTCCGGTCTCGAAGGCTCGCCCGTGCCGCTCGCCATCCTGCCCGGAGGGACATCGAACGTGCTCGCGATCGAGCTCGGCATTCCCTCCGACCTCGAGCACGCCGAGGCGCTCCTCCACGAGGGCCAGCCTCGGACGGTGCGCGTGGGCCACGCGGACGGCCGGCCCTTCCTCCTCTGGGCGGGCGCCGGCCTCGACGCGCGCGTGATGGGCAATATGTCCATCGCGTGGAAGCGTCTGCTCGGCCGCCTCGGCATCTTTCCGACGGCGGTCTTCCAGTTCCTGACCTACGAGTTCCCGCGCCTGGAAGTCACGATCGATGGCGCCGCGCACGAGGCGACGTTCGCGGTCGCCTGCCGGGCGCGGCACTACGGCGGCCGGTGGATCATCGCCCCCGACGCGCGGCTCGACGCCGACCACTTCGACGTGCTGCTCTTCTCGCACACGAGCCATCGCAAGCTCGCGCAGCTCTTCACGCAGATGGCCTCCGGCCGCGCCGAGCACCTCAAGGACGGGCTCGCGCGCATCGTGCGGGGACGCGAGGTGTCGATCCGCTCGCTCGACGGCCCGGTCGAGGTCCAGGTGGACGGCGACTGCGTGCTCGAGACGCCGATCCGCTGCCGCGTCGGCGCCGAGATCGTCCGCGTCCTGGCGCCCGCGCGACCCTTCGACACCGTGTAGGGGCGGGGCTCGTCCCCGCCCGCCCGGGCGGCCGCGAGGGGCGCCCCTACCGAGACCGGGGCTACTGCGCCGCGATCCGATTCTTCCCGGACTGCACGGTCTTCTCCACGTCCGCGACGTCGCGCGGCGCCGCGCAGGACAGGCAGTCGGATCCGTCCTTCGTGACGAGCACCGTGTCCTCGATGCGGACACCGATGTTCCACCACTTCGGGTCGACACCCGGCGTGTTCGCGGGAATGTAGATGCCGGGCTCGATCGTGAAGACCATCCCGGGCTCGAGCACGCGGGACTTTCCGTCCGCGCCGCGGTACGGGCACTGGTCGTGCACGTCGAGGCCGACCCAATGGGAGACGCCGTGCAGCGTGAGCTTGCGGTGGCCCATGCCCTTGACCAGCGTCGCCGGGTCGCCCTGGAGGAGGCCGAGCTTGACGAGACCCTCGGCCTGCGCGAGCGCGGCGGTCTTCTCGATCTCGTCGTGCGGAATGCCCGGCTTCACGATCGCCATCGCCTTCTTCTGCGCTTCGAGGACGATCTCGTAGATCGCCTTCTGCTCCGGCGAGAAGCGCCCGTTGACCGGGTACGTGCGCGTGATGTCCGTCGCGTACATGCCGTACTCGGCGCCCGAGTCGTTTAAGAACAGCTCGCCGTCCTTCGCCTGCCGGGTGCTGTCCTCGTAGTGCAGGATGCACGTGTTCGGCCCCGAGCCGTCGATCGAGGGATAGGCCATCCGCCGCGCCCCGTTCGCGTAGCACCAGCCGTCGAGCGCGGCCTGGACCTCGAACTCCCACTTCTCGGGAGCGACCGCCTGCATCGCCCTGACGTGCCCCTGCGCGGAGATCTCCGCGGCGCGGCGCAGGAAGCGCAGGTCCTCGGCGTCCTTGATCAGGCGCATCTCGTGAATCAGTCCGCGCGCGTCCACGACCGCGGCGGGGCCCTCGTCGTGCGAGCGCATCTGCTGGTAGTTCTTGTCGAACTCCGTCGTCCACGCGGTGTCGTGGCCGTCCGACAGGTAGAGCTTCTCGGGCCCGATGAGGTAGCCGCTCATCTTGTAGGTGTTGCGGTCGAACTCCGCCATCTTCGTCTCGAAGTCCTTCAGCGCAAACGCCGCGTCCGCGCCGTAGGCCGCGACGGCCTCGTCCGGTCCGACTCGCACGCCCGCCCACGCCTCCCGGCGCAGATCCCGCGGACGCAGGAAGAGCACGTACTTCTTGCCGTCCGGCGCGTCGGGCCGGAGCACGGCCGTGACGTCGTCCTCCGCGATGCCCGTCAGGTAGTAGAAGTCGTTGTCCTGCCGGTAGGGATAGTCCACGTCGTTGGTCATCACCCTCACCGGGGCGGACCGCAGGATGGCGATCGACTTCGGCGGCAGCATCGCCATGAATTTCTGCCGCCGCGCCGCGAACGCCGCCGGATCGGGCTTCAGGGGCGCATCGAGCGGGAAGGCCGCCGACGCGGCCGCCAGCAGCAGCACTCCGAGGATCGATCTCCGGACACCGATTTCGAACTTCCTCACGCGTTCTCCTCTTCCATTCAGCGCTTCGAAATGAAGCTCCACGGCGCCGGCTGCGCCGGCGGCCTTGCCGACTGCGGCCGCACCACGGCCGCGATGCGTTGCCGATGGGCCTTCAGGATGCGCCGGACCGGAATGCCGTCCGCCGCCTCCTCGAGGATGTCGGCGCCCGACTCGTCCACCTTCGCGAGGAAGGCCTCCCAGACCGCCTCGCCGACGGGCATGCCGCGGAAGACGACGTTCGGGATCCTCGCGAGCTCGCGCTGCAGAAAGGCGAGCTTCTCGCGGAGCTCCTCGTCGTCGTGCAGCGACTCGTCCTCGTAGGGCGTGTGCGGTTTGGGGATGAACGCGTTCACGGAGGGAACGATCTCGGCCACGCGTCCCCTCCCGCGCCCCTCGGCCACCGCCATCGCGTGGAGCCGGCGGACGGTCGACACGATGTCGGCGACGTCCGCGTCCGTCTCCGACGGCAGACCGACCTGCAGGTAGAGCTTCAGCCGGGTGAAGCCGCGCGCGAAGATCAGGCGCACCTTCTCGTCGAGCATCGCGTCCGAGACCTTCTTGTTGATGAAGCGCCGCAGCCGCTCGTTGCCGGCCTCCGGCGCGATCGCGAGCGCGCGCTCGCCCTGCCGGACGAGGACCTCGAGGATCCGATCCTCGATCGCGTCGATTTTGATGGACGAGAGCGCGATGTGGTAGTCGAGCGCCGCGAGCCCCTCGAGGATCGCGCCGATCTCGGGATGGTCGCAGACCGCCGTCGCGATCAGGCCGGCGCGTCCCGTCAGCGGCCGCGCGCTCCGCGCCACCTCGAGGATCGACGCGGCGGGGTACTGCTTGACGGGCGCCATCGCGTACGCCGCCCAGCAGAAGCGGCACATCTCGGTGCAGCCGCGCGAGATCTCGATCAGGAGCTTGTCGGAGAGCTCGGTGCGCGGCGTCAGGATCGTCGTGTGCGGGACCTCGAAGTCGGGGGCGATCTCGCGGCGCGACATGGGCTGCTGGATGACGACGCGCCCCTCGCCGGACGCCTCGGCGCGCGGGCCCTGCACGGCCGGCACGAAGAACCCCGGGAGGGCCGCCGCCTCCGCGAGGAAGGCCTCGCGGTCGAGCCCGCTCCGGACGAGGTCGGCGATCCGCGGCACGAGCCGCTCGCCGTCGCCGAGCGCGAACACGTCCACGAACGGCGCGAGGGCGGCCGGGTTCATCCGCGCGATGTCGCCGCCGACCATGAGGATCGGATGCCGCTCGTCGCGGTCGGCGCGGCGCCGCGGGATTCCGGCCGCCGAGAGCGTCTTCAGGATGTGGACGATGTCCATCTCCCACGAGAGCGACCACGCCAGCAGGCCGAACTCGGAGAGCGGCGTTCCGGTCTCGAAGGTGACGGCCGGCTCCCCCTCCTCGTGGAAGAAGCGCTCGGCCGCGAGGTCCGGCACCCGGTGGAGGAGCCGGTACACCCACTGGAAGCCGAGGTTCGACATCCCGACCTCGTACGTGTTCGGGAAGCCGAGCGCGATGCGGTAGGCGCCGAAGCGATTCGGCGCCTCGACGAACCGTTCGAGGGAGGCGCGCTCCCGGTTTCTCGGCGTGGGCGTCATGACGGAACCGCCGATTATACGGGCCGGCGTCGGGCCATGTTTCGCACGCTGAAGACCCAGTCGCCGACGTTCCCGCCCGTCGGTCCCGTGACGAACAGGTCTCCCGCGGCCGCGAAGAGGGCGCGCGTGTCGTGGCGGGCCAGGGCCGCGGCCGGATCGAGGCCCGAGCGCCGCGCGCGGGCGATCGTGCCCCCGTCCGCCCATGCCCCCGCCGCGCCCGAGCTCCCGTCGAGGCCGTCGGAGGACGCGGCGAGCAGCGTCCACCCGCCGGCGCCCTCGAGCGCGGCCGCCGCCGCGAGCGCGAGCTCGAGAGTCCTCCCCCCTCGGCCGGGCCGCGGACCGAGCGTCACGGCGGTCTCGCCCCCCGCGAGGAGGACCGTCCCCGGCGGAAGCTTCGCACCGAGGCGCGCGAGCCGCCCGCCGGCCTTCCGCGACTCCCCCGCGAGGCGCCGCGGAACGCGCACGACCCGCAAGCCGAGGCGCCTCGCCTCGCGCGCCGCCGCGTCGAGGCCCATGCGGTTGGAGCCGACGATCCGGACGACGTCGCCGCGGCGCCCGCGGCGCACCGTCGGGCCCGAGCCGACGCTCGCGGCGCGATCACCCGGCACGTCCGAGAGGACGAGCGTCACGAGGCGCGCGCGCGTCACGAGGCCGAGGCGCCCGCCCTTGATGGCGGAGAGGGACGTTCGGAGACGGTTGAGGGCGAGGATCGACGCGCCCGAAGCCGCAAGGGCGCGAACGCGCCGGCGCTTCTCGGCGAGCGTCAGCCCGGGCCGCGGCAGAGCGAGGAGCGAGGACGTCCCGCCGGACACGAGGCAGAGGACGACGTCCCCCTTTCCGAAGCCTCGGAGGAAGCGCAACGCGCGCCGCGCGGCGCGCACACTCGCCGCGTCCGGCTCGGGGTGGCGCGAGAAGGCGACCTCGCGACGCGTCAGCCCCGGCGCCGCGTGCCCGCGCGGCAGGACGATCAGCCGCCGTGCCGCGGACACCGATCGGGCGCCCGCCGCCATGCGCGCGGCCGCCTTGCCGACCGAGAAGACGCCGATGGCCCGCGCTCCCGCCAGGGCGCGGGCGACATCGGGGCGCGCGAGCGCGCGGCGCACCGCCCCCTCCGGGTCCGAACCCTCGAGAGCCGCCCGGTAGAGACGGCGAAGGAGCGTCCGGTCGGTGGCGCTCAGCGCGGGCCCCATCCGGAACGGGCGCATCCCTGTGTGAGAATAAGGGCGCCGGCGCCGCGGTTGCGGCACGACGGCTTCGCATGAGCTCCCATCCGACCTCCGGCACTCTCGTCCGACCGGACGCCACGGCGCCCGGTGAGCACTACTGGGCGAAGGCCTCGAAGGACCTGCGGCACCGGCTGAACCGCGCGATCCCGCACGACGTCCTGAAGGCGCTCCACCAGAAGAGCCCGGCTCGTCACTTCGCCGTGGCGGCACGGCAGTTCCTGATGCTCCTGGCCGTGTCGTGGGTGTCGTGGCGCTTCCCGCAGCCGTGGATCTGGATCCCGGCGGCCCTCGTCTCGGGCTGGACGGTCTTCAACTTCACCGTGCTCCTGCACGAGGCGCTCCACCATGCGGTCTTCAGCGGGCCGCACCCGAAGGGCGACCGGTTCCTCTCGCTCCTCTACGCCGTGCCCTCCGGCATCTCGGCGTCGCAGTTCACGAAGTGGCACCTGACGCATCACGCCGAGCTCGGCGACGCCGAGGCCGATCCGAAGCGGCACTACCTCTCGCCGAAGATCAACAAGCCCTGGTACAAGCTGCTCTACTTCACGCCCGCGCTCTTTCCGATCTACTTCCGGGCGGCGGCGCGAGAGACGGCGACGTATCCGGCGGAGCTGCGGAAGAAGATCGCGCGCGAGCGCCTCGCGACGATCCTCTTTCATCTCGCGGTCATGGCCGTGATCTACGGATTCGGCGGCCTCGCGGTCCTCGCGCGCGTCTACCTCGTGCCGGTGTTTCTCGTCTTCCCGATCGCCTTCGCGCTGAACCGGCTCGGCCAGCACTACGCGATCGACCCGACGGATCCGGCGAAGTGGGGCTCGATCCTGAGGCCCTCGCGCTTCTGGGAGTTCTGGTATCTCTCCTCCGCCTACCATCTCGAGCACCACTATTTTCCGGGCGTCCCGTTCTACAAGCTGCGGAGGCTGCACTTCGCGCTGCGCCCCTTCTTCGACGAGATCGGCTGGAAACCGACGACCTACGGCCGCCTCTTCCGCGCCTGGATCTTCGAGAACAAGGCGCCGCACACGGACTGGCATCTCGCCGGCTAGCTCTTTCTCAACAGAACTGTTGAGAACTGACAGCTAGGGTGCGGCGAAGGCGCTGGTATCCGCGTTGCTCGCCATCTGCCCGTTCGGATTGATATAGACGCGCGAAAGCTGCGTCCGCGTGTCGAGCACCGTGATGCTGTAGGCGACATTCGACAGCGCGCCGTAGAACACCCAGAAGTGCCCATTGAGTGCCGTGCCGTCGAGCACCTTGACGACGAGTTCCACGTTGGCCGAATTGAAGAACCAGAAGTATCCCGTATCGGACGTCAGGGTCACGGGAGTTCCCTGTCCGCTCCGCCCGTCCGTGGTGCTCCAGCCGACGGTGACCAGGAAGCGACCGCCCAGGCAGAGGCCCACCGAGGGCTGGCCGCACGTACCGACGACGAAGCTCCTGGTGTAGCTGTTGTCGGTCTCGTCGGTTTCGGCCACGACGTTGTCCGGGTCGACTTGGATCGTCAGAGTGTGAGTGCCGGCGCTCAACGGACCGGTCGGCGACGAGCCCCACGTGTTGTAGTAATGCGGCGCCAGCGTGGTGGTGAGCGATCCGTACGACAGGAACGCACCGTCCAGGTACATGTTGTAGGCGCGTGTCACAGGAGCGCACGCCGTCGTCCCCGCGTTGTCGATCGCCTTGCTGATGTAGACGGAATCCGTGGTCTGGATGTTGGGAGTATCGATGCAGGTCTGACTGCTCGAGCAATCGGAGGTCGAGACGACGATCTTGTCCGACCAGCCCGACGGCTTGTAGGGCACCAAGTTCACCCCCGTGGACGCGCCCTTGGGAACGATCCTCGTCTCCGGAGCCGAAGGGTCCTGGGCGTGCAGAAAGGTGACGGAAAATGCCGCGATGGCGAAAAGGCAGACAGCGATCCGCATGACGCTCCTCCAGTCAGCCGTGGGAGTCACGGTCGGGCGACCATCGACGCGGTTGCTTTGAGCAACGGTGGCGAGAGCCGGCATCCCCAGGAAGTTCCTCAAGGACGACTCCTCGCAGTGAACTACGAGAATACACCTCGTGACCGCATGGCGCTCATCGCTGAGCGTTCTCCCGCGGGTCGCTCCCCCCTTCGACGTCTCAGCGAACGACCGCTGGGAGCTGACAGCTAGAGACTCAGGTCAGACAGCCCCGGATGATCGTCCGGCCTCCGGCCGAGGGGCCAGCGGTACTTCCGATCCGCCTCGGCGATCGGCAGGTCGTTGATCGACGCGATCCGCCGGCGCATGTAGCCGAGCGGGTCGAACTCCCAGTTCTCGTTGCCGTAGGAGCGGAACCAGCTGCCCGAGTCGTCGTGCCACTCGTAGGCGAAGCGCACCGCGATGCGATTCTCGCGAAACGCCCAGAGCTCCTTGATGAGCCGGTAGTCGAGCTCCTTCGCCCACTTGCGGCGGAGGAACGCGACGATCGCCTCGCGCCCCGAGAACATCTCGGAGCGGTTGCGCCAGACGCTGTCGGGCGAGTACGCGGACGCCACCCGCTCGGGATCGCGGCCGTTCCAGGCGTCCTCCGCGAGGCGCACCTTCCGGGCGGCGGTTTCGGCGTCGAAGGGGGGCAGCGGCGGACGGGGACTTTCTTCGGGCATGGGCTCTCCTCCGGCGCCCCAAGACTAATCCGAACGGACGATCCCGCCGGCGATAACGTATGCCTTCCGGAGGCGCGATGGACGACACCGAGGACATCAACCAGCTCATTCGGGAGCTGAACGAGGACCGGCCCGCCCGGGCGACGAGCGGCGGCGACCCCACGGCGGACTCGGTCCGGCTCGACGGGTGGCTGCAGGAGCTCGTCGGGCGCGCGGGCAGCGACCTCCTGCTCGTGGCCGGCGCGCCCCCCTCGCTCCGGATCGACGGCCGCGTCGTGCCGCTCCCGGGGGCGGGGGCGCCCCTCTCGGGCGACGAGATCGAGGAGTCCGTGCTCCCGGCGCTCGCGCCGCACGCCCGCGCGCAGTACCGCGACGCCGGCATCGCCGACGGCTCGCACCGGGTGCGGGGCATCGGCCGATTCCGCGTCAACCTGCATCGCGAGCGGGGACGCGCGGCCGCCGCCGTGCGCGCCCTGCCCGCGCAGCCGCCGCGGCTCGCCGGTCTGGGACTCCCGCCCGGAACGGAGACGCTCACGCGTCTGACGCGCGGGCTCGTCCTCGTCGGCGGACCGACGGGCTCCGGCAAGACGACGACGCTCGCTGCTCTCGTGGAGGAGATCAACCGGCGCGACGCGCGGCACGTCGTCACGATCGAGGATCCGATCGAGTACGAGCATCCTCACCACGCGAGCCTCGTCGAGCAGGTCGAGGTCGGCGTCGACGCGCCGGACTTCCCGACCGCGCTCCGCGCCGCGCTGCGCCAGGCGCCCGACGTCCTCGTCGTCGGCGAGATGCGCGACCCGGAGACGATGCGCATCGCGCTCGCGGCGGCGGAGACGGGCCACCTCGTCTTCTCGACGGTCCACACGACCGACGTCGGCTCGACGGTCTCGCGCATCGCCGACTCCTTTCCCGCGGAACGGCAGAACACGATCCGGCAGGAGCTCTCGATGTCGCTCGCGGCCGTGCTCATTCAGACGCTGCTCCCGAAGAAGGGCGGCGGCCGGGCCGCGGCGGCCGAGCTCCTCTTCGTCAGCTACGGCGCGCGCCAGCACATCCGGAAGAACGCCCTGCAGCACCTCCACCAGGAGATGGCGATCACGCGCAAGCAGGGCTCGATCACGCTCGAGGAGTCGCTCGCGCGGCTCGCGAAGGAAGGCGTGGTCGAAGTCGAGGAGGCGCGCGCCCGCGCCGCGCACCCGGAGGAGTTCGAGAACTACTTCCGCGGCGCCTGAGGGCGGGGACAAGCCCCGCCCCTACCCGGGCGCGTAGGGGCGGCCCTTGCGGCCGCCCGCCTACACTTCTCTCCGGAACAGCACCGTCGTCAGCATCGCCGCGACGAGGGCGAACGTCGCGAGGAAGACCCAGTCCGCATAGACGGCGGGCGGCGAGGCCCCGCGCAGGAGGAGGTTGCGCAGCGCGCGCACGCCGTACGTCAGCGGGTCCGCCGCCGAGAGCTTCGCGAGCCAGGGCGGATACGACTCGACCGGATACAGCGCGCCCGACGGGAAGAACAAGAGCACGTTGATGATGCCGAACATCCCGCGCAGCAGGCTCGCGCTGCGCGCCCGCGCGAACAGGAGGAACCAGAGCGCCGCGATCGCGAGCGACGTCAGGAAGACGGTCGCCGCCGCGGCCGCGACGCTCGAGGCGCCGGCCATCGACAGCGGCGTGATCACGAGGATCGCCCCCAGGACGAGTCCTCCGGCGAGCGACGCGACGACGGCGCCCGCGAGCACGTGGCCGGCGACGAGCGTCCCCGTCGTGATCGGCGTGACGAGGTAGCCCTCGTGGTAGCCGAACATCCGGTCCTCGAGCACCTGGAGCCCGCCCGACACCATCGAGCCCATGAAGATCGCGAGGCACACGACGGCCGGGCCGAGGTACGTCAGGTAGTCGAGGTAGGGATACGCCTCGAGCCGCACCGCGGGAGCCGAGGGCGGGACGTCCTTCGGCGCGGCGACCTCCTGCCAGACCTGCCGCAGGGCGTTCTCGACCGCCTCGAACGAGAACCGGTCGGTGTTGTCGCCGATGAACGACGGGGCCGGACCCGTGGGGGACAGGCCGAACGGCAGCACCCACATGCCCCGGTACCGGCCGCGCCGCAGGCCGTCGAGGGCGGTCGCGCGGTCGGCGACGAAGGTCGCGGCGATCAGGCGCCGCCCCGTCTCCAGCGCGAGCACGCCTCGCCGGCACTCCGCCGAGTAGGCGTTGCCGGCCTCGTCCACGACCGCGATCGGCACGAGCTCGAGCTGTCGATTCATCGCGTTGCCGAGGATCACGAGATAGACGATCGGAAAGATCATCGTCGACACGACGAGGACGGGCTGCCGCCACAGCGTGACGAACGCGCGCTGCCCGATCGCCACGATGCCGAGGAGCGCGAGGAAGGGCCCCCGCGCGGGACCGTGCTCGCGGCTCATGCGGCGGGGGGCGGCTCGCGCAGCGCGCGGCCGGTGTAGGAGAAGAAGACGTCCTCGAGGGTCGCGAGCGCGATCGTCAGGTGCACGATGTGGTACCCCTCGATCTCGAGGAGCCGCGCGACGCGCCGCCCGGTCGCCTCGCCCGGCCGCGCCGCGAACGACACGCGCGTCGGCGACGCGAACACCACGTCCGAGGCGCCCTCCTCCGCGATCCCGCGGCGGTCCTCCTCGCCGATGGGACGGTCGGTCTCGAGCTCGACGCGCTCGCCGGTCGCGAGATTGCGCTTCAGCGTCGCCGGCGAGTCCTCGCAGAGCAGCTTCCCCTGGTCCAGGATCGCGACGCGGTGGCAGAGGTGGTCCGCCTCCTCCATCGCATGCGTCGTCAGGATGATCGCGAGCTCGGGGTCGTGCGCGCGCAGCTCGCCGAACATGTCCCAGATCGCGCGCCGGCTCTGCGGGTCGAGCCCGGTCGTCGGCTCGTCGAGGAAGAGGACGCTCGGCCGGTGGAGCACGCCGCGGGCGATCTCGAGCCGGCGCCGCATGCCGCCCGAGAGGTGGCGCGCGATCTGGTCGCGGCGTTCCCAGAGGCCGACCTGCTTCAGCCGGTGCTCGATGCGCTCGCGCAGCGTCCGGCCCCAGAGACCGTACATCTTCCCCTGCACGGCGAGGTTCTCGCGCACCGTGAGGTTCTCGTCGGTGGTCTGCGCCTGCGAGACGGTGCCGATCCGCCGCCGCACGGCCGACTTCGCGCGGACGACGTCGTGCCCGACGACCCGGGCCGTGCCGGAGGTCGGCGGCAGGAGCGTCGTGACCATGCGGATCAGCGTGGTCTTGCCGGCGCCGTTCGGGCCGAGCAGGCCGTAGATCTCGCCCGGCTCGACCGAGAAGGAGACCGCGTCGTCGGCGACGAAGTCGCCGAAGCGCCGGGTCAGCCGCTCGACCTCGATCGGCCGGGCCGAGCTCACGCTTTGGGAGGCGGAAGTCCCGCTTCGACGACGAAGGCCTGGCCCGAGACGACGGCGCCGTTGAGCGGCTGGAGCCGCACGGAGAACGTCTGCAGATCGCGGCTCTGGAGGCCCCAGTTCTTGCGGGTCGCGAACTCCGACCGCGGCTTGATCGAGACCACCTTCGCCTGGAAGCGCGCGTCGGGCCGCGCCTGCGGCCAGACGGTCACGTTGCGGCCGACGACGAAGGCGGACAGCCGCTCCTCGGGCACCTCGACGCGGAGGTACGGTTCCGCGATCTGGAGCGTCACGATCGGCTGCCCGGGCTCGACCCACTCGCCCTGCCGGTGGTGGCGCGTGAGCACGACGCCGCCCGCCGGCGACGCGAGCACGCCCTCCTTCTCGAAGTGGCGGACCTTGTCGAGCCGGACCGCGAGCGCCTCCCGCTCGGCCTCGAGCTGTCCCTGCTCCTTCTCGTGGGCGCGGATGTCCGCGGCGATCGCCTCGAGCTGGTGCTGGAGGCTCTCCTGCATCGCGGCGGGAGCCACGCCCTCGGAAACGAGCTTCGCGTAACGCCGCTCGTCGGCCTGAACGGACGCGGACTGGGCCTTCAGCTTCTCGATCTCCTGGAGCCGCATCGCGTCGCGCGCCTGCACCTGCGAGATCTGCCGCTCGATGTCCGTGGCGTCCTCGGTCAGGCCCGGCTCCTCGATGCGCGCGACCTCCTGGCCCGCGGCGATCGTCTCCCCCTCCTCGGGAACGCGCGTCGTCAGGCGTCCTCGCCGCGAGAAGGAAACGGCGAGGCTCTGCTCCTCCGCGATCGCGAGCAGGCGCAGCGGCTGCCCGCTGTCGTTTTCCCGACGAACCAGCTCGCCGTATCCCCAGGCGCCGGCCACAGCGACAGCTATCGCCAGCAAGATCCAGAGGACCCGTTTCACCATCCGTAAGATTAAACCCGAAATCGCGGCCGGGCGCTCGTCAGACGGCCGTCAGCCGCCTCTCGACCGCGTCCAGGACCTCCTCGGCGCGCCCGGAAATCGCCAGGGAAACGGCCCCCGTCGCCGGGGTCGCCTCCGGATTGATCTCCGCCGTGAAGGCCCCGCGGGCCCGCGCCGCCGCCAGCAGCCCGGCCGCCGGGTGCACGACCGCGGAGGTGCCCACCGCGAGACAAACGTCGCAATCGACGGCCTCGCCGGCCGCCTCGAGGGCCGCCGCCGGGATCGGCTCGCCGAACCAGACGACGCCCGGGCGCAGCAGCCCGCCGCAGTGCGGACAGCGGGGCGGCAGCTCCGGGAAAGCCTGCTCGTACCGCCAGGCCCGGGGCGCGCCGGCGCACCCGCCCCGGCAGGCGACTTCCCAGAGCGAGCCGTGGAAACGGACGACATTCTCGGTGCCGGCCCGCTCGTGCAGGCCGTCCACGTTCTGGGTGATGAGGCGGAACCCCCGCATCCGCCGGCTCCAGGCCGCGAGAACCTCGTGGGCGCGATTGGGCGAGGCCTTCCGGACGAGCTCGCGCCGCCACGCGTACCACTCCCAGACGAGCCTCGGGTCCCGGTCGAACGCCTCGGGCGTCGCCAGGTCCTCGGGTCGAAAACTTCGCCAGAGGCCGCCCGGGCCGCGAAAGGTCGGCACCCCGCTCGCCGCCGAGACGCCGGCGCCCGTCAGGACGGTCAGCCGCGAGGCCGCCGCGACCTTCCGCGCGAGCAATGCGATTGCATCATCCGCCGTCATTCCGCGTCCGATGATAATTTCGGGGCCTTCCGGCCGCCTCGCCGGACGCAGAAACGGAGACGAGCACCATCATGTCGAACCCTGTCCCGATCACGGTGGCCCGCGGCGACGGCATCGGCCCGGAGATCATGGCCGCGACCCTCCACATCCTGAAGGAAGCCGGGGCCCGCCTCGCGATCGAGGAGATCGAGATCGGCGAGAAGATCTTCCTCGCCGGCAACAGCGCCGGCATCGCGCCGGAGGCCTGGGAGTCGCTGCGCCGCACGAAGGTGTTCCTCAAGGCGCCGATCACGACGCCCCAGGGCGGCGGGTTCAAGAGCCTGAACGTCACGGCGCGCAAGGCGCTCGGCCTCTACGCCAACGTGCGGCCCTGCGTGTCCTATTACCCGTTCGTCGCGACGAAGCACCCGAAGATGGACGTCGTCATCGTCCGCGAGAACGAGGAGGACCTCTACGCGGGCATCGAGTACCGGCTGACGCCCGACGTCTACCAGTGCCTGAAGCTCATCACGCGCCCGGGATCCGAGAAGATCGTCCGCTACGCGTTCGAGTACGCTCGCCGGCACAGCCGCAAGAAGGTCACCTGCTTCACCAAAGACAACATCATGAAGATGACCGACGGGCTGTTCCACAAGGTGTTCGACGAGATCGGCGCCGAGTACCCCGACATCGAGAAGGAGCACTGGATCGTCGACATCGGCGCGGCGAAGCTCGCCGACTCGCCCGAGGCGTTCGACGTGATCGTGATGCCGAACCTCTACGGCGACATCCTCTCCGACGTCGCCGCGCAGATCGCCGGCTCGGTCGGCCTCGCGGGCTCCGCCAACATCGGCGAGCTGTGCGCGATGTTCGAGGCGATTCACGGCTCGGCCCCGCGCCGCGCCGGGCAGAACCTCGCGAACCCGTCCGGCCTCCTGCTCGGGGCGGTCATGATGCTCGTCCACATCGGGCAGCCCGACATCGCGCAGAAGGTCCACAACGCGTGGCTCGCGACGATCGAGGAGGGGATCCACACCTACGACATCCACAAGGAGGGCACGAGCAAGCAGAAGGTCGGCACGAAGGAGTTCGCCGAGGCCGTCGTCGCCCGCCTCGGGAAGCTGCCCCAGAAGCTGAAGGCGGTCGGCTACGGCGCGACCCGTCCGGCGGTCCCGGCGGCGCCGCGCCCGCCCGCGAGGCGCGCCGTCCAGAAGACGGTCGGCGTGGACGTCTACGTCGGCTGGGTGAACCCGGACACCGACGCGCTCGCCAAGCGGCTCCAGCCGCTCGCCGCGCCCGGATTCGAGCTGAAGCTGCTGACGTCCCGCGGCATCAAGGTGTGGCCGGACGGACAGCCCGAGATCGCGAAGGCCGACGAGTGCCGCTGCCGCTTCCTCGGCAACGGCACCGGCGTCAAGCACAAGGACATCGTGGCGCTGCTGGGGCGGATCGCCGACGCGGGCCTCGACTTCGTGAAGACCGAGACGCTCTCCGAGTTCGACGGAGAGCGCGGATTCTCGCTCGGTCAGGGAGAATGACGGCATGACGTCCGCCGGAGCGCCGCTCGTCGGCATCCTCATGGGATCGAAGTCGGACTGGGAGACGATGCGCCACGTCTCCGAGACGCTCGCGAAGTTCGGCGTGCCGAGCGAGAGCCGGGTGCTCTCGGCGCACCGCACGCCGAAGGAGACGTCGGAGTACGTGACGGGCGCCGCGGGCCGCGGCATCGAGGTGCTCGTCGCGGGGGCCGGCGGCGCGGCGCACCTGGCCGGCGTCGCCGCGGCGCACACGACGCTGCCGGTCCTCGGCATCCCGATGGAGAGCGCGTCGCTGAAGGGACTCGACTCGCTCCTCTCGACCGTGCAGATGCCCGGAGGCATTCCGGTCGCGACGTTCGCGATCGGCAAGCCCGGCGCCGTCAACGCGGCGCTCTTCGCGGTCGCCGTGCTCGCGGGCAAGCGCCCCGAACTCTCGCAGAAACTCGCGCAGTTCCGGGCGGACCAGGCCGCGAAGATCCTCGAGGAGAAGCTCGGCTAGTACCCGCGGCGAGAAAACGCCGCGCCCCATGGCACGGAGCACGCGAAGCGTGGGCCGGGCCGTGGAGTCACACGCGGCGAGGAAACGCGCCCCCGTCCGACCGGACAGTTCCCTCCTGCCTTAGAATGAGGACGGCGCCGTCCGGCGCGGGAGGATTCATGGACTTCCAGGAGTACGCCGACGAAGAACTGCTCGAGGAGGGCCGCGAGGCGACCAAGCGCGAGCAGTGGACCCAGGCCCGGGAGCTCCTGAGCGAGTACGTGCGCCGGTTCGCCGTTCGCCGGGAGAACGTCCCGGCCTCCGCGATGGCGAGCTACGCCCTCTCCCTCGCGCAGACCAAGGAGACGCGGCTCGGCCTCGATCTCTGCCGGAAGGCCCAGTACGCGGATCCGCGCAATCCCCACATCTTCTGGTGCCTGGCCCAGATCCACCTCATCGGCAAGTCCCGCAAGGAGGCGATCGAGGCCGTGGAGAAGGGCCTGCGCGCCTCGCCCGACAACTTCGTGCTCCTCCGGATGCGCCGGCGCCTGGGCGTCCGGCAGCCGCCGCCCCTCCCCTTCCTGGACCGCCGGCACGGCCTGAACGTGCGCCTCGGGCGGATCATCCACAGGCTGAAGGGGTCGCCGGCGGTGATGATTCCGGTCTAGCCAAGCGGATCCTCTCCCCCGCGTCGGCCTGACTCTCTCCGCTCGAGCTCTTGCCGTTCATCCCCCGTTCATCGGAACCGAGAGAAGCTTCGTCTCTGAAAGGAGACGACGACCATGTCTCATTCGAAGATTCGAGTGCATCGGTTCCTCGCCGTCGTCGCGGCGCTGCTTCTCCTCCCGGCGGCGCAGGGTTTCGCGGCCAAGAGCAAGTCCTCGAAGGTCGACCTGAACACCGCAACCCAGGAGCAGCTCGAGGCGCTTCCCGGCATCGGCTCCGCGTACGCGAAGAAGATCATCGACGGACGGCCGTACTCCTCGGTCGCCGACCTCTCGAAGGCGGGCGTCCCCGCGTCGACGATCGACAAGATCTCGTCGATGGTGACGGTCTCGAAGTCGAAGGCGAAGTCCAAGGAGAAGGCGGCGTCGAGCGAGAAGTCGACCGCGTCCGAGAAGCCGGCGGCGTCCGAGAAGCCGGCGGCCTCGTCGAAGTCGGCGAGCGCCGAGAAGTCGTCGAAGGAGGCCACGGCCTCGAAGAGCGGCAAGGAGGCGCCGGCCTCGCCGGTCGACCTGAACACCGCGTCGGAGAAGGAGCTCGAGGCGCTCCCCGGCGTCGGATCCGCGACGGCGAAGAAGATCGTCTCGGGACGTCCCTACGCGTCGGTCTCGGACCTTTCGAAGGCGGGCGTGTCCGCCAGCACGATCTCGAAGATCTCCTCGATGGTCACAGTGAGCTCGGCCGCGGCGGCCTCGTCCACGAGCGCGGCCTCGAAGAAGGCCTCGGCTCCCGCCGGCGGCGCGACGGAGTCGGCGCCCTCCTCGAGCGGATCGCAGAAGATGGCGCCGAAGGCCGCGGGCGCGGGCAGCGGCCCGACCGAGGCCCGTCAGGCTCCCGCGAAGGGCATGGTCTGGGTCAACACCGCGACCAAGGTCTACCACTACGAGGGAGACCAGTGGTACGGCAAGACCAAGGAAGGCAAGTTCATGACCGAGCAGGACGCGATCAAGTCGGGTTACCGCGCCTCCAAGGAAGGCGCGCCGAAGCAGTAGCGCTCGTTCGATCCTCTTCCGCGGACCGCGCTCTCCGGGGGCGCGGTCCGTTTTCGTTTTCGGGTGGCCCAAAACGAAAGGGGCGGCGCAGCTTCCCTGCACCGCCCCCTGGAAGACGAGTTGCGCCGGAGCGCTAGGGATTCTCTTCCTTGATCTGCATGAGCCGCGTCGGCTGGCCCATGTAGTTGTTGACCTCGATCTTGCCCGTTTCCTTGTCGATCGAGGCCATGCCCTGGCCGATGACCTTGCCCTCGCCCTTGCCGCTCTTGTCGAAGCGCATCTCGACGACGCCGAGGTCGTACTTCTGCATCGCCCCCGGCGCGACCGCGCCCCCGAACGAGATCGGCCGGTTCGTCGCGAGCACGACCTGCTTCGTGCCGTCCGGAAGCGTGTTCTCACGGGCGTAGAAGAGCGCGTAGGCGAGCGTGCCCTGCGTGTAGATGTAGCCCACCTGAGGGAGCTGGCTCATGTCCGCGACGAGCTGCTCGTTGCCCTCCGTCTTCAAAATATTGATCAGGGCCGTACGCTCCGCGTCCGTGGACCAGCGGTAGATGCCGATCGTCACGGTCGTTCCACCGCCGCCGCCCAGCATGTTGAGGGCCCAGGCCGAGTAGACGACGATCGGTTTCGGGCCGTCGACGGCATGTACGCCACCCTTCGGCGGCGTTGACGAAGCCGAGGACGAACAGCCGAAAACGGAGGTCAGAATCACGAGGCACACACCGAGGACGGTCACCTTCTTGCCCATGCAAACTCCTCTCTCATTGGGAGCGGCCGGACGCGGCCGGTTGGGAGACTCTATAACGCCCGGTTCCACGACCGTGCGTTTTCACCGTTCTTCCTGCTCCCGACCCGCTACACTGGCGTGGCCATGCGCCGCCGCCGCCTCGCCGCGCTGCTGGTCGTGGCCCTGTCGGGGCCGTGGCTCGGCTGCCGCTCGGGGCGCCTCGAACCGATCCGCGTGCCGAAGGTGGACCTGGAGCGCTTCATGGGCGAGTGGTACGTGATCGCTCAGATTCCGACGCCGTTCGTCAAGAGCGCCTACAACGCGGTCCAGACGTACCAGCTGAACGCCGACGGCACGATCTCGACCACGTTCAAGTACCGCGAGGGCGGCTTCGACGGGAAGGAGAAGACGCTCACGCCTCGGGGCTATGTCAACGCGGACGGTTCGAACGCAAAGTGGGGCCTGCAGTTCGGACCCATTCTCGCCGAATACCTCATCGGGTTCGTCAGCCCCGACTACTCCGAGACGATCATCGCCCGCAACAGCCGCGACTTCGTGTGGATCATGGCGCGGACGCCCGTCATCTCCTCCGCCGACTACGACGTTCTGGTCTCGAAGATCGCGGCGTGGGGCTACGACACCGAGCATCTCGAGAAGATTCCCCAGCGCTGGTAGCGCGCTCTCCGGAAAACACGTTCCCGGATCGGAGGGGGCATGCCATGATCCCTCGCGAATGAGACGGCCGCGCTCGCCCGGGATCCCGCGTGTCCGCTGAACCCGCGCGCCGAGGCTCGCTGCGGGCCTTCGCCTCGCGCTGGCCCGAGGCGGTCGTCCGGCATCCGTGGCTGCTCGCCGGTATCTGGCTCGCCGTGGCGGCCGTCCTCGTGCCGCAGGCGATCCACATCGAGCGTCGGCTCGAGGTCGCGGCACACATGCCCCGCGAAGAGGCGCAGCGCGTCCACGACGACCTGCAGCGCCGCTTCCGCTCGCCGTTCACGGACCGCGTCCTGCTCGTCGTCGAGGGCGTGCCGGTCCCGACGACGTCGGAGGGCCGCGAGGCGCTCGAGACGATCGTGCGGGAAATCAAGAAGGTGCCCGGTGTCGCGGGCACGCTCTCTTCCCTCGACACTCGCGACCCGATCTTCGCCGGCAAGAACGGCGGCTTCCTCGTGGTCGTCGGGCTCGACTCGAAGGGCAAGCCCGTCGAAGACCTCCTGCCGGGTCTTCGCGACACGACCCGAGCGCTCACCGACAAACTGAGGCCGTCTTTTCCACAGGTGTGGCTCGGCTGGACCGGCGAGGTGCCGCTGAATTTCGACCTGCGGATCGCGAGCGCGGCCGACGCGCGCGCCGCGGAGCTCCGGGTCCTGCCGCTCACCCTCCTGCTGCTGCTCCTCGCGTTCGGGGGCGCGCTCGCCGCGGTCCTTCCGCTCGGCGTCGGCCTCTTCTCGATCGCGCTCGCCCTCGGAGTGGCGGGCTGGCTCGCGCGCCACTTCACGATCTCGATCTTCATCCAGACGATCACCTCGATGATCGGCCTGGGGCTCGGCGTCGACTACGCCCTGCTGACCGTGAGCCGCTTCCGCGAGGCTCTCGCGACGCGCGGCTCCGCCCGGGCCGCGGGCGAGGAGGCGGCGCGCCGCGCCGGATGGACGATCCTCCTGTCGGCGTTCCCGGTCACGATCGGCTTCGCCGCGCTCCTGACGATCCCGCTCTCGGAGCAGAGCTCCGTCGGGCTGGCGGGGCTCCTGGTGACGCTCTTCGCCCTGCTCCTGTCCGTGACGCTGCTCCCGGCCGTGCTCGCCCTCCTCGGCCACCGCATCGACTGGCTGCGCCTGCGCCGCGCGAGTCCCGTGCGCGCCGCGGAGGGCTCGGATCGGTGGCGGCACTGGGGGCGCCGCATCACGCGCCGGCCCGTGCTCGCCCTCGTGGTCGCCTCGGCGCCGCTGCTCCTGCTCGCCGCGCAGGCGCGGCGGCTCGACACCGGGATTCCGTTCGGCGACTGGCTGCCCAGGGGCTCGGAGTCGGTCCGCGCGTACCGCGCGCTGCAGACGATGGGCCGCGAGAACCTGATCCACTCGCTGAGGGTCGTCCTCGACCTCCCGCCGGGCGTGAAGCTCGACAGCGAGGAGGGCTGGGACGCGGCGGTGCGCCTCTACCGGAAGCTCAAGTCGGACGACCGCTTCGAGCGCATCCAGTGCCTGCCCGCGATCTTCGACCGTCCGGACGGGCTGCGATTCCTCCCGCTGCTGTCTCCGGCCGTCCGCCGGACTCTCGAGGCGAGCGACGGGAGCGCCACCCTCTTCGAGTCCATTCCCGCCGAACGCCTCACCCCGCGCGAGCAGGGAGCGCTCGCGCGCGAGCTGCGCACCTGGAACGTCGTGGCGATCACGGGGCTGTCCGGCACGCGGATGAGCGTCGGCGGCCGGCCCGCGTTCGACGCCGACTACGAGGACGTCGTGGCGCGGCACTTCCGCCGGGTCGTCGTCCTCGTCGTCGTGTGCACGTTCCTCGCGCTGTTCGCCGGATTCCGCTCCTTGCTCGTCGCGGTCAAGGCGGTGCTCCTGAACCTGCTGTCGGTGGGCGCCTCCTTCGGGGCGCTCGTCCTCGTGTTCCAGGAGGGGTACGGCGCGCGCTGGTTCGGCCTCGACGGGCCGACGGGCAGCATCTTTCCGATCATCCCGGTGCTCGTCTTCTGCATCGTGTTCGGGCTCTCGATGGACTACGAGGTGATCCTCGTCGCTCGCGTCGCCGAGGCGCGGCGGAGCGGGCTCGGCGAGTCGGATGCGATCGCCGAGGGGCTCGCGCGGACCGCCACCGTCATCACGAGCGCGGCCGCCATCATGATCGCGGTCTTCGCGGCGTTCACGCTCGGGAGCTTTCTTCCGATCAAGATGCTCGGCTTCGCGCTGTCGGTCGCCGTCCTGATCGACGCGATCGCCGTGCGGATGGTCATCGGGCCCGCGCTGCTGCGCCTCGCGGGCCGCTGGAACTGGTGGCCGGGCGGACTCGATTAGGCGGACTCCGCTCGCGCTCGTTTCGATCGCCGCCGCGGCGCTTCTCGCCCGCCTCTTCTTCATCCGCGTTCATCCCGTCAACTACGACGGGTACTGGCACGTCTTCATCGCCCGCAATCTTCCGCGGGAGCTCGGCGCGCTCGCCCATCCGCCCCTCTATCCCCTGCTCCTGCGCGCGGCGGACGGCCTCCGGCACGCGCGGCTGTCCTATCTCTCGATCTCGCTGCTCGCGGGCGTCGCCGCGGTCGCGCTCGGCGCCTCGGTCCTCGGAAGGATCTGCGAACGGCGCGAGACGCCGCTCCTCGGCGCGCTCGCGCTCGCGCTGTCGCCGAGCGCCATCACGTTGTCCGGCATTGCCGAGAGTTACATGCTGTGCACGGCCTTCGTCCTGGCCGCGACGCGCGCGTACCTCGGTCTGATCGCGCCGCCGCAGGACCGGCGGGGAAGCGCGGCGGTCGGATTCGCGCTCTTCTCCAGCCTCTCCCTCCTCTCGCACTACGCGGCCGGACTCTTCCTGCTCGCGGCCGCGGCGGCGTCGCCCGTCATCGCCGCGCTCGAGCCGGCCTATCGCCGCGCCTGGAGAGAGGCGCGCGCGCCGCGGTTCGCCGCCCTCGCCGCCGCGTTCCTCGCTCCGCTCGTCGTGGCGGGCGCCCTCTACCTTCTCCTCGCGCGGCCGTGGCTGCACCGGCTCAGCCACGTCGAGGAGTTCTATTTTTCCCCCGGGCGCGAGACGATTCCCGCCTTCCTCGGACGCGCCCTCGCGGCCACATTCGATCTCTTCGCGCCGCTCCGCGCCGGTTCGCCGCTCGCCGCGGCCAGGGTTCTCTTGACGTTCCTCGCTCTCGTCACGGCGATCGCGGTGCGCGCCGACCGCCGGCGGGGCGAAGCCGGGCCGCCCTCGGCGACGCCGGCGGTCCTCCTCGTCCTCCTCGTCGTCATCGAGGCGGCCGCGGGTGTCGCCGGCCGCTATCCGTTCGGCGGCGGGATGCGGCACCAGTTCCTGCTGCTGCTCTTCGCGATCCTGGCGGGCGCGGCGGCGTTCGACGGCGTCCTCTCCCGCGTGCCGCGCGGCGCCGGCCGCGCTCTCGTCGGCGTCGCCGTCCTCGGGATCGTCGCGAACTGGTTCGGCCACCTCGACCGCCGCTGGCGGCCGCGGCCCGAGCCGTTCTCGGCGGAGCGCGCGCGCTTCGACGCGGACTTTCCCGACGTGAGCGAGATCCACGTGGACCAGTTCAACCTCGTCGCGTTCTTCGCGCAGCACCACGACTGGGAATGGGAGTTTCTCGGGAGCGTCGGCGGCCGTCCTTCCGTCCAGAGGTACCGCGTCTCGAGAAACGGCCGCACCCTCGACCTCGTGGCCCACCGCGACGTCTGGAACTTCGATCCGCGGAGTCCGGACACGTACCGGGCCGTCTCCGAGACGCCCGCCTCGCCGGCCTCGAAGGCGGCGGCGCTCTTCGACGTCCGCCTTCCGAGCGATCCGGCCCCCGACGCGGAGGCGCTCCGCGAGAGCATCCCGGCGCTCGCGCGCGGAGCGGGGCTCCAGACGCGGCGACTCGACGTCGAAGGCGACACCGTCTTCGCCGAGTTCCGGCGCGACGGCATCGCTCCCGCCCGTTGAGACACCGACCCGGTGGCAGGGATCTTGCGAGCTGGAGCGGCGGAGGCCGTCATGTCCGCCCTCCCGACCGCTCGCTCGACAACATGCGGCTCGGCACCTGCTGCCACGTCACGTACTCGGGTCCTCAGGGGCGGCGCGGTTCCCGAGCGGAGTATCCTCGCAACGTCATGAAGAGAATCGACCTTTCGTACCGGCAGTTCGGATTCATCGTCGCGACCCGTGTGGCCCTCGGCGCGGGCGTCGCGCTGCTCGCCGCCTCCCGCCTGGGGAACCGCCGGCGCAAGCGGCTCGGGACCGTCCTGTTCGCGCTGGGCGCGGTGACGACGGCTCCCGCGCTCTACCTGGTCTTCCGCAAGAACGGCCAGAGGGTCGGCGCCGGGAGCGGGCTGCCGGCGTAATCCGTCCGCCGCCGGGCTCCGCATCCGGGAAGGCACGATTCGTGCTGCGCCGGGTGACATGAGAATCGCGGACGTCGTCGAAACGACCGCGCCCCCCCGCCGCGCGCGGCTCGGTCCCTTCATCCTCGTCCTCGCCCTCGGGGTCGCCTTCGGCATCGGGACGGTCGTCCGCGCGGCCGGGAGCGGGCAGGGCGACCGCCGCGGCGGAGCGCCGCCGGCGTCGGCCGGCGCGTCGGTCGAACGCGGCCGCTACCTCACGCACGAGGTGGCGATGTGCGTCCAGTGCCACTCGCCGCGCGACGGGTCCGGGCGGATCATCGAGGACCAGGAGTTTCGCGGCGCGCCGATGCCGCTCCGCTCGCCCTACGCGGGCGCCGCGTTCGCCCTGCGGGCGCCGGACCTGCGCGAGCTCGCGAGCCATTCCGAGGACGCCGTGGTCCGCCTCCTCGAGACCGGGATCGGCCGGGACGGCAACCGGCCCCAGCTCCCGATGCCGCCGTTCCGCATGAACCACGAGGACGCGCAGTCCATCGCGATGTACCTGCGCTCCCTGCCGTAGGCGAGAGAGTTCGGCGACAGCTCTCCCCTCACCCCGGCCCTCTCCCGGAGGGAGAGGGCGCAAGTGTCTTAGAACTCCGTGAAGTCCCGCATGCGGTCGAGATTGCCGGCGACCCTGCTTTGCAGGAAGTGCAGGTTCCAGGCGGCCCAGTGGGACTGCCGGAACGGGATCGGCAGGCGGCGCACCGCCGACCCGAAGCGGTAGAAGTCGCGGCGGATCTGCGCGACGCGCGAGACGAGCTCATCGGGCGAGTAGCGGATCGGGCGGAAGTGGCACGTCAGCCCCGGCCAGCGCTCCATGTTCTCCTCGTCGAGGAGCCTCCCTTCGGCTCGGAAGCGCTCGTGAAGCGGCGTGCCCTTCAGCGGCACGAGGATGTTGAAGTAGGCGGTCTCGGCCTTCTGCTCGTCCAGGAACTGCAGCGTCGTATCGAAGACGTCCTCCTCTTCCTCGTCCGAGCCGAAGACGAAGTTGAGCGAGTAGCTGATTCCGGCGCGCCGCAGGTTCTTCAGGAGCTCCTCGTAGCTGCCGACGCGGTTGAAGCCCTTGCGCATCGACTTGAGCGTCTTCTGATCGATCGACTCGATGCCCATGTTCACGTGAAGCAGTCCCGAGCGGCGCGCGAGCTCGAGAAAATCGCGGTCGAGACAGAAGTGCGCCGAGATCAGCGTCGACCACCGGATCTTCAGAGGGATCAGCGCCTCCATGAGCGCCATCGCGTGCGCCTTGTCGCCCGCGAACTGGCTCGCCGCGAAGAAGATGTGCCGGCTGCCGCAGCGCCGGATCTCGGCAACCACCTCCTCGACCGGGCGGACCCGATAGCCGAAGTCGCCGTTCAGCCGCCGCTCGGCGCAGAAGTCGCACGTGTAGGGGCAGCCGCGGGAGTACTGGATGACGTAGGGCCGGTAAAACACGTACTTCGACGGGTCGAGGAGGTCCCAGCGCGGCTCGGGCATCTGCGAAAGCGGCGCCGGCGTGTCGCGGCGGTAGAGCTTCCGGAGCCGCCCCGCGGCGGCGTCCGCGAGCATCTCGGGAAAAACGCCCTCGGCCTCCCCGACGCAGACGCCATCGGCGTGTGCCAGCATCTCCTCCGCGTGGAACGTGGCGTGTGGTCCGCCCATCAGGACCGTCACGCCCCGGTCGCGGAACCGGCGGGCGATCTCGTAGCCGCGCAGCGAGGTGACGGTCCGGAGCGTCAGCGCCACGACGTCGACGTCGGCGGCGAAGTCGATCTCCTCCGTCGCGTCGTCGACGAGCGTGACGTCCCACTCCTTCGGCGCGAGGGCTCCCAGGTAGGGCAGCACCGCGCCGACCAGCTTGCGCTTGCGGAGGCGGTACCGCTCGCGGTTTCCGTACGCGCGGTATCCCGTCGCCTGAACGATCAGCAGTCGCGGCATCGCCCCTCCCCGAGGGCGTCAGGGTGGGGCGATGAGCGCCGCTCCGCAAGATGCGGTTACATCACCCTCAGGGCTGAAGATACGTGCCGGGACTGGCGTCGAACTGAGACTTGTGTCCCGTCGAGCAGAAGTAGTAGGTCTTCTTCTCGAAGACGGACGTCGGCGCCGACGCCTTGTCGACCTCCATGTCGCAGACGGGGCACAGCGGGTCCGCGTTGGTCGAGGCCTTGCGCACCGCGAAGACCGCATTGACCTGCGGCTTCGTCCAGCCCTCGCCGAGGTACTCCATCTGGAAGGCCGTCTGCTGCGCCGCCTCCCGGCCGAAGTAGCGCTCGACGACGCGCAGCGCGAGGTCGATCCCCGACGAGAGACCTCCCGCCGTCGCGAAGCTTCCGTTCTCGACGAAGCGCATTCCCTTCTCGAGGCGCACGTCGGGAAACTTCATCGCGAACGCCTTGTAGGCGCCGTGGTGCGTCGTCGCGGACTTCCCGGCGAGAAGGCCGGTGTCCGCGAGCACGAACGCGCCCGTGCAGACCGACATGATGAGGTCGGCCTTCGGCGCCGACTTCCGGATCCACTCGAGCATCTTCGGCGTGGTGCCGCCCTGGGCCGGGATGACGACGATCTTCGGCGGCGGCGCGTCGTCGAAGGTCGCGTCCGGGACGACCTGCAGCCCGCCCGAGATCCGGATCGGCGCCTTCGTTTCGGCCACCGTGTAGAGCCGGAAGGGCATCTGCTCGTCCATGTCCTTCCCGCGGTGCGGCAGGTAGACGTCCTGGAAGACCTCCCAGGGGCCGGCGAAGTCGATCATCACGGCGCCCTCGGACAGGACGAACGCGACCGGAATCGGGCCGCTCGGCGGCGGGGTCAGCCGGTCGGCCGCGGGGGCGGCCGCCTGCGGCGCGCGGCCGGCGGAGGCACCGATCGCCAGAACGGCGAGAGCCGCGGCCGCGGCGGCCAGGGAAACGTGACGAACGATGCGCATCGCACCCTCCTCGCAGGCCGTTTTCGCGCGGCCCGGGATCTCCGCGCCGCTCTTGTAGCCTGTCTACAAGACCCTACGCGGCGGCGGGGGGAAGGTTTCGGCGATGCGGGAGAAGGGCGGGATCCCGCACGCCCGGTCAGTTCGCGCGGGCGCGGACCGCGGCGCGGAAGGCGCGGCGGCCCTCCTCCTCCGGAATCTGGTCGGCGAGCGCGGCGCCCAGCGCGACGAGGTTCGGCGCCGTCTTCGCCGCGCGCTTGACGAGCACCTTCGCGAGCGGGCCGATCTGCCGGGCGAGCTCGACCTCGACGAAGTGCAGGTCCTCCTCCCGGAACGCCGGGAGGGGCGTCGCCGCGGGAGCCGCCGAGGACGCCGCCGCGGGACCCGGCGCGGACGCGTGGGCCCGGGAATCCCCGGCGCCGCGGGACGGCTCCGGCCCGCGCGCGGCCGAAGGGGCCGGCGCACCCGGGGCATTCCGCGTCGGGTCGGCTTCGCTGACGAACGTCGCGATCGCGCTCGCGGTGGGCTCCGACGGCTGCGGCGTCTCGCCGATCTGGAGCTTGTACAGGTCGCGGTCGAGCGCGTGGACGTCGCGGTAGCGCTCGTCGCGGTCCTTGGCCATCATCTTCCGCAGGACCCGGCACACGCCCTCGGAGAGGTCCGGCACGTACGTCCGCGGATCCGGGAGCGGGTGCGTCAGGTGCATCGACATGATCATCGCGCCCGACGTGCCCTCGTACGGCGCGTGCCCCGTCACGAGCTGGAAGAAGGTCGCGCCGAGCGAGTAGATGTCGGCGCGGGCGTCGATGTCGCGGACGCCGCGGATCTGCTCGGGCGAGATGTACTGCGGCGTGCCCACCGCCTGTCCGGTCTGCGTCAGGGCCTGGTCCTCGTCGATCCGCTTGGCGATCCCGAGGTCGACGATCTTCAGACGGTCGCGCCGCGCGGTCAGCATGAGGTTGTCGGGCTTGATGTCGCGGTGGACGATCCCCTGCGCGTGGGCGACGCCGAGCGCGGCGACCGCGTGGCGGACGAGGAGCACGGCGTCGCGCTCGTTGAAGCGCGCCTTGCCGAGGAGCGCGCGGAGCGACGGCCCGTCGACGTACTCCATCGCGAGGAAGTAGGTGCCCTCCTCGCAGCCGAAATCGTAGATCTGGACGATGTTCGGGTGATTGAGACGCGCGGCCGAGCGCGCCTCCTTCAGGAACCGCTGGACGAACCCGCTGTCGGAGGAGAACTGCGGGGCGAGCGTCTTCAGCGCGACGATCCGGTCGAGCGTGACGTTGCGCGCCCGGTACACGCGGCCCATCCCGCCCGAGCCGAGGACGTCGAGCACCTCGTACGCGCCGAAGCGCCGTCCCGCGAGGTTCGGATCCGTCAAGCCGCCGTCCGCGTCACTCGTCCTCGAGCATCTTCAGCGCCTTCACCAGGCTGATGCGCATCCGGTTGAAGGACCCGGCGAGCGTCGCCACCTCGTCGTGGCTGCGGAAGAGGACCTCGGGCACGTCGAGGTTGCCCGTCGACACCTCGTCCGCCATGTGCGAGAGCCGGCGGATCGGGCGGATGATGAAGAGCCACAGCAGCGCGTTCAGCAGGAGGAGCAGGAAGAGGAAGACGCCGACGAGCGACACGAGCATCGCCCGGTGCGCGTCCGAGGCCATGCGCAGCGGCAGAGCGAGCGGCACCGTGACGATCTGGGCGCCAATCGTCTCGTTGAGCTTCCAGCCGAAGCCGCCGTTCGGGCCGTACCGCTTCACGACCGAGGCCGGCGTCGCCTCGGGCGTCGTGTGGCAGGACAGGCAGCCCGGGTCCGTGACGACGATCGGCCGCGCGAGATAGAGCGCGCGGCCGAGGGGCGCGTCGCGCTCGCCGATGATCTCCGGCAGCTTCGGGTCGGAGCGGAATGCGTTGACGACGTCGGCCTCCCAGTCGACGGTGCGGTCGCGGGGGTTCGTCGGGTTGAGCGTCGCCTCCTTGTACGTGTACTCCGGGTGCGTCTCGTGCAGCGTGTTGAAGATCTCCGTCGCCGAGTAGGCGGGCACGGTCTGGGGGAGGAACTCCTCGTCCAGGCGCGCCGCGAGGAGCGGCTTGATCTGCTTGTTCGTGTAGCCGCGGGTCGCGAGGGCCGTCTGCAACATCAGGCGGGCGTGCTGCACGACCTGGGTGCGCGCGTTCTTCTCGAGCAGGTTCTTGGTGATCAGGTGCGCGGGCACCAGCGCGATCCCGAAGCAGAGGACGAGAATCAGGTTGAACTTGGCCAGAAGCGACATGAATCTGACCTCCCGGGAAGGCCCGATTCTAGCTCGGCCCGGCCCCGGGGAGCGCGGCGGTCCTACTCGCGGCGCAGCGCGATCGAGGGGTCGAGGCGCACCGCGCGCCGCGCCGGGAGGTACGAGGCGACGAGCGCCGCCGCCGCGAGGAGCGCCGCCACGCCGGCGAAAGTGCCCGGATCCGTGGCGCTCACGCCGAAGAGGAGGCTCGCGACGAGGCGCGTGACGGCGAACGACGCGACGACTCCGGCCAGGAGGCCGATCGCGGCCAGGCGCGCTCCCTCGCCGACGACGAGGCGGAACACGTCGGCGCGCTCGGCGCCGAGCGCCATGCGGATCCCGATCTCCTGCGTGCGCCGCGCGACCGAGAACGCGACGATGCCGTAGATGCCGACCGCCGCGAGCAGCAGCGCCGCCGCCGCGAAGACGCCGACGAGGAGGAGCAGGAACCGGCGGTCCGCCAGCCACACGTCCATCTCGTCCCCGAAGGTCGAGACCCGCACCGGCAGGTCGGGAGCGAGCTCCCGGAATGCCTCTCGGGCGGGCGCCGCGATCGAGGGCGCCGACGGCGCCGTCCGCACGAGCAGGCTCGGCGTCACGTCGGGACGCAGTCCCCGCTGACGGTAGCTGACGTAGACGATCGGCGGGGGCGGCTGATCGAGCCCGAGCGCGCGCACGTCGCCGGCGACGCCGACGATCGTCAGGGGTGCGAGGTCTCCGTCCATGTTGCCGAAGTTGATCGTCCGCCCGATGGGATCCTGTCCGGGCCAGCGCTCTCTCGCGAGCGCCTCGCTGACGACCGCCACGTGCGGCGCGTTCCAGTCGTCGCCGTCGCGGAAGAGCCGTCCCCGCACGAGCGGAATTCCGAGCGTCCGGAAGTAGCCCTCGTCGGCCACCGCGTAGGAGGCGTGGCCGGTCGCGGCCTTGTCGCGCGCGAGCCGCCCCCACTCGTCGAAGTCCGCGGGCGACGGCCGTCCGTCGAGCACGAGGAACGTGCCGTCCGCGAGGTCGTCGCCCCCCGCGGCGGGGATCGCGCCCGCGAGGCCGACCCCCTCAACGCCCGGCAGCGCGCGCAGCCGCGCGACGAGCCGGTCGACGAGCGCGATCTGCCGCACCACCTCGGGCGGCGCGCCGCCGGCCGTCGGGATCGCCGGGGTGAGACCGGCCTGGCTCCGGTCCGGAGCCGAGAACTCGATCGTCGAGAGATGGTCGGAGCGGAATCCCGGACTCGTCCCGACGAGCCGCACGAAGCTCCGGCCGAGGAGGCCGGCGGCGACGAGGATCACCAGCGTGACCGCGATCTCGCCGGCGACGAGCGCCGCGCGCAGGCGCTGGCTCGATCCCGTGCCGGACGACCCGCGCGATCCCGCGGCGAGCGCCTCCCCGAGGCGGCCGGTCCCGGCCCGCCACGCCCCGACGAGCCCCAGCACCGCGGCGACCGCCGCGCTCGCGAGGACGGCGAACGCGAGCACCGGCAGGCTCACCGCGATCCCCGCCTGGCGCGGCAGGTTCGCCGGCAGGATCGACGGGAGCGCGCGCACCGCGGCGAACGCGATCGCGATGCCGAGGGTGCCGCCCAGGCCGGCCAGCGCGACCGCCTCGCCGAGGAACTGCTGCAGCAGCCGGCCGCGGCCGGCGCCGAGCGCCACGCGCACCGCGAGCTCGCGGCGCCGGGAGGCCGTCCGCGCGAGGAGCAGCCCGGCGACGTTGGCGCAGGCGACGAGGAGGAGCAGCCCCACCGCGCCGGACAGCGTGAGGAGCGCGGTCGAGACGTCGCCCACGACCGCCTCGTGGAGCGGGACGACCACCGCGCCGACGAGGTCGACGTCGGCGCCGTACCGGCTCCGGATGCGCCCCGCGATCGTCTCGAGGTTGGACCGCGCCGACGCGAGACCGATGCCGGGCCGCAGGCGGCCGATCGCGCGCCAGTTGTGCGCCGTCCGGCTGGGGAGCTCGGGCTCGAGCTCCCGCGGGATCCACACCGCCGCGCCGGGCGGAAAGTCGAACCCCGCGGCCATCACGCCGACGACCGGGTAGACGGACCCGTTCATCACGACTCGCCGGCCGGAGAGGTCCGAGGCGCCGTCGAGGTAGCGCCGCCAGTAGTCGTGGCTGACGACCGCCGCGGGCGCGCCGTGGACCCGGAGCTCCTCCGGAGCGAAGAGGCGGCCGCGGTCCGGGACGGCGCCGAGGATCGGGAAGAAGCCGCTCGACACCTCCGCGACGTCCACGCGAGCCGGCTCGCGGCCCCCGGACACGGCGGAGGACCCGTAGGCGTAGATCGCCATCTCCGAGAAGGTCTCGTTCTGGGACCGGAAGTCGTCGAAGTTCGGATCGGCGAGATTCATCCGCCGGCCGTTCGGCGAGCGCTCCCAGACGCGCACGATCTCCTCCGGGTGCGGGAAGGGCAGCCGCCGGAGGAGCACGGCGTCGACGACCGAGAAGATGGCGGTCGCGGCGCCGATCCCGAGCGCCAGCGTCAGGACCGCGACGGCCGAGAATCCCGGCGACTTCCTCAGGGTCCGCAGGCCGAACCGCAATTCGCGAAGAAACGTTTCCATCGAGACCTCCCGCTCAGCTTGAAGATACGAGAGCCGGTCGCAGGAGTTCCGACGGCGACCTTGGGAGGAATGGAGCTGGCGCCGTGGGGCACGGAGTCTCTCGGGACGCCTACGGAACCCTGATCCGCTCGAACCTAACAAGTCGAGGGGCCAGACACCTCGACTCGAACCGTCGATCGGATTGGTTGCGGGTCGAGGATCGTCGGAGCAGATGCTCGGATGCGGGAATGGAGGGCTGCCCGATGCTTGTCGACCATCCGGTTGAAGTCGCACTGGATCGCCGGGATCCGGGTCGAGTCGACGCCTCCGAGCGCGATCGATGCGGGACAGATGAAGCAGTTTCCAAGGGCCGAGCAATCGCGGCAGCGGCCGAACGGAGAACGCTTCTCCGATTTGCCGGTCAGAAGAGGTAGCTCTCGAACCCTCCTTTCCCGGGCCAGGAGCTCATCGTCGAGATTGGGATCCTCGATGTGAATCGAGCCGAGAGCCTCGATGGCGTCGCGTAGAAGCGGCACAGGGTGTCCCACGCACGATCTCGCCATCGCGGCGCAGGGGGCGAGAGAGCCGTCGACGTCGACGAAGAGCTCCTTCCGGGTCGCCGTCGTGCACAGACTGGTGGCCTGAGCCTGGGGGGAGTTTCGTCTTCCATCGCTCCGGAATGCCAGGAACGGGACTTCTCCCAGCGAGGCGTGCACTCTGAGCGATTCCTCGACCACGCCGGCGAGCTGCGTGTCGAGCTCGTCCCGCGCGGCGGGACCCCACCCGGGATCGCTCGTGATGAGCGGGGCGACGTCGATCTCGCCGACGCCGCGAGAGACGAAGTACCGAAACGAATCGGCCAGGTGCGGGACGTTTGCCGACGTCAGCGTGGCCTTCACGGTGAGCCTGTTCCGGAAATGACCCGGATGATTGACCCGTAAGTGCGTGAGCATCCGGTCCAGAACATCGAAGCTGCCACGTCCCCTCCGGTCCTGGGCGCCGGGCACCCCGTCGATCGACAGAGTGATGTGGACATCCGCGTCCACGAGGAATCGAGCCGTCTCCGGATCGAGCAGGAGGCCGTTCGTGCAGATTCTCACGTCGGGACGCATCCGCGTCGGCGCCCCCGCCCGAACGATCTCGACGGCCCGCCGCACGAGCGACTTCTCCAGGAGCGGCTCCCCTCCGAAGAGATCCAGCGTGGGATTGTCGCAGTCGGATCGGAGGAAGAGGCTGATGCCCGCCTCGAGAATGCGAATCGGCATCGACGCGGGTGCACCCCGCTCCTGGTAGCAGTAGGCGCACCCCAGATTGCAGCGCGTCGTCAGCATGAGAACGACGGACCGGGGGCCGGCGGCCAGATAGTCTCGAAGACGGTTCCGAGGCCTACCGGCCATCGGCGTCTCTAGAGACCAACGTACTTGCCCCAAACGACGGCCAACGCCGCCAGACGCGCAAAGTCCGCCGGCAGCGGTGGCACCAAGCAACCCGGCACGAACCAGCTACCACCTGCGATTCGATCGTCGCTTCTCACGGTCTCCATATCGAATTCCGTGCCCCTTTGCGTCTCCAGCCACTCGATCGTGGGATCCGTCAATTTCCTCAGATCCCTCACGTACTTCAGGGCTTCGTCGACACTGATCCTCATCTGAGTCCTCCTCTCCCCGCATCGGATTCATCTGGAAAGCCGAATGAGACGCGTGTCATGAGTGGCCGCCGGACAATCCGATCGTCCACAGGTTCCCCTTCGTGTCGGCGATGTCCACCGCGAGGTAGCGGCCGTCACGGGTGAGACTGAAGTATCCCGGCGCGTCTCGATTACCGAGACCGACATCCGGCGCGAGCGGCTCGGTGGCACCGGTCTCCAGCCGCACTCTTCGGATCCGAAGGGTCGAGGTCCCCCACATGCCGGTGGCGAGAAGAGATTGGCCGTCGGCGTCCCACGTGGCGTAATGGATTTCCGCTCCCGTCGTCACCTGTCGGCACGCTGCGCCGCCGCTCGGCCTGGTCACCCAGATCTCGCCATTCCGCACGAAGAGCAGCCGGTCACCGCTCGGTGAGAAGTTGGGAAGCTTGTCGACTTCCTCGCCGTCGGTCAGCTGCCAGGGCTCCCCGTTCGCCGACGCCCCGCGCAGGGGAAGGATCCAGACGTGCTCGAGCCCCGACCTGTTCGATACGAAGGCGAGCTGCGACCCATCCGGCGAGAAGGCGGGGTGGACGTTCCTTCCCGGATGAGTGGTGATGCGGACGGGTGTGCCCCCTCTTGCCGGGAGCATCCAGATGTCGCGTTGGCCCTTCACCGCGCGAACGTAGGCGATCCATTGCCCGTCCGGAGAAAACGCGGGCGTCACGGGGGCCGTCTCCAGATCGGTGAGACGTTTCGCCGGTCCGGGAGAGGGGCGGCCGTCCGTCAAGGGCTGCTGCCACAGGTCGAACTTCCCCAGCCGATCGGAGGCGTAGGCCACGAGGCTCCCGTCGGGTGCAATGGCCGGCATCGCATCCGTGAGCGCGCTGCCGAACCGCGAGGAAGTCCCCCGAGTCCGATCGATCACGAGGATGTCGACGCTCTGATCAGAGAACGCGCTCGAGTAGACGAGCCGGCTCTCGTCACGGGAAACGGCGGGGTGTGTCTGGGGCCCCGCCCCCGTCGATATCCGCACGGGTGTCTTCCCGTCGAGCGGTATTCGCCAGATCGCGACGATCCCGCCTCGCATCGAAGAGCAGTAGACGGAGCTTCCGGACCAGGCAGGCTCCCTGTTGACTTCGTCATCGGTCGTGAGCTGCCTCGGCTTGCCTCCTTCGAGGGCGATGACCCACAGGTTCCGGAAGTCCGAGTAGCAGATTCTGGAACCGTCGGGTGACCAGGCCGGGTCCATGTGGTCCCAGAGCCCTCCGTCATCCCCCGTGAGCCTCCGGGCATCGGTCGGGTGCTCCAACGGCGCCGTCCAGATTCGGCGCTGCCCTCCCGGCCCCAGACGGACGAATGCGATTCGTTTCCCGTCCGGTGAGATCGCCGGCATGTCCGCGTCTTCGGCCAGAAGCAGGGGGCTGCCTCCCAGACGGGGGGCTCTCCACACGGAGGCCTTGCCGCCCTGAATCGAAACGTAAGCGAGCGAGCGCCCGTCGGGGAACCATGCTGGCTTTCCCTCCTCGCCCGGGCCGTCCGTCAGCCGCATCGGCTCGCCCCCGCGGGCGTCCACGAGCCAGATGTTGGAGTTTCCAGCGGCGTCCGAGCTGTAAGCCACGAGCGTTCCGTCGGGAGACAGAGCGGGCTCGGCGTCACGTCCCTCAGAACTCGTAATCTGCAGGGGAGGTTCTGTTCGCTCCGGGAAGCCTCTCGCCGGAGCGAGCGGCGACCATTTCAGGAGAACCCCGACGGCGGCGAGCGCCGCGACCACGGCGGCGATCGCCGCGATCCAAAGCCGCCGCGCGGAACGGGAGACTCTCGACGACGGCACGGCGGTCTGCTCGACCGAACAGGCGCTCCGTAGGGCCAGGGCAAGATCATGTGCGGTGTCGAAGCGGTCCTCGGGCCTCTTCTCGAGACAGCGGAGGACGATGCCCGCCAGTGCCGGAGGGGTCCGTGATGCCGCAAGGTCTACCCCGTCGGGCTCGCCGCGAAGGATCGCGGAGAGAGTGTCCGCCCGGGTGGCGCGGACGAAGGGGCGCTTCCCGGAAAGCATCTCGAAGAGGATGCACCCCAGCGCGAAGATGTCGGCCCGGCCGTCGACCTGAAGTCCGCGAAGCTGCTCGGGAGCCATGTACGAAACCGTCCCGACGACCTCGCCGTCGGCCGAGACCGCGCCGCCCGGAGGAGAAGTCGACGTGACCGCATCTTCGGAAACAGGCTCGGTCGACTTGGCGAGACCGAAGTCGAGAATCTTCACGTGTCCGTCGGACGTGACGAACACGTTCTCTGGTTTCAGATCTCGATGGACGATCCTCGCCGTGTGGGCGCACGAGAGGCCGTCGGCGATCGCCGCGGCCAGTTCCGCGGATTTTCGCCAGGTCAGCGTCTCGCCGCTCATTCGATCGCGGAGGCTCTCGCCGTGCAGCAATTCGGTGACCACGTAGAGACGGCCGTGGCTTTGACCGAAGTCATGGATGTCGAGAATGTTGGGGTGCGAGAGCGCGGCGAGGGCGCGGGCCTCCATCTCGAACCGGGCGATTCGCCCGAGGTCCCTCGAGACCGTTTCTGGAAGGATCTTGACAGCGACCTCTCGCCGCAGCCGCGGGTCGAAGGCCCGGTAGACCTCCCCCATGCCGCCCTTGCCGAGCTGGCCGAGAACCTCATAGGGGCCCAGGCGCGTTCCGGTAGACACGCTCATGCGCCCGCCTCCCCGGGACGTCGGACAGGGCGGGTCGCGCACCCCGGAGCGAAGAAACCACCTTCCGGCGGCCCGATCGGCCGTTCCTGCGCTTAGCCTCCCGCGCGACCCTCCTCGAGGTCAATGATGCAGGTGCCCCATTTCGCGTCGAGGAGCATCGCGAGTCCGAGCGCAGGGTGCTGTCACGGTCGTCGGGAGCCCCGCGTCCGAGAGCGATCCGCAGCGCACCGAGAAACGTCCTTTGATCGCGCGAGGTTCGGCATGGAGTTCGTCACCGCCGCCGGCGGGCGGACCGCGGGGCCCGCGCGTCCGGAGCGCGCGGCCGAGGCGCGCCGCGTGGTCGGAAGGCTTCGGCACGACGCCCTCAAGCACGGCTGGATGCTCCTCTCCGACGGCGCCGACCGGATCGAGAGCGGCGACCCGCCGCGCGACGCGACACCGTGGCAGGGCTTCTACCTCCTCCACGAGCTCGCCGTGCATCTTCCGCCCGGGACGGCGGTCGTCCTCGCCCACGACTTCTCGGCCGCGCAGCCTCGCCTCGAGGCGCTCCGGGCCGCGGTCCGGGGCCTCGAGGGGACGTCTGAGTCCGCGACCACGACGCAGATCCTCGCCCGCCTCCTCGGGCGCTGACCGCGGCGCGATCAGGACCGCCCGTGCCTCGGGACGGCGTGAACTTTCCGTGAACGAAAGAAACGGCTTGGCCCCGCGCGCGGCGGCCCCGATAATCCGCATCCGTGCCGACTCTTCCGCAGCTCGATGCAACGGCCCGCGGCGACGGTAAGGAGCCCCTCCGCGGGGTGCGCGGGGCGGCGGTCGACGTGCTGCTCCTGGCGACTCTCGCCGCGCTCGTCGGCGGCGTCGTCGTCCTCGCGCAGCGCTGGAACGCCCCGATGCGGGCGACGACGCCGATCGACCTGGACCCCCGGGCGCTGCCGGGCTACACGCTGCTGTCGCTGTCGCGCGGGTTCGCCGCCTACCTCCTCTCGCTCGTCTTCACGCTCGTGTACGGGACGATCGCCGCGCACTCGCGCCGCGCCGAGAAGGTGATGATCCCGCTCCTCGACATCGGGCAGGGCATTCCGGTCCTCGGATTCCTGCCCGGGCTCGTCCTCGGCATGGTCGCGCTGTTCCCGCACTCGAACATCGGGCTCGAGCTCGCCTGCATCCTGATGATCTTCACGGGGCAGGTCTGGAACATGGTGTTCTCCTTCTACGGCTCGCTGCGCTCGATTCCGGCGGACCTGAAGGAGGTCTCGCGTCTCCACCGCTTCGGCTGGATGAAGGAGTTCGGTACCGTCGAGGTCTCCTCCGCCGCCATCGGTCTCGTCTGGAACTCGATGATGTCGATGGCCGGCGGCTGGTTCTTCCTGACCGTCAACGAGGCGTTCACGCTGGGCGACCGCGACTTCCGCCTGCCCGGCGTCGGCTCCTACATGGCGGTCGCGATCGAGAAGGGCGACCAGCGCGCGATGCTCTGGGCGATCGTGGCGATGGCGGTGATGATCGTCGCGGTCGACCAGCTCCTCTGGAAGCCGCTCGTGGCGTGGTCCGAGCGGTTCCGCGTCGAGGACCTCGCCTCGACCGACAAGCCGAAGTCCTGGGTCCTGACGCTCGCGAGGCGCTCGCCGCTCGCGCGGCGGCTCGGCCGGATCCGGGACCGGCTCGCCGAGGCCCGCGCCGCCCGGCAAACGAGCGCTCGGGAGGCGCCCGCCGTCCCGGCCGCGCCGAATTCCGCCGGTCCCCGCCTCCGCGCCGGAGCGCTCGCGCTCGTCGGGATCGCCGCGGTCGCGGCGGCGGGCTGGGGCGTCGTCCGGCTCGTGCACCTTCTCGCCGCGGTGTCCCACGAGGAATGGAGACGGCTCGCGGCCGCTCTCGGCGCGACCTTCCTCCGCACCGCGGGAGCGCTCGCCCTCGCGGCCGTGTGGACGGTGCCGGCCGGCATCCTCATCGGGCGGTCCGCCACATGGTCGCGCCGCCTGCAGCCGATCGTGCAGCTCGTCGCCTCTTTTCCGGCGCCGATGATCTTTCCTCTCGTCACGGGCGTGATGCTCGCGATGCGCGTGCCGTTCTCGATCATCGCCTCGGTCCTGATGCTCCTCGGCGCGCAGTGGTACGTCCTCTTCAACGTCCTCGCCGGCGCGAGCGCCGTGCCGCACGATCTCGAGGAGGCGGCGGAGACGTACGGGCTGCGCGGCGCCGAGCGCTGGAAGCGGCTGTTCCTGCCGGCCGTCTTTCCGTACCTCGTCACGGGCCTGATCACCGCGGCCGGCGGCGCCTGGAACGCGTCGATCGTGGCCGAGACGCTGGCGTACAAGGGGAAGACGCTCGAGACGTTCGGCCTCGGATCGACGATCACGCGCGCGACGGCCAGCGCGAACTTCCCGCTCCTGGCCGCCGGAGTCCTGACGATGTCCATCGCCCTGATCCTTCTCAACCGCGCGGTGTGGCGGCCGCTGTACCGCCTCGCCGAGTCCAAGTACGCGCTGAACCGATAGAGTCCGTCCCAGCATGGCCACGCCGCAGCCGCAAGCCGCCCCCGAGGAGCCGATTGCCCAGACGATCGGCGTCTCGAAGTCCTACCGCGACGACTCCGGCCACGAGCGGGTCGTCCTCTCCCACATCGATTTCGCCGTGCGCAAGGGAGAGACGGTCGCCATCCTCGGTCCCTCCGGCTGCGGCAAGTCGACGCTGCTGCGGATCCTGATCGGCTTGATCGAGCCGACCTCGGGCTCGGTCAGGGAACACGGCGTCGCGCTTCGCGGGATTCACCCGGGCGCGGCCGTCGTCTTCCAGAACTTCGCGCTCTTCCCGTGGCTGACGGTCGAGGAGAACGTCCGCGTCGGTCTGAACGGCCGCCCTCTGCCCGCGGAGGACGCGCGCCACCGCGTCGCGCACGCGATCGAGCAGGTCGGCCTCGCGGGCGCCGAGCATGCGTACCCGAAGGAGCTCTCGGGCGGCATGAAGCAGCGCGTCGGGATCGCGCGCGCGCTCGTCGGCCGCCCCGAGCTCCTCTGCATGGACGAACCCTTCTCGGCGCTCGACGTGCTGACGGCGGAGTCGCTCCGCGCCGAGGTCTACCGCCTCTGGTCGGACGGAGAGACGGGGCTCTCGTCGATCCTGATCATCACGCACCTCATCGACGAGGCGGTCTACCTCGGGGATCGCATCGTCATCCTCGGCGCGAACCCGGGGACGATCCAGCGCGAGATCGTCAACACGCTGCCCCATCCGCGCGAGTACCGGCACCCCGAGTTCCTGCGGATGGTCGAGCAGATTCACGACATCGTCACCGGCGTGCACCTGCCCGAGGAGCCCGCGCCCTCCGGCAAGCGCCCGTCGGTCGGACCCATCCATCCGCTGCCGAGCGCCCGGACCACCGAGATCCTCGGTCTTCTCGAGATCCTGAGCGACCACGGCGGACAGATGGACCTCTTCGATCTCGACGCCATCACGGAGTACGACTTCGGCCGCACGATCACGGTCGTGAAGGCGGCCGAGATGCTCGCGCTCGTCGAGACGCCGGGCGACCTCGTCAAGCTGACGGAGTTCGGCCGCGAGATGGTCGCCGCCGACCAGCCCGAGAAGAAGCTCCTGTGGCGGAAGCGCCTGCTGACGCTCGGCCTCTTCGCCGCGGTGATCCGACACCTCGCCGCGGAGCCCGACGTCGCGCGGTCCGGGGACGAGATCAAGCAGTTCCTGGCCGAACGCCTGCCGGGCTCCGACGTCGGTGACCTCTTCCGGACCCTGGTCGGCTGGGGACGGTACGGTCAGCTCTTCCACTACGAAGCCCGGACCGACGAGCTGTCGCTGCACACCGGTCACGACCGCGAGGACTGACCTCGCGGGCCGCTTTCAGATCCAGCGGTGCCGCAGGAGCCAGACTTTCACGCCCTGCGTCAACAGCATGTAGCAGAGGAGCGTCAGCGCGACGAGAGGCCAGTACGGCGACGGCAGGGGGACGAATCCCAGGTAGGCCCCCAGCGCGGTGAAAGGCAGTGCGACCCCGACGGCCATGATCGCCACCGACATGGCGATCAGCGTCCAGGAGGCGCGGCTCTGGAGGAAGGGGATCTTCTTCGTCCGGATGACGTGGATGATGAGCGTCTGCGTCAGCAGGCTCTCCACGAACCAGCCGGTCTGGAAGAGGCGCTCGCTGTGTGCCGCGGCGGCCGGTGTGCCGACGTTCCAGCACCCGAAGACATACAGCATCATGAGGTACGTCGTGTAGTCGAAGATCGACGAGCAGGGCCCGATGAAGACGATGAAGCGGGTCAGGCTCTTCATCTCCCAGGGCCGCGGCTTCTCGACCTGCTCGGGGTCCACCTCGTCGGTTGGGATCGCGGTCTGCCCGATGTCGTAGAGAAGGTTGTTCGCCAGGATCTGGATGGGCAACATCGGCAGGTACGGCACGAAGATGCTCGCCCCGAGGACGCTGAACATGTTGCCGAAGTTGCTGCTCGCTCCCATGCGGATGTACTTGAGGATGTTCGCGAAGACCTTCCGCCCCTCGAGAACACCCTCCTCGAGCACCATCAGCGACTTCTCGAGCAGGATCATGTCGGCCGATTCCTTCGCGATGTCCACGGCCGAGTCCACGCTGATGCCGACGTCCGCCGCCCGAAGGGCCGGCGCGTCGTTGATGCCGTCGCCCATGAAGCCCACCGTGTGCTTCCGGGCCTGGAGCGCGTGAATGATGCGCTGCTTGTGCGCGGGCGAGACGCGCGCAAAGACGGTGGCCCGCTCCGCAGCCTCCTCGAGCTCCGCGTCGTTCATCTTCTCGACGTCGCCGCCGAGCAGGACATGCTCGGTCGGCAGCCCCACCTCGGCGCAGATCTTCCGGGCGACCAGCTCGTTGTCGCCCGTGACGACCTTCACGCTGATGCCGTGGCGGCGGAGCGCCTCGATCGCGGCCGGCGCGGTCTCCTTCGGCGGATCGAGAAACGCGACATACCCGTTGAGCACGAGATCGGCTTCGTCCGCCCTCCCGTAAGGGGTCGCGTCTCCCTTCACGATTCCCCGCGGCTCGAGCTCCTTGCTGGCGATCGCGAGGACGCGGAATCCCTCGGCGCTCAGGCGCTCGTACTCCTCCCGGAGGTCCTCGAGGATGACGTCTTCGATCGGCAGCTCCTCCCCGTCGAGCTCGAACCTCTGACACCGGGCGAAGATCGCCTCCGGGGCGCCCTTGCTGACGATCCGGTCCTTGCCGCCGGGCGTGCGAACGACGACCGACATGATGCGACGCTGGAAGTCGAACGGGATCTCGTCGACCTTCGTGTATTCCGCGACGCGCGCGTCGGCGTGGGCTTCCTCGTGAGCCAGGATCGCTCGATCGAGGACGTTCTTCAGGCCGGTCTGGAAGTAGCTGTTCAGATACGCAAGCGTCAGCACGTCGTCGTTCTGCCGCAGCACGACGTCGCAGTAGCGCTCGAGGATGACCCGGTCGAGCGTCAGCGTGCCGGTCTTGTCGGTGCAGAGGACGTCCATCGCGCCGAGGTTCTGGATGGCGTTGATGCGTTTGACGATCACCTTCTTCCGACTCATCGCGATCGCGCCCTTCGACAGACAGACCGTGACGATCATCGGCAGCATCTCGGGGGTCAGACCCACCGCCACCGCGACGGCGAAGAAGAAGGCCTCGGTCCAGTTGCCCTTGGTCAGTCCGTTGATGAGGAAGACCACGGGAACCATCACGAGAATGAAGCGCACCATCAGCCAGGTGAAGTTCGCGATCCCGCGGTCGAACGCCGTCTGCGTCGTCTGCTCCGACAGCGATTGCGCCATGCCCCCCAGATACGTGCTCGCGCCCGTGGAGACGACGAGGGCCACGGCCGTGCCGCTCTCGACGCTCGTTCCCAGAAAGGCGACGCTGGTCAGGTCCGTCGGAGAGGAGGCGGAGGCGCTCTTCTCCACCTCGAACTTCTCCACGGGAAAGCTCTCGCCGGTGAGCGAGCTCTGGATCACGAAGAGGTCCTTCGCGGTCACGATGCGCACGTCGCCCGGGACCATGTCCCCGGCCGCCAGACGCACGACGTCGCCGGGCACGAGCTCGGAGACCGCGATCTCGCGCGGGGAACCGTCCCGGACGACGGCCGCCGTGACGGAGATCATCGCCTTCAGGCGCGCCGCGGCCCGGTCGGCCTTCGCCTCCTGGACGAGCTTCAGGCTCACGCCGAGGACGATCATCAGCGCCATGACGATGCCGGCCCGGGCGTCCCCGGTCGCGAACGAGATCGCGGAGAGCACGGCGAGCAGGACGACCAGAGGGTTGAGGATCGCGTGCCACAGGAGCTTGCCGATTCCGGTCCGCTGGTCCTTCGCCAGCACGTTCGGCCCGACTTCCTCGACGCGCCGCTCCGCCTCCTCGCTCGTGAGGCCGCTCGGCCGGCTGCGAAGCCGGTCGAAGGCCGCCGAGGCGCCCGCCACCGCGGTCTCGACCAGGATCGGCGAGACCTTGATCGGCCGCCTCTCCTTCCTTCCTCCGGCGAAGAGGCCCTTCGGAAGGAGCGCGGTCGACGTCGGCGCCACGAGGGGACCTACCTCAGGAAGGCGTTGATGATCTGAATCACCTCGCGAGCCGCCTTCCGGCGTTCGGCGACGCGGGCGGCGTCGGGCTCGAGCAGGTGATGCCGGATGTGACTCTCGAGGATCTCGACCATCAGGCTGTTCAACGCGCCGTGACACGCCGCGGTCGTCTGGAGGATCCGGTAACAGTCCTTCTCCTCGCGGACCGCCCGGTCGATCGCGTTCAGCTGTCCGCGGATGCGGCTGATCCGGGCGGCGAGGCGCTTCTTGTCCTTGAGCGCATGTGCCATCGCCCTAATATACCCCCCCTCGGTATTGGTAGATACCCCCATGGGTATACTGCTCACCGAGTGATTTCGCTTGACTTCCACCCGACGGAGGAACCTACTAACCCGGTTGGCCGGGAAGCCGGCCGTCGACGGCGAGGGAAGAATGGAAAGGACGGTCAGGGAATCACCGCCCATCGCGGAGCGCACGCGCCGAAGGACGGCTCGGCTTCCCGGTAGGCGTCGCATGGTCCGGTTTTCTCGCGATCACGAGCCGCTCCGGACGAACGTCGCGGTCTTTCTGGCGATGGGCGTCTCCGCGCTCCTCGTCGCCGTCGCCGCGGCGAGCGGACAGGACGGCGCACCGACGATCTCGAGCGCCGTGGCGACCGCCGATGCGAGCCCCGAGGCCTCCGCCCCGCCGGCCGCCGAGAAACGGTTCGACGCGCACTTCCAGTTCACGAGCGTCACGCAGTACCACCCGGCCTTCACCGCGCCGTACTCGGGCCAGAACAGCCTGGATCCGGACTCGGAGCACCAGACGACGGTCACCGCGACGCTCTTTCTCGGCGCGCGCCTCTGGAAGAACGCCGAGCTCTACGTCAATCCCGAGATGTCGGGCGGCAAGGGCCTGAGCAGCACGCTCGGGATCGCGGGCTTCCCCAACGGCGACGCCTTCCGCGTGGGCTCGCCGGAGCCGAAGATCTACCTCGCCCGCCTGATGCTGAAGCAGAGCTTCGCGCTCGAGGGAGGGACCGAGCCGGTCGAGGACGGACCGAACCAGCTCGGCGGCACGAGACCGGTCCGCCGCTGGACGCTGACCGTCGGCCGCTTCGGCCTGTCCGACTTCTTCGACGCCAACCCGTACTCCGGCGACGCGCGCATGCAGTTCATGAACTGGGCGGCCTGGACGGCGGGCGCGTGGGACTACGCGGCCGACACGCGCGGCTACACGTGGGGATTCGTGCTGGAACGCTTCGACACCGACTGGGCGGTGCGGATCGCGGCCGCCGCCGAGCCTCTGGTCGCCAACGGCGAGCAGTTCGACACCGACCTGCTGCACGCGCACTCCTTCAACGCGGAGTACGAGCGCGGCTACACGCTCGCCGGCAGGCAGGGGACCGCGCGGCTGCTCGTCTTCTACAACGTCGCCAACATGGGGAACTACGACGAGGCGAACGCCGAGGCGCTGGCGAGCGGTCAGCCGCCCGTCATCGCCGACACCCGACGGGTCGGGCGAACCAAGTGGGGATTCATCGTCAACGCGGACCTCTCGCTCGGCGGTCCCTGGGGGGTCTTCTTCCGCGGCAGCTGGAACGACGGCGTCAACGAGGCGTGGGCCTACGCCGAGATCGAGCGGTCGGTGTCCGCCGGCGTCCTCCGGAAGGGACCGTTCGCCGGCCGGCCCAACGACGAGGCCGGGCTCGCCCTCATCGCCAACGGCCTCTCGTCGGGCCACCGTGAGTACCTCGCGCTCGGCGGTTACGGATTCATGATCGGCGATGGGCGACTCAACTACGGGCACGAGGCGATCGCCGAGGTCTTCTACCAGGCGGCCCTGGTCGAGCACCTCTGGTTCGCCGGCGACTACCAGCTGATCGTCAACCCCGCCTACAACCGGGACCGGGGACCGGTGAACGTGCTCGGGGCGCGGCTGCACGTCGAATTCTGAGAAGCCGGATTAGGCCCGGGTTAAGGCGCGAACGCCGCGCGGTTTCCGGCAGTAGGTTCTCTTCGGCGCTTGCCAAGGAGAGTCCCATGCGGAATTCATCTCTCGACCGGCTCCCCCGCCTCGCCGCCGCGCTCCTCGTCCTCGCGGCCCTTCCCGGCCTCGCCCGCGCAGCGACGTTCGTCGTCAACGTCGGAGGCAACGGCATCCCGGCCTTCGTCGACGCGACGAGCGGCACCAATGCGACGACGATCCACGTCGGAGACACCGTCCAGTGGATGTGGCTCTCCGGGCCGCACTCGACGAGCTCCGGGACGTGCACCTCGGGCGGGTACTACGGCGGCGCCTGCACGCCGGACAATCAGTGGGAGTCCGGGCAGCACTCCGCGGGGTATTCGTTCACCCACACCTTCAGCACCGTCGGAAACTTCAACTACTACTGCAGCGTCCATCAGGCCATGATGCAGGGAATGGTCAAGGTGCAGGCGGCCGCGACGGCGCCTCCCTCGGCGGCCTTCCGGTTCTCGCCGACCGGTCCCGTCGTCGGCACGACGGTGCGCTTCATCGACACCTCGACGGGCGCGCCGACGTCGTGGTCCTGGGACTTCGGCGACGGGCAGGTCGCGAACGTGCAGAGCCCGAGCCACTCCTTCGCGGCGGCCGGGACCTACACCGTGACGCTCTCGTCCACGAACGCGGGAGGGACGAACACCGCGTCGCAGTCGGTGACGGTGGCTCCGGGCGGCCAGACGGTCTGCGTCGCCGATGCCTCGACGCTCTGCCTCTCGAACGGACGCTTCCAGGTCACCGCGCAGTGGCAGAAGCCGGACGGAAACTCGGGCTCCGGAAACGCGATCTCCCTGACGGCCGACAGCGGCTACTTCTGGTTCTTCGACCCGAGCAACATCGAGTTGATCACGAAGGTGCTGAACGCCTGCGGGATCAACAGCGACTACTGGGTCTTCGGGGCCGGTCTCACCAACGTGAAGGTGACCGTCGACGTGCTCGACACGTCGAACGGCGTGTCCGAACAGTACGTCAACCCGCTCGGCACCCCGTTCGCCCCGATCCAGGACACGGCCGCGTTCCCGACCTGTCCGTGAGTCCCTAGCGAGTGACGGATTCGGGCAGCCAGCCTTCGCGCTCGAGGAGCTCGCGGAAGGCGGGGTGGTCGAGCGAGACCGCCGGGAAGTACTCGCCGGCGAGACGGCGGACCCACCAGTCCCCTGTCCGCGAACGCTCCTCGCGCGTCGTGAAGCGGTACTCGTAGAGGCGCGCCCGCACGAAGCGCGGCGGCGCGCCCGGAAACGGGTTGCCCGCGAGCAGCGAGAGCGTCGCGGAGTCGTTCTGGAGGAGCTTCGCGACGAGGTGCGCGAACCACGGCTCCGAGTACCAGGGACCGAGCGCGCAGAACCACATCAGCCAGTCGAGGCGCAGGTGATACGGCGCGATCTGCGGCGGCCGGCGCTTCGGGTCGCCGGGCTTGCCTTTGAACGCGTACTCCCGCCAGGCGGCTTCGGATCCTGGCTCCGCATCCGAGGTTCCCTCGACGACCACCTCGTAGCGCGGGCGGGTGATCGAGCCGAACGCGCCGTAGCTGTTGACGAGGTGCAGCGGATCGTACGACTCGTTCATCACCTGGCGCGCCGCGAGCAGGTTCAGGACGGGCGCGATGCTCAGGAATGCGACGACCGCCGCGAGCACTCCGGCCGCGGCGCGGCGGACGCGGGCGGGGCGCACGGCCGCCGGCGGACGGAACGGGACGATCCGCGCGAGCGCGCGGTCGTCGAGCGTCGACGCGGCGAGCACGATCGTCAGGAGTCCGAGGAACGAGAAGTTGCCGCTCGCCGCGAGCCAGAGGTGGAAGAAGATGGTCACGGCCCCGGCCGCCGCCGCCAGGACGCGCGGTGCGAAGTACGCGAACGGCACGACGAGCTCGGCGAAGTGGTTGAACGCGACGCCGAAGCGGTGCACGGGCCGCGGCAGCCAGTGGAAGTACCACGACAGCGGATTCGGCATCGGCTGCGTCTCGTAGTGGTAGAAGAGGCAGGTCAGGTCCCGCCAGCACGCGTCGCCGCGGATCTTGATGAGCCCGGCGCCGAACATCGTGCGGAAGAGCATCCAGCGGAAGAGCAGGATCACGACCGCGCTCGGCGCCGCCCGCGCATCGCCGAGGAACACGGCGAGGAAGCCCGCCTCGAGGAGCATCGTTTCCCAGCCGAAGCCGTAGAAGACCTGGCCGACGTTGACGAAGGAGAGGTAGAGGACCCACAGCGAGAGCCAGGTCGACGCGGACAGGCTGCCGCCCATCCTCTCCGAGAGGCCCGTCAGCGCGAAGAGCGAGAGCGCGATGCCGATTGCCGCCGCGATCCGGAACGCGCCGTCGCGCGGCACGAGGTGGAACAGGCTCGGCGCGGCGCGGAACGGCACCTCGGCGACGAAACGCGGGACGGGCAGGAGCCCGTGCTCGCCGAGGAGCGGCACGAACTGGTTCCAGGCGACGAGAAACGCGATCAGGTAGACGAGCGCGAGGCCTCGCTGGAGGAGGATCCGAGTCCGCCACGAGCGCTCGCCGACCTCGAGGAGCCGCAGCGCCATGCGACGGCCGGGAGGACCTACCTCAGGACGGTGACGGCCACGAGGACGATCGCGCCTGCGCCCAGCGCGAGGGAGCCGAGCCAGACGGGCCGGCTGCGGGTCAGCGCCGCGACGGCCCCGAGCGCGATCGACACCTGAAACAGGGCGACCGCGTACGCGAAACCGTGATGGGTGTGGAGCAGGTGCTCCGACTCGGCGAGCTTCGCGTCGCGCTCCTTCTCCATCTCGTGCGCCTTCGCCTCGATCTCGCGCTGTTCGGCCGCGTAGCGGTCCTTCCGTTCCGTGTACTCGGCGGGGGGCGCCTTCTCCATCGCGAGCCAGGACGTGCGGGACGCCTCGTCGATCGACGCCTTGATCCCCTTCGCCTGGTAGAACGACCACTGATCCGACGCCTGGGCCTGCAGGCGGGCCGCCTCGGTCCGGAGGAAGAGGGCCTCGTTGATGGTGGCGCCGGCGCGGAGCGCGGAGATCGAGGCGAGCGCGGCGAAGACGGCGGTCGTCAGCGCGATCTGCTTGAGGAACCGCTCGCGCCCTCGCTCGACCTCCTCCGCGATGCCCTCGCGCAGGTTGTCGGTCTCGACCTCGGGTCCCTCGGGCACGGCGGGAGTCTATGCCCGGCGCGGGGCGGCGGAAAGGCGCCGGCCGGTTCCGCCGGGCGAGACACTAGAATCGCCTCGATGAAATGGTTCGCGCGCGCGGCCGGTGCCGCCGCCCTCGCCGGTGCCGTCCTCCTCGCGGCCTGCCGCCGGGGAAACTCCCCCGGGCGCGTGATCGTCTTCGGCCTCGACGGCGCGGATCCCACGACGATCGACCTGCTGCTGTCGGAGGGGAAGCTTCCGCACTTCGCGAAGCTGCGCCGGGAGGGGGCCTACGCGCCGCTCGTCTCGCAGAAGCCGCTCCTCTCGCCCGTGATCTGGACGACCATCGCGACGGGCAAGACGCCGGACGTGCACCGCATCGGCCACTTCGTCGCGGTCAACGCCGCCGGGGAGCAGCTGCCGGTGACGAGCCGCATGCGCCAGGTCAAGGCCCTGTGGAACATCCTGTCGGAGAAGGACCGCTCGTCGGCGGTCGTCGGCTGGTGGGCGACCTGGCCCGCGGAGAAGATCCGCGGCTCGGTCGTGTCGGACCACTTCGCCTACCACTTCCTCATGGAGGACTCGGCGGGCAAGACGGGAGAGGCCGATCGCGTGTACCCGCCCGACCTCGAGAAGCGCATCGCGGGCGACGCGAAGGGTCCGCGGGACGTCACGAAGGAGGAGCTCGCGCCGCTCGTCACCGTCACGGACGAGGAGCTCGCGCGGCCGTTCGCGTTCGACGACGACCTGTCGCACTTCCGCTGGGCCTACGCGACCGCGGGAACGTACACGCGGATCGGACTGCGCCTCTGGAAGGAGGACCGGCCGGACGACCTCTTCGTCTACGTCGAGGGCATCGACTCGACGTCCCACCTCTTCGGACACCTGTTCCGCGCCGGTCCCCTCTCGGGCGAGCTCGCGGAGCAGCAGAAGCGCTACGGTCATGCGGTCGAGGCGATGTACGAGTACGCCGACCGGCTCGTCGGCTCGGTCATGGACGCGATGGACGCGCGCACGACGCTCGTCGTCCTGTCGGACCACGGCTTCGAGCTCGGCCGGCTGCAGGACGACCCCTCGAAGACGCGCGACATGCGCCGCGTCAGCGAGGCCTTTCACCGGCCGGAGGGAATCCTCTACCTGTACGGCTATCGCGTGAAGCCCCGGACGCGCCTGCAGCGGGCGACGGTCCTCGACGTCGCGCCGACGGTGCTCGCGCTGAACGGCCTCGGCCGCGGCGCCGACATGCCGGGCCGCGTCCTCGCCGAGGCGCTCGACCTGACCGTGCCCGCTCCGGTGCCCACGTACGAGACGTCCTCGTCGACGGCGGCGGCCGCGGTTCCCGGGACCGGCGACGCGCAGGCCGATCCCGAGATCGTCAAGAAGCTGACGAGCCTCGGCTACATCGGCGCGAAGTCGCCGACCGGCGACCGCAACCTCGCGGGCGTGCACTTCGAGGCCGGCCGGTTCGAGGAGGCGGCCCGCGAGTACGCCGTCCTCGTCGAGCAGTCGCCGAACGACAGCGCGCTCCGCGCGAGCTACGCGGGCGCGCTCGGCGCGCTGGGCCGCTACGACGCGGCCATCGAGCAGCTCGACCGCGCCATCGCGCTCGAACCGGTCAACGTCGAGGCGTACCACAACCGCGCCGTCATTCACGAGCGGCGCGGCGAGAAGGAGGCGGCGATCCGCGACTACCAGACCGCCGTCCGCTACAACCCGCAGTACGAGCCGTCGCGGCGCGCGCTGGCGCGGCTCGGCGCGCCGCTGCCGCAGGCGCCGCGCTCCGACGCCGAGAAGCGCGCGGCGGCGCTGGCCGACGAGGCCGCCGGGGCCGCGCGGCGCGGCGACTACGCGGAGGCCGGCCGGAAGCTCGACGAGGCGCAGCGGATCGCGCCGCGCTTCGCCCTCGTGTACCAGTACCGCGCGAACGTCGCCTACCTCCGCGGGGACCGCGCGGGCGCGATCGCCGCGCTCGAGGCGGCCCTGAAGCTCGAGCCCGACAACGCGCTCTTCCGCGAGAACCTGAAGCGCCTGGAACCGACCCCGACCGGCAAACGCTGACGTGACGGAGACGGCCCGGCGCAACGCCCTCGCGGCGGCCGGCGTCGCGGCGGTGCCCCTCGCGGTCTACGCCGCGGGCGCGTGCCGCACGATCTACGTCGGCGACAGCGGCGACCTCGCGACGGCCGTGGCCGTCCTCGGCATCCCGCATCCCTCGGGCTACCCGCTCTACGTCCTCGCCGGCAAAGCCTGGGCCGCGGCGCTCTTCTTCCTGCCCCTTCCCTGGTCGCTCTCGCTCTTCTCCGCCGTGGCGGCGGCGGCGGCGTGCGGCACGCTCTACCTCGCCGCGCGCGAGAGCGGCGCCGGCCCGGCGGCGTCGGGGGGAGCCGCATGGCTCCTCGCCTTCGCGCCGAGCTACTGGGGCGAGGCCAACGTCCAGCGGGTCTATGCGCTCAACGCCCTCTTCCTCGCGGTCGCCCTCCTCCTCGCGCTGCGCTGGCGGCGCGAGCGACGCGGCCGCGACCTCGTCGCGTGCGCCTTCGTGTGCGGCCTCGGCGCCGCGAACCACCTCGAGATGGCCGTCGCGGCGCTGGCGATCGCCGCGTTCGCCATCGCGTCCGACCCGGCGCTCCTGCGTCGCGGCCGCACGCTCGCGGCGTGCGCCGGCGCCGGCGCGGCGGGACTCCTGCCCTATCTCTACCTGCCGCTGCGCGCGCGCTCCCATCCGCTCCTCGAGTGGGGGCGGACGGAGTCGGCGAAGGGATTCGCGTCGGTGCTGCTCCGCTCCGACTTCTGGGGGCGCGCCTGGATCGAGAAACCCGCGGACCTCGGCCCCATCCTGCTCGACTGGGCGCGAAGCCTCGCGACCGAGTCCGCCTTCATCGGGCTCGGCCTCGCCCTCGTCGCGATCGCCGCCGCGCGCCGGCGAAGGCTCCCGGTCCTCCTGCCGCTCCTCGTGATGGCGGCGAACGTCGCCGCCATGGCGCTGCACGGCTCGCGCAGCGATCTCTTCATCTGGCACCGCTACTACATTCCGTCCTATCTCTGCCTGGCGCTGCTCGCCGCGTGGGGATGGCAGAGCGTCGCCGATCTCCTCGGGCCGCGCGTCGCACTCCTGGCTCTCCTTCCGCCGCTCGCGCTCGCCGTCGCGGGGTGGCGCGCGAACGACCGCAGCCGCTACCGGATCGCGGAGGACTACTCGCGCACGCTGCTCGCGACGCTGCCGCCGGGATCCCAGCTCATCGCCTCCGACGACAACATCCTCTTCGTGCTGATGTACCTGAACCTCGCCGAGGGGCTGCGCCCCGACGTCCACCTGGTCCTCGAGGGCGTCGGCGGCCGGGCCTTGCCGCCGATGGCGTTCAACCCGGACGTCGACCCCGTGTATCTGACGCACGCCCCGAACTGGGACAACGCGACGCTGGAGGCCGTGCCCGTCGGGCTCGCGTTCCGCGCGTGGCGCGCCGGCAGGCCCCTCCCTCCCCCATCGCCGCTGAAGGACCGCCTCGATGGCGAGCTCGATCCGAGGGTGCCGAAGGACTACCTGACGCAGAACCTCATCGGCAACTTCCACCAGATGCTCGGCGTGACGTGGGAGCGCCGGGACTGGCCGCGCGCGCGCCGGGAGTTCGACGAGGCCGCGGCGGCCGCGCCGGACAACGACGTCCTCTTCTACAACCTCGGGCTCGTCTACCGGCGCAACGGCCTGCTCGACGAGGCGCTCGCGGCGTTCCGGCGCTCCGCCGAGATCAACCCGCGCGCGATCCCGGGCGCGACCCACCCCCGCGCCTCCGATCGCGCGGCGGAGGTGGAGGCCGAGGCGGCGGCGCGGCGACGGACGGTCTCCAAGCTCGCGGGCGATCCGTCTTTGTCCGGACTCGAGCCGGACTCGCCGCCGTGGCGGCGACGGATGGCCGCGCTTCTCGACGCGCGGGGCTTCGCCTCCTGGGCGCGCGGGGAGCGGATCCGGGCGCTCGAAACGGAGAGCCCACCGACGGATTGAACCGAAAACGGTTCATCCGATATGCTCCGTCCAATCCCGGGGAGGAAGCATGCGACGCGTTCTGCTTCTCTTCGCACTCGGTGCCGGCGTCCCCCTCACCGCCTTCGCCGCTCCCGCGCCGATACCGCCCATGGGAACGGAGTTCGTGGTCAACACCAACACCACGGGTTACCAGTACCTCTCCTCGGTCGCGATGGACGGGGCCGGCGACTTCGTCGTCGCGTGGGACACGTACGACGGCAGCAGCTATGGCGTCGCCGCGCGTGCCTTCGACTCCACGGGCGCCCCGCTCACGGGCGAGTTCGCCGTCAACACCTACACGACCGGAGGGCAGTACAACTCGTTCGTCGCCGCGGACCGCAACGGCGATTTCGTCGTCGTGTGGACGAGCTACGGGCAGCTGAACGCGACCGACACCGAGGTCTACGCGCGCCGCTACACCGGCGGCCAGCCGACCGGGCCGGAGTTTCTCGTCAACACGTACACGACCGGCGACCAGTTCGTGTCCGGTCAGTCGATCGCGATGGCGGGCTCCGGCGAGTTCGTGGTCGTGTGGACCGGCGGCGGACAGGACGGCGCCGGCTACGGAATCTTCGCCCAGCGCTTCGACGCCGGGGGCAACAAGCTCGGCGGCGAGTTCCAGGTCAACACGTACACGACGGGGAATCAGGCGTATCCCACCGTCTCGATGAGCGCCGACCGCTCGTTCGTCGTCGCATGGCAGAGCGACGGCCAGGACGGAGACGGCTTCGGCGTCTTCGCCCGGCGCTACGACGGCACCGGCTCGCCGGTCACGGGCGAGGTCCCCGTCAATACCTACACGACCGGCCCTCAGATTCAGCCCGTCGTCGCGGCGGACCGCGACGGCAACTTCGTCGTCGTGTGGGACAGCGTCAGCCAGGACGGCAGCTTCGACGGCATCTTCGGCCGCCGGTTCGATCCGAGCGGCGCGCCGCTGACCGGGGAGTTCCAGGCCAACACGTACACCACCGACATCCAGGACTACCCCTCGATCGCCATGGACCCCGACGGCAACTTCATCTGCACCTGGCGCAGCAACGGCCAGGATGGGGACGGCTTCGGCGTGTATGCGCAGGCATTCGACTCGTCCGCGAACCACGTCGGGGTGGAGTTCCAGGTCAACCAGGCGACGACGGGAGCGCAGGAACTGCCCGCGATCGCGACGGGCCATCACGGCAACTTCGTCGTCACCTGGGGCGGCTTCTCGAACCCCGACGAGGACATCTTCGCGCGCCTGAGCGCCCCCTCGGCGGGACACGCGGATGTGGACGTTCGCAGCGTCGCCGGCTCGTCCTCCAACGCGAACGGGGTCCTCGAAGCGGGCGAAACGGTCCAGGTGTCACCGCACTGGGTCAACGTTCTGAGCTCACCCTTCGCCGTCAGCGGAACGGCGACGAACATCCGCGGGCCGGCGGGGCCGACCTACACCCTCGACGACACGACGGCTGATTACGGCACGATTCCGGCCCAATCGCCCGCCAACTGCTTCGCCGCAACGGGCGACTGTTACCTCGTCACGGTCTCCGGCGCGCGGCCGGCGCCGCACTGGGACGCGAAGTTCGACGAGATGCTGTCGACGAACTCGGTCAAGACCTGGACCCTGCACGTCGGCGAGAGCTTCCCGGACGTTCCCCTCACGAACAACTTCTACACGTTCATCGAGACGCTCTTTCACAACGAGATCACGGGAGGCTGCGGCGGAGGCAACTATTGCCCGGCGAATCCCGTCACGCGCGCGCAGATGGCCGTCTTCCTCCTGAAAACCGAGCACGGGGCGGGCTACCTGCCGCCGGCCTGCGCGGGAATCTTCGGCGACGTGCCCTGCCCGTCGCAGTTCGCCGACTGGATCGAGCAGTTGTACGCGGAGGGAGTGACGGGAGGCTGTCAGGCGAGCCCGCTGAACTACTGCCCGAACAACCCGGTCACCCGCGCCCAGATGGCGGTCTTCCTGCTGAAGGTAGAGCACGGCACGGGCTATGTGCCGCCCACGTGCGCCGGCCTGTTCGGAGACGTCGCCTGCCCATCGACCTTCGCCAACTGGATCGAGCAGCTCTATGCCGAGGGAGTGACGGGAGGCTGTCAGGCGAGCCCGCTGCTCTACTGCCCGACCAACCCGGTCACGCGTGGCCAGATGGCCGTCTTCATCACGAAGACGTTCGGGTTCAAGCTGTATCCCCCCTAGACCGCGCGGTTCCCCGCGCGCCGAAGCGGTCGGGCGGCCCCGCGGCTACGGCGTGCGGCCGAGGGCGAGCGTGCCGACCGTGTCGGCCTCGAACGTCAGGAGGTCGTGGCCCGCGGAGCAGTGGCCGATGCCGGGCACGCCCTCTTCCGGCATCTCGACCGCGACCACCTCGCCACAGCGCGGGCAGATCAGGGACCACACGGTGGGGAACCGCTCCTCGTCCATCGCCCACCTCCTCGGCCAAACCTAGCGCCCCGGGTCGAAGAGCGGGCAAAGACGGTGTGAGCGGGAATCGCACTTCGCCGGGTCTTTATTGCTCGTTTAAGGGGAGCGCGGACTCGTCCGTTACCGCGGGTCCGCGAGGGCATAGAGTCCGCGAGGTGTTCATCCACGAGAGGGTTCCGCCGCGGTGAGGAGCGGCCGCGGTCGGTCCGCCGGACGAAGAGGTCCCACCCTCGCGACGCCGGCGGAGCGGCGGCGCCGCGGGCGGAGCCTGCGGGATCGCGTCGGGCGCGGCGCTCACGCCGAGTGGAAGGAAAATCCCCGCCGGCCGAACCCGGTCGTGCTCCTCCAGGAGAGCAACGCCGAGCGGCTCCCCGCGCTCGTGCCGATCAAGATCACGCGCATGGCGCAGTCGCCGTTCGCGTTCTTCCGCGGCGCGGCGCCGCTGATGGCGCTCGATCTCTCGAAGACGCCCGCAACGGGGCTCCGGGTCCAGATCTGCGGCGACGCGCATGTCCAGAACGTCGGCGCCTTCGCGGCGCCGGACGGCCACCTCACCTTCGATCTGAACGACTTCGACGAGACGATACCCGGCCCATGGGAGTGGGACGTGAAGCGCATGGCGGCGAGCCTCGTCCTCGCCGGCCGTGAGGCGGGCGACACCGACCGCGAGAATGCGGACGCCATCCGCGCGTTCGTCGGCGCGTACCGGGAGGCGATGAACGGCTTCGCCGAGATGACTTTCCTGGACACGGTTCGTTACGAGGTGCGGCGCTACCTCGGCGCGGGTCCGGCGCACGTCGCGCTCTCCCGAGCCGAGCGCGCCTCCCCGCAGCACGCACTCGCGAAGCTGACGGTGCGGGCGCGGGCAGGACTGCCCCGCTTCCACGACCGGCCGCCGATCCTCGCCCACGTCCCGGACCGCGTCGCCGCCGCCGTCATCGCGAGCCTCGCGAGCTATCGCGAGACGCTCGGACCGGACCGCCAGCTCGCGCTCGACGTCTATCGGCCGGTGGACGTCGCGTTCAAGGTCGTGGGCACCGGCAGCGTGGGCACCCGCGACTACGTCGTGCTCCTGTTCGGCGGTGGCCCGGCGGACCCGCTGATTCTCCAGGTCAAGGAGGAGCTGACGTCCTGCTATCACCCTTACCTTCCGGAAACCCCTCCGTTTCCGCACCAGGGGAGGAGAGTCGCGGAGGGCCAGCACCGGATGCAGAGCGCGACCGACCCCTTCCTCGGCTGGACACGCGTCGAGGGACGAGACTATCTGGTGCGCCAGCTCGCGGACCACAAGGCGAAGGTCGAAGTCAGCGAGCTCGCCGGCTCCGCCCTCGTGCGGTTCGCGCGCGTCTCGGGCGAGATCCTCGCGAAGGCCCACGCTCGGACGGGGGACGCCGCCGCGATCGCGGGGTACTGCGGCGGATCCGATCGCCTGGATCGCGCGATCGCGCGCTTCGCGCTGGCGTACGCCGACCAGGCGGAGAAAGACTACGCTCTCTTCCGGAAGGCGATCCGCTCCGGAGTGCTCAAGGCGGCGCCGAAACGCGACGCCATCGGCTGAGCGCGGGACCCGCGATGTGGTACACCGGCAGCGTCGTTTCTCATCGGCAGTGGCCGGGAACGTCCCGGCCGCGACGATTCGTCGGGAGGGAGAGCTGGTTCCGCGGTTCGTTCACGCCTTTCTCGGGCTGCCCGGGCCCTGGATCCTCGCCGGCGTCTTCCTTCTCGCCGGCGCGGAGGCGGCGCTCTTCTTCGGCTTCGTGATCCCGGGTGAGATCGCGGTGCTGCTCGGCGGCGTCCTCGCCGCGCGCGGCATGGTGCCGCTCGGCGCGGTGATCGCCGCCGGCATCCTCGGAGCGGTCCTCGGCGACTTCGTGGGCTTCCAGGTGGGCCGCCACTACGGCGCCGCGATCCTCGAGCGATACTTCCCGCAGAAATGGCCCCCCGTCCGCACCTGGCTGCGGCGGCGCGGCCCGCCCGCCGTCCTCGTCGGCCGCTCGACGGCGTTTCTTCGGGCGATCGTCCCGACCGCCGCCGGCGCGGCGCGGATGCCGACGAATCAGTTCCTCCTGTGGAACGTGCTCGGCGGCGTGATCTGGGCGACCGCGGTCACGCTCGTCGGCTACTTCGCGGGCGAGGGCTACGAGGCGGCGATACGGCTCGCCGGCCGCGGCGGCGCCGCCGTCCTCGTGCTCGTCGCGATCGTCGCGCTCGGCCTCGCCGTGAAGCGCTTCGTCATGCGCCGCATCGCATTCTAGCCGCCGGCGTCTCCAGCGTGACGCGTCCGCTCAGGGACACGGCAGGGCGCGCGTGTCCTGGAGCGGCGGAAACGCCGTGCCCGCGGGGTTCGGGTAGGTCCGCGACGCTCCGGTCACCGCGTCCTCGACGAGGAGGTCGAACCCCACGTTCGTGAGTCCGCCCGCGAACGTCCAGAAGTGCGGCGCGGGCAGGCCGCAGCCGTCGAGGACCTTCACCACGAGCTCGACGTTCTGTTCGTCGAAGAACCAGAACGCGCCGGTGTCGTCGGTGATCGGCACCGCGCCGGCCGCGCCCGTCGAACCGTCGGGCCGGCGCCAGGTCACCGTGACGCGGAACCGTCCGTCGCCGAGGCAGAGGACCGCCGCGTCCGGCGCGCACGGGCCCGCAGCCAGGGGCGCCGAGGTCTCGGCCGCCCAGGTGAGCCAGTTCTCGTCCACGCCGGCGTATTGCCCCACGATCCACGCGCGGCCGGGATCGGCCGGGTCGAGCGCGGCGCCGAAGAAGTCGCCCCATCGGTTGACGAGCTCGTCGTTGCCGGTCGGCACGACGTAGCTGCCGGCACCGTCCTTCACCGGGATGCTCGCCTCGAGCGCCGGATCCGCGATCGAGCGGAAGGTCACCGCGACCCCGGGGTACGCGTCGGTGCAGCTCCGGCCGAAGACCATCGTGAGGTCGTCGCCGGCGTCGACCGCCAGGGCCGGATAGAAGTACCAGCAGCCGTCGGCGCCAAACGACTCGTCCTCGCGGGCCGTCTTCGTCGCGACGTCGAGGCGCGCGTAGCGGGCGCGGCTGTGCATCCCGTCGCCGTCGGCGACCGTGTGCGCGAACCACAGCGACCCGTGGCGGAAGACCGCCGACGCGATCGTGCCGCTTCCGGTGTTGAGGAGGCAGGGCGTGGGACAGCCGGACACTCCGGGCGAGCCGCCCTTCTGGTCCGCCCCCGGCGGCGCGAGCGTCGGCGCGATCGGCACGTCGGCGCCGGCGAGCGCGGCGCCCGGAGTTCCCGCGCCGGAGAGAGTCCACAGGGTCACGTGGTCCCGCGTCGTGAAGGGACTGTTGCTCACGAGGTATTCGGCGCCCGGATGGCCGAAGGTGAGCGCGGGCCGCACGCCGCTGACCTTCGCGCCGGGAAACAGCGGGTCCTCGAGGTCCCAGAAGTCGGACCACGTGGCGGTCGCGGCGCCCGCGTACAGAGGATCCTTGTCGAGGACGCGGACCTTCGCGTAGGCGAACCCGGTGTCGGCGTACCGGAACTGGTTCGTGGCGATGATGAGCGACGCCTCGTCGAACCCGAGCGACGGGCGATCCGAGAAGTTCGCCGCCGGATTCGTGCCGTTCGCATCGCCGGGCAGAGCCCACGAGTGCCAGCCGGCCGTCGGATCGCTCGAGTTCGAGACGGAGAGCAGGATCCACGACCGCGACCGCGCGTCGTTCGCCACGTAGACGAGGATCCAGCGATCCCGGAAGTGGTCGTACGCGACCTGCGGGTCGTAGACGAAGAGAGTCGTCCCGCCGACCGCGGACAGCTGCGCCTGGAACCATGACCCCGCGGTGAACTGGTAGAGGAGCGCGCCGGTCTTCGTGAAGATGCCGAAGGAGCTGTTGACGGCGACGATGACGTGCCCGGGCCCCGCCGCCACGATCGGGTCGGGCGGCGTCACGCCGTCGTCGCCGAGCGCCCGGAACCCCGCGAGGAGGGGCTCGGCCCCGGGCGCGGCGCCGCGGGCGCCGGAGCTCGAGCGAGCGGCATCGTTCCGTTCGTTGGCGCCGCAGAGAGCGGAGGACGCTCGCCCGTCCACGGGATCGGGAAGCGAGGGAATCTCGAGCTCGGGCGGCAGGCCGGCCGCCCGCTCGGCCGCGCTCGCGCGCCGGGCGGCGTCGGCCGGAAGAATCGCCGCGGACCGCGCCGAGGATCCGCGCGCCGGACCTTTCGGAAGACCGCGTCCTCCGGCGTCGTCGGCCGGCGGGGAGAGGAGGAGCACGGAGGCGAGGAGGAGGGGCGCCACTTTGTTCGAGGGAAGAAATGATACGCCCGGCGGGCGGCGGATTTCAGCGCCGGTCCAGTTCCTTCAGCGCGCGGGCGTAGGCGCCCAGGCAGACCGCTCGGCTCGTCCCGAGGCGCGAGAGCCCGACACCCGTCCGCTTCTGCGGGTCGTAGGGCACGGTGCGCGCCGAGCCCGGCACGCGCACCGTTCGCGGGCTTCCGGCGAGGAATCGCCGCCGCTCGTCTTCGTCCTCCAGGTTGAACGCGGAGAGCTCGAGGCGCGGCACTCTCTCCCCCGACGTCTTCTCGAGCGTGCCGTTCAACTCCGCGACGAGCGCCGGCAGGAAGAGCGACGCGGCCCCGGAGAGGCCGCCGCCGATCACGACCAGGCCGTCGACGAGCGTCAGCGCGTTGGCGATCGCGTCGCCCGCCACCTCGCCGAGGCGCCGGAACGCCTCGCGGGCCGCGGCCGCGTCGCCCGCCGATTCCCCGAGGGCGATCGACGCGATCGCGCTCGGCTCGGGCGCCTGCTCGAGCGCCACCCCGGCCCGTCGCGCGTAGACGCTCCGGACCGCGCGGATGCCGACGCCCTCCTCGGCCGGCGCGTGCCGGTCGAGCTTGTTCCGCTCGAGCCAGATCTCCGCGGCGGCGCCGTTGTCGCCGAGGAAGAGCTCGCCGTCGCGGACGATGCCCGCGCCGAAGCCCGAGCCGAGCGTGACCCCGAGGAGATTGCGATGACGCCGCGGGCTTCCGACCTGCGCCAGGAGGCGGTTGACTTCGGGCAGCAGGCCATGGAGCGCCTCGCCGTACGCGAAGAGGTCCCCGTCGTTGTGGATGAACACGGGGACGCCGAAGCGGTCCTCGAGCATCGGCCCGAGCGCGACGCCGCCGCGGAAGGCGGGCAGGTTGCCGAGGTCGCCGATCACGCCCGCGGCGTAGTCGGCGGGACCCGGAAACGCGAAGGAGAGCGCCGCCACCGCGCCGCCCGCCGACCGGCCGACCTGCGAGAACCCCTCGAGGATCTGCGCGAGGCACGCGTCGAGGTCATCGCCATGCGAGGGCAGCGTCACGCCGGTCCCGACCTCGCGGCCGCCCGCGATCGCCGAAAAGCGGAAGCTCGTGCCGCCGGCGTCGAGCGTGAGAACGACGCGGCCGTCGCTCACGGCGCCGCGCTCCGCCGGACGGAGAGCGAGAGAACGGCGAGGTAGACGAAGCACGCGATCGGCACCGCGAACGCGGCGCGCACCCCCGCCCGATCGGCCACGAGCCCCATGACGGCCGGCAGCACGGCGCCTCCGAAGATCGCCATGCACATCAGGCCGGAGAGCGGGCCGCTCGACGCCGGCCGCCGTTCGATCGTCAGCGCGAAGACGAGGGGCCAGATGTTCGCGAACCCCAGGCCGCAGAGGATGACGCCCGCGAGCGCCGCCTCGCGGCCCCCGGCGAGGAGGAGCGAGAGGCCCCAGAGCCCCACGAGCGCGCTGACGCGGAAGAAGCGCCGCGCGTCGAGGAAATCGAGGACGACCGAGCCGAGGAGCCGCCCCGCGGAGAGCGCGATGAAGAAGAGGCCGGGTCCCCACTGCGTGGCGGAGCCGAGGTCCATGCCGAAGCGCCGCGAGAGAAACGTGGCGAGCCAGGAGTTGAGGCCGACCTCCGCGCCGACGTAGAGGAAGATGCCCGCGACCGCCAGGGCGACGGCGGGGTCCCTCAGGAGGGCGAAGCTCGAGGCGACGCTCGCCGGCCGGTCTTCGGCCGAGCGCGCCGCGGCCGGAAGGAAAAAGGCCGCGAGCAGCGCCGCGAACGTCACCGCGGCGGAGAGCGGGAAGATCCGGTACCACGCCAGACCCAGAGCGACGAGAAGCGTCGTGACGTAGGGTCCCGAGATCGAGCCGAGGCTCTTCAGGAACTGGGCGAAGGTCAGGTTGCGCGCGTAGCGGCCGGGCGCGCTCACGTCCCGCATCATCGGGTTGCCCGCGACCTGGAGGGCGGCCATTCCGAGGCCGATGAGAAAGATCGCGACGAGGAGCCGGCCGTAGCTCGAGAGCGCCAGGCTCGCGACGATCTGGCCGGCGAGCACGACGCCGAGCGCGGCGAGGAGCAAGAACCGCTTGCCGCGCCGGTCCGCGACCACGCCCGCGGGCACGGAGAAGAGCGCGAACGCGACGAAGCCGAAGAACGGGAGCAGGCCCGCCTCGGCGCCCGAGAGACGGAACTCCGTCTTCGCGAAGCCGACGAGCGTGCCGACCGCGTCGACGAAGCCCATCACGAAGAAGGCGAGGAAGATCGGCAGCGCGCCGAGCGGCGAGCGCTCGCGCGGCGCGGCCGCCGCGGCGGCGCTCGTCACCACGTCCGGCGCATCGGGTGCGCCTCCGTGTTGAAGACCGTCTTCTCGAAGTCCCAGGGCGCCTCGGAGAAGAGCAGGTAGAAGTACTTGAGCGTTTCCGCGAGGAAGTAGCTCGGCATCAGGTCTCCCTGCTCGCCGCTGTCGACGCTCTTCAGCACCGTGAATCCCTCCGCGGTCCGGCAGCGCGCTCGGATCGCGTCGAAGAACGTCCGGCCCATCTCGAGGTACCTCGAGTCCTTCGTGAAGCGGTGCAGATAGAAGGCGGACTCGACGATCTCCGGCCGCAGCGGATAGCCGGGATCGACGATTCGCATACGCTGATAGTCGAGGAGCTCGGGCTCGATGCCGCGGAGCTTCCACATCGCGAGACACGAATCCTGAAGGCGGCGCGCATGCGCGACGTCGCCGCCGAGCACGAGGACGCCCGGCAGGAACGCATGCAGCGCGCCGAACTCCGACGCGGTGCGCTGGCCCGTGTTCATGTCCACCTGCCCGTACCAGAGGCCCGAAGGCTCCTCGTCGGCGAGATGGGCGTTCAGCGCGCGCAGACTCTCCGCCCACATCCGCTCGCAGTCGGCGTCGCCGAAGAGCCGCGCGGCCTTCAGCAGGTACTCGTAATACGAGTCGATGCCGCCGCCGACGTGGCTCGCGGGACTCAGCCACTTCCCGGTCTCGACGTCGATCTCCTCGCCGACGAGACCGATCGGCGAGCGCCGCTCGTAGAGCGCGACGAGCGCCTTCTTCGCCTTCTCGTAGAACACCGGCTTGCCCGTCAGCTTCGACAGCGTGCCGAACTCGAGGAGCAGCGTCCCGATCTCCGCCGGGTTCGACCGCGCGCCCGACGTCTTCCCCGTCTTCAGGTTGACGAACATGTACGGCATCCCGGTCGGCGACGCGAACGCCGGCAGGAGGCGCGTCCCGAGGTCGTCGGCGAGGGCGAGGAGGCGCGGATCGCCCGTCGCCTGATGGGCCGAGAGGAGGCCGCCGAGGAGACGGATCGTGATCTCGAAGTTCTTGACCGAGACGTCCCGGTCGAACGAGAGCCTCTCGAGGATCAGCCCCTTCGCGCGGTTCGCCTCGTCCTTCAAGCCCACGAGGAGCAACGTGTCGAGCGCGTCCACGGGCGTCATCAGGAGCGGCTCGCCGTACCAGTCGCGGGCCGTCTTGCTGAGCGGCTTCAGCTCGTCGTGCCCCCACGCGTACCGTTCGTACCCCGCCCACGCGTGCCGCAGCTCCTCGCGCACCTTGACGGCGAGCGCGGCGCGATCGACCGGAGGCGTCTCCGGCACCGAGCGCCGGCCGGCGGCGCCGATCGCGGCGAGCACGAGCAGGGCGGCTCCCTTCGAAACCTTCATTGGCCCTCCGCCGAACCGGGAGGCCGGCTCGGCCGTTTGGAACGCATTCTCCCCGATATCGATCGGGCGCCCGAGACTTCGACGTGTGGGCCCTCGCCGGCGCCGCTACCAGAACATCGAGTGGGCGAGGATGCCGAGCGCCGCTAGCCCGCGGAGAATCAGGAGAACGCCGACGGCCGCGATCAGCAGGCCCGCCCAGCGCCAGCCGCGGACGCGCCGCAGCGCCGCCGGAGAGATGGAGGAAAGCGCGAAGATCGCGGGGACCGTGCCCAGGCCGAAGACGAGCATGACGACGGCGCCGGAGCCCGCCGATCCGGCCACGGAGGCGCGCGCCGCCGCGCCGTAGACGAGCGCGCAGGGAAATGTGCCCTGGAGCGCACCGAGCAGGATTGGGGAGAGGAACCGTGGCGCGGCCAGCGCCTCCCGAGCCCCGCCGCGGATGAGCACGTCGATGCCGGCGCGATGGAGAACGACGGCCGGGTCCGGAAGGATGCCGGCGAGGGCCAGCCCGAACGCGATCGCGACCGCTCCCGCAACCACCGCAACAAGGCCGCCGAGCCGGGCTCCCGCTCCGGCCGCGAGCGCGACCTGCCCGAACCCGCCGACGAACGCACCGATCGCCGCATAGACCGCCAGCCGTCCGAGGTTGAAGAGAATCCGAGTGGCGACGCTCGGTACAGGCCTCGCGGCGGCCGGCACGAGGCGGGCGGCGCACATCGCCACGTACGGGCCGCACATCCCGACGCAGTGAGCGCTGCCGAGAAACGAGGCGAAGAAAAGGAGGATCAGATCGCCCGACGCGGGGAGAGCGTGATGGTGCACGCCCGATTACGGACGCTCGAGCGGCTCGGGGTCAGAAGCCGGGTGCGAGGATTCGGTGCCGAGGGGAGCCGCAGACGGATCCGCCGCCGGCCAGATCTGGTACTTGATGTCCTCGACGTCGCGAAACTGTCCGGTCCGGATGGCCCAGAGGAAGATGCACCACGCGGCGAAGGAGACGAGGAGGGCGACGAAGAACAGATAGAAGGTGATGTCGATCATCGAACGGTGCCTCCGGTCAGATGCCCTCCTGAACCGCGCCGAGGCCCGGAACCTTCAGATGGTAGACGACGCCCATGATCCTGTAGAGCACGGCGAACGCGCACGCCGTCGCCATGGGTTGGACGACGATCGCCGAAAGGAAACGCAGGAAGAGCCGGTCGCGAGACGGCCCCTCGGGGAGGTCGCCGTAACCGGCCGTGAACCGGACCAGGAGCGACGCGAGCAGAAGGTTCAGGACAGCGTACGCGATCCACAGGGCGACCGCCGCGACGCGGCCGCCTCGCTCGACGGGAACTCCGAGGGCGAGAACGATCCGGGCTCCCAGCCAGGCGAGAAGCACGGCCGCATAGCCAGCGAGGGCTCGATTGAGTCCAGCGGCCGTCTCGGAGTGCCGACCGGATCGGCCTCCCAGGCGCAACCGCCGCGCGAGCCACACGACCGGCACGAGCAGAGCCGGCACGGCGTACGCCGTGAACGTCAGCTCGACCATCCGGAAGAATCCCGTCATGGCCCTCCCGCTACCGCGAGACGCGGAACCCGCCGGTCGAAGGCGCCTGCGTTTCCGCCGGACTCCGCGCGAGTGAGAGCGCAAAGTACACGAGCGCCCAGCGGCGATGGTCCGCGAACGCGGTCCGATCCGCCTCGCTCATCTTTCCGATCGCCTCACCCGTCGGCAGCGTCGCAATGTAGTCGCCGACCTCCTTGACCTCGGCGTCGGAGAAGACGGGTTTGCCGTTGTAGAGCTGCTGCCAGGGCTTCAGGTCCGGGAACGCCTCCTTCGGGTAGAGGATCGTGTCGTAGAAGGACGGCATGGGCGTGCCGTTCAATCCCGTGTTGAACGTCCGGTAGACGTCGGCCGGCGAGTCGCCGAACTTGAAGTTGCCGGTCGTGAAGTCGAACGGCCGTATCGGGACCTCGAAGTCGTCGACCAGCGCGCTCGCCGACGGCCCGTCTCCCTTCCCCCCGATGCCGTGGCAGGTCCAGCACTGGAGGACGCGATACACCATCTTCCCCTCCCGGCGCAGCTCGGCGGGTGCGGCCTGGGCGGAGGGGAACAGCGGGACCGGTATCGCGATCGGAGGAGGGACTTCTTCCTTCTGAAAGCGATCGGTGAAGCTCTTCACGTAGTCCACGAGGTCCCAGCGATCCTGCTCGGTCAACATGTGGCCATCCGCCGGATTGCCCCAGGCCGGCATGATCTGTCCCTTGCGAATGCCTCGAGTGATCGTTCGGAAGATGTCCTCGTCGCGCGGGAGCGCCCCCGAGGGTGTCGTCCGGCTCTTGAAGACGGCCAGCGTGAAGTTCCGCGGCTGCGGATCGAGGAAGTGGTACGCGTCGCTGAAGTTGGTGGAGCTCTTGTCGTCCTTCGTCAGGCGGCCGTTGCCGAACTTGCCGTGGCAGCCGGCGCACTTGTTCTCGAAGACTTCCTTGCCCCGGGCCAGGCGCAGCGCCAGGGGCTCGGTCGGCCTCGGACGCTGATTGGTCGGCCAGGGCTCCCAGACCCGCCAGTCGCCGATCGCGGTGCCGATTCTCTGGAGGTACGCCTCGACCGCCTGCATCTCCCGGGTCGGGACCGGCCCGTAGTCGTGCATGTCGACGATGCCGTCGCCGACCGTCCCGTCGGGGTTGACGGGCCAGACGTCCATCTCCTTCCACTCCGGCGGTAGCTCATCGGGGGTGATGACGCCGTCGCCGTTCTTGTCGAGCTCGCTCTTCGTGACCCGGCCGTCGTGGTTCTTGTCGTACTTTTCGATGAACGCCTTCACCGCCCGGTCCCGTGCCGGATCGTCCGCGTACAGCCAGGTGAAGGCCGGCATCATCGACTGCGGCTCGGTCGCGCGGGGGTTCCAGTGGTGCGCGTAGTGCCACTCGTTGGATCGGCGATTGCCCTCCCGCGAGAGCTCCGGACCGATGCGCCGCGTCCCGAACATCTGGGGAAGGTCGTCGCTGATCTCGCCCGCCTGCGTCACCGGCCCCCACTTGTCGGTGTCCCGATTCACCGGCCGGATGTACTGGGAGTGGCAGTACCAGCAGCCCTCGCGGATGTAGATCCGGCGCCCCTCGGCCTCGAGCTCGTCGCGCTTCGGCGTCGAAGCCGTCTTGCCGTCGATCGTCTTGAGGGTCGTCGGCCGCGTCACGTCCTTCTCGAGCAACGGAAGGATCCCCTGGCTCGTCATCGCGAGCGCGTAGAAACCGACGGCCGCGACCAGGATGATCGGCTCGATCCGCTCTCTCTTCATCGCGCTCTCCGATCCCGTTCCAGCCTCAGGTCCACTGCGGCTCCGATGCGAGCGGCGCCCCGGCCGGCGCCTCGATGCGCTTGCCGTGCATGACCGTCATGTAGAAGTTCCACATCCCGAGCAGGGCGCCGATGTCCATCGTCACGCCGGCGAGCGTGCGGGCGAACCAGTACGGCTTCATCGCCACCATCGAATCGACGAAGTCCGCGCCGACGTCGAGCATCGTCCCCTGCAGGAGTCCCTGAAGGGTCAGCACCGAGGCCATCACCGAGAACCCCGCCACGGTCAGCCAGTAGTGCCACTGGGCCAGGCTCTTCGAGTAGAGCTCGTGGCCGGAGACTCTCGGAATCACGTAATACATCCCGGCGGTGACCCAGAGAATGAATGTGCCGAAGACCGTCAGGTGGGAATGGGCGATCACGAAGTCCGTGAAGTGCGTCAGCCGCTGCATGCCGCGCAGCGCCTCGGTGGACCCCTGGAAGCAGCCCAGCAGGTAAAAGAGCGCGCCGATGATGAGGAACTTGGCGGTGTAGGACTCCTGGAAGCGCTTCCAGTTCCCGACGAAGGTGCCGTAGAAGTTCTGGATCACGGTCCAGACCGGAATGATCAGCATCATCGACGCGACGATCGCGATCGTCTGCGTCCAGTAGGGAATGGGACTGTAGATGTAGTGGTGCGTGCCCACGAATGGATAGAAGAACGCGAGCGACCAGAAGCCCACGAGCGATAGCTTGTGGCTGTACAGCGGCCGTTTCGCCGAGAGCGGAAGGAAATAGTAGATGACCGCGAGGCCCGCCGGAGTGATCCAAAGCCCGACGACGTAATGGATGTAGAGGCCGTGCATCGCGGCGTTGTTCACCCCGGGCATCGAGTACGGCAGGATGAAGTGGCCGAACGCGTAGTTGAAGACGGTCCAGACGTACGAGGCGGTCAGGTACCAGAGCGTCACGTAGATCCGCGGCTCCTTGCGGCGGACGACCGTCACGAGAACCTGGATCGTGATCATGATGAGGGCGATCTCGACGACGATGTTCGACCAGAGCGGGAACTCGCCGGCCTCGATGCCCAGGTTCTGGCCCAGAGGTAGCGAGATCAGCGAGGCCGTCAGCCCGATGTTCCAGATCCAGAGGAGGGCCCGGCTCCAGTTCTCCTTGTACATGCGGATGCCGCACAGCCGGGGCACCATGTAGTAGGTCAGGCCGACGATCGCCGTCGAGAAGGCCCCGAAGATGACGCCCATCACGTGGACGGGCCGCAGCCGGCCCCAGGTCAGCCAGGAGACGTTTCCCAGGAAGTCGTAGTAGTTGAACTTGATAGAGAGGATCACGCCGATCGTCGGGGCGAAGACGAGCCAGAAGGCGGCAGAGAGCAGGAAACGCAGGACGACTTCCCGGTCGACGAGGTCGTCCCTGTCGGCGGCGGCGACCGAGCTCATGACGTCACCCCTTGTCCGTCCAGAAGCGGACCAGGTAATACACCATCCAAATCAGCATCACGACGTACACGAACCCGAGCCACTTCGGGATCTTGCCGTGGCGCTCCTCGATCCCCGAAAACTCGTAGTGGTTGATCTCCTGCGAGTCCTCTTTGTGTTCGTCGGGCACCGTCGCCTCCGATCGGCCTACTTGGCCGCTGCCGGGCCGTAGTTCTTCGGATAGAGCGCCGACAGGCTCTGGATGTAGTGCACGAGATCCCAGGCCTCCTCCGGGGAGATCGAATCGGTGAAGGACGGCATCGGCGTGCCGTTCAAGCCCGTGATGAAGACGCGGTAGATGTCCGAACCCGTGTCGCCGCACTTGATGTGGCCCTGCGTCAGGTCGTAGGGCACGATGGGGTTGCCCCAGTCGTCCTTGAGCTCGTGCGCGGAGGGACCGTCGCCGAGCGCGTCCTGGCCGTGACACTGGGCGCAGTTTGACTTTTCGTAGACCGCTCGACCCCGTTTGACCGAGGCGTCCGAGTAGGGCGGCTCGGCGGGAATCACGATCGACGGCTGGGGCTTGTCGGTTTTCCAGCGCGCCGAGAAGGTCTTGATGTAGGCGATCACGTCCCGCCGGTTGTGCTCGCCGATCGCGTACCAGGTCGGCATGAAGGTTCCGTAGATGCCGTCGCGAATCGTCTTGTCGAGGTCCGCGTCCGTCGGCAGCGAACCCGACGGCGTCGACCGCCACTTGAACGTGCCCTGGCGGTAGTCCCTCGGCTTGGTCGTGATCCACTCCGCGAACTCGCCGGCGCCGTTGCCGAGCTCGCCGTGGCACGAAAGGCAGTAGCGCTCGTAGACGACCTTGCCCTTGACCGGGTCGCCCCCGGAGCCGGGCCCCTGCGCTCTAGCCGGCGCCGCCAGCGCGAGCGCGACGAAGGCCGATGCGACGATGGAAAGCCTCTTCATGGCGCCCTCCCTTCAGTAGGCGAAGTCGATGCCGACCAGATACTGGTTGGTTCGCGTATTGAGACCGTTCGCGCCCATGCCCATCGTCTGCCAGGTGCTGTATTCGGCGACGAGTGCGTATTCCGAACGATTGCTGAACTGGAACGTGTGCCGCCAGCCGAACGTGATCGCGTTCTGGTCGTTGAGATCCTGGGGGAGCGTCGGGTCGCCCTGCTGGGAGTTCTTGCAGAGGTCGTACCGGAAGAAGACGAGGTTCTTCAGAGTGATCGTCCAGCCGAGCTCAGCGAAACCGCCGTTGAAGGTTCCGTTCTGCGTGGCGTTCGGAATCAGCGCCTTGTCGTCCTCGCCGTGGGCGAAGACGACGATGAGGTGAAGGGGGGTCGCCGGGGGCCCGAACCAGACCTGGGCCTCGCCGCCGATCTTCTCCGACGGGTAGAGGTTCCCGCCGGTGCCGGGGATCGGAGTGCCGCCGCTCGTGAACGAAGTGGTGGGCCACGTCGTGTACGAGCCGAAGACGCCGAGCTTGAGCGCCGACACGGCTCCCGAGCCGAAGGTCCATTCGTGCGTCGCGTGCCCGTAGAGGCCGGGCGTGCTCCAGAAGTTCTCGGTGCCAGGCGAATTCTGAACGTTGAAGACCGAGACCGCGACGCGATTCAGGCTTCCCCGGTCGTGGCCCATGTATTCCACGCCCCACTGGTTCTCGCCCATGTCGTAGTTCGAAGCGGAGCCGTTGGCGTGGAAGCTGTAGATGAGGTACGGCGTACCAGTCAGGTTCCAGGGCCGATGGGCCGACACCGGGAGATCGACCTCGTGGCGGCCGAGCTTGAGGTTCGCCCACGACGTGCCGAACAGGTTGTCGAAGCGGACCCACGCCGACTCCAGGAAGACGGCGCCGTCCGGCGCGAACCCGGTCGGAACGACGAGGAAGGAGACGTTCTGGAAGAGCACGCCACCCATGAGGAGGTCCATTCCGACCTGCCCCACGCCTCCCGATCCGAGATTCTTCGTGCCCTGGTCGGTCGGCTGATTGGTCACCTGCGTATAGGTGTACTGCGGGGTGATCCGGACGGACACGGGCCAGTATCCGGGCGTCTCGAAGATCGTGTCGTCCTTGCCCATCAGGAGCTGATAGCCGTTGTCCCGGAACGCTCGCCCGAAGTCGTTCAGCTTCGGCCACGACTCGTGGCACGCCGTGCACCGCAGCCCGTATTTTCGCGCGAACGCCGGAAAGGCTCCGGCCCTCGGCGGCGCGAGCAACGCGATGGTGGTCAGAACACCGCAGGCGGTGGTGACGAGCTTGGCTGTCCGTGTCATCGCGGAAACCTCCTCCTCGGTCGGGGAGCTCTCTCCTCGCTACTTCTTGGGCGTGAAGCTGAAATCCACGGTGACCGGCTTACCCGCCGCCACCGTCGCCGACGCGTCTTTCTGGCCCATCACCTCGTGCCACGCCACGACCGTGTAGGTGCCCGGCGGAACGTCCTTGATCTCGAAGTGCCCATCGGCGTCCGTCGTCGCGTAGTAGGGGTGATCGAACTCCCAGATCCAGGCGCGCATCCACTCGTGGGCATCACACTTGACGCGAATGAGCTCCGGCGTGGCAGGGAGCGGCTTGGTCACCGAGAAACCCTTGAACGGGAGGGCGATGTTGTAAATCGTGGCGTTCGTATCGTTGTTCTGCGGATGGGTGTTGTGCAGGATCGGATCGTCCGAGGCGATCTTGATCTGCTGCCCGGTGCTCGAACCCTGGACACGAGGATCGAACATGCAATGGGTGTTCAGGAGGGTGATCGTCGCGGTCGGATTCGCCTTTCCTTTTTCGATCCCCTTGAGAAAGACCTCGACGTTCTTGAGCCCCCCGTCCTTCCCCACGACGTAGAGCGGGTTGTCGATCGAGTTGCCGCAATAGTCCTGGTTCTTCGTCGTCTTGATGGGCGGCACCGTCGGTGCCTGCCCCACGAGCTTCACGACGCCCTGGACCGTGCCGCCGTTCGTCACCGTGATCACCTCGTAGGCCGACCCGACTGCGGACAGCACGCTCAGCAGAGCGGCGGACAAAGCGGTGGACAGAACCTTGCGCACGCGACCTCCTTGTGAATGGGGATTTGGAACAGAGATATCGACATCGACGGGAAGCGCCGGGGGGATCAAAGTGTGGAGATCGTAGAAATGCGGCGCTCCCGCCGTCTAATACCGGTTTCGTTTCTCCGTGAGAGGCAATCGCTCTCAACAGAGAGGGATAAACACGAGATAAACGACAAAGGGCCGTCGGCTATCACGGAAAACCCCGAAGCCAGTGTCCTTAAGATACGCTTAAGAAAGCGGGCCTTCGCGGGGGGAGGAAGACACGTGGAATTGAGACACCTGAGATACTTTGTCGCGGTTGCGGGCGAGCTTCACTTCGGTCGCGCCGCCGCAAAGCTTCATATCTCGCAGCCTCCGCTTTCTCAACAGATCCAGGACCTCGAGCGTGAGCTCGGCGTCGAGCTCCTTCACCGCACGCGGCATTTCGTCGCGCTGACGGAGGCCGGCCGCGCCTTTCTCGAGGAGGCCCGTCGGATCCTCGAGGACACCGATCACGCGGTCGCAATGGCCCGCAAAGCCGGGCGCGGCGAACTCGGGCACCTGTCGATCGGTTTCGGCCACGCCTCGGCCGCCGGTGTGCTGGGGCGGATCCTGAGGGCCTTCCGCGTGCAGCACCCGAAGGTGACGATCGATCTCCAGACTCTGCACTCCGTGGAGCAGGTCGAGGCGCTCGTCAGCCGGCGAATCGACGTCGCCTTCCCGATTCTGCCCGCGTCCCATCGCGACCTGGCCGCGGAGGCCATCGCGACGGAGCCCCTGGTCGCCGCTCTCCCGGCCGATCACCCTCGGGCGTCGAGGCGGCGCGTCGCGCTCGCCGAGCTGCGCTCGGAACCGTTCATCCGCTTGTCACCGGCCGCGGCCCCGACCTTCCACGACCTGGTTCAGAAGGCGTGCGCCGATATGGGTTTCGCTCCGAAAGTGGCTCACGAGGCCGGGCACATCCTCACCGTCCTCGGGCTGGTGGGCTCCGGGCTCGGGGTCGCCATCGTGCCGGGATGGCTTCGCACCGGGCCCTGCGACGGAGTCGTGTTTCGCTCTCTCTCGGGCGCGCCGACGATCAAGATCGGCGTGGCCTATCGCCGCCACGAACCCTCGCCGCTGCTGCCGGCCTTCCTCGACGTCGTCCGGTCCGTCGCTCGGCCACGCTCGGTCCGTCCGCTCCGCGCTTCCGCCGGAGCCTGAGCATCGCTCGCAAAGGAGCTTTGAGATGAAGACCTCTCCGCTCGCCCGCGCGCTTCTCGTCGCCTTCGTCGTGCTTTTCGCCTTCGCCGCCGCCTATCTGCTGCTCGATTCCCTCGGCGCCTGGGAGCGGCTGCCGGGAGGGGTCACTCACGGACTGGCGGTCGTGTCCGGGCTCATTCTTCTCGGTACGCTCGTCGGACATCTCGCGCTCGCGAGCGGCCGACTCCCGGACGAGACCGTCGGCCGACGCTGACGGCCCTCGGGCTCATGGCCGCTGCAGTCGCAGCGAGTTGCCGACGACGAAGAGGCTCGAGACGACCATGGCCCCGGCGGCAACGACGGGCCGAAGCAGTCCGAGCGCCGCGGCCAGCACCCCCAGGGAGTTGTAGCCGAACGCCCAGAAGAGATTCTGCCGCACGACGCGCATCGTCCTTCGCGCGAGCACGACGAGTCTCGGAATCTCACGAAGGTCCTCCCGCAGAATCACCGCGTCGGCGCTCTGCTTCGCCAGACCCGATGACGGTCCGAAAGCGATTCCGGCCGCCGAGGCCGCGAGGGCCGGCGCGTCGTTGACGCCGTCGCCGATCATCATGGCGGCGTCGCCGCTGTGAGTCTTCAGCGCTTCGAGTTTCTCCCGCGGGTCCAGTTCTCCGAAGGCTTCGTCGATCGCCGCCTCGTCGGCCGCGCGTTCGACGGCCGCGCCCCGGTCGCCCGACAGGAGGACCGTCGCGACGCCCAGGGCCTGGAGTTGCTCCACGGCCGCCCTCGCCTCGGGCCGCACCGGATCCCCGATCTGGAAGAGGGCAACGACTCGGCCGTCGACCGCCATGACGATCCCCTTCTCCGGCGCCAGCTCCGTGTCGCGCTCGACCCCCGAGACTCCCTCCCGGGACAGCAGGGAACGATTTCCGAGCAGGACCCGGCGGCGCTCGACGGTGCCCGAGGCGCCTCCGCCGGCGACCGCGCGAACGTCTCGAGCCTCGGCGCGCGGGACTCCGCGGCTCGCCGCGAACGCCGCGATGGCCCGAGCGAAGGGGTGATCGACCTCGGCTTCGACGGCCGCGGCGTACCGGAGGACGTCCTCCTCCGCGATCGTCGCATCGGGATCGACCCGGAGGGAACGGACGACGGGCCTTCCCGTCGTGATCGTGCCGGTCTTGTCGAAGGCGGCCCGTCGAGCGCCGGCGACGGCCTCGAGCACGGCTCCGCTGCGGAGGAGCGTTCCCCGGCGCGCCGCCATCGAGATCGCCATCGTCGTCGCCATGGGCGTCGCGATGCCGAGCGCGCAGGGACAGGCCACGACGAGAACCGCGAGAGCGGCGAGGCCCCCTCGAGCCCAGTCCCCCGCGCCGATGCCCCACGCGAGAGCGCTCACCATTGCGATCGCCGCGACGGCGGGAACGAATCGCGCCACGAAGCGGTCGGCCGTGATCTCGATCGGCGCGCGGCGGTTCCGGGCCTCCCTCGTCCAGCGCTCCACGCGGCACGCCAGAGTCTCCGACTCGCCGGCGGCCTCGACCAGCAGCGCGCCATCGATCGCGACCGACCCCGCGAACACGGCGTCCCCCGGCACGACGAGCCGGGGCGACGCCTCTCCCGTGAGCGCCGGTTCGGAGACGTCCGAATTGCCCTCGAGGACGCGGCCGTCGACCGGAATCTCCTCTCCCACGCGGACGGCGACGCGGTCGCCTCGGCGCACGCGCTGAGGCTCGACGCTTCGCTCGCGCCCCGCATCGAGCACCCGCGCCGGCGCCCGCGCGGCCTGGATCGTGGGAGCGAGCACCGCCGTCGCCTTCTCCCGGGCGCGCGCGTCGAGGTACTGCCCCAGCACGACGAAGACGAGCACCATGGTCCCGGAGTCGTAGTAGAGGTGGCGGCCGCCTCGGATGGTCTCGACCGCCGAAGCGCCGATGGCGGCGAGGGCGCCGAGCGCGATCAGGGTCTCGAGAACGATCTGGCCGTTGCGCGCCGATCGATACGCCGCCCGGAGCATGGGCACCCCGAGCAGCAGGTACACGGCGGCCGCCATGGCGAGCATCAGCCAGGACGACGTGCGGAGCGCGTCGCTGCCGAGCGCGTCGAGGGACCCGAAGTAGAGGAGGCTCTGGAACATCATGATGTTCCCCGAGAGCACCGCGGCCAGGCCGAGCTTCGCCAGGAACCAGCCGGCGCGTCCCGACTCGCCCGCGGCGCCGACGAGCCGGAACACGGTGAGGCAGCCATAGCAGCAGAAGCCGAGCGTCCGGCCCTCCATCGTTTCCTGGAACGCCCGCGCGGGAAGAGGCAGACGGCAATGGGCGCACTCCTCCCTCGCCTGTGGCTCTTCCGGCATCGTCGCGGCTCCGCCCGGCGGAGCTTCGCCGCGGGCGAGGGCCCCGCGCGCGGCCGCCCTCAGGGTCCCCCGCACCGGTAGGACTCCCCGACGACTTCCCCGTCCCGGTTGCTCGCCACGACGTAGGCCACGTCGCCGCCCGTCCGCGCGACCGCCTCCTGAAAGAGAGAGACGGCTTGGTATTCCGTGAAGCTCGCGAGAAAGCGGCAGCCTCGGACCGCTTCGGAATTGTTCGTCACGCGCGGGGCGGCGGCGCTCGCCGGGGCCGGTGCGCCGGTGGACCCGCTCGAGCCCGGCCGAACGGGGGACGGCGCGGGCGTGGCCGCCTCCATGCTCGCGGAAGCGGGGCCAGAAGCGGGCGTCGGGGCTCCCGCGGCTTTCGCCGGTTCCGGGGACTTCGCCGCCTCGGCAGGTTTCGGCTCATCGGGAATCGCCTTGCAGGAATAGAGCTGGTTTCCTCCGGGAGTCTCGAGGATCACCCACTCGATTCCCGCCTTCGGGATGACGAGAGACTCCGTCTGGGCCTCCGCGCTGCCGTACCTCTCTTCGGGCCTGAGATTCATGATGAACGCGCATCCCTGCACCGTCTCCGCACTGGACGTTCTGACGATGCTTCTCGCCAGCTCCTGCTGCTCCTCGCGCTTCTGCTTCGCGGTCACGCAGCCCCCGAAGGCCACCGGGAAAAGGATCAGGGCGACCGTCGCTCGTCGTCTCATCAATTGGCTGCCTCTGCTTGTCGGCCGGGTCGTGCAACTCCCCGTCACGAGCGCCTCCAAGTGCGAAGAGCTTATGCCGGATGAAGGACCGGGGCTGGAATAGACTGCAAGAGGCTTCCATGAACGCGACCGAGTCCTTCGTTCGGGCCCGCGATTTCCTGATCGCCCATCGCGAGGACTACGACGGGGCGCGCGCCGGCTTCCGCTGGCCGGAGCTCTCCGAGTTCAACTGGGCGTACGACTGGTTCGACGAGTTCGCGCGCGGCAACGGACGCGAGGCCCTGCGCGTCGTCGGCGAGGACGGGACGGCGGCGCGGCGGACGTTCGCCGAGCTCTCCGAGACCTCGGACCGCGTCGCCGCTTTCCTCCATCGCCAGGGCCTCCGGCGCGGCGACCGCGTCCTCGTCATGCTGCCGAACGTCGCGCCGCTCTGGGAGATCGCCCTCGGCGCGATGAAGCTCGGCGCGGTCGTCAGCCCCGCCTCGACCCTCCTGACGGCCGCCGATCTCTCCGACCGCATCGAGCGCGGCCGCATGCGGGCCGTCGTCACGGACGAGGCCGGCCGGGAGAAGTTCGCATCGGTCTCCGGCGACTACCGCCGGATCCTCGTGGGCGGACGCGCGGGGGGCTGGGCGGCGGCCGAGGACGCGCCGTCGGAGCGCGCCGGCTTCCGCGCCGAGGGAAGGACGCTCGCGGACGATCCCCTCCTCCTCTACTTCACGTCGGGCACGACGGCGCGGCCCAAGCTCGTCCTGCACACGCACCGGAGCTACCCGGTCGGCCACCTCTCGACGATGTACTGGATCGGCCTGCGCGAGGACGACCTCCACTGCAACATCAGCTCGCCCGGCTGGGCCAAGCACGCGTGGAGCTCGTTCTTCGCCCCGTGGAACGCGGGCGCCTCCATCTTCGTTCCGGGCGCGGCGCGGTTCGAAGCGGCCGGCACGCTCGCGCTCCTCTCCGCTCATCGGGTCACGACGCTGTGCGCGCCGCCGACCGTGTGGCGCATGCTCGTCCTCGAGAACCTGAAGGCGCACCCGATGGCGCTGCGCGAGGTCGTCGGCGCCGGCGAGCCCTTGAATCCCGAGGTCATCGCGAAGGTGCGGGAGGCGTGGGGTCTCACGATCCGCGACGGCTACGGCCAGACCGAGACCACGTGCCAGATCGGCAACAGTCCGGGGCAGGAGGTCCGGCCGGGCTCGATGGGGCGCCCGCTGCCGGGCTACGACATCGCGCTGCTCGACGAGGACGGCCGCCCCGCGAAGGAGGGCGAGATCGCGATCCGCCTGAAGCCCCGCCCCGCGCCGATGATGGCGGGCTACGACGGCGATCCCGAGCGCAATGCGGTTGTGCTCGGCGGCGACGACTACCGCACGTCCGACACCGCGTACCGCGACGACGCCGGCTACCTGTGGTACGTCGGCCGCTCCGACGACGTCTTCAAGAGCGCGGACTACCGGATCAGCCCGTTCGAACTCGAGAGCGCGCTGCTCGAGCACGAAGCGGTGGCCGAGGCCGCCTGCGTGCCGAGCCCCGATCCGCTGCGCCTCTGCGTGCCGAAGGCCTTCGTGGTGTTGAAGCCCGGACGCGAGGCATCGCGCGAGACGGCGGCGTCGATCCTCGCCTTCGCGCGGCGGCGGCTCGCGCCGTTCCAGCGGATCCGGCGGCTCGAATTCGGCCCGCTGCCGAAGACGATCTCGGGCAAGATCCGGCGGGTCGAGCTCCGTGCGATCGAGGTCGAGCGCCGCGCCCACGACGAGCGCGGCGTCCAGGAGTTCTGGGAGGACGAGTTCCCGGAGATCGGGTGAAGGCGGGAGGACGAACGATGAAGAGACGAAAGACCGCGACGAAGAAGAGCAAGGCCCGGAAGCCGGCGCGTCGGAAGGGGGCCGCGCCCGCGGCGAAGCGGCGCGCGCGCCAGACCGCCGCGAAGAGGCGTCCCGCGGCGAAGGCCCGGGGGCGGAAACCCGCGGCGAAGAAACGACGCGCGCGCACGCCGAAGAGAACGGTGCGCCGCACGCGCTCGCCGAAGACGACGGCACGCCGCGCCGCAACGGCCGGCGCGCCCGCCGAGCGGCCCCGAGCGCGGCTCGCGCAGGACTGGCGGAGGGGCCTCGGCGGCGAGGCCGCCGGCCAGTCGGGCGACCTCGAAGCGATCCCGCGACGCGAGGACGTCGATTCCGAGAGCGTCGAGGAGCTGCTCGAGGAGGGGCAATCCTGGGAGGCGGGCATCGTCAGCGGCGTCGAGAAGGCGGACGACGAAACCGGCGAAGTCAGGACTCGCGAGGTGCCCGAGGACGACGTGCCCGAGGAGTACCGGGACGACGAGGGTTGAGGCGATCGCGTCCGATCGCTCGACGTGATTTAAGGCCTGTTTAGGCCGCCGCCCCCCGATTCTTCGCGGATCCAAGAGGGGGATCTTCGATGAGACGAATGGGGCGGTGGCTGATCGCGGGTCTGATGGCGGCGGGGGCGGCCCGGGGCGCCACGTTCACGGTCCTGAACACGAGCGACAGCGGCGCGGGATCGCTGCGCCAGGCGATCCTCGACGCCAACGCCAATCCCGGCCTCGACACGATTGCGTTCGACATCCCCGGGTCGGGGGTCCACACGATCACGCCGGCCACGAATTTGCCAGCCATCACCGATCCCGTCCTCCTCGACGGCTACACGCAGCCGGGCGCGAGCCCGAACACCCTCGCGGTCGGGGACGACGCCGTACTGCTGATCGAGCTCGACGGGACGACCGCCGGCGGCATCGGCATCCTGATCGAGGGCCCGAACGGCGGATCGACGGTGCGGGGACTGGTGATCAACCGCTTTCCCGTCGGGATCAAGATCGGCCAGGGCGTCGAGACCGACGGGAACACGATCGCGGGCAACTTCATCGGCACCGATCCGACGGGGATGTCGACGCTGGTCACGAACGGCCAGCAGATGATCTACGTGTCCCACTCGTCGGCGAACAACACGATCGGCGGCACGACGCCGGCCGCCCGCAACGTCATCGTCGGCGGCAACACCAACGTCTACCTGGAGGTCGTGAGCGGCAACTTCGTCCAGGGGAATTACCTCGGCGTCAACGCGGCGGGCACCGCGGCGCTGCCAACGGGGATGATCGACGACCTGAACATCTCGTCGTCGAAGAACAACACGATCGGCGGCACGGATCCGGGCGCGGGCAACGTCATCTTCGGGCCGCGCTCGGCCGTGGTGTTCGGGCAGGCCAACATCGTCACGACCGACGGCAACGTGCTCCAGGGCAACCGGATCGGCACCGACGCGACCGGGACCGTCGGGCTCGGCGGACAGAACGGGATCGTTGCCGGCATCGTCGGCGACGGGACGCTCAACACGATCGGGGGCACGGCGCCGGGGGCGGGCAACCTCATCTCGGGGTCGAGCATCGGCATTCTGTCCCAGGGGAACGGAAACTGGATCACGCAGGGGAATCTGATCGGAACCGACCCCTCGGGGACCCAGCCGGTCGGAAACTTCGACGGAATCTGCATTGCGTTCCCACCCGGAAGCGCCATCGGCGGCATCAACCCCGGCGAGGGAAACGTGGTCGCCTTCAACGTGAACGGGATCGTCGTCGGCGCCGGAAGCGGCGCCGTCGACTGGACGATGCGCGCGAACTCCATCTTCTCCAACTCGGCGATCGGCATCTGGCTGAACGGCCGGTGCGATCTCGCGGGCGCGCCGACCCCGAACGACCCGGACGACCCCGACGCCGGAGCGAACAACGTGCAGAACTACCCCGTGATCTCATCGGTGACGTACGGCGCGAATACGACCGTGACGGGTCTGCTGAACTCGACGCCCGGCACGACTTTCGACCTCGACTTCTACGCCAACTCCGCCTGCTCGAACTTCCCGAGAGAGTTCCTTCAGGGCGAGAATTACCTCGGCACCGCCCAGGTCACCACCGACGGCTCGGGCAACGCGCCCTTCACGATCTCCACGTTGCCGGCGGTCGAGGCGGGCGCACACATCTCGGTGACGGCGACGGATCCCGCCGGAAACACCTCGGAGTTCTCGCAGCGGCTGCCCTTCTCCGTGAACATCAGCTCCGGGCCACCGGCGGGCGGGACGGCGCTGACCGTTTCGGGCACCAACTTCCTGGACGGGGCCGCCGTGACGATCGGGGGTGTGCCGGCCACCGGCGTCGTCGTGAATTCCTATACCTCCATTTCGGCCACCACTCCGGCGCTCGCTCCCGGAACGGCCAACGATCTCGTCGTCGCGAACACCGACGGCACCAACGGAGCCCTGGTCAAGGCGTTCGTGGCCGACTTCCTCGACGTGCCGAGCAGCCAGCAGTTCTATGCCTACGTCACGACACTGGTCTCGAACGGCATCACGGCGGGAATCGGCGGCGGCCTCTACGGCGTCGGCGACGACACGCTGCGTCAACAGATGGCGGTCTTCATTCTCAAAGGCAAGCACGGGCTTTGCTTCGTGCCTCCGCCCTGCACGGGGATCTTTGCGGACGTTCCGTGCCCCTCGACGTTCGCCGACTGGATCGAGGAGATGGCCAATGAAGGCATCACCGGCGGCTGCGGCGGCGGCAATTTCTGCCCGATGAATCCCGTCCGGCGCGATCAGATGGCCGTGTTCCTGTTGAAGGGCGAGCACGGCTCCTCGTACGTGCCGCCGCCCTGCCAGGGGATTTTCGCCGACGTGACGTGCCCGTCGACGTTCGCCGACTGGATCGAGCAGCTGTCGAACGAGCACATCACCGGGGGCTGCGGCGGCGGAAACTACTGTCCGGGTAACCCGAACACGCGAGGACAGATGGCGGTCTTCATCGTCAAGACGTTTGGCCTGCAGTAGAGAGACGTCCCGGCGTCCTCAGGACGAGGCCGCCAGGCGCTGAAACCGCGGATTGCCGCGGAGCGGCTCGAAGAGCGGGTCGATGCGCAGCCAGCCCGGGCTCCAGAGCGGCGAGAGCGTCAGCACGCGCTCGAGGTCGTCGAGGGCCTTCTCCTTCTCGCCGACGAGCACCTCGATCTGAACGAGGTTCGATAGAGCGACGGCCCCCTCGGAACGATCGGGGGGCATGATGAGCGTCGCCCGCTGCCCCTCGCGCAGGGCCTCGTCCTTCCGGCCGAGGTACGCGAGCGCCAGCCCGAGCGCGGCGTGCGTGCGGTGATTGTCGGGCTGGGCGCGTACCTCGGCCTCGAGATCGCTCCGCGCCGCGTCAGCCCGCGTGCGCGCGGCTCGGATATCCCCGCCGAGCCAGGAAGCGACCGCCCGGCAGAGCTCCCACTGCCCCCGATCGCCGCCGAAATCCTGAGGCCTCGATTCGAGAAGCAGCTTTCGCTGCGCCCCGTCGAGAGCCCACGTGATGTCCCACTCGATCGGCTCGTTCGCCATGAATACCGCGAAGGCGGTCGGGCTTACCCCCGCCGGAACCCGGTGCAGGACGGCTCGCGCACCGGCGAGGTCGCCCTGCGCCAGGAAGATGTTGGCCTCGTCCTGGATCAGCTGGAGGTTCAGCGGATAGAACACCCGCACCTGCTCGAGCGTCCGAAGCGCCTCGCCATAGCGGCGCTCGAAGGTGAGCGCTTCGCCGAGACCCCAGCCGAACAAGGGGTCGAGAACGCGTCCCTGACGATAGTGGCCGATCGCATCGTCGACGCGCCCCAACGTCATCTCCAGGTTCGCGCTCTGGTTGAGGAGCAGCGCATAGGCGGGGAACCGCCGCAGGCCCTCGTTGGAGATCTGGAGAGCACGCGCGGAGTCGCGGCCGATCAACTGGACGAGGAGGCTGCGGGCGACGAAGACCGCCGCCGTGTTCGGGGCCAGTCGCTCTGCATTCGCGAGCGCCGCCTCTGCGCGCTCCCGCATGTCCTCCGGTGACACGTTCAATCGATAGAGCTCCGCGGCAAAGAACGCGACGCGCGTCCAGGCCTCGGCGAAGGCCGGATCGAGGGCCACGGCGCGCTCGAACAGCTCGAGCCCGCGCTCGAGCTCCGCGCGATCGTTCGCGCCGGCGCGGCGGTTGATCTCTTCGCCTTGCAGGAACAGCTCGTAGGCGGCGGGGAGCACCGCGGGCAGCTCGCCGAGACGCTTCGCGGCCTCCGGTGACACGGGGAGACCGAGGGCCGCCGCCGCGCCCGTCGAGATCGACGAACGGAGCGACACCAGGTCTCCCATCGGCGCCGCGAACGACTGCTCCCAGCGCACGTGGGGCGGGCCGCCGATTCCCACCTCGACGAGCTCGGCGCGCACCTCGACGAGGGACTCCCCCCCGGGCCCTCCCCGCCTGCGAACCTGGCCGTCGACGAGGAATTGCACGCCGAGCGAACGGGCGATCTCCTCCGGCGGCTTCGACGGGGTCCGGAACAGCGACGATGCCCGGTAGGAGATCACCTGGATCCCGGAGAGCGACGCGAGACCATCGCTCACCTGGGAGGCGATTCGGTCGCCGGCGCTCTCGCGCCCCTCGCCTCCTTCGGCCGTGAACGGCAGGACCGCGACGCGCGGCGGTGCGGCAGAAGCGGGCGCGGGTCGCGTCCGACCCCGAATCTGCAGCACCACCAGGAGTCCCAGGAGGACGATCCCCGCCGCCGCCGCGGTGAGGCGCCATCTCGTCCGAGCCCCGCCGCGGAGCGGCTCCGACGCCTCGATCAGCGCGCCCGCGATCTCGCGCGCCGACCCGAACCGCCGCTCCGGACTCTTCTCCAGACAGCGACGGACGACCGCGGCGACCGACGGCCTGACGCCGCCGAGCTCGCACGCCGCGCCGCTGACGATCGCGCCCAAGGTCTCCTCGGGAGACCGGGGCACAAACGCCCGTTCGCCGGTCAACATTTCCTGAAGGATCGCGCCGAAAGAGAAGAGATCCGAACGCGCGTCGACCGGAAGCCCGATCGCCTGCTCCGGCGACATGTAGCCCACGGTTCCCATGACGGCGCCGGGTTGCGTCTGGCCGGACCCGCCGGAGTCGCCGGACTCGCCGGAGTCGCAGAGCGGCGTGGGTTCCTCGATGGCCTCGACCTCGCTCAGCTGTTTCGAGAGGCCGAAATCGAGGATCTTTACCTGCCCGCTGCGCGTGACGAAGACGTTCTCCGGCTTCAGGTCCCGATGCACGACGCCCTTTTCGTGCGCGATCGAAAGCCCGCGGAGGATCTGCAGGGCGTTGTCGATCGCCTCACTCTCGGGAATCCGACCATGCCGCAAGCGGTCCCGGAGCGTCTCGCCTTCGAGGAGCTCGGTGGCGGCGTACGGGATCCCGTCGTCGACCCCGAAGTCGAAGATCGCGACGATGTTCGGATGCGAGAGCGCTGCGACCGCCTTCGCTTCGCGCTCGAAGCGCGCGCCGGCTCCGGCGTCCTTTCCCACCGCTGCGGACATGACCTTCAGCGCCACGTCGCGGTCGAGCTTCGAGTCCCGGGCCCGGTACACCGCGCCCATCCCGCCCGCGCCGAGAGGCTCGATGATCTCGTAGGGACCGAGCCGGCGTCCCGCCTCGAGTCCCGCCGCACCCGGGCGAAGTCCCTGGAGCTCGATCGCGGGCGACTCGAGCACGTCGCGCGATCCGTCGCGCATCGCCCGGAGCAGCGACTCGACCTCCCGCATCACCTCTGCGTCTCTTCCGCAGGCCGCCCGGAGATACTCGGAGCGGGAGTCACCCTGGAGCTCGAGCGCGGTGGCGAAGATCTCCTCCACCTGCCGCCAGCGCGCGGGGGTCAAGGCCTCTGTCCGAGCTCGCGGTAGAGAAAGGCCTTCGCGAGCGTCCATTTGCGCCGGATCGTGCGCGCGGACAACGCCAGCACCTCCGCCGTCTCGTCCTCGGTCAGTCCGCCGAAGAACCGGAGCTCGACGACGCGGCTCTGGACCGGATCGAGGCCCGCCAGCCGGACGAGCGCGTCGTCGACGGCGATCACGTCGACGCCCCGCGGCTCCGCCATGCCCGCCGTCTCCACGAGCCAGTGTTCACCACGGCCCCCGCGCTTTCGCGCCCGCCGCGCGCGCGCGTGGTCGACCAGGATGCGCCGCATCGACTGCGCGGCCACGGCGAAGAAGTGCGTCCGCCCCTGCCAGTCCTCGCCCTGACGCGCGAGCAGTCGGAGGTACGCCTCGTTCACGATCGCGGTCGGCTGCAGCGTGTGGCCCGGACGCTCGCGGCGCAGATGCCGCTCCGCCATGCGGTGGAGGTCGTCGTAGACGAGCGGAATGAGATCCTCGAGAGCCCGCTCGTCGCCGCGACGCCAGGCGCGCAGCAGTCGGGTCACGTCGCCGGATGGCGGTGTCTCGACCGTGGGCCCTTGTCGATTTTCGGGCATCGGAACTCGGCGCCGGGTACCGAATTCCGAGTCTACTGAGCGCCGGATGAACAGAAGATAAGTCGGATCGCGGATAAACCCCGGATCAATCCACGCGAATCGTCACCGTGTTGGAGCCCGGGGCAAGATCGATCGCCGCGACGGCCGAGCGGCCGTCGACGCTGTGCGCGTATACGGTCGTCGCGCCCGAAGCGAGGCCGGTGAGGTCGAAGCGGCCGTTTCCGTCCGTGTGCGTCGCGCGCCCCTGCGCCTCGACCTTCGCCTGGGCCGCCGCGCAGAAGCCGGATCCGACGAAGCACCGCTCCGACACCGTGCCGGTCAGGCTCGCCGGAGCCGGTGTCGGAGTCGGCGTCGGCGACGGAGTCGCCGACGGGATCGGCGTCGGGGTCGTCGGCGCCGCCACGAAGACGTCTCCTCCCTCATGCACCTCATTCGGCACGAGGCTGCAAGTGCGCGTCGGATCGAACGGGTTCCCCGAAGTGACGATATGAAGGGATGAATACCCGACGGAACAATGGTACGAAAACGTCCCGGGCTCATCGAAGGTGCGGGTGAAGCGGAACGGCGCGTAACGCACGCCCGAGTCCCATGAACCGTCGTCTGCCGTGACGGAGTGACCGGATTGCGGATCCGTCCAGACCCAGGTCACGGTGTCTCCCGGAACTGCGTGAATCTCGCTTGAGTAGTAGTACCTCGGGTAACGGAGAATTCCATGCGGCGCATTACTGCAGCGGACGCTGGCCATGTCCGACTTCAGGAACACCGTGTAGTGCGACGGCTGCCCCGGGCAATTCGCGAATGTCGTCGTATCGATGACGGGCGAGAACAGAGCCCCGGGTCTGCTCCCGTAACCGGCGGCCGTGCCGTCCAGCGTGTCGGTGACAGAAATGTCGACGGGAAGAGTCGTCATGCCGGCGGCAAAAAACCAGTTTCCCGCATTGATCGGGCAGGCGTCCACCGTCTTGACGATCATCTCCACGTTGGAGGGATCGAAGACCCAGAAGTAGCCGGAATCCGGCGTCAGTTGAACGACGTGAGCCGGACCCTCGGTGCCGTTGAAGGAAATGTCGATGAAGGTGAGAAATCTTCCACCGGTACAGAGTTGCCACTCGGTCGTCACGCACTCCGATGCCTGCTTCGGCCGAAGGAAAGTCGGCCGCGCAGGCATCGACGAAGGCACCGCCTCCAGCGCCGCTTCGGTGGTGGACCGGCCCGGTTCGGCCGCCGGACAGCCGGCGAATGTGCTGGTGTCCGCGATCGGCCGAAAGACGATCCCCTCCGGATTCGAGTAGCTCCGGGAGGTGTTCGTCAGGAGGTCGGTGACGTCGACGCGCACCGCGAGATTGGTCATCCCCGCCGCGAAGAACCAGGAATGGCCGTCGATCGCGCAGCCGTCGAGGACCTTGGCGACGACCTCGATGTTGTCCGGCTCGAAGAACCAGAAGTAGCCGGCCCCCGTGGTCAGGCTCACGGCATGCGCGCTGCCGGACTCGCCGTCCGGCTTCGTCCAGGTCGCGTCGATCAGAAAGCGGCCCGCGTCCAGGCAGAGCGTCGTCTCGGTGGCGCAGCCGGCGGCGGCCGCTTCCGGGCGGGAGCCGGGCGCGGACCTCGACGAGATCCCGGCCCGAACCGTTCGGGCGGCCGCTCGTTCCCCGGCCCTCGCCCCGGAGACCGCCACGAGACCGAGGAGAATCATCGCTCGTTTCGACCTCGACCCGGGCTGCCGGTGCGTTGCGGGCAAACCGGACGGCGTGTCCATCGGGGAACCCCTCTCGCCACTAAAGGCGTGAGCGGCAGGGAAAAGCGGACAATGTCCGGCTTTTTCCCAAGCTATCGCTTCAGTGGGTGAGGGGAACCCCGACGCGCACGTTCGCCGTCCCCCTTGCGGCCGGCGAGCGAGAAGAAATGCTCATGCGGTCCGCCCGACTCCCTCCGTGGTTCGGGCGGACTCTTTTTCGCCACGGATCGGAACGAAGACGGCATCGCTCGGAGTCCCGAGGGCGGCGACGTTAGACTTCGCGGAGCATGCTCCGCCCGACGCCTCGGCCGCCTCGCCCTGAGCGCTGCCGCGGCCTCGCCGTCGTCGCGCTCGCGGCCGTCTCTCTCCTCTTCACGGTCGCCGCCGAACAGCGGCCCGGCGCCGTCGAGAAGGGCGTCACGCTGCTGCCGAACGGCTGGCGCATCGCTCCCGCGGGACGGCACGCGATGATCGGCGACCTGCCGCTCGCGATGCTCGTCTCCCCGGACTCGCGCTGGGCGATCGTGACCAACAACGGGTACAACAAGCCGACGCTCTCCGTCGTCGAGCTCGACACGCTCTCGGCTCCGGACCGAACGCCGATCCACGATGCCTGGCTCGGACTCGCCTGGCACCCGGACCACCGGCGCTTCTACGCCTCCGGCGGCGCGGACGGCACCGTCCGCGAATACTCCTGGAACGGCGGCCGGATCGCGCTCCAGAACTCGTTCGACGTCGGGACGGCGGTGAAGGAGGGATTCCTCGGGGGGCTGGCCGTCGCCAACGACGGCAGCCGCGTCTTCGTCGTCGACGTGCTCGGCCAGCGGCTCTCCGCGGTGGACGTGCGGACGGGCTCTGTCGCGAGGCGGGCGGACCTGCCCGCGGAGCCCTACACCTGCCTGCTCTCGCCCGACGGCGCCACGCTCTACGTCTCGCTCTTGGGCGGCGCGCGCGTCCTGCTCTTCGACGCCGCGACGTTGGCGGCGGGCGGCGAGGTCGCCGTCGGCGAGCATCCGAACGCGATGGCGCTCTCTTCCGACGGCGCGCGGCTCTTCGTCGCGTGCGCGAACACGAACTCCGTCTGGGCCGTCGACCTCGCGTCGAAGACGGCGCGCGAGCAGATCTCGGTGGCGATCGTTCCCGACGCGCCTCCGGGCAGCACGCCGAACGCTCTCGCCCTCTCTCCCGACGGCCGGACTCTCCTGGCCGCGAACGCGGACAACAACGCGGTCGCGGTCGTGGACGTCTCCCGGCCCGGCGCGAGCCGCGTCGCGGGTTTCATTCCCACGGGCTGGTATCCGACGGGGGTGGCGTTCACGCCCGACGGCCGGCGGATCCTGATTCTCTCGGGAAAGGGCCTGACGTCGATGGCGAATCCGCGCGGCCCGCAGCCGGGCGCGGAGGGGGACTCGTCGCAGTACATCGGGGCGCTCCTGACGGGAGCGCTGTCGGTGCTGCCGGTTCCCGACGCCCCCGCGCTCGATGCGTACACCTCGACGGTCCGCCGTGTCACGCCGCTCGGTCCGGGCAAGCCGCCGTCGAGCGCGGCGCGCCGCACCGCGATTCCGCAACGGGCCGGCGAGGCGTCGCCGATCCGCCACGTGTTCTACGTCATCCGCGAGAACCGCACCTACGACCAGATCCTCGGCGACGTGCCGAAGGGCAACGGCGATCCGGCGCTCTGCCTCTTCGGCGAGGACGCGACGCCGAACGCCCACGCGCTCGCTCGCGAGTTCGTGCTGCTCGACAACTTCTACGTCAACGCGGAGGTCAGCTACGACGGCCACGCCTTCTCAACGGCCGCCTACGCCGCAGACTTCGTCGAGAAGGTCTGGCCGATGAACTACGCGGGCCGCGGCGGCAAGTACCTCTCCGAGGGGCGCGGAGAGATGCGCAACGCCTACGGCAACGTCACGGCGCCGATGAACGGATACCTCTGGGATGCGTGCGCCCGCGCCGGCGTGAGCTACCGCAGCTACGGAGAGTTCGGCCATCGCGGCCCCACGGACGATGACGACGAACGGGGATCCGTGGAGGCCTCGGTGCCCGGCCTCGTCGGGCACATGAGCCCGACCTACCCGTCCTGGAACCTGTCGATCCCCGACGCGAAGCGCATCGACGCGTGGCTCGCGGAGTTCCGGGAGTACGAGAAGAACGGCGACCTGCCGCGGCTGTCGATCTTCCACCTGCCGAACGACCACACGTCCGGGACGGCGCCGGGCATGCCGACGCCGCGCGCGATGATCGCGGAGAACGACGCCGCCCTCGGCCGCCTGGTCGAGGCGATCTCGAAGAGCCGCTACTGGAAGGACTCCGTCATCTTCGTGCTCGAGGACGACGCCCAGGACGGACCGGACCACGTGGACGCGCACCGGTCGGTCGCCTTCGCGATCGGCCCGTACGTCCGACACGGCGCGCTCGACTCCACGCTGTACACGACGGCCTCGATGCTCCGGACGATCGAGCTCATCCTGGGGCTGCCCCCGATGAGCCAGTACGACGCCGCGGCCACACCGATGAGCGGCGCGTTCTCGGCGACGCCGAACCTCGCGCCGTACACGGCGCGGCCCGCGCGCGTGCCGCTCGACGAGAAGAACGATTCGCTGGCCTTCGGATCGGAGGCGTCGGCGGCGATGGACTTCGACGAGCCCGATCGCGCGCCCGAGATCGATCTCAACGAGATCGTCTGGAAGTCCGTGCGCGGCGCCGCCTCGCCGATGCCGCCGCCGGTGCGCTCCGCGTTCGTCGCGGCGGGACCGGCGGACGACGACGACTGAACATGAGCGATGCGCCCGGGACGGCGTTGCCGGTCGTGCACGATCCGGCCGCTCATCGCTTCGCGCTGAACCTGCCGGGCGGCCCGGCCTTTCTGAAGTACCACTTCGATCGGGACGGACTCCTCAGCCTCGACCACACCGAGGTGCCCGAAGAGGCTCGACACCGGGGAATCGCCGGACGCCTGGCGAAGGCGGCGCTGGATTTCGCGCGGGGACACCGCTTCGAAGTCGTTCCGAGGTGCCCGTTCGTCCGGGCCTATCTCGAGGACCATCCGGAGGAGCGCGACCTCGTCGCCGGCGGCATCGAGATACGCTGATCTCACGGTTCCGGCAGCGAGAGCGCCGCGTCGTGCGCTGGGTCACCGGAACGCCCGCCGGCCGCGCCGTACACTCCTGATGCACTTCAACGACCGGAGAGTGGATGCGCCGGTACCGGGCGCTCGCCTGTGGAGTTCTTTGCGCGCTTCTGATCTCCGCGGTCGGCCTCGCGGCGGACCCCGACCGTAAGCCGTCGAAGAAGAGCGCCTCCGCGACGATCACCGTCGGACACTCCGTCAAGAACGACGTCTCGCCGCCCCTGCGCGAGATTCCTCCGAAGTTCGGGCGGCAGCCCCAGCATCTGCAGCCCGAGCCGCTCGGAATGCCGCCGGACATCCGGAACGAGCCGGACCCGGTGGTCCAGGGGCGCCTCGCCCCTCCGTCGATGCCGGCGCCGATTCTCGATTTCGACGGCGTTCACTATCCCGGCGTCAACTGCAACTGCGCGCCGCCCGACACCGACGGCGAGGTCGGCGCCACGCAGTACGTGCAGATGGTCAACGAGGCGATCCAGGTCTTCGACAAGACGACCGGGAGCTCCGTTCTCGGCCCGATTTCGATCGAGACCGTGTGGTCGGGCTTCGGGGGCGTGTGCGAGAACAACGGCCACGGCGACCCCGTCGTGGTCTACGACCAGCTGGCGAACCGCTGGGTCGTCTCGGAGTTCGCCGGCACGATCGTTCCGCGCGACGAATGTGTCGCCGTTTCGACGACGGGCGACGCCACGGGCTCCTGGTACCGCTACGACTTCAACATCAACAACAGCAACTACTACGACTACCCGAAGATCGGCGTCTGGCCGGACGCCTATTACCTCGCGATGAACGTGTTCAACACGGGGGGAACGTCCTTTCTCGGACCGCAGCCGATCGCGCTGGACCGCAACTCGATGATCGCCGGACTCCCCGCGACCTTCATCACGCCGGGAATCCAGTCGCCGGGCCTGGGAACGCTCATTCCCGGAGATCTCGACGGCTGGACGCTGCCCCCCTCGGGAGCGCCGAACCCATGGCTCAGCACCTCGGGATCCCCCTGGACCCTGCTGCGCTTTCACGTCGACTGGGGCTCGCCGGGCAACAGCACCTTCACGACGGGCGGCACGCTGACGCCGGCCGGATACACGACGCTGTCGGCCGGCGTGCCGCAGCTCGGGGTCCCCGACCTCCTCGACAATCTCGCCGACCGGCCCATGTTCCGTCTCGCCTACCGCCGCTTCTCGGATGGCCACGAGTCGCTGATCGGAAACCGCACCGTCAGCTCCTCGTCCGTCGCGGGGATCCGCTGGTTCGAGATCCACAACGCCACCACCGGCACGCCCGGCTTCACCCAGCAGGGCACCTACCAGCCCGACACGACCTGGCGCTGGATGGGCAGCGTCGCGATGGACAGCCAGGGCAACCTCGCCCTCGGGTTCAGCGCCTCCGACGCGACCATCTATCCGCAGATCCGGTACGCCGGACGCCTCTCCGGCGACCCGCTCGGCACGCTCGCCCAGGGCGAGGCGACGCTCTTCGCGGGCACCGGCAGCCAGACGGGCACCAGCAACCGTTGGGGCGACTACAGCGATCTGACGGTCGACCCCGTCGACGACTGCACCTTCTGGTACACGCAGGAGTACTACCAGACCACCGGCAACTTCAACTGGCGCACGCGCATCGGCAACTTCACGTTCCCGGGATGCTCCAGCCCACCGCCGCCGACCTTCACGCCCACCGCCTCGCCGACGCCGACGCCCCCCGCCACCGCGACGAACACCCCGACGCGAACCGCCACTCCGACCAACACGGCCACGGCGACGGGCACCGCCACCCCCACGAAGACGGCGACGCCGACGAACACGGTCATCCCATCCAACACTCCGACCAATACCCCGACCGCGACCCCGACCGCCTCCAAGACACCGACCAACACCGCGACCAACACGCCGACTCAGACGGCTACGAATCCGCCGACGAACACTCCGACCGCCACCGCGACGCCGACCAACACCGCGACCAATACGCCGACTCAGACTCCCACGAACACGCCCACGAACACTCCGACCGCCACGGCGACGCCGACCAACACCGCGACCAGCACGCCGACTCAGACGTCTACGAACACGCCGACGAACACTCCGACCGCCACCGCGACGCCGACCAACACTGCGACTAACACGCCGACTCAGACGCCCACGAACGCGCCCACGAACACTCCGACCGCCACCGCGACGCCGACCAACACCGCGACCAATACGCCGACTCAGACGGCCACGAACACGCCCACGAGCACTTCGACGGCGACGGCGACGCCGACCAACACCGCGACCAGCACGCCGACTCAGACGCCCACGAACACGCCGACGAGCACTTCGACGGCGACGGCGACGCCGACCAACACTGCGACCAACACGCCGACTCAGACGCCCACGAACACGCCGACGAGCCCTTCGACGGCGACGGCGACGCCGACCAACACTGCCACGAACACGCCCACGGGCACGTCGACCCCTACTTCGACCGCGACCCGTACGCCGACTCAGACGCCGACGAACACCGCGACGCTCACGCCCACGCCGACGAACACCGCCACCTCGACCCCGACTCCGTCGAGCACGCCCACGCCGACACCCACGTCGACGCCGACCCCGACGCCGACGAGCCCGACTCCGACGATCACGGTGACGCCGACGCTCACGCCGACGCCGACCGCGACGCCGGCCCTGCCCGTGCCCGCCGCGCTGATCGTCGACGCCCACGGCACCGGCACGACCTCGAATCTGAACGGCGTCCTCGAGTCCGGCGAGACCGTCGTGGTGGAGCCGGCCTGGCACAATGGCACCGGCGTCACCCTGACCTTCACCGGCGCCGCCGCCAACATCGCCGGACCGGCCGGTCCCTCCTACGGCATCGCCGACGCGGTCGCCGACTACGCCTCCGCCACCCCGGGCGCGACGACCGACTGCTACGACGCCACGCCGGGCCACGACTGTTACGCGATGACCGTCTCCGGCCCGCGGCCCGTCCCCCACTGGGACGCCACGTTCGACGAGACGCTCTCTCTCGCCGGGTCACCCAAGACCTGGATCCTCCACGTGGGCGAGAGCTTCACGGACGTGCCCGTCGGCTACATGTTCTACCGGTACGTCGAGGACATCTTCCACAACGGGATCACGGGCGGCTGCGGCGCGGGCGTCTACTGCCCGACGAGCTCGGTGACGCGCGCCCAGATGGCGGCGTTCCTCCTGAAAGCCGAGCACGGCGCCGGCTACGTCCCGCCCACGTGCACCGGCATCTTCGCCGACGTGCCGTGCCCGAGCCTGTTCGCCGACTGGATCGAGGAGCTCTACGCCGAGGGGATCACCGGGGGCTGCGGGACCAGCCCGCTGACCTACTGCCCGTCCAACGCGGTCACGCGGGCGCAGATGGCGGCCTTCCTCCTGAAGGCCCAGCACGGTTCGGCCTACGTGCCGCCCGCCTGCACGGGCATCTTCGGCGACGTGCCGTGTCCGAGCCTGTTCGCCAACTGGATCGAGCAGCTCTTCACGGAAGGGATCACCGGCGGCTGCGGCGTCGGCATCTATTGTCCGAACAGCCCGAATACCCGCGGGCAGATGGCCGTCTTCCTCACCAAGACCTTCGGCCTGCTTCTTTATGGCCCGTAGGGTCCGGAGCTCCCGCGCTCAGCGACCGGGACGGCGGCGGGATTCCCTTTCCAGCATCGTCCCCCGGCACCGGGTCGCGCCGCAGCGACACGCGTAACGGTTCCGGCGCGGCCGGGAGGCTCCTCTCTCGATCTCGAGCGAGTAGTCGTAGGTCAGCTCGACGCCGGGCTGGATGTTCCGGATCGCGGAGATCCAGATCGTTCCGTCCGAAAGCTCGGCCTCGCAGTTGGGATCGCACGAATGGTTGATGAACCTCGCGTCGTTGCCGCCGACGCCGGCGTCCACGTAGCGATCGTCTCCGAGGTGGAAGAGGAACGTGTGCGGCTCGTCCACCTCGCCCCCGTAACGCGCGCGGACCTTCGCGGTCGTCAGGATCTCGCCCAGGTACGGGATCAACGTCCGGCCGCGTCGAATGCGCCTCGTCGAGAAGACGCCGAGGCCATGGATCTTCGAGCGCCGCTTCACGAAGGGAGGTCGAGGTCGTTTCGGCATGTCCGATCCGTACGATGGAGATTACGCCCGATCGAGGGGCCGGGAAAAAGCTTGCGCTGGACCGCCGTTGCTGGCCTACTGGAAAGCGATCGAACCACATGTCAGAACCGGAGGAAGGTTCTCGATGAAACACACGGCGACGTCGCTTCTGTGCTTCCTGCTCGCGGCCGCCGCGGCCGGCCTCCCCGCCGGCGACAAGCGCACGGACGCCCTCGCGAAGGAGCTCACCTTCCTGCACCCGGGCGTGAAGCTCGCGCGGCCCGACACCCAGTGCGTTCCCGCGGGGCAGATCCAATACGGCCAGACCGTCACCGGCGAGCTGACGGACACGGACTGTGTTCTGGCGAGCGACAACGCCAGCTTCGTGGATTACTGGCAGTTCCAGGGAAACACGGGCGACGTCGTGATCATCGACCTCGCCTCGACCGACTTCGACGCCTATCTCGCCCTGCTGGACGGCGCGGGCAACCTCTTCGCGCAGAACGACGACTTCGGCAACAGTCTCAACTCCCACATCGCCTTCACGCTGAACTCCACGGGGATCTGGGTCATCGCCTGCACGACCCGCCTTCCGCAGATCACAGGCGGCTACTCGCTGACGCTTCAGGGCATACCGGCCCCGCCGGCCGGATCGTGCACGACCGCGACGTCGCTGTGCCTGCAGGGGCCGCGCTTCCACGTGTCGGTCGCCTGGGCCACCAACGACGGCCGCACCGGATCGGGTCAGGCCATATCGCTCACCGACGACACCGGCTACTTCTGGTTCTTCGATTCGGGCAACGTCGAGCTCGTCGTGAAGGTGCTCGACGGACGCAGCGTCAACGGCCATTACTGGGTCTTCTACGGCGCCCTGTCGAACGTGCGGTACACCATCACCGTCGAGGACACCCTGGGCGGCACGCAGCGGGTGTACCAGAATCCGCAAGGCACCATGGCGTCGTTCGCGGACACCAGCGCGTTCTAGGCCTCTCCGGGAAGCGGAAAAGACCACTCGGTCCCGATGCAATCGCGTCATGCGCCCGGGAGGCGAGGCCGCATACCGTCTTCCCATGCGCGGGCGCACGCCCTGGCTAGCGATCGCCGCGGCCGGCCTCCTCGTGGCGATGCGCTGCATCGGGCCACCGGACGCGCGTGGGCCGAGGCCGCCCAATCCCATGGTCGGGGTGAAGCCCTGGATTCCGCCGCTCCAGTCGACTCCCTCGCCGTTCCTGCGCACGCCGTTCGCCTCGTCCACCGCGACGCCGCCGCCGCCCGGCGCGCCGCCGACGCCGGAGCCTTCGCCGGAGGCCGACGGAACCCTCAGGGCCGGGGCAGCAGCGCCCGCATCTCCCTCTCGATGAGGTCGGGATCGGTCGCGCCTTCGTGCTGGAAGCGGATCCTTCCGCTCCCGTCGATCAGGAACGTCATGGGAAGACCCAGGACGCCGCCGTACAGCTCACCCAGCTTCTCGTCCCCCATCACGACCGGATAGTTCAGCCCGTACTTCCGATATGCCCTGCGCACCGGCGCCTCGTCGTCGTCCATCGACACGCCGAGGATCCGCAGTCCCCGCGGGCCGTACTTCCGCTGCCACTGTGCGAAGCGGGGCATCTCGGCGACGCAGGGCTCGCACCACGTCGCCCAGAAATTGAGGAGAACGACCTTGCCGCGGTAGGCGGAGAGACGGATCTCCCGGTGGTCGAGACTCGCCCGGGAAAAGTCCGGCGCCGATCGGGGAGCGGCCGGGGTTCGCGCGTCGGCGCCCGGCGACGGGCGCGCCCCGAGGGCGGGCACGACGGCCATGCCGATCGCGAACAGGAAGAAGGACCGCGGGATCGCGCGATGGCGCCGCCCGCTGCCCATCCGGCCTAGCGGCCCTTCTCGACCGGGTACCCCTTCGCGACCCAGTCCTTGCCGAAGTTGTCGGCGATGTACAGCACCTTGACGTTGTGAAATCCCAGAGAGGCGAGCTGCTGGTACGCGGGATGAACGTTCGGGCACTTCTTCCACGGGCAGCAGCCGCAGTAGAGGACGACGAATCGATCGTGCGGCAGGGACTTCACTCTGTCCCGCAGCGCCTGCAATCCGGACTCCTGATTGCCGGCGCCCCCGTATTCCGCTCCCGGAGGATGCGCCTCGGCATAGAACACGTGCGGCCCGACCTGGAGCACCAGCGGCTTGTCCGCTCCCGTCTTGCCGAGGAGCGGGACGAGCTGCTCCGGCAGCATCAACTGCGCGGAGGGAATCGAATCGTCCGCGGGGACGGCCTGGGCCGGCGGCGCGGACTGACCGGCGAGCGCCTGGCCGAAGGCGACGCACAGGACCACGAGACCGGCGTTGCGGAGCGCGGTGGAGAGACGCATTTTCACTCGACCTCCTCTGGGATCACGCCCCGATCCTATCGATGTTCTGATCGGCCGACATCATCCATCCGCGTTCCTCGACGCGAGCCGCGTCCGGCGGGCGCACGAGCGCCAGCGTGCTACATTGGCTTCAAAATGCTCCGCCCACGAGATCCATCGCGGGCGCATCCCCCTCGCCGCGCCGTTCTCATCCTGCTGGCGCTCGTCGTGGTGTCGTCGACGACGCTGGGCTTGCTCTGCTGGCCGATCGACGACTACGACGATTCCGCCTTTCTCATGGGCTCGCGAATGATGCGAGCGGGGGCTTTCCCCTACACCGGCTTCTACACGCACTACGGTCCCCTGGGATACGGCGTTCAGAGCGCCTTCTCGGGATTCATCGCGAGCCCGGCCGTCGCTCTTCGCGCCTGTCAGGCGGCGTTCTTCTGCCTCGTCGCCGCCATCGCCCTCGCGCTGGCCGGTCGGCTGGACGCGGCGTCGCGCGCCTGGCCGGCGACGCTCGTCCTGTTGCTTCTGCTCTCCGCGCTCGCGGCGCTCGCGAGCTTCTGCGGACTCATGTTCGTCCTCGTCGCGATCGCGGCCGCCGCCATGCCGGAGCCCGCGGGGGGACGGAGCGAGCTCGGCTGGGCCGCGGCGGCCGGCGCGGCCATCGCGGGCGCGTTCCTGACGCGGCCGGCGTTCGGTCTGTACGCCGCCTCGGCCGTCGCGGCGGTGACCCTGGCGGCCGAAGACGGGCCGGCGCGGCGAGGGATGGCCACGGCGGTGGCGGCGATCGGCGCCGTGATCGTCGTCTGGCTGCTGCTCTACCGGAGCATTTCGCCGGCCGCGGCCGTCCAGGCGACCCTCATCTTCCCCGCCCGGCTCTCGAGCGCCGGGCTCCGTTACAGGCATGGCCCGTTCGTGCTGGCGCCGGCGCCGCTCGCGGTCGTGTTCGGTCTGCTCATCGGATCATTCCCTCTCGCGTGGGTCCTGGGACTCCGCGATCGCCGGGCGAATCGGATCGCCGCGGCCGCGTTCGCCCTCACCGGCCTGTGTCCGCTGATCCTCCGTTCGTCGGAACGGCCGGCCCGGGTCGCGGCATGGATCGCGGTCCTCGTCCTCCTGCTCGCCGTGCTCGTCGTCGTCGTGTCGAGACGGACCCTCGGGAGCCATGCCCCCCTCCGCGCGGCGGCGCTGTTCGGCGTCTGCTCCGCGGCGTTTGGCCACTACTTCTGGACCCGCCAGGACCGACCGCACTTCGCGCCGATGATCGTGCTCGGCGTCGTCGCGGCCACCCTCTCCGCCTTCGCCATGAGCGCCCGAGCTCGATGGACGGTGGCGATCGTCTTCGCGGCCGGCGCCCTCGTCCTGCTTCCCATGGCCGGTCTGTTTCCGATCGAGCGGCTCTGGACGGGTGGCGTGCGGCAGATCGGAAGGAGGACGGACGAGAAGGCGTCCTTTTCGCAATCGATCTGGCCCTGCGACGACGTTCCCCCGGACATGGCGGCGGCGGTGCGCGCCGCCGACGAGCGGTCGGATCCCGGGAGCCGCTTCGTCGCCGTCGCGTCCCATCAGTCCCGAACCGAACAGGACCCGATCCTGCTGTTCCTCGTCTCCCGCCGCCTGCCGTACACGCGGTGGTACGCGTACGATCCGGGCGTTCAGACGTCGCCCGAGGTGCAGCGGGAAATGATCCTCGAGCTCCGACGCTCGCGCAGCGACGCGGCAGTCGTCTGGCCCGCCGGCGACTATCAGGAGTCATCGCCCGCCGGAGCGCCAGCGCCGGCGCTCACGCCCTTCGACCTCGAGTTCCGAAACCTGTATGCCGCGCCCGTCGCGCGTTACGGACGCTTCGCGCTCTGCCGGACCGGCGGGCGTTAGCGAGCGGAGCCCCCCGGCGCTCCCTCCTTCCGGTGGCGCGCCATCATGGCGGCGAACCGACGACGAAACGGGCGCGGAGCTTCGGGCGCGCCGGATCGAGAGTGTCCTCGACCGTCACGTCGACCGCTCCCGGCGACTCGAGAAGCTCGGGCGGCACGTAAACACTGAGCGCCCGGCTCGAGGCGAAGCCGGTCGTCAGCGGGCGTCCGTTCCAAAGGACCGCGTCGCCGCGGGTCAGCCCCGTGCCGAACACGACGAGCTCGGCGTGGCCGTTCGGTTGCCGTCGAAAAACCTCGCCGACGCGGCATCGCTCGGGGACGAGAGCCCGGACCGAACGCGCCGAACCTCCGGGCGCGCGCACGAGACGGCCTTCGTCGATCCGGGGGAGCGCCTCCTCGCGGCACGCGGCCAGGAGAAGCAGACCGAAAACGGCGGCGAGCAGAGGGGACCGCCGCGAGGGCCGGGCGCCGAAAAAAAGTCTAGTCGGCATGGTCGATCCGGACCTCGCCCGCGGCGAGGCTCGCGTCCGGGGGCTCGTCACCGGCGGCGGCCGGCCTCTGATCCGAGGCCGCCGAGAAGGGCAGATATCCGAGCGACAGCAGTTGGGTGACGGCGTCGCTCGGAAGGCTCTGCGCGACGCGCGGCCGCCGCGCCGACCGCGGCGTGGTGAAGATCACGGTCTCGGCGCCTCCCGGCAGCCGCTCCCGTCCGGCCCATCCCAGCCCGCTCCACGAGTACGTCCCCCGGTCGAGTCGACCTCCCGCTGCCGACGCCAGCGGACCGGCTCCCTCGATGCGCAACGCGAGGGCGCGGGACTCGTCGGGCTGGAAGGCGAGCCAGAAAGGAGCCCGCGGCCGCCGGAAGCGAATCTCGGTTCTCGCGCCGCGCTGCGTCACGACTCCCTGCGCCGCGAGCCCGAAGCTTCGAAGGGACGGAGATGCTCCGCGCCCGAGCGCCGAGACGACGATCGAACGGCCCTCCTCTTCGGGCGACCTCGGGAAACGCACGATGAGCGAGTCGGGAAAGCCGGACGCGAGGTAGCGGTCCACCTCGGCGAGAAGCTCCCGCCCCCAGTCGGAAGCGGACGCCAGCGGCGTTCGCTCTCCGGGGTCCTTCGACAGATCGAAGGACTGCTGGACCGGGAAGACGACGAACTCGCCGCCGGACGCCCAGAACTTCTGGGGGACACCGGCGCGGCGGATGAGCTTGTGGTCGCCGATCCGCACGGCGAGCGCATCGAGCGGCGGAGCCTCGGACACGAGGGGGCGGCTCGCCGGAGGCGGCGACGAAAGGAGAGAGCGGCCCTCGAAGGCCGCCGGCGCGTTCACGCCCGCCGCGTCGAGAAGCGTCGGCGCGACGTCCAGCTCCGAGGCGTTGCCGCGGATCACGCCGCGCGCCTTCGGCATCCAGGGCACTCGCACCTCGAAGGGCACGAGAAGCTCCTCCTCGAAGAGGTAAGGCGTGGCGTGCCCCACCGCGAGGCAGCTTCCCGCGACGATCCGGTCGCAGAGCGCCTCGCCGTGGTCGGCCGTCAGAAGGATCGCCGTGCGCGAGAGCCGCCCTTCCCGCTCGAGACCGTCGAGGAGAAGGCCGAACGCCGCGTCGACGCTGCGCAGCGCCGCGTCGTAGCGGTGGCGCGCCCAGACCGGAAAGGCGGGTGAGCTGCTGTGCGCGGCGTACCACTCATGAAGCGGGCTCCGCCAGTCGGGACCGAGCGCCGGGACGCCGCCGAACAGATCCCGGGCCGCCTCCGGATCGCCGACGTACTCGTGCACCTGGTAGGTGTGGAAGAAGAGAAAGACCGGTTCGTTCCGATACTCCCGCAGCAGATCGAGCGACCGCCGCACCGCCTCGCCGGCCGATTCGCTCGCGCTGACGTAGCGGTCGAAGCCCTGCGCGAGGCCGAAGGAGGGATGGACGAGACCGCCTCCCGTCACCGCCACCGTCCGGTAACCGGCCGCCGCGAAGCTCTCCGCGAGGGTGTCGAAGCGGTCCGCGAGCGCCATCGAGGATCGTCCCGCGTCGTGGCGGGCGACCGTCTCCGACGTGAACATCGAGGCATGCGCGGGCAGCGTCCAGTTCGCGGCCGCGACACACTTCTCGGCGCGCAGGCCATCGCGGAAGAAGCGGTCGGACCGCGGCGTCGTCGGAGCGAGGTATCCGTAGGCGCCCACGTGGTCGGCGCGAAGCGAGTCGACGTCGAAGAGGACGACCGCACGCGGAGGATCTCTCGCCGGAACCGTGAAGGACGGTTCCGCGAGAAAGAGCGAGCGCGGCGGAGTCCAGGAACCGGGGTTCTCGTACGCGATCTCGAGCTCGAGGGGCCCGGCACTCCGGGGAACCTCCGCCGAAACCGGGTGCCAGCGCGCGGGATCCGCCGAGAGCGTCAGGACATTCGAACGCCCGGGCCGCCCGGCGCCCGAGACGCGGATGCGGAGGCTCCCCGCGGGATCCCCCGCGAGAACGGTCATGTACGCAGCGCTCAGCCGCCGCGCCGGGCCCGCCGGCAGCGGCCATCTCACGGCGTCCCCGGGCGAGAGCCAGAGGCCGGGGCGCGACTCCGAGCCGACGGCGACGTGCTCCGCTTCGGGGACCGGAAGGTGGACGACTCTCTGGGCGCGGCCGCCGCAGGCGAGCGAAACCGCGGCGAGCACGGTGGCGAGGCACGGGGACGCCGGGAGCCGAAGCCGAACAGGGAGCCGCATCTCGCCCGACGCTACCGCAAGGTCGCTGTGTTTGCAGGGCTCTCGGGCGGGAACAAAGGCCGCCCGGACGCGTACCTGTCGGGAGGGACGGGACCGTCCCGGGTCGCGAGGAGGGCGCGGATGCGGAGCTTCTGGCAGGACGTCCGATACGGGCTGCGGGTCCTCGCTCGAAACCCCGGCTTCACGGCCGTGGCGGTCCTCACGCTGGCGCTCGGGATCGGCGCGAACACGGCGCTGTTCTCGGTGGTCAGCGGGGTACTGCTCCATCCGCTGCCCTTCCCCGCACCGGACGAGCTTCATTCCGTCTACACCCGCACGGAACAGTTCTCGAAGGGCTCGGTGAGCTACCCGAACTTCCTCGACTGGCAGCGGGGCAACCGGGCATTCTCGGCGCTCGGCGCATACCGTTCGGACGACTTCAACCTCACCGGCTCGGGCGAGGCGGAGCGGTTGCGCGCCAGCATGGTCTCCTCCGAGTTCTTCCCGCTGCTCGGGGTCCGGCCGCTGGTCGGCCGAACGTTCACGCCGGACGAGGATCGGCCCGGCGCCGGGCCCGTCGTGGTCCTCGCCGACGGGCTCTGGAAGCGCAAGTTCGGAGGCGAGGCCGACATCTCCGGAAAGACCATCACGTTGAACGGCAGGCTCTACACCATCGTCGGCGTGGCGCCGGGCCACCTGACCGTCTCGGACGACACGGACGTCTACGTCCCGATCGGGCAGTGGACGGACGCGACCTTCCTGGACCGGCGAGTCAGCATGGGCATGCGCGTGGTCGGCCGCCTGAGGCCGGGCGTGACGCCGGCTCAGGCGCAGGCGGACATGGATCGGATCGCGAGGGACCTCGAGAGGGCCTACCCCGAGGCCGACAAGGGAGCGTCGATCAACGTGGTGCCGCTCAAGAAGGACGTCGTCGGGAACGTCGAAGGGATCCTGCTGGTGCTCCTCGGGGCCGTCGGCTTCGTGCTCCTGATCGCCTGCGCCAACGTCGCCAACCTGCTGCTCGCGCGGGCGACCGGTCGCAGTCGCGAGTTCGCCGTGCGCGCCGCTCTCGGCGCGAACGCCTGGCGGATCGTGCGGCAGCTGCTGACCGAAAGCGTCCTTCTCGCGCTCACCGGCGGCCTCGTGGGAGCGGTGCTCGCGAAGTGGGGCACGCGTGCGATCCTGGCGGCTCTGCCGGACGCGCTGCCGCGGGCGGAGGAGATCGGCCTCGACGCGGGCGTCCTGCTGTTCACGGTGGGACTCTCCGCGCTGACCGGGATCGTCTTCGGCCTGGCGCCCGCCCTCCGGCTCCTGCGGCCGGACCTGCAGGAGACGCTGAAGGCGGGAGGACGGGGCGCGAGCGGAGCGCGGCAGCGAACGCAGAGCATCTTCGTGGCCGCGGAGATCGGCATGGCCCTCGTTCTCCTGATCGGAGCGGGGCTGATGATCCGCAGCCTGCGGGCGCTGTGGGCCGTGGATCCGGGCTTCGACCCGCGCCACGCCCTGTCGTTTTCGATTTCCCTGACGCCGGGCCAGGACCGGACCCCCGCGGACCTGCGCGCGAAGTACCGGGAGTCCCTGCGCGCGTTCGGAGGCGTGCGCGGGGTGACGAGCGTCTCGCTGCTCGGCGGGTCGCTGCCGATGTCGGGAGATTCCGAGGTGCCGTTCTGGCGCGAGGACCGGCCGCGCCCGGAGAACATGAACGACATGCCGGAGACCCTCTTCTATCTGGTGACGCCGGGATACCTGCCGGCGATGGGGATCCCCCTCCGGGCCGGCCGGTTCATCACGGACCGGGACGACGAGCGCGCGCCTTCCGTGGCCGTGATCGACGAGGCGTTCGCACGCAAGCACTTTCCGGGCGAGAACCCGATCGGGAAGCGGATCCATCTGGCGCTGCTCGAGATGGATGCGGAGATCGTGGGCGTCGCCGGACACGTCGAACACTGGGGCCTCGGAAACGCGGAGCACCAGAACCTCCAGGCCGAGCTCTACGTGCCGCTGTTCCAGCTGCCGGACAAGTTCTGGAGCCTGATCGCCAACGGCGCCGGCTTCGTGGCGAGGACCGAGGGCGCCCCGCTCGACGCCGCGTCGGGGATCCGCCAGGCCGCCTCGCGCTTCGACGCGAGCGCCGCGATCTACCTGTTTCGCCCGCTGGAAGAGGTGGTCGCCGGCTCGATCGCCCGGCAGCGGATGGCGATGATCCTCCTGAGCATTCTTTCGTCCCTCGCGCTCGCGCTCGCCGCGATCGGCGTCTACGGCGTGATCGCCTATCTCGCGGCGCAGCGAACGCGCGAGATCGGGGTGCGGATGGCCCTCGGCGCCACGCGGGGCGACGTGCTGCGGCTCGTTCTCGGCCAGGGGATGCGGATCGCGCTCGCCGGCATCGGCGCGGGAATCGTCGCGGCGCTCTGGCTGACCCGGCTGCTCGCGAAGATGATCTACGGCGTGAGCGCGCTGGACCCGATCACGTTCGGGGGCGTCGCCGTGCTGCTCGCGGGCGTCGCGCTGCTCGCGTGCTACATCCCGGCGCGGCGTGCGATGCGCGTCGATCCGACGACGGCCCTGCGCTACGACTGATCGCCCGGCTCGACGGCTCGAAAACTACGAAGGCTTGAGCGAGATCTCGACGATCGCGTTCCGGCCGGGACCGACGATCACCGTGCGCTCCTCGGTCGCCATTCCGGGGCGCGAGACCTTGATCGTGTGTTGCCCCGGCGGAACCTGCAGTCCCCTCGAGAGGTTCGCGAGCTCGGCCCCGGTGCCGACGAACTGATCGTTCAAGAAGACGGAAGCATCCGAGGGCTCGGCCAGGAGTAGGAGGTGCCCCCGGCTCATGCCGCTCGTGTCGGAGTCCCCTTCGACGAGCGGCGCTGCGCCGTCATCCCCGTAGGCCGGAGTGGCGTCGTCGGCGGACGCCCCCGACGGGGGATATGCCCGCCAGGATTGATCCTGCGGCTGATCGTCCACGTAGGTGTCGATTCCGGCGTAGCCGTCCGTCGTGCCGTAGTCGCTGCCCCAATAGCTGGGCCAGTCCCATCCCCAACCGTAACCGGGCCATCCCCAACCCAATCCCCATCCCCAGTTCCAGCCCCAGCCCCACCAGCCCGTGCCCCAGTAAAGGCCCCAGGGCTGGTAATAGCCTCCGTAGTAGCCGTGGCCTCCGTAGTAGCCGTGGCCGCCGTGGCCGCCGTAGTAGCCGCCGCCGTGATTCCCGCCACCTCCGTGATACCCATGGCCACCGTAATTGCCGGGTCCGTTGTGGCCGCCGCCGTTGTAGCCGTGGCTGCCGTAGTTGCCGCCGCCGCGTGGGCCGCCGCCGTAATATCCGCGACCACCGTAGTTGCCACCACCCTGTCGGGCGCCGCCGCCGTAATTCCCGCGGCTACCGTAGTTGCCGCCGCCGCCTGGGCCGCCGCCGTAAAACCCCCGGCTGCCGTAGTTGCCGCCGCCGCGTGGGCCGCCGTAGTAACCATGGCCACCGCCCATGCCGCCGCCGCCGTAACCGCCGCCACCGTGGTAGCCGCCACCGCCGCCACCGCGGTAGCCGCCACCGCCACCGCCGCGGTAGCCGCCACCGCCACCGCCGCCGCCGTGGAAGCCACCACCACCCCCGCCGTGCGATCCACCGCCGCCGCCCGATCCGCCGCCGCCGTGATGCTGAGCCATGGCGGGCGGCGCCGCCGAGAGAGCCAGCGCGCTCGCGACGACCAGCAGCCGGACGCCCCAGCCGGACCTGACCGACGTTGTCATCAAAAACTCCAATTTAGCTTTGAGCAAGAAAGGGGCCATGGCATCGGCCGAAGCGTCGCACGGATGTCGTTGCGCCGATTGGGTCCACGCGGATGTTCCTCTTTGGTGACGCCACTCGGTTGACCTCCGCAAGAGTCAGACTGTCATCCGATTCCTTCGTCGAGGCGAGAGGTCATGCGGAATCGGTCTTCGCGGTGACCCGATTTCCTCCGATGCGCACAACTGATGCGCCTGTATCAGAAGCGGTAGAGCGGGGCGTGGGATTCAGGGCGATCCGCTTGGCCGGGATTCAGGTCCTCGGTAAGATGAAGAGAACGAACCACACGGACCCGGCCTTTCGCCCGACAGGTGGTCCCCCCGCCGAACCCCGCGGTCCAGCCCGGGCGACGAGCGACGCCTCCGGGAAGAAAAGATTGATGGCGCGAAGAGCGACGGCTCATCGGTCGCCGCGCGAGGGACCAGCCTCTCCAACGTAAGGAGCGTCCGATCTCGAACAGGGTCTCAGGAAGAACGACTTCTGCTGCCGGGGAAGCGGCCTCGGTCATCGCCGCGACGCCGCGACTGGATGCCTTTGCCGTCGCCGCGCTGGCGGCCCACCTGGCCATTGCGCTCAGCACTCGCATGACCGCCTGGCCGGAGGTGACGACTCCGGGTTATCTCTGGTCGCGCGGATGGCTCCTGTACCGAAACATCAAGTTCCAGCACACCCCCGCGACGATGGGTACACTCGCGCTGGGCTTCTTCGCGTTCGGGCCGAAGACATGGTTCCTTCGTGCCTACGCGACGATCTGGCCCCTGATCGCACACGCCTCCCTCCTGAAGGAAACGCGTCGGGCGTCCACCGGGATACGGGCACTGACTTCGGCGTTCTTCCTGGTTCTCCTGTTTGGCTTCGAAGGAAACGCGATCTGGCCGACGGTCGTCATGACGGCGCTGGCGATACCGATCGCCGGTGCGCTCAGCAGGAAGCAGATGGTGCGGGCCGGGCTCCTCATCGGCGTCGCGATCCTCTTCAAGCAGACCGCCGCATTCGTGCTCTTTGTCGCAACGCTCGCCCTCTTCGCGCAGCGCCGCTCGCGGGAAGCCGCCCGCCTTTTCCTGGCGGGAAGCTTCCCCTATCTCTTGACGGTGGCGATCTTCGCTGCCCTCGGAGCCGGCCTCGACATCCTGCGTTGGACGATTCTCGTGCCTCTTACCGTGCGGCCGGCCAACGTCAACATGTTTCATCCCGGCTTCTCGAAGGTCCTGGACCTCGCACTGGCGTTTACACCTCTTTCGATCGAGGCGGTCCTGGAGCGTCCCGGCGAGAGGGCGATCTCCGCGCGCTGGCTTCTGCTCGTCGCCGTCGGCCTGGCCGCGCTCGTGTATCCCGACTTCACGCTCTTCAATGCGGTCGCGTGCGTTCCCTGCCTCGCCGTGGGCGCCGCAAGGCTCATGGAGCGGCCGCCACGACGGCTCTCCCGGGTGGCGATCGCCTTCGTCGCGACGTTGACGTTGAGCCGCGGAGCCATGGTGGCTGCCGGTGCCGACTTCGACGGCAGGGTCCTCTTCTGGAACGACGAGCCGGCGTTCAATGCTCTGATCGACCGACTCCGCAAGCTGCCCGTGGATACTCGCGTCTACTCTGAGCTCTGGGCCAACGTCAATCCGCGGGCCGAGCGCCTCCCGCCCGGCGACGTGTATCAGCATCCCTGGTTCGACTGGTTTTCGCCGGTCGATCACACCGGTGAACGCATTCGGCAGGCCAACGCCAGACCCGGCGTGGCGATCGTGGGCCTGCGAGCGGCATGGCCGCGCGCCGAGGCGGTGGGACCCTACGCGATCGCGCGACGATGAAGCGGCATGGACGGACGAATCGCGCGGATGCCTCGGTCCTTCATCCGAAGACGGCCGCCCGACTCGGCAGGAAGGGTGGTCGCGCGCCCGCCTCGTGACGGGTTCTTCGGCAGCGGTACGATCCCGGGGCATCCAATGCCGCCAATCACGACCTGGTCCGATCTGCTGCGACCGGGCGATGCCACGTCGTTCTTCGACCGGGTGCCGCGCCCGGAGTTCGATGCAAGCCGAGCCTCTTACAGCCCCGCCAATGCCTGGTGGCTCGCGGAGCTGAGCCGGTTGGTCTATCGCCATGACATCGAGGAAGGGTCCCAGGAGCGGCCCAGTCGAACCCGCTTCCTGGCCGATGTCGGGTTGCGTCAGGTCGCGTTCTTTCAATCGCCGCGGGTCGGCACTCAGGCGTTTCTGGTCGAAGCGACGACCGAGCCGCGATTCGCCGCCCTCGTCTTCCGAGGCACCGAAGAGAACTTCAGTGACTGGCTCACGGACCTGAAGACCCTTCCGAAGCAAATAGCGGCACCCGATGTCCGGGTTCATGACGGCTTCGAGGTGGCCCTCGACGCCGTCTGGCCGAACGTCCTTCGCACGCTTGCAGATCTGGACTGTCCGCTGTTCTACGCAGGACATAGCCTCGGTGCCGCTCTCGCGACAATCGCGGCGTCGCGCCGTCCGCCAAAAGCTGTCTACACGTTTGGGTCTCCCCGCGTCGGAAATGAAGCGTTCGCCGCGCTGCTGGGGTCGGTCGCGCTCTATCGAATCGTCGACGACACCGACGTCGTGCCGACCCTCCCTCCCGAAGAATTGGGGTTTGTCCACGTGGGCGAGCTGCATCAAATCGGAATGGGGCGATCAGGCCGTGCCTCTCTAAACCCCTGGTACTGGATCCGCCGCCTGACGGCCCCGCCAAGGTCGCTCGCAGACCACGCTCCGATTGCCTACGTCCGCCGAATCCGTTGAGGCAAAACCGGAGGGCCAGTTTCCAGTCCGCCGACTCGCGCGCTCCGGGAGGGCTGCCTGGCCTCGCGCCGCGATTCTGCACAGTGCTCTAGATTTTCGAGTCGCGGCCCCCCATGACTCGGCAAGGGCGGAATCGGCGCGTTGTTACTCTGTTCGCGGGGTCGGTCAGCCGCGCTCGCGGCCCGCGCCCGATCCGCCCTGCTGTCGTCCCGAACCTGACCCTCCATGCTTGTCCGGCCTGGGCCGCTCTCTCTCCTGATAGCGAGCCAGCTTTCGCTGCTTCGAGCTCTGGTAGTCGGGCCGCCGGACCTGCCCATCGTTTCTCGCCTTCCCGCTCGATGCGACGGGCTTTGCCATGTTCCTCGCGGCCCTGATCGCAGCGTGCACGCCCGATCTCTCCCGAATCGCCTTCACCTTCGCCTTCGCGGCCTTCGGAAGCGTTCGAAGGTGGCCGATGTATCGCCCGTGCATCTTGAGGGCGGCACGACGAGCGGGTGACATTCTGCGCCTCGCCGTCCTCTTGGCCTTCCGGGCAACCTTCCTCCCGGCTTTCTCAACGGCAGATACCGCACCCTGTTCGAGAGCGGCAAGCCGTTGGCGAAGTTCGTGAATCATCTCCTCGCGGCGTTTCAGGGCCTCGGAGACGTGTTTCGCCGTGAGCTTGCCGTCGGCGATCAGGATGTGAAGGACGTGGGCAGCACGGTCGGCGGTGATGTTCAGGGTCTTATCGATCCTCAGGGTCTTTCGTTTCAAGCGAGGTCTCCTTTGAAGGGCCGGATTCTATAGCGAGCCGATCCGTACACTGAAACCTCCTCACCGCTGAGAGAGTGAGGAGCCAAATTGATTCGCCCATATCAGGACTGCACACAGCGCAAGATGTAAACAGGACGGATCATGCGGGCCCACTTTCAAGCTGGTGCCCCTGACGTTCGTCCCCCTCGTCGAGATCGCGCACTGGTCGGTCGTCGCGAGCCCTCGTCGCCTGATCCGGGATCTCAATGAGACTCTCGGTCGGGCTGCGCCACACCCTGGCGAGGTCCCTCCGGCCGTTCACCCGGGTCCATCCCGAGGAAGCGGTGACCGCCGCCCTCATGACGGTCGCGGCCTTTCTCTTGCTGACCGGCTATTACCTCCTCAAGACGGTGCGCGAGCCGCTCATCCTGCTGCACGGCGGAGCCGAGGTGAAGCTCTACGCGCGCGCCGGCCAGGCGGTGCTGATGGTCGGCGTGGTCCACCTCTATGGCGAGCTCGCCCGCCGGGTCGGGCGGATGAAGCTGCTCATTATCGTGTTCCTCTTCTTCATCTCGAACCTCGCCGTGTTCGCGGTGCTCGCGAGGGCTCACATGGCGATCGGGCTGCCGTTCTTCCTCTGGGTGGGCGTCTTCAGTTACACCATGGTCGCCCAGTTCTGGGCTCTCGCCGCGGACATCTACGACGAGGAGCAGGGGAAGCGCTTGTACCCGATCATCGGCGGCGGGAGCTCCGTCGGAGCCGTGGCCGGCGGCCTGTTCGCGAAGGTCCTGGTCCCGTTCGGCCCCGCTGCGCTGATGGGCATGGCGATCGTCATCCTGCTGGCATGCGCCTCCCTCATCGGCGTCATCGAGCGGCGCGCGCGGCTCATTCCGGTGCGGCAAAGCGACCCTCACCCCGATGAGCCGCTCGCCGCCGAAAGCGCCTGGGCCCTCCTCGCTCGCGACCGTTACCTCTGGTTCATCGCGGGCATGGTGATCCTCCTCAATTGGGTGAACAGCTCGGGCGAATACCTGCTCGACCGCACGCTGCTCGCCGCCGCCAGGCAAGCCACGACCAGCGAAGCCGGACTGCAGGTGTTCATCGGCGCGTTCAAGGCGGACTACTACGTCTGGTACAACTCGATCGGCGTCGGCCTCCAGCTCTTCGCCGTGTCGCGAGTCCTGCGGGTCGTGGGCGTGCGCGGGGCGCTCTACTTCCTCCCCTGCTTCGCCCTCCTCGCCTACGGGTCGGCAATGTTCTTCCCGGTGCTGGCGGTGATGCGGTGGGTGAAGATCGGCGAGAACTCGCTCCAGTACTCCCTGCAGGACACGACCCGGAACGCGCTGTTCCTGGTGACGACCCGGGTCGAGAAATTCGTGGGCCAGACCGCGGTCGATACCGTCGCCGTCCGCATCGGCGCCATCCTGTCGGCCGTCATGGCGATGCTCGGCAAGCACTACGGCTGGTCGACGTCCGCCTTCGCAGCGATCAACGTCGGCCTGGCGGCGGCATGGATCGGATTCGTGGTCCTCATTGGCCGGGAGAACCGACGGCGCAGCAGAGTGTCAACCCCGGCGCTCGTCGAACAGCCGGCCGCTTCCTGACGACGGAGGCGGCATTCCGCCGTCGCGGAGTTTCGGATCGCAAGCGATTGACTGGATTGGTCGGGGAGAGAGGCCTCGAGCCTCCGACCTTGCCGGGGAGCTTCTCCTCCAGGGAACGCAGTGCGAGAGCAGCTTCCGAAGCCTCCAAGCCCGACGGAACCGGGCCAAGAAGATTTCTGGTTGCGGTGACCGCCGCGGTTCGGCGATATCCTGACCCTCAGCGGATGCCATCAACCGCGCGCCGCTCACCGCCGAACTGGACGACCACGAGCGACCGGATGGTCCTGGCGCTCCTCCTCACGATCGTCGTCACCTTCTCCGTCCGGCTGCCCACCGTCCCCGACGTACGCTCCGCGTGGGCCCGGCACCTCGCGATCCTTCTGGCGTTCGTCGCGCTGGTGGTGGCCATGAGCCGGCGGCCGGACGCGAGGTGGGTCGTGTGGGCGCGTGCCGCCGCCACGGTCGCCATACTGATGTATCTCTATTCCTCGCTCGGCGCTCCCGTCTTCGCCATCATTCCCTGGCGCGCGGATCGTTTCCTCGAAAACGTCGACCGCGCCGTGTTCCTCGGCCACTCCCCCGCGGTCTGGGCGTCGCAGCACATCGGCTACGCGGGCCTCGAGTTCTGGAGCATCATTTACGGCTTCTTCGTCGCCTTTCTCTACCTCTCGATCTTCCTGGGCTGCGTCGGGAGGCCGGAGCTCGAGCGCGACGAGTTCCTGACGGGATTCGCCCTGACGTACACGCTCGCCTACCTCGGCTACCTGTTCCTCCCGACGACCGGGCCGATCGAGTCGATTGCCGGCGTCGCCCCGCCGACCGGCGGCCCGTTCCACCGGATGATCCTCGACACGGTCGCATCGACGGGCGGCAACCATGGCGCCTTTCCGAGCCTCCACGTCGGCGCCTCGGCGTATCTCTGCCTCTTCGACTGGCGGAACAGCCTGCTTCGCGGGATGACGTATGCGCCGATCGTGGCTCTGATCGGCTTCTCGACCATCTTCCTGCAGTATCACTACGTCGTGGACCTGCTGATCGGCCTCGCCATCGCCGTCTTCGCGAACCGGCTTGCCGTCTCCTCGGGCCGTCGGCGAGTCGTCGAGGAAGCGGCATGATCCGGCGCGCCCTCCGATCGTTTTCGAGGCTCGGACTGACGGGCTTCTTCCGCCGGCTCGACGTCGCGGGGCTCGAGCACGTGCCCGCCTCGGGGCCCGTGCTGCTCGTGCCCAATCATACGAACGCGTTCGTCGACGCGCTCGCTGTCGCGGCGGCCGTGCCGCGGCCCATCACGCTGACGGCCAAGAGCACGCTCTTCGGGCAGCCGGTCCTGCGGACGCTGCTCAGGGCCATCGGCGCGATTCCTCTGCACCGGCGCCAGGACCAGGCCGAGGGGGCAGACCCCGCCGCCAACGCTGCCGCCCTCGCCGAGTGCGGCCGGAGTCTGTCCCGCGGCGAAGCGGTCTGCATCTTTCCGGAGGGCGTCAGCCACTCGGACACGAAGCTGCGTCCGCTCCGGACCGGAGCCGCCCGCATCGCTCTCGAATTTCGCCCCGGCGCGACGGGGCCGCTCCTGATCGTTCCCGTGGGCCTCTGTTACGAAGCCAAGGAGCGGTTTCGTTCGGCCCTTTTCGTCCGCTTCGGAGCTCCTCTCGACGTGGCGGCCTGGCGCGACACGCACCCGATGGCGGGACCACGTGACCTGATCGCGGAGCTGGATGCGCGGATCCGCAAGCTGACGCTCAACTTCCGGCGGCGCCGGGACGCAGCGCTTCTGCAGTGGACGGCCGAAGTTCTCGCGACGCATGGCCTTCCCCCGCCCCTCCTGCAGAAAGAACAGGGTCTCGTCGCCGAACGCGTGCGGCTCGCCGGATTGCTGAATGAAGGCTACGAGCGGCTGGAGGACTCGAACCCCGAAGTCGTCGGCGAACTCGAGGAACGGGTGCGCCGCTATCACGCGAGCCTGCGCCGGCTGGGCGTCGCGCCGGGCGAGGTCTATCTCGAGATGAACGTGGGCCGCGCCGCGCTCTTCGTCGTCCGCGAGATCGAGACGCTCGTCGTCGGTCTTCCGCTCGCGCTGCTGGGGACGGTCCTCCACGGTCCCGCGTACTCGTTGACGCGCGCCATCGTGACCCGCCTCTCCCGCGACCGCGACCACTGGGCCACCAACGCCGTCATCGTCGGATCGGTCCTCGAGCTCCTGACGATCGGACTCGAACTCGCGGCGGCCTGGGTCCTCCTCTCCTGGCCCTTCGCGTTGGCCGCGACGATTCTCGTTCCCTACAGCGGCTGGTACGTCCTCCTCTACCGCGACCGTGCCGGAGGCATCTTTCGCCGGACCCGCACGTTTCTCCGCTTCCTCTTCCAGCGAGGGCTCCAGCGACGGCTCGCCGACGAAGGGCGCGCCATCATCGCGGCCATCGAGGGCCTCGGCCGGAACCTGCCCGAGGCGGCGCCGCAGCCGTCATGAGCTGGGTGCTCGAGTTCGGCGACCCGGCGGCTCGATCGGCGGCCGCCACGGGGGGCAAGGGATCGAGCCTCGCGCGCCACTTCGCCGCCGGTTTCCCGGTTCCTCCGGGCCTCGTCGTTAGCGCGGACGCGGATCGGGCGTTTCGCAAAGCCGAGCCCGATTTCCACCGCGCGCTCGAAGAGCTCGACCTGACGCGCCCCGAGGTCCTGCGGCGGCAATGCGAGGCCATTCGTGCCCGGCTGCTCGGCCGGCCGCTGCCGGCCGATCTCGTCCGGGAACTGTCGCAGCGCCTTCCGCCGCTCCTCGCGCAGGGACCGGTCGCCGTGCGATCGTCTTCGACCCTCGAGGACCTGGCGGGAGCCGCCTTCGCCGGCCAGCACGACACCTTCTTGAACCGCTCGACAGTCGAGAGCGTGCTCGACGCGTTGCGGCGCTGCTTCGCGTCCCTCTGGGAGGACCGCGCCGTGCGCTACCGGACCGAGCGGGGCTACGGCCAGGAGCAGGCCGCGATGGCCGTGGTGATCCAATCCATGGTCAGGAGCGAGTCCGCGGGCGTCGCCTTCACCGTCGATCCGATTACGGGTGACGCCGGCCGGATCCTGATCAACAGCGCCTGGGGACTCGGAGAGACGGTGGTGTCCGGCGACGGAGACGTCGATCAGTTCGTCCTCGACCGAAAGACGGGTCGCCCGCTCGAGACGCGGATCGCCGAGAAGAGAAAAGCCATCGTCGCCGCGTCGGACGGGACCCGCATCGTGGAGGTCGCCGGCGAGCGCGCCGCGGCGAGCTCGCTCTCCGACCGTGAGCTCGGGGAGCTCTGGCGGCTCTGCCTCGCCGTCGAACGGCACGCCGGTTTTCCCCAGGACCTCGAGTGGGGTGTGGCGGGCGGTCGGGTGTTCCTGCTGCAGGCGAGGCCCATCACGAAGCTGCCCGACCGGTGGACGCGCGACGAGTCGGCCGAGCGGTTCCCGAACGTCATCGCCCCTCTGACGTGGGACTACGCGCAGCAGGGCCTCCACATCTCCCTGACCCACTCCCTGCGGATGATGGGACTGCCCCCGTTCGAGGGTCACTGGTTCGCGCGATTCGGCGGATACATCTATGGCAATCAGACCGCGGTCAAGCTCTTCACCATCGGTTTTCCTCCCTTCGAAAACCTCGACGAGCTGCGCCAGCTCCTTCCGCGGATGCGCGAGCGCTATCCATGGGTCGAACGCCTGCCCGCGTCCTGGGCGCGGGACCTGGACCGGTATCTGCTTCGGCTGGGAGCGCTCGCGGCGATCGACCCGGCGGGCCTGTCGGAAGACGAGCTCGGCAAACTCGTCGAGGACCTCGCCCGCGCGGGCGAAGAGTACTTCCTGCCGAACCTCGCGATCTCGCTGACGCACGCGCTCGTGCACAGCAGTCTCTTTCGGTTCTTGAGCTTGCTCGCCGAGCCGGCCGCGGCCGCGAAGCTCTACGACGAGCTCGTCGGCTACTGCGAGACGAAGACGAGCGTCGTCAATGCCGATCTGCAGGAGCTGGCTCGTTTGGCGCGCCGCGACACGGCGCTCGAACGTTTGCTGCGCCAGACGGAGCGGCGCGCGATCGTGGACGGCAATCGGCTATCCGACTTTCCGGCCTTCGAAAAGACGTTTGCAAGGTTCCTCGAGGACCACGGCCACCGCGAGGTCGACTTCGACGCCTTCCAGCCGACCTGGTCCGGGCAGCCCTGGGTCGTGCTCGAGAACGTGCGGCTTCTGCTCGAGCAGCCGGACCTCCCCGACCCCGCGGCACGGTCGGCCGAGCTCCGGGAAATCCAGCAGCGGGCGGAAGACCGCCTCGCGGTGCTCCTGCCGGAGGACCTGCGCTTCTTCGGCGCTGAGCTCGTCCGGCTCTGCCGCGCCTACACGGCCCTCGACGACATCGAGCACTATCAGACGACCCGCTTGAACGTCCCCTTCCGTCGCGCGCTCATGGAGCTGGGGCTTCGTCTGTCCCGAAGAGGAGTCCTCGAATCGGCGGAAGCGATCTTCTTCCTTCGACGCCCCACGCTCGAAGGGCTTCTCGCGGGGCGCGTCTCGGAAGCCGACGCCCGACGGGAGGCCAGCGAAGGCGCCCTGGAATACAGCCGTCGATCGAAGGAGGCGCCGCCCTGGGTCTGGGGCGAAGCCCCCGCGGCACCCTCGAGCGGCGCGCTGCGAGGCCTGCCGGGCTCGCCGGGTGTGGCGGAGGGATCGGTCTTCCTCGTCCATTCGGTGGACGACTTCGCTCGTTTCCCCTCCGGCGCGGTCCTCGTCGCCCGAACCACGAGTCCGTCGTGGACTCCGCTGTTCTACAGCGCGTGCGCGGTCGTCACCGAGAGCGGAGGGCCGCTGTCCCATGGCGCCGTCACGGCGCGCGAGGTCGGAATCCCCGCGGTCATGGCGGTACAGGGAATCCTGCAGGCCGTCGCCGATGGAATCCGAGTTCGCGTCAACGGAACTGCCGGGACCGTCGAAGAGCTCTCGCGCTGAACGGCCGCACCGCGGCGAGACCCAGCTCCCGCGCCGCGCCGACGCGGAAGTCCGCCGACACTCCCCCAGGCGCTCGGCGGTTCAGGAACAGAAACGCCGGGAGCTTCCTCCCGGCGACCTATTGGCTTGATTGCGGCGTGAGGATTTGAACCTCCGACCTTCGAGTGGCTCGCGAGGCTCGCTCCTCCCAGCCATCACGGAATTCTGGCCCTACCGGCACAAGTGTCGATGGCTCCTATCCACGCGCGCCGACGGCGATCGATTTCGCTCCCACCGGGTCCGTCAGGTCGTTGGCCGCGACAGTCGTAGAATGCCGCCAACGGAGCGTGACTCGCTGGAGGGTAACTCCCGTGTGGCGTTGCTCGGCGATCCGGATTCTGGCCGCGACCGCAGCTCTCGAAGCGCTGCCCGGTGCCGGGCTTGCGCAGTCCACCGTCGGCCACTGGGTGAGCATCAGCCCCGAAGGCGGAAACGTGCGTGCACTAGCGGTCGATCCCCGCACTCCCTCGACGATTTACGCGGGAGGCGAAACCGGTGTCTTCAAGAGCGTCGATGGCGGGGCGAGCTGGGCCTTCTCCGGCGTCGGAGGCTCCACCGTCGCCGCGCTGGCGATCGATCCGACGCAGACATCGACTCTCTATGCGGGTACCGGCGGCGGGCCCGGAGTCAGCAAGAGTACCGACGGCGGCACGACATGGGCTCCCTCGAGCACCGGTCTGACGGACAACGTCGTCTCGTCCGTGGCGGTCGATCCCCGGACCTCCGGGACCGTCTACGCCGCAACCGTGAGCGGCGTCTTCAAGAGCACCGATGGCGCGGCGAGTTGGTCGAGCATGAGCAACGGTCTCGGCGCGCAGCCTGTCAATGCTCTGGCGGTCGACCCCAGATCGCCCTCGACGATCTACGCGGGCACGCAGAGTGCCGGCGTCTTTCGTTCAACCGATGGGGCCGCGACATGGACGGCGGCGTCGAACGGCCTGACTCCCACCCTCATTCATTCCCTCGCGATCGACCCGACGACGTCCGCGACGATCTACGCCGGGACGAGCGCCGGGCTCTTCAAGAGCACGGACGGCGCGTCGAGCTGGTCTTCCGTGGGAGGTCAAGCGGCGAACTTCTACGCGCTGGCGATCGATCCGGTGACACCTTCGATTGTCTACGGCGGCACCGGCGGCCAGGTCCTGAAGAGCGTCAACGGGGTGGGAAGATGGGAGAGAGCGATGACCGGCCTGCCGCCGCAGATCGTCTGGGCCCTGGCCATCGATCCGGTCACACCGTCGAATCTCTACGTGGGGACGGCGACCGGCATCTTCAAGAGCACCGACGCTGGAGTCAGCGGTGCGGCCTCGAATTCGGGTTTCACACCGCTGACAGCCTACGCTCTCGCCGTTGATCCGGCGGCACCCTCGACGATCTACGTCGGCGGGGAAACCGGCATCTTCAAGAGCGTGGACGGCGGCAAGAGCTGGACGCTCGCCACCAATACTCTGCCCAATGTACGAGTCTGGTCGCTCGTGGTCGTCCCGGGGTCTTCGGCGATCCTCGCGGGCACGGATAGCGGAGGCTACCTGAGCACCGACGGCGGCGTCACCTGGAGGCAGGGCGCTCCACAGAATCCCAATCCCTATGCGTACGCGATCGACCCCCGTTCGCCCTCGACCGTCTACGCGGTGGGCGGAATTGGCCCTTCTCGCGCAGAGGGGCTCGGCGCAATCGCTTATAGCGCGGACGGTGGATTGACGTGGCCCTACTACTTCGTCGGGGATACCGGTACCTTCCCTCCCGTCTTTAATGCCGCCGTGGTCAATCCCCCCTCGTCGCTTTCTCCGCTCATCATCGGTACCGACAAGGGAATCTGGTGGACCAGCGTCGGTCTGCACGGCGGGTTGCATCTGGTCGCAAGCGGCCAACTAGTTGGCCGGCGCCTCGTTTCAGTCGCCGAGGATCCGGTCTCCCGTTCGATCGTCTATGCGGGTACGGCCGGCAGTGGCCTCTTCAAGTCGACCGATGGCGGCATGACCTTTGGAACGCAGGTGACCAACGGCCTGACGGCCACCGGGATCTTCACCCTTCTCTTCGGCCCGGATTCGCCATCGACTTTCTACGCCGGCACCAACAACGGAGTCTTCGCGAGCGCGGACGCGGGCGCGAGCTGGGCACCGATGAACGTCGGATTGACGAAGCCCCGCGTGAACGCCCTGGCCCAGGCGCCCGGTCCGGGCGGCGCCCTTTATGCCGCCACCAACGGCGCGGGCGTTTTTCTCTTCAGCCACGACCTGGGGCCATGCGTCCCCAGCGACACCGTGCTCTGCCTGAGCACCCGCTTCCAGGTCACCGCCGAGTGGCGAAAGACGGACGGCTCTTCGGGATCCGGAACCGCCGTGCCGCTGACGTCCGACACCGGCTACTTCTGGTTCTTCGACCCGACGAACGTGGAGGTCATCACGAAGGTCCTCAGCGGCTGCGCGATCGACAATCACTACTGGGTCTTCGGCGCCGGTCTCACGAACGTGGGCGTCACCCTGACGTACACCGACACGGCCGCCGGAGTTCAGAAGGCTTACCCGAATCCGGTCGGCAGCGCGTTTTCGCCCATCCAGGACACGTCGGCCTTCACCACCTGCCCGTGACGAGTCCCTGACACCACCGGCTCTGCGAATCCCTCCCCCGAGTGGAAACGAAAAAGAGCCGACGATTGCCTACTGTCGAGAGCTCTCGGTTCGGATGAAGTCGCTCCCTGTGAGCTGGATTCCGCCCGACTTTCGCGCGACCTCTCGGTGGACGATGGGCTATTTGTCCTTCGACTTCGGAGAAACGGGTTCGACTTGCTGAGACCCTCGGATCTCCTGGTCAATACAGCGGCAAATGGAACGTCTTCGTCAGGAAGACGGCCATCTGGCCGCGGGTGTTCGGATTGTCGGGACAGTAGAGCAGCGGCGAGGCCTGACAGCCGCCCGTGATCCCTTCGCCGTAGAGCGCCTCGATCCAGTTGGCGAACTGGCTCGGGCAGGCCACGTCGCCGAAGATGCCCGTGCAGACGGGCGGCACGTAGCCGACACCGTGTTCCGTCTTCAGCAGAAACGCGGCCATCTGGGCCCGGGTGACGGGGCTTCCCGGGCAATAGTTCCCGCCTCCGCAACCCGCGGTGATCCCCTCGGCCGCGAGCTGCTCGATCCAGTCGGCGAAGGGGCTCGGGCATGGCACATCCGGGAAGACGCCGTGGCAGGCCGGCGGAACGTAATCGATGCCGTGCTCGGCCTTGAGCAGGAAGACCGCCATCTGAGCCCGCGTCACGGACGCGTCCGGGCAGTAGTTGCCGCCACCGCAGCCCGCGGTGATGCCGGCCTGGGCCACCGAGCAGATCTCCTCGTGGAACAAATGCCCAGCGAGAACGTCGAGGAATCCGCAGACGAAGTATCGGACGATCGCGAAGTCCAGGCCGGTGGTGGTTCCGACGGCGAATCCGCCGGTCGTGATCCTTCCGTCCGCGGTGAGCGCCACCGCGTGAGCCTCGTCGTCGATGCCGGCCACACTCGTCGTGGCGGTGCCGGCGGTACCGAACGCGGTGTCGAGCGTCCCGTCCGCCTTGAAGCGAGCCACGGCGACCTGCCGGGCGGCTCCCAGGGCGTATCCCGTGACAACGATCTTGCCCCCGCTCGCGAGCGCGAGCGCGAACGCCTCGTCGTCGTTTCCGAGGATGCTCAAGGTGACGAGGCCTCCCGAACCGAAGCTCGCATCGAGGCTTCCGTCGGCGTTGTAGCGCGCCAGGGCGATCTCGGGAGCGGCGTCCACGGCGTGGCCCGCGACGACGATCTTCTGATCGGCCTGGACCGCGACCGCGAAGGCTTCGTCCTCGTTTCCAAAGAAGCTCGTGGTAACGAGCCCGCCCGAGCCAAAGCCCGCGTCGAGCGACCCGTCGGCGTTGTAGCGGGCAAGCGCGAACCTCGGGCCGAAGGTCAGATTGTCGGTGGCGTAGCCTGCAGCCACGATCTTCTGATCGGCCTGGATCGCGACGGAGAGGGCTTCGTCATCGTCACCGGGGCCGAAAAAGCTCGTCGTCACCGTCCCGCCGCTTCCGAACGTGGGATCGAGGCTGCCGTCGGTGTTGTAACGCGCCAGCGCGAAAGAGCTGGCACCGGTCACGTAATCGGTCGAGATGCCCGCCGCAACGATGCGGTTATCCGCCTGCAGCGCGATCGCGAAGATCTCGTTGATACAGAGTGTCGTGCAGGACACCGCTCCATGGACGTCTGTCAAGACTCTGCCCCCGGTCCCGAAGCTCGGATCGAGGCTCCCATCCGTGTTGTAACGGACGAGCGCGAAGTCGTTGATGTCGATACTGACGTTCGCCCCCGCCGTTCCGGCCACGACGATCTTTCCGTCCGGTTGGACGACGACAGAGCTGGCCGTATTGTCGTTGCCCCCGAAATCGGTCACGACGATCCCGCCGATCCCGAACGAGGCGTCGAGCGTTCCGTTTGAATTGATGCGCGCCAGCGCAAAGTCTGCGCCCGACCTGGCTGTGCTGCCCGCCGCGACCATCTTTCCGTCTGACTGGATGGCGATCGCGCTGACCTTGTTCGGCGTACTCCCGAGCAAGTCCGTCGTGACCCTTCCGGCAGTACCCCAGGCGGTGTCCAGCGTCCCGTCGGAGAAATATCGGGCAAGCCCGAAATCGTGACCCGTCGCGCCCGCGGTGGCGGTGCCGACCGCCAGGATCCGGCTCGCGGTCAGGAGAACGACGGCACGGGCGGCATCGGCACTGCCCGAGAAGTCCGTGAGGACCTTCCCTCCCACGCCGAAGGCCGAGTCGAGGCTCCCGTCGGATGGATTGTAGCGAGCGAGAGCCATGTCGACGTCGCCCCCGGGGTTGACCGCGGCCCCAGCGGCGAGCACGAGTCCTCCCGGCTGAAAGGTGATCGAGAAGAGCGATCCCCAGCCTCCGCCAAAGTCGGTCGTGACCTTGCCGCCGCTTCCGAAGGTCGTGTCGAGACTGCCGTCGGCCCCGTTATACCGGGCCAGCGCGAACTCGTAGATCGATCCACCAGACAGGGACTCTCCCCCGGCCACGATCCTGCCATTCGCATCGATCGCCAGGGCGAAGACATCATCATCCCCGCCGGCGAAATCCGTGGTCACCACGCCGCCGGTTCCGAAGCTCGCGTCCAGACTGCCATCGACTCCGCTGTAGCGGACGAGCGCAAAGTCGAAGTTGAGGCCGCCGATCCAGGTGAAGCCACCGGCGACGATCTTCCCGTCGGACTGAACCGCGACGGATTCGGCTTCGTCGTCGAGCCCCATGATGGTGGTCGTGGTCTTCCCGCCCGTGCCAAAGCTGGCGTCGAGGCTGCCGTCGACGTTGTACCGGGCGAGGGCGAACCGCTGCGCCCCGGCGAAGACCGCGGTCCCGGCCACCACGATCTTGCCGTCACCCTGGATGGCGAGCGCGCGGGCGCCGTCGAACGCCGAGGAGAAATCCGTCGTTACCTTGCCTCCGCTCCCGAAGCCGGTGTCGAGACTTCCGTCGGTGTTGTATCGGGCCAGCGCGAAATCTGCGTGCGTTCCGGTCCGAACCGCGTACCCCGCAGCCACGATCCGGCCATCCGTCTGGATCGCCAGAGCGAAGACCCGGTCGTTGCCTCCGGAGAAGTCCGTCGTGACGATGCCTCCGAGGCCAAACGTATTGTCCAGGCTCCCGTCCGCGTTGTATCGAGCCAGCGCAAAGTCTTCGGTACTCCCCTTCACGTACCCGGCCACGACGACCTTCCCATCGGCCTGCACCGCAGCCGCTCTGGCGTCGTTGTCCATGCTTCCGAAGATGTCCACGGTGACCTTGCCGCCGGTCCCACAGGTCGGGTCCGGGACGCCGTCGTTCGCGCGCAAGTCCGGACAGATCATGAATCCCAGGATGAAAAACCCCACTACCGCCGACGTGGTGACCCGCCCGAGCAGTGTCTTCATCCTTCCCCCTCTTGAGCAGGGCCGCGACGCCAGACGCAAGACGGCCTCTGCTCGACTCAGTGCCGATCTCCTGAGGCGATCTCTGGATTGACCTCTCTGTCCGGAACGCGGAACCGGCAAGGACCGAGCACCGCGATCAAATGAAAGTGGTCTAGGGTTGACGAACGTGACACTAGTGCCAGTCTCCCGCGGCGATGAAGGCTCCCCAGTAAAACGGATGCGTGCTCTGATGTTTCGCCCGGCGGTTCCGTAAGGCTTCCAGGGTCGCCGCCCGCACCGCTTCGGGCGTGCTCTTCCCGCCGACGAAGTGCTCGGAGTAGAGCGTCGTCATCCATTGCCGGGTCGCTTCGTCCTCGATGGGCCAGAGGCTCATGATCACGGTCTTGGCACCGGCGATCTGGAAGGCGCGCCGCAATCCGAACACACCCTCTCCGACCTTGATCTCGCCGACTCCCGTGTCGCAGGCAGAGAGAACCGCCCAGTCGACGCCCTCGAGATCGATGCCGGCAATCTCCTCGGCGGTGAGAATCCCGTCGCTTTCGTCCGGCATCGCGGAGGAGCGGCGATTCGCGCCCGCAAACGCGAGCCCCGACAGAAGGAGAGGATTTTCGGCCGTGAGAGGCTCCTCCCGATCGTGCCGAGCGCTCGATCGCGGCTGCAGTGCGGACTCGCAGCTGCCTTCGAGGAAGAACCCGTGGGTGGCCAGGTGCAAGACCCGCTTTCCGGGGGCCGACGCTTCGAAGGCCTCCCGGCTGGCATCCTCGCGGGTCTCTAGCCGCGATTCGCCCGAATCGGCCGGAACCGCCGCGGAGCCGACACCGCGGAGACGCTCTCTCGCCGGAGTGCTCCAGAGTCGAGCGACTTCCTCGACCTCCTGCTGCGAAGCGGGTAGCGCAGGAAACTGCAGGGTCCGGAAGGTGCCGCACGCCGACCGCAGGCCGCGCAGGCCCGCGCCGTTCGCCTCGGCTCCTTTCTGCAGCACGGCGATCGACTCCGCGGAATCGTGACGCCTCGACGTCTTGTCGAACGACGGATTGCCGACGACCAGGATTCCTTCCCCGCGTCGCGACGAGTCGGGAATGATGTCTCGTTCCGTGGAGAGGTAATGGATCAGGCGCGTTTCGACCAGGTACCGGGATTCGCCGATCGGCAGGGACCCCAGGCTCACGAGGTGAAGCGCGCCATCCGGAACCACCAGGACCTCGCGGACACCGCGGAGGTGGGGCACGAGAGGATCCCAGACATGAGCGCGCAGCGCGGCGCCGAGGCGGCGGGATACGTGTTCGCCACCAAACGCGTCTTGGGTCTCCGCCTGCCGTGCGACGTCACGGCGCCACGCGGTCACAGAGGACTCGATCGCACGCGCGGGGCCCAACCGCACGAAATCGGGATCTTTTCCCGGCCGCAGGACGAAAGCGGCATAGGACGGAACCGGTCCGCGTGGCCCTCGTCCTGCGCCGGGCACTCGAAGATCGATTCGAGCGTAACGGACAAACGCGATGAGCGCGGCCTCCGGTGGAAGCGACCTCGCGACGTCGTCGAGTCCCAGTCGCGAACGTGTTTGCTCCTGGCGGAACGCGGCGCTCCTCTCGGCTAAAGCCCGTTCGGCCTTCTCCTTCTTTTCGCGGGCGTCCTCCAGAAGCGCTCGGTAAACCTCGGGCGTCGCCTCGCTCGGGCCTCGGTACACGAGCGTCGCGAGCCTTCGCCGCGCGGCCATCAGATGCTCGCTCAGCTGAGCGCTCTCCGGGTCGCCGCCTTCATGGACAGAGCGACGTCGCGCGGCGAGCTCGTCAAACACCAATGCCCGTGATCGGATGACGGCATCGAGCACTTCCGCGCGATCCCGGGCCTCGCCGTCCGCGACGAGCGACAAGGCGAGGTCCAATCCCGAAGCGCGGATGCCTTCGTAGGCCAGTGCCTGACGCTCCGACAAGGTGCGGACGGACAGACGCAAGTGCTCCGCTCCGATGCCCTCGGCCCGCAATGACAACTCCCGAGCCTCCGATCGTTCGCCAAGGCTCGCGAGAGTCAGAGCCAGGCTGTTCAGGCTGCGGGCGAGCTCGGGATGCGTCGGCCCGAGACTCTGCTCCCGGAGCTTCGCGGCCTTTCTGAGATCGGCTTCTGCCTCCGCGAAAGAGCCTTGTTCGAAGGCGAGGTCTCCCAGATCGTTGAGGATGTTGGCGGTTCCGGCCGCACACTGAGTCTCCGGGCATGACTTCTGACCGATCTGGAGCGCGCGGCGATCGTCGGCGATCGCCGCCGCGGAGTTTCCTCGGGCCCGTTCCAGCTTGGCTAAATCCATCAACGCGTCTGCGACGTGAAGGGACTCCGGCGTCAACTTCTGACGTATGTCCAGGGCTCGATGGAAGTATTCGTCCGCAGCTTCGAACCGTTTCTGATCTCGCAGAATCTCCCCCATGACGACGTAGTCATCTGCTGTGTCGAGAGACCCGCCGAGCCTGGCTTCATCCGTCGTCATCGCGCGCTGTTCGTATTCGTAGGCCGCTTGCAGATCTCCTTCTCGATAGAAAGTCAACGCCAGATTCCCAAGCGCGAATGGAATGCCGGATGTGTTCGGGCTCGTCTCTTGAAAGAGAGCGAGGGCCCGCTCGAAATAGCTCCGCGCCGCGCCAAAGTCGTACTGGTCCAACGCCACCACTCCCAGGTTCATGTAAGTCGGACCGAGATTGCCGCCCATCTCCCGGTTGATCGCCAGCGCCCGCTCCAACCGGGAGCGCGCCGAAAACGAATCGCCCTGGTCGTTCTCCAGAAGCGCGAGATTCTCCAGACTCTTTTCGAAGAGGGCCGACCTGGGACCCAGCCGTTCGCCGAGCGCCACGGCCTGCTCCAAGTATTCGTGTGCGGCCGTGAGTTGCGCGAGGTCGCTTTCGAAGACTCCGAGATCCTTCAGGATGCTGACCTCTTCCATGGAACCCTCGGGACTGATGGATCTCTGAATTCGAAGCGCCTCGAGGTAATGGTCTCGAGCTGCCGGGTCGCTGCTCTGCAGCTGGTATTCGCAGTAACCCAACTGATGCATGCTCTCGACCACCATCGGCGTGTTCGGCACCAGGCGCTGGCCCGTCTCGGCGGCCCGTGCATAGGCGTCTCGGGCAAGGCGGACCGAGGGCTCGTCCTCGTTCATCAGGCCGCGGCGGAGCCAGAGCTTCCCGAGCGCATTCAGAGCCTCGATCTGACGCGGCGTCGCTGCGGCTCTCTCCCACAGTTGAGAAGCGGACTGCCACGCCGCCGCCGCCTCCTCGACGCGTTGAAGACCTTCGAGGGAGTCTCCACGCACTTCCTCGGCGAGCGCCTCGCCGATCAGGTCGTTGGACTGACGACCGACTTGGAGCGCCTCATCGACCTTCGTCAGCGACTCTTGGAGCTGTCCGCCCTCCGACAGACGCCTGGCCTCATCGAGGACCTTCTCGACGGCTTCGGAAGGCTTGGGCGCGGGTGTCCTTTCCGCACCCCCTTGTTCCGCCGGTGCAGGTGTCGCGGAGATTCCGTCAGGCCAGAACTCCAGGAATCCCGCCAAGAGGAGCAGGAACGCGAGGCGCCGAGTCGTCATGATTCGCGACACTTTCCCGCCAAAGGCGGCGATGCTCACCTCGAGAGCTGATCGAGAATGTCTCTGGCCTCCGTTTCTTTGCTGCCACGAAACCGAACGGTCGTCTGGAGCTCAGCTTTCGCAGCCGGCACATTTCCCTCGGCGAGATACGCCTTGCCCAGGAGAAAGTGAGCCGACTCGAGGTAGGCGCTGTCGCCGAGAGAGACCGTCCTGCGCAGGGCGTCGACGCCGTCCGCGACCTGATTCGTGAGGAGATAGCACGCCCCGAGATAGAAGCTGAAGGCGGATGTCTTCGGGCTCGCGATCGCCGCGGAGCGCAGGCCACCAATGGCCGCACCGTAATCTCCTTTGACGTAGTACTGCATCGCGTTGCGGAATCCTTCCTGGGCGCGATCCTCTGGCCCCCGCAGTGTGGCCGCGACGTACGGGGGCGGAGCGACGCGTGCGAGTCGCTCGATCGCCGCAGCCGGCCGGGATGGCGCGGTTGAAGGCGCCGACCCGGAAGGGACCCCGGACGCCGATGGTGCTGCCACCGTCGAAGGCCGTGGCTCGTGCTCCAGCGACCACCAAATCCCCAGGCCGCAGACAACCAACAGCGATGCCAACGCGGGGGCCCAGATCCAAGCCCGGTGACGGACCGCAGCGGCCGACGGCAGAGGCGGCGGATGGAGCTGGAGTTCCGTCTGCAACGCCAGGTTCGTCTGGAGCAGGGCAGCGCAGGAATGACATTCGAGGAAATGCCGCTCGAACTCATCCCGCTCGACGCCGGTCAGTTGATCCAGCAGGTACCGCTCGGCGGCGTCTTGTCTCTCTAGAAGGTCGCAACTCATGCCATTCATGACTCAGTGGTACCTGCCATCAGTTTCGTGACAGTTTTGCCTCGATCAGGCCTCTGACTTTCTTGACACCCCGCAGCTTTCGAGCGCGAACCACCTCGGAAGTGAGACCCAGGGCCGCGGCAATCTCGGCCGGCTTGCGGCCCTCCACGAGCGTCATCCACAGAATCCTCCGATCCTTCAGCCCGAGACGCTCGAGCGCCTGCCGGACCAGTCGCATCCGCTCGGCGTCCTCTGACAGAACAGCCGAACCGACATCCTCCACGTCTTCGGGAAGGGATTCCAACCTGGGTCCATGGGATTCACGGCGCAACCAGTTGTTGATCAGATTCCGGGCGGTGCCGTGCACGAACGCCAGGAGCTTGCTCGAGTCCCGGAGCTGTCCCTTGCGCAGAGCGCCGACGACGGCCATGAGTACGTCCTGAACCACTTCCCGCGCGGCTTCGCGGTCACGCATCCGCACTGTGGCCATGACGAAGACGCGGTGCGTGCACTGCCGCACGAGCTCCGCCTCGGCGGACGCGTCACCGCGGCGGATTCGATCGACGAGATCATTCACGATTCGGGTGCTCAATGACCGAGCCGATTGTGTGCAGATCCTCTCGGGCGGCCGTTGGTCGGAATGATAACGAGCGCCTGCTTTAGCTCTCGTTTAGGTCAGACCGCTTCTTTGCGCAATCTCGTCACGTTTCGACGCATCAGGTTGCCCTGGGGAACGTCGAGGAAGTCGGCGAACCAGCCCTTCGTCAGGGGCGTCGTTTCCGTCACGGCGACGTCGTTGAGGGCAACCACGAACCCTGGCGACAGCACGAGCAAAGTCGTCACGTTCTGACGCATCCCAGCCACCGTTCTCATGATCGCCGCCCTTTGCAAGGCCACGAAACAGGAGGAGGAGCCATGTCCTCGAGAAAGGACCTCGGAACTACCGTCGCGCTCGCCACGCTGCTTGTCGGTCTGGCGATTTCGGACGGTTCGTCCGCGCAGGAGAGTCGGAACCACCACCCGCATCATCACTACCAGCTCGTGGACATGGGAACGCTTGGCGGGCCCAACAGCGACATCCCCGATGGAGGTTCTGCAGCTCTCCTGACCAACCACGGCGTGCTCGTGGGCGGATCGGACACGCCGACGCCCGACCCCTTCCCGGATTTTTGTTTCGTGCCGGATTGCTTCGTGTCCCACGCCTTCCAGTGGCGCAACGGCGCCGTGGGCGATCTGGGCGTGCTCCCGAACGGCTGGAGCAGCGCAGCCACGTGGATCAGCTCCAACGGCCTGGTTGCCGGCTTCTCTCAGAATGGCGAGATCGATCCATTGTTCCCGGGCTTCCCGGAAATGCAATCCGTGCTCTGGAAGAACGGTGCGATCGTCGATCTTGGAGCCTTGCCGGAGGGCGGCTACGAGAGCGTGGCCAATGCCGTCAACAGCCGTGGCCAGGTCGTCGGCGCGGCCCTCAATACGGTTCCCGATGACAACTCCATGATCACCTCCTTTGACTTCTTCCCTCCCATCCCCTACCAGACCCGAGCGTTCCTGTGGGACGGCCGAAATGGGATGCAGGATTTGGGAACCCTGCCAGGTGGAACGGACGCTCAGGCTCGCTTCATCAACGAGCGGGGACAGGTCGTCGGGTGGTCGTACACCAGCTCGGCTCCGAGTTCTCCGTGCTCCTCGAATTTCGGTCTTGCGCTGACCACCGGCTCGTTCCTCTGGGAAAGCGGGAAGGGAATGGTGGACCTCGGTGGCCTTGGTGGAACCTGCACTCTCGCTGCGGGTCTCAATGACCGAGGCCAGGTCATCGGGCAATCCTGGCTCGTCGACGACGTCGTCGGCCAGCCATTTCTATGGACGCGCGCGACCGGTCTCGTCAGCCTGGGCACCCTCGGAGGTAGCGGAGGAGGCGCATCGGCCATCAACGAAAAGGGCCAGGTTGTGGGTGGGGCTTTGACGTCGGGTGACGCCCAGATCGACGCATTTCTCTGGGATGGAACGATGCACGATCTCGGGGTCCTCGGGAGTGATGACTGTGCCTGGGCCTTTTCCATCAACGCAAGGGGACAGATTGTCGGCCATTCCTGCACCGACAACCAGCGCGGATTCCTGTGGGAGCAGGGTGGGCCCTTGGTCGACCTGAATACTCTGGTTCCTTCGAGTTCCAGCCTTTACGTGATCGACGCGTTGAACATCAACGATCGCGGCGAAATCGGCGGCAATGGAGTGGATGCCAATGGGAGCGAGCATGCGCTGCTGCTGATCCCGTGCGACGACAATCATCCGGGCGTGGAAGGCTGTGACTATGGTCCGGCGGATGCCACTGCCGCGTCGGAACGTTCCTCTCGAGTCTCTCCGGCCGCGGCGCCGCCGCGGACGCGTCACCGTCACACCGCATGGGGAAGGCCGATTCACTGAAAAGCCCGGCCTCACCGGGTCTGGCCCGATGGCGGACCTCCTGATGAAGACCTTTACCTTGCTTTGGCGCCGCGTCTCTAGAAGCGATCCCGTGATCGGGGGTCCCGCCGAACATACGGAGGGAGTCCAATGATCAAGTTTCCTGCTCGCTCGTCGGCACGACGATTCTGCGGCAGCCGCGCGGTCGCCGTTGCATTCGCAGCGATGGTGGTCTCAAGCGTGATGGATCTCGCAGACGCCGCTGCGGGACAATCGATCAGGGAATACCCGATCCCCACCGTCGCCAGCTCGCCCGCTGGCATCGCCTCGGGTCCCGACGGCAACCTCTGGTTCACCGAAGTTGCGGGCAACAAGATCGGCCGGATCACGCCGGCCGGCGTGATCAGCGAATTTCCGATACCGACCCCGGGGAGTGGCCCGTTGGGCATCACGACCGGGCCGGATGGCAACCTGTGGTTTACGGAGAGCGTCGTCGGAAATGTCGCACGGATCACGACGGCAGGGGTCGTCACCGAGTTCCCGGTTCCTTTCACGTTTCTGGGGCTTGGCGACATCGCGGCTGGATCCGATGGCAACCTCTGGTTCAGCGCCTCGAGCGGTTATCCGTTTGTCGGGCGCCTCACAACCGCCGGCAGCGAAGTCGACGGCTCATCACTGGGAGTCGAAGTCGGCAATTCCCCTCCCGGCGGAGCTGGAGGCGTCACGGTGGGAGCGGATGGAAACATCTGGACGACGGCCGTGGACCGGATTGCCCGGATCACAACGGACTACGAGATCGACGAGTTTCCCATCACAACCGCAGACAGCGGCGCCTCACAAATCTCCTCCGGTCCCGACGGCAACCTCTGGTTCACCGAGTCCAAGACGAACCAGATCGGTCGAATATCGACGGCCGGCGTCGTCACCGAATTCCCCATCGGCACGTCGAACAGCGGGCCGGTCGGCATCACCGCCGGGTCGGATGGCGACCTCTGGTTCGCCGAGAGTGCCGTCAACCAGATCGGGCGGATGACGACCGGAGGCGTCCTCACGGAGTTCGTGATCCCCACAGCCGCCAGCGCGCCGAGTCGACTTGTCGCGGGTCCCGACGGGAACATCTGGTTCACCGAGACCGCGGGCAACCGGATCGCCCGGATCACCGCGACGGTCGCGCCCTGTCCTCCCGGAGGAACCACCCTCTGCCTCGACGGCGGAAGGTTTCAGGTCGAGGCGAGCTGGACAGGACCCGATGGGGCGTCGTCTCGCGCCCATGCCGAACGACTGACCTCCAACACCGGGTACTTCTGGTTCTTCGATCCCAACGATGTCGAGGTCGCGATCAAGATCCTCGACGGTTGCGCCGTCAACGGTCACTCATGGGTCTTCTCCGCCGGTCTGACGAACGTCGCCGTCACCTTGACCGTCACGGACACGTCAACGAACCAGGCGAGGACGTACTCGAATCTTCAGGGGGCGCCCTTTCAGACCATCGCCGATACGACCACGTTCGCAGCGTGCGCCTCCGGAACGTCGTCCGGCGCCGCGCCGGTTGCCCGGGCGTCCGATCCCGAGACTCGTCGCTCCATCGACCAGATCGCACCGAGATCTTCGAGCGCGGGCTGCGTCCATACCGACACGGCCCTCTGCCTGGACGGACGCTTCCAGGTCGAGGTGCTCTGGCAGACGGCTCCCGGAAACGGCGGCGCCGGCCATGCCACCAGCCTGACGTCGGAATCGGGCTATTTCTGGTTTTTCGATCCCTCCAACGTCGAGCTCGTCGTCAAGATCATCGACGCCTGTGACATCGAGGCTGGGCATTGGTTCTTTGCGGCCGGCATGACCACGGTCGGCGTTGAGCTCAAGGTCACGGACACTCTAACCGGCGACGTAAAGACCTACGGCAGAACCGCCGATACCCTGTTCCGGCCGGTTCTGGATACGACCACGTTCGAGCACTGTCAGCGCGAGGTCACGCTCGATCCTCGGGTTGACGATTGTGGTCCGACCGGCTCTATGTGGCTCGTCATGCAATTCTCGCCGACTCCCATTCGCATTCGCGCGGGAGACACCGTCGTATGGACTTTTCAGGATGGTGCCGGGCTTCAGGGGCTCCATTCTCACTCGATCACATCAACGGACGGCAGCTTCGACTCGGGCGTTCAAGACGGTTCCTTCACCTACGCGCATACGTTCAACGAAGCCGGAACCTTCTCGTACTACTGCCGCGTCGGCCATCTGGTGCCAGGCTGGTGCGGCGGCTTTCCAGGGCAGAGACCTCCACACGCCGAGGGACCGCACATCGAAGACGAAACCGGCGTTGTGATCGTCGCCCCGCCGCGGTGACGGCGATGAGCGGATCGCCGGAATCCCCGACCTCACTGAACCAACGCCGAGTCCGTCGGATCATGGTCGCTCGACCGCCAGAGAGCCGCCTTTCAGATCGGTTTCCTCGACTTCCACGATCTCCCGCCCCGCCTTGGGGAGAGAGCGAGCGGCGCTAAGGAGATTCCATGCGGGGCCAAACGACGGGAAGAACGCGGCGCTTCGCTCTGACGGCGCTTATCGTGGCGGCGACCGGAACGGCCGGTCAGCGGATGATCTCGCTTCCGATGACGACCCGCGTCGGGGTCCGCCAGCCACGGTTGGCCGAAGCAGCGTCCGACTGCTCGACCGAGACGACGCTCTGCCTCGGCGGCGGCCGTTTTCTGGTCGACGCCACATGGACCAAGCCGGACGGCGAGTCCGGTCCGGCACACGCGGTGACATGGACGGCGGACTCCGGCTACTTCTGGTTCCTGGACGCCGGGAACGTCGAGATCGCCGTGAAGGCCCTGGACGGCTGCGCCGTCAATGGGCACTTCTGGATCTTCTCGGCGGGCCTGACGAACCTCGGTGTCCGCCTGACCGTTACCGACACGGCGACGAACCGGAGCAAGACGTACTCGAACGTGCAGGGCGTTCCATTTGAGACCATCGCCGACACGACGACGTTCGAAGGTTGTCCGGCCGGTGACGCCTGGTCCGCCGTGCCAAACCCCGAAGAGCCGCGGGAGACGGAGAAAGTGGCGTCGACGACGGAGGCGGCGACCTTCCCCGGCTCGGCCCCAGGATGCGTCGAAACCGATACCGACCTCTGCCTCAGCGGCCGGTTTCAGGTCCGTGCGACCTGGCTGACGACCTCCGGAGATAGCGGACTCGCGCACGCCGCGAGCCTGACGTCGGAAGCGGGCTATTTCTGGTTCTTCGATCCGTCGAACGTCGAGTTGGTGGTGAAGGCCCTGGATGCCTGCGGCATCGGAGAGGGCCAGTGGTTCTTCGCGGCCGGGATGACCACCGTCGGGGTCCAACTGACTGTCACCGACACTCTCTCCGGCTCGATCAGGATCTACTTCAACCGACCGGGTGGCGTCGTGGCGCCGGGACTCCCCTTCGTTCCCGTTCTCGACACCTCGGCATTCGCCTTCTGTCCGACGCCAACAGCCAGTCCGGCGCCGACGGAAAACCCGTCACCGACTCCGACTCCCGCGTCGCAACGGCCGACGACCACGCCGCCGCGGCCGTCGCCGCGGCACACGGCGACGCCCAGACAGACCCCGACACCCGCCCCGACACCCATCCCGACCCCGACAGCTTTACCTCAGAACTCTCGTGTGCTTCTCAGTGCGGACTGCTTCGGGTGTGGCGTCAGCGGACGCGCCTGCATCATGCACTTCGCGCCGAACACCGTGACGGTGGCCGTCGGCGGCACGGTCACGTGGACGTTCGTGCCGAACGGGGACCCCTTCGAGCCTCTCGACCACTCCGTCACCGGACCCGGCTTCGACTCGGGCGTCCACACGGGAACCTTCTCGTACTCTCACACGTTCAATCAGCCGGGTTCCTTCTCGTACAGTTGCTCCGTCGGTCATCACTCGCCGCCTGGTCCTCCGGGCTGTCCACCGCTCATCTGCTGTACGTTGATCCATCACGAGACCGGCATCGTCGTCGTCGGCCCTTGAGTCGGCGCCGCAGCCCGATTGCGGAGGGGAAGGAATCACCGCTGGCCGGGGCCCCGTTTGCGAGACTTTCGCGGGACCTGCGCGTTGCGCCGGGTTCAGAGAGCCCGACTTTCGCGCGACCGAGGAGCGTGGCAGCGGACCCGACGCTCGTTTTATTCGAAGACCACCTGAATGCCGATATGCGACCCGCCGAACTCGGCAGGTAGGGGTGGGACTGGCGAGGAGGCGTAGACCGCTCGCAGCGCCGCTCGGTCGATGAAGACGGCGCCACTCGACGCGATGATCCGTGGGTTCGTGATCGTTCCATCCCTTTCGACCTGGAAATGCACGACCGGGCTCGTCTCGGGGGCCTGGATCGGTTTGAACCAGTTCGAGCTGATGATCTGCACCAGCTTCTCGATGTACGCCGGGTGTTTGAAGTCCGGCTGATCGAGACTGACGCTTTCGAATCCTGCTGCCGTACCGGGCCGCGGAGGCGGTAGCCGGATTTCCGCGCCGGACGGCCTTGCGGAAGAGGCGGCCACGCTCGCCGGCAAAGGCGTCGGCGCTCGGGACGGATCATCGATTCGCATGTTGTAAAGGAACGTGACGGTCACGCCTTCACGCTCTTCGTGAAGTTCCGCCGGGAGCGGAACAAAGGAAGACGACAGGATGGCCTGGAGCGCCGCATTGTCGAAGGGGGGAATGCCCGAGTACCGGCCTCGGCTTTTCCCCATCCGGACTCACCAGGAAAAGCCGGCCCCGAAGGCCTCCTCGATCGCTCCCCGTCAGTATCAAGCCTTCGCTATCCGGCAGCCAGGCACCTTGGGTGGATAAATCGATGCCGCCGGCATCGATTCTCTTGGGCTCCGCGGGGCCGGTGGGCAGCAGCACAATAGGGGATCCTGCCCCCTTCTGGTGAGACGTAACCCACCTTCCGTCGGGCGAAAGTATGCCGCCGGCCCCTTCACCGAGGATGACACGGCTGAGAGTCGTTTCTGATCAGGCAAACTGCGTAGCGGGGACCAACGGGCTCTCCAAGTTCCTGAAAAACGATCGACTTCCCGTCCCGGGACAGATCTCTGAGGAGCGGGTGCCCAAACAACAGTGGAAGGTCGCGCTCCAGCTTCGTTCCGGGTTCGAGCCATCGGATCATGTACCGCTCGTCGATCCGCGTCAGAAGCGCACGACCGGACCGGCTGACGTCCTCGAGCCGAACGTTGCCGGGGACGCGAGCGATCGTGCGCTGTCTTCCCGCAAGCGTCACGCCCCGGAGTTGATGGTTGGTCCCCGCCTCTGCCGCTGTGAACCAAACTTCGGCTCCGGTCGGTGACCAGGCTAGACCCTGGACGCTCTCGAACTCTCCCGCGAGCGTCCTCTTCCTGCCCCGAGAATCGATGACCGAAATCGAACCACGGTCGTCATCCGAGAAGGGGTGATCGACAAAGGCGATCAGTTCTCCCGTGGGCGACAGGCGCGGAAAGCTCGCATGCCCTGCCGCTTCGAAAAGAACCTTCCCGGCAGGATACTCAAGGCGCGACTTCTCCCCAGCGTCCCGCGTCACGACGAGTCTTCCGTTCGGCCCCCAGTCTGCCTGCTGGACGTTCTCGGCAATCTCGCGCGGTGTTCCGCCGTTCATGGCGACACGAGCAAGAGTGCCTTGAGTCACAAACGGATGCGGGGAATTCTGCTCGCCGAGTTGGACCGCCAACTCACCCGCTGCCGAGATCGCGAGGAGCGTGGCGCTGGGCAGCTCGAGAGGCGCGCCGCCTCGGCGCTCTCCGCGTGCTTCAAGAAGATCGCAGTCGGCTTTCCCTCCCAGGAGGCGCTGTACAGGACCGACCGTCCATCGGGAGCGAATCGGGCTGATCGGATGTTCCCGAGGCGCCAGGTAATCTGCTGAAATGACGGCGGCTCTGGCCGAGCCTTCCGCCCGCCGAGAAGGAAACCCAGCGCGAGGGCGATCAGCAAGAGCATCGCTGCACCGGTCACAATCGCGGCTGTCCGCCTTACTCCGCGTTGACGCGGCAGAGCCACTACCGGCAAGCTCGGCGCTGACACGCTCGATAGCGACTCCAGGGCGAAGGCCACGTCCGCCGCCGACTGGAATCGGCTCGACGGCTCCTTCTCCAGACAGTGCCGCACGACCCGCTCGAGACCGGGCGAGACTGCCGTGTTCGTCTCGGCAAGCTCCGGCGGCTCCTCCCTCAGAATCGCCGTCATCGTCTCGGCCGCCGTCTCCTTCTGAAACGGTCGCCTCCCCGACAACAGCTCGTACAGCACCACCCCCAGAGAGAAGAGGTCGCTCCTCTGATCAATAGCCTTCCCCTCCACCTGCTCCGGCGACATGTACGACACCGTCCCCATCACCACACCGGGCTCGGTCGGAGGAGAAGCCGTCAGGGCTTCCGTGAGCGGGACGGACGACACCACTGGCTGCGCCAACTTCGCGATCCCGAAGTCCAGGATCTTGACCCGCCCGTCTTTGGTCACGAACAGGTTCTCGGGCTTTAAGTCTCGGTGGACGATCCCTTTCTCGTGGGCCGCGGCCAGACCGTGGGCCACCTGCACGACGTACTCGATGGCCTTGCGGGGCGGCATCGGCGCGCCGAGCCTCTCCCGCAGCGATTCGCCTTCCAGAAGCTCCGAGACGATGTAGGGGCCTCCCTCGTGCGAGCCGAGATCGTGGACGACGAGGATGTTGGGGTGGTCGAGCTGAGAAGCGGCCCGGGCCTCCTGCTCGAAGCGGCGAAGCTGCTCGGGATCAGCGGCAAACCGTGGATGCACGAGCTTGACCGCGACATCGCGCCCCAGCCGCGTGTCCCGCGCCCGGTACACCTCGCCCATTCCTCCCGCGCCGAGGAGCGCAACGACTTCGCAGGGACCGAGACGGGCTCCCGCTGAGAGCGCCATCGCCTCACCTCAGCCCTTCGACCAGGTAAAGGTCCGCCAGCACGCGCCGATAACGATAGGCGTAGGCGCTGCCATCGGGAGTGATGCGAACGACATCGCCCACCTGCATGATGCCGGCGGGGTCCTCTGGAAGGAGCTCCTTCCAGAGTAGCCGCTCACCCGTATCGAGGTTCAGGCGAAAGACGCGGGCGGGAGCGGAGTAAGCCGGGAGCTCCGCTTCCACATAGAGCGAGCGCCCATCCGAGCTCCACTGAACGGGTTCATCCCCTTCGACAGCTCCCGCGACCGTGCGCGGGTCGCCGCCATCCACGGGATAGAGCTGGACCTTCCGATCGGGCCCCGGCGCGGCAACGAACCTCCCATCGCCGGAGATCGTGAACGGGTTGGTGACACCTTCCGGCGATATCGGGCGCGGCTTGCCGCCGGCAGCGTCTGTAACGAAGAGGCGACCCAGCTTGCTTGTCCCTTCGAGGCCATAGAAAACGAGTCGCTTGCTGTCAGGCAGCCACGCCGACACGGTCCACAGGTCCACTCCCCAGCCCTGCCGGATCTCCTTTGGCTCGCCGGGTCCCGTCGGCAAGAGGACGATCGGAGATCCCGCCCTCGGAAGCCGAGAGGTGACCCACCTTCCGTCGGGCGAGAGGCGGCGGCCCCATCCCTGGCCGAGCCGGAGCGGTTGAGAGTCCGATCTCATCAGGCAGGCGGCGTTGTTGGGCCCGACCGGTTCTCCCATTTCGGTGAACACGATCGTCTTGCCGTCTGCCGACAAGTCGCCGAGGACCGACCACCCGAACCACGAGAAGTCGCGCTCCCGGCTCTCGCCCGGCACGAGCCACCTGATTGCGCTTCGCCAGTCATCCTGGGTCAGCAGGACATGGCCCGAGCGCGTGACATCCTGCAGCCGCACCGCGCCGGGCACACTGGAGATCGCGCGCAGCCTGCCCGAGACCGTCACGCCCCAGAGTTGAAGAAGGACACCGGCTCGGGACGCCGTGAACCACACCTCATCGCCAGAGGGCGACCAGGCCAATCCCTGGACGCTCTCGAAATCCTTCGCAAGAAGCTTCTTCTTGCCCTGGAGGTCGACGATCGCGATTGCGCCACGGTCATTGCCTCGATGGGGGTTGTCGACGAATGCGATCCGATCGCCCCGGGGCGATAGGCGCGGAAAGCTCACGTGTCCCCCGGCAGTCTCGTAGAGCACCTTCCCCGCCGGATACTCCAGCCGGCCGTTTTCGCCGAGATCCCGCGTCACGACAAGGCTCCCGTCCGGTCCCCAGTCCACCTCGTTGACGTTTTCGGCGATCTCGCGCGGGGCCCCTCCCGTCAGAGCCACCCGGGCGAGCGTGCCTCGCGTCACCCCCGCGTGCGCGTACTCGGGGCGAAGCTGGATCGCCATCTCGCCCGTGAGCGAGATCGCAAGCAGCCGGCCGCCGCCCGCCAGTTCCAGGGGGACCGCATCGGGGCTCTCGGGCCGCTTGATGTAGATCGCCGTCGGCTTCCCCTCCCAGGCAGCGCTGTAGAGCACCGTCTGACCGTCGGGTGCGAACCGCGCCGATTGGATCGTGCCGCGCCGCCACGTGAGCCGCTGGTAGTGGACCTTGGAGTCAGGCCGGCCCTCGAAAGCCCCGCGCAATATGAGCGCCGCAACCGCGCCGAGAACAAGCGCCGCGGCCGCTGGAAGGATCCACCCGCGGCGCGACGGCAGAGAGAGCTCCATGGGAGCGTTCTGGCCAGAGGAGAGAGTCTCCGAAAGGTGGTCGCGTACGCTCGCCAGATCACGAGAAAGATCTCGCGTCGAGACGTAACGGTCCTCCCGATCCTTGGCCAGGCACCGCTCGACGATCCAGCGCAGAGGCGGCGGTGTGGTCGGAGCGATCTGGGCTAGCGGCTCCGGCTCTTCCCGAATGATTGCCGTCAGCGTCTCGGCAACCGTCTTGCGCTGGAACGCCTTCCGGCCCGACGCCATCTCGTAGAGAATCGAGCCCAGCGCGAACTGGTCGGACCGGAAATCCAGCGGCTGGCCGCTCGCCTGCTCCGGTGACATGTAGCCGACCGTCCCCAGAATCGTGCCGGGCTGCGTCGGCGGCGCCACCGCCGTCGGAACGACCGAGAGATGCTGCGACTCCGGCTCGACCAGCTTCGCCAGGCCAAAGTCTAAGATCTTGACGAACCCGTCCTTCGACACCATCAGGTTCTCGGGCTTCAGATCCCGATGAACGATGCCGATGGCGTGTGCCTTGGCCAGGCCGTCGGC